>LDXO01000007.1 GCA_001443455.1 Deltaproteobacteria bacterium CSP1-8 | reverse complement strand
CTTCCTCGGCTGCTCCGCCCATGGTGTGCCCCATTGCGAGGGTGCCTGCGACCGGGGACCCTAGGCGATGCGGGGGGGTCGACGAGGCGGCCTGTGGAGCGAGGAAGAAATCGCGTCGAGCGGAACCGGCAGCAAGCGGGCGCAAGGTCGCGAGCGTAGCCGAGGGGACCCCTCCGCGAGCCCGGGGACCCGGGAGTTATTCATGGATACGTTGCCGTATTGAGGAAATGGACCCCTGGCCGGCTACGCCGGAAGGCCCGATTCGGAGATGAGTGCGGCCGTCTTATCGCGCCGCTCGGAGTCGCGCGCGGAGACGATCTCCGCCATCCGCTCCTTCCACGGCTCCATCCGGAACGATGACCGGTCGCGCAGGTACGAGTCGATGAGATCGCGGTAGAACCGGACCATCCTCCCCACGAGGGGGACGGAGTACTCGCGCCCCTGGATCTTGATCGTGGTGACCCCCAGGTCGATCAGGTCGGGGATGTCGTCGACCAGGAAGTACGCGAGGTTGGGCAGCACGACCCGGCCGGCCTCCACGGACCCGTCTTCCCCGATCTGGTCCCACTCGGTCATGCAGACCCGGTAGCACAGCCCTCCCCGGTTGGGGGATCCGAGGAAGTGGTTCTTTCCCTCGTCGTCGAACCGCCATTCCTGGCGGGTGTAGCTGCTCATCGTGCAGCGGCCGAGGTAGGTGTAGCAGGTGGTGGCGTGCACGAGGACCTCGACCCCGACCCCCACCTCCTCCCGGATCTTCCGCATCTCCTCCCGGTCCATCCGGCACTCGGTCACGACCTGGGTCGCGCCGGCCTCCTTGTAGAACCGTGCATCCTCGGCGTTGACGATGGTGCACCCGATGCTCGCGTGGATCACCGTTTCCGGGAACCGGTCCTTGAGGGCCCTCATCGCCCCGACGTCCGTGAGGATGAAGTCGCGAACCCCCTCCCGGACGAACTTCGCGGCTTTCGCGAGCAGAAGGGGGATCTCGCCCGACGCGGGAAGGGTGTTGAAGGCCACGCGCAGGATCTTCCCCCGGGATCGGGCATATCGCGCGGAGGCGATCACCTCGTCGTCGCTCATTTCGTATTGCGCCCGGCGGCGGCTCCATCCCTTTGCGCCGACGTACACCGCATCCGCCCCTGTGTCGAGGACGACCCGGGCCATTTCGACCGTACCCCCGGATGCCAGAAGCTCAGCCATCGCCACCTTCCTCCTCAAGGATGCCGATCGGATGGAAAGTCATATTATACCCGGGAGTTGTCCCCCTGTAAAACGGTCCCGACGTACGATTGCCCGCTCTTGCCGAAGTAATACCCGTTGCAGAAGCCGTTGCGCGAGTGTTCCTTAAGGGTCTTTGCCCAATCGGGCCGGACGGCGTACCGCCCCCCCGACGAGGCCAGGGAAAACGATTCCCGGTACACGGCCCCGATCTCCGACCGGTAGGCCGCAGTTTCGTAGAGGCCCTCCACCCGGAAGATGCGGAACCCCGCGGACAAGAGTCGGGGGAGGTGCTCGATCACGCACATGTCCTTCCCGCTGACAACCCCCTTCCCGACGTTCTTCAGCACCCACGCGCCCGCGCCCGACGGCTTCGCCCCCGCGGAGGGCCCTCCGGCCGTGAGCCAATGCTCCTCCCGGCACGCGGACGGGCACATCGGGTCTGCTCCTTCCGTCCCCTCGAGCAGGAAGCACTTCTCGGTGATCCCGAGCGGGATCTTCCCGTGGGCCAATACCTCCACCTCGACCCCGGCGTCCCGCGCGATGACCGCCATCTCGTCCAGGCTCACCTCCGCGTTGGGCCGCACCCGCACGGCCCCGTATTCCCGCATCACCTGCGCCGCGAGGTGGGTGTACACGTTCGCGTAGGCACCCATGTGCGCCGGGAGGGGAATCCTCTTCTCGCGGAGGACCCGCAGCACCCCCATGTTGTGGACCTCGAGCGCGTCCGCACCGGACGCGGCGGCGGCGTCGATGAGACGCTCCACCTGGGGAATGTCGCGTCCCCGGGGGGCGGCGGGGGAGGTGACGTAGGCCTTCTTCCCCGCCGCGTGGAGGGCGGCCACCGCCGCGGGGAGCAGGCCGAGCTCCTCCGCGAAGTTCCCCTCGACCCGCCGGCAATAGGTATTCCCGAGGCACACCGCGTCGTAGGGGGAAAGATCGGTGCCGGAGAGTTCCTGCGGCGATGCGACGGTCAGGACGAGCTCGAGAGGGGGGGGCGAGCCGCCGGGGGGCACGGGGAAAGGATTACCTGTCGCCTCTCTTGAGGTCGATCAGGACCAGTTTGATGATTGCCTTGAGCGTCTCGAAGACGCCCACTCCCGTCGTGGCAATGGCCTCGAACTCGGGCACGTTGCGGTAGTTCAGCAGGGCGTGGAGCTCGGCGACGGAGGATACGCTGTTGATGTCGCGCTTGTTGTACTGCAGGACCAGCGGGATCCGGTCCGGGTCGTACCCCTGCTCCCGCAGGTTGATCTTCAGGTTCTCGATGGACTCCACGTTGGCGTCCATCCTCGTCAGCTGGGAGTCGGCGCAGAACACCACGCCGTCGACCCCCCGCAGGATGAGCCGTCGGCTGGCGTCGTAGAACACCTGTCCCGGGACCGTGTAGAGGTGGAATCGGGTCTTGAACCCCCGGATCTCGCCCATGGACAGGGGGAGGAAATCGAAAAAGAGGGTGCGCTCGGTTTCCGTAGCCAGGGAGATCATCTTCCCCCGGGATTCCGGGTTCATCCGCCGGTAGATGTACTGGAGATTCGTCGTCTTGCCGCAGAGGCCGGGACCGTAGTAGACGATCTTGCAGTGGATCTCCCGGGACGAATAGTTGATGAAGGACATGAGCTATTTGAAAAGGCTTTCGATGTCGGCTTCGGTAAGCTCCTCGATCACTCCTCCTCCTCCCTCCTCCTCCCTTCGCGCCGTCTCGTCGACCGACTTGAGGATCCTCCCCAGCCCTTCGCCTGCGCGTCGCGCGCGAAGGCGGACGAGACCGACCGAAGAGCGCTTGTCGAAGATCACCACGAGAATGAGCCGGTTATCGACCACCGATATGTGCATGTTGTCCCGCTCGCCCTCGTGGAAGAGGATCGAGAATTCCTTCTCCCCGATCAGCGAGGCAAGCCCCCCCGTGGCGGCGATGTTCCCGGCGGCCAGCGAGGCGAGCGAGGTGGTGTCGAAGTCCGCCGTCTCCCCCATGGAGGACAGGAGAGACCCGTTCTTGTCGACCAGGAAGACCACCTTCGCATAGGAATCGGCCAGAAGCTTCTTCAGGACCGATTGGAATGCGTTGTATTCCTTCTCGTGGAGGACGAAATGACCCCGGTTCATAGCCGAGAAGATACCACAGCAATCCGGGAAGGAAAAGAGTTTGAGGGGGGGGGACATTCCTGATTCATCTCGGGGATGCGGGAGAGGAGTGTCCCCCCAACACGTCGCCCCGGGTCCCTGTTCGCGGGTGTCGCTCCGCATCCTCGGAGGGGGGTCGCTCGCTCCATCGCTCGCCTCGCGATGAACCCGCGAGTCTGCGCTTGACCTCCCTCCCGGAAAGTTCCGCTCGGGACCCCCCGTCCTTCGGCTGCTCCGCCGACTACCGGGGACCCTAAGGCGATGCGGGGGGGTCGACGAGGCGGCCTGTGGAGCGAGGAAGAACTTGCGTCGAGCGGAACCGGCAGCGAGCGGGCGCAAGGTCGCGAGCGAAGCCTAAGGGGACCCCTCCGCGAGCCCGGGGCTCCGGGAGTCAACGATCGCAGCCGGGCGCCTGCGAAGGGGGGCGCCTGCCGCAGGGAGGGCAGAGTTCTCAGGAACGTCCCTGTTCTTGGGTCAGAGGACCCCTTCCTCCGACAGCCGGGCGATCTCCTCCTCCGTGAGCCCGAGCAGGTCCTTGAGCACCGAAGCGGTGTGCTCCCCCAGGAGCGGCGGGGGCAGGCGGTACCTCACCGGCGTCCGCGAGAACCGGAGCGGGGAGCCGATCAGCCGCACGGTCCCGATCGAGGGGTGGTCCATCTCCACCTCCATCCCCCTCGCGCGGGTTTGGGGGGCGGAAAAAACCTGGTCCATCGTGTTGATGGGCCCCGCGGGGATCCCTTCCTTCCACAGTTCGCGGATCCAGAAGTCGCTCTCCCGGGAGGAAAACAGCGCCTCCAGGATCGGGATCAGATCCGCCCGGTTCCTGACCCGCTCCGGGTTCGTGGAAAACCTCGGGTCCGATGCAAGCTCGGGCCTTTCCGCAATCTCGCACAGGTTTTTCCACTGCTTGTCGTTTCCCACCCCCACCGCGATGTAGCGGTCGCGGGCACGGAACACCTGGTACGGGACGATGTTCGGGTGCGCGTTGCCGTGGCGCTCGGGGTTTTCCCCCGAGACGAGGTAGCCGCTTCCCACGTTCGCGAGCATCGAGACGGCCGCATCCAGGAGGGAGAGGTCGAGGTACTGCCCTTTTCCGCTTTCGTCCCTTTCCCGCAGAGCTGCCAGGATGGCGATGGCCGCGTACAGGCCCGCCATCAGGTCGACAATCGCCACCCCCACCTTCATCGGCTCGCCGTCCTTCTCCCCGGTGAAGCTCATCAGGCCGCTCATTGCCTGAAGGATGAAGTCGTACCCCGGCAGGTCTTTCCAGGGACCGGTCTGCCCGAAGCCGGTGATGCTGCAATAGACGATCCGCGGGTTGATCCGCCGGATCCCCTCATAACCGAGCCCGGCCGCCGTAAGCGCCCCGACGCGGAAATTCTCGATCAGGACGTCGCTCTTTTCCGCCAGCCCCCGGAGGAGCGCCTTCCCCTTCCCGGTCTTCATGTCGACCGTGACACTCTTCTTGTTCCGGTTCGCGCACAGGTAATAGGCCGATTCTCCGGAAGCGAACGGGGGTCCCCAGTGGCGGGTGTCGTCTCCCTCCCCCGGCCGCTCCACCTTGATCACCTCCGCCCCGAGATCCCCGAGGATCATGGTGCAGTAGGGCCCGGCGAGAACCCGGGAAAGATCGAGCACGCGAATCCCGGCAAGCGGCGCGGTCACGGCACCCCCCTCAACCTGGGGGGGGACACTCCTCAACGTACAACTCGATATAGGAATGTCCCCCTTGGGAATGTCC
Organism: Deltaproteobacteria bacterium CSP1-8; assembly: GCA_001443455.1. Classification (GTDB taxonomy): domain Bacteria; phylum Desulfobacterota; class Deferrimicrobia; order Deferrimicrobiales; family Deferrimicrobiaceae; genus CSP1-8. Next base: position 110,059 of record LDXO01000007.1, on the reverse strand, counting down.
CCCGTCATTCATGACACCGCGTCGATCCCGGTCACGTCCTTCCCCAGGACGAGGGTGTGGATCTCGTACGTCCCTTCGTACGTGTCCACGGACTCCAGGTTGCACATGTGCCGCATCACCTGGTATTCGTCCGAGATCCCGTTCGCACCCAGCATCCCCCGCGCGGTCCGGGCGATCTCGAGGGCCATCCGGACGTTGTTCCGCTTGGCGAGGCTCACCTGCTGGGGGCGCATCCTGCCCGCATCCTTGAGCCTCCCCAGCTGCAGCGCGAGGAGCTGGCCCATCGTGATCTGCGTGACCATGTCGGCGAGCTTCGCCTGGGTGAGCTGGAACGACGCCACCGGCCGGCCGAACATCTTCCGCTCCTGCGTGTAGGAGAGAGCCTCGTCGAAACATGCCATCGCCGATCCCACGGCCCCCCAGGCGATCCCGTAGCGCGCCTGGGTCAGGCACTTGAGCGGCCCTTTGAGCCCTTCCGCCCCGGGGAGGAGACTCTCCGCCGGCACGCGGACATCCTCGAGGACAAGCTCCGACGTGATCGAGGCGCGCAACGACAGCTTGGAATGGATCTCCGGGGCCGAGAACCCCGGCGTCCCCTTCTCCACGAGGAAGCCGCGCACGACCCCGTCGAGTTTCGCCCACACCACCGCCACGTCCGCCACCGTCCCGTTCGTGATCCACATCTTCGTGCCGTTCAGGACGTACCCCTTCCCGTCCCGCACGGCCCGGGTCTTCATCCCCGCGGGGTCGGAGCCGTGATCCGGCTCCGTGAGCCCGAAGCAGCCGATCGCCTTCCCGGCCCCCAGGAGAGGGAGCCACCTCTCCTTTTGCTCCGGGCTGCCGAACGTGAAGATCGGGTACATCACCAGCGCCCCCTGCACGGAGGCCGTGCTGCGCAGCCCCGAGTCGCCCCGCTCCAGCTCCTGCATGACGAGCCCGTACGAGACGTTGTCGATTCCCGGCAGGCCGTATCCCTTGAGGTTCGATCCCAGAAGCCCCATCTCCCCCAGCTTCGGGACGATCGCGAGGGGGAAGGTCCCCGCCCGGTAATGATCCCGGACGACGGGCAGAAACTCCCGGTCGACGAACTGCCGGACGGCATCCCGGATCATCCGGGCCTCGCTCCCGAGGTCGCTTTCGATCCCGTAGTAGTCCACTCCCTGGAACATCCTCACCCTCCTTGCATCGTGGCTTCCTGTCCGGGAACCCCGGTTTTTCTCACGGTACTCCCGCAGGGGGAAATCGGTGACCCGCCCCGGGATGACGAGGAACAGCGCCCCCTGCACCGAAAACGGCATCATCCTCCCGGCAGGGGAATGCGGAGACGGAGCCGGGGCAGGAAGCCGAGCTGCATGGCACCCACAACGGCCACCAGTCCGATTCCGACGGCATCGAACATCGGTTTGGGATAGACGAGGAAAAGCCCCGCGGCAACCAGGAGCACGCGCTCCGCAAGAACGGTTTTCTTGAAGAGCCACCCCTGCACGCCGCCGGCCAGCGACACGATCCCGATGGCGGCCGTGACGCTGGTCCAGATCACGGCCGTCCAAGGCCCTTTGAGGAGGATTCCGACGCCCGTAGGGTCCAGCACGAAGGTGAAGGGGAAAATGAATGCTGGCAGCGTGTACTTCCAGGCCTGAAGCGTCGTCTTGTAGGGGTTCCCTCCCGTGATGGCCGCCGCCGCGAAAGGAGAAAGGGCGGTGGGAGGCGAGACCTCGGAGAGCACGGCGTAGTAGAAGATGAACATGTGGGCCGCGAAGTCGGGCACTCCCAGCTGCGTGAGCGCGGGAGCCACGATCACCGCGCAGATGATGTACGAGGCCGTGATGGGCACGGCGAGCCCGATGATCCAGACGATCAGCCCGCTGTAGATCGCCGTCAAAAGAACGCTGTTGCCCGCGTAATTGATGATGATGGAGCTGAACTTCAGTCCCAGGCCCGTGAGGGTGACGACGCCGACGATCAAACCGGCCGCGGCGCAGGTCACGGCCACCCCCAGAACGCCGACCGAGCCCGCGTTCAGCGCCTCGACCAGCCTGCCCGGGTACAGGGCGCACTCCTTCCGGAGGAAGCTCAAAGCGATGGCGATCACCGTGGCCCAGAAAACGGCCATGATGGCGGTATACCCCATCAACATAAACACCACGATGGCCACCAGGGACGTGAAATGAAACCCGTAGCGGCGCGTCAGCGGCCAAAGGCCGGAGGAGTCCTGGGTCTCCACGTTGCGCATTCCGAATTTTCGGGCGTCCATCTCCACCATCACGAAGAGGGAAAGATAGTAAAGCAGCGTAGGGATGGTCGCCATCAGGATCACGTCGAGGTAGGTGATCTTGAGGAACTCGGCGATCAGGAAGGCCGCGGCGCCCAGGACCGGTGGCGAGAGGATGGCCCCCAGCCCTCCCGCCGCGAGGAGCCCTCCGGCGGCGTTTTTTTCGTACCCCGCTTTGGCGAGCAGCGGATACGCCACCGCCCCCAAGGTCACCGTCGTGGCGACGCCGCTTCCGGAAGGCCCTCCCAGGAGGAAGGAGGAGAGGACGATCGTCCGCCCGGCCCCCGCGCGCGACCCCCCGAACGCCTTGAACGAGAAATCGATAAAGAATGTCCCGGCGTGGGAAAACTGGAGAATGGCCCCGTAGATCGTGAAGAGGATGATGAAGGTGGCCGAAACGTCGATCGGCGTGCCGAAGATCCCCTCCAGCGTCATGTACATCTGGCCGACCAGGCGCTCCAGGTCGTACCCCCGGTGGGACCAGGGTTCGGGCAGATAGGGCCCGAGCATGGCGTACGCGAGAAAGGTCATCACCACGGCCAACATGATCCATCCCGACGTCCTGCGCAGCGCCTCCAGGATGAGCAGGATCAGCGCTACGCCGAAGTACAGATCCCAGCGAGTGGGCGTGACGGCCCGGTAGATGAAATTATCGAAGTCGATCAGCATGTAGACGATGGTGGCCACGGAAAGAAGGGCCAGGACCACGTCGAAAACCATGATCCGGTCGCGGAACCTGGACACGGCCGGAAAGAGGAGAAACGTGAGAAAGAGGACAAAGCCCACATGGATGGCCCGCAGGATCTGCGCGGGAACGATTCCGTAGGCCGCGTACAGGTGGAAGAGCGACATGAGCACTCCCACCGCCGTGAGGAACGCCTGGGGGGTCCCCTTGAAGTGGCTGGCCGCCCCTTCTTCGGCCTCCACATACTTTTCGGCTTCCTTGAGGGCCTCCTCGCTTACCCTCACTTCCAGCCCGGGGATTTCCAGCCCGGTTGGATCCTCACGCCTGTCGGTCACCGTCTACTCCCGGTCCATGCGAAGAGTCACATCCTCCGCATCTGTCTTGCAGCCCAGCCGACCCCGCGGGTCGCCAGGGAAACGTCGGCCAGCCGGACCGTGATCCGGTCGCCCGGATCGCCGAGGCTCGAGAAGGAGACCCGCCGGTCGCCGAGGGAGAGCGTCTGCGCTTCCTCGACGGCCACCCGGAACACGATCGTCCGCATCGGCCGGTTCATCGCGTGGAACGGCCGGGAGTCGGTGAACCCGAAGTACTCCAGGACCGCCCCGCTTTCGCTGCGCACGCCGGTCAGGACCAGTTCCCCGCCCGGGCCCACCGAGAATTCCTCGACCACCGGCTGGCGGTAGATGGAATGGACGTAGGTCACGGAGAACGTCTGGCCCCGCTCCAGCGGGTACCGGAAGACGGTTCCCCGATCGGTGTTCGCGAATTCGAGGGAAGTCCCCGGCCAGAGCATGATGGCTCCTCCCGCCGCGGCCAGCATCAGGAGCGATGCACGGCGCGTCCAGTCCACGGAGGGTCAGCGACTCTTTATGCCCTTCTCCCCGAAATATTTGAACGCACCGGGGTGAAACGGGATGGGCGATCCCCCCTGGATCTGCTTCTCCAGCTCGATGTGCGACGCCTCCTTGTGCACGGCCACGAGCTCCGGCTTCTTCTCGAAGATTGTTTTCGTGATCTCGTAGGCGAGATTCTCGTCCATCTTCTCGTTGACCACCAGGAGGTTCCACACCGAGAGGATGCTCACCTCCTTCTCCTGGCCGGGATATGTCTTCGCGGGGATCGTGTCCTTGACATAAAGGGGCCCGTACTTCTTCACCATGGCCGGGATGGCGTCGGAATGGTCCAGGAGCTTGATCTTCTGTCCCGGAGTTGCCGCAAGGTCGGTCACCGCCGCCGTAGGCAAGCCGCCGGACCAGAAGAAGGCGTCGATCTTGTTGTCTTTCAGCGCGCCCACCGATTCCGCAACGCTTAGCTTCTCGCGCTTGACGTCCTTCTCGGGGTCGATGCCGTAGGCTTCGAGGAGCCGCAGCGCGAGGAGCTCCGTGCCGCTCCCCGGCGCGCCCGTCGAGATGCGCTTGCCCTTGAGATCGCCCATCTTCTCGATCCCCTTTCCCTCGACCGTCACAGCCTGGGTCTTGTTCGGGTACAGGACGGCGATCGCACGGATCGGGGTCTTCCCCTGAAATTTTCCCGTGCCGTTGTACCCATCCCAGGCGGTGTCCGCCATGGTAAAAGCGATATCCGCCCTGCCGGCCCCGATCAGTTTCAGGTTGTCGATCGAAGCGCTCGTCACCTCGGCGGTGGCCACGGTGCCCGGCACGTACTTGGAGAGCACGTTAGCGACGGCCCCACCCAAAGGATAGTACACGCCGCCGGTACCTCCGGTGACAACGGACAGGCGCGTCTTTTCTTCCGCTCGGACCGGGAAGGCGATAAGGACCGTAGCGACGGCGAGGAGAACGATTCGCTTCATAGGAAAACCTCCATGTTTGAATACTGTGGGATAAAAAAACAAGATTATATTATTCGAAACGAACCAAAAAGACGAATATTTAAGATGCGACACGTTGCGGCAGCCGCCGGGGGATGTCCACGCCGATCCGGGCACGAAGGTCCAGGAATCATGCGGAAACCGATACTCCACCGGCGTTCCCGGGGACCTCCTGGGGTGAACCGATCGGCCGGACCTTCCCGGCGGCGGGATGGTCCATCTCGATGACCGTCCCCGGGGAGACGGGAGAAATCACACGGAACCCCGGCAATCCCGAAGGCGCCATCCATCCGACGGCATTGCATCCCCCGAGGATAAAAGGAAAGATGCGGATTCAGGAGTTCCCCGCGGTGACCTCTCCTTTCGCGGTGGGAACAGCCGGTCGGGTCTCCACTTCCTGGAGAACGGACGGATCCCGGTACACGCAGATCCAGCGCCCGTCGCGCTTGATATACACTTTGTCCGCCGTGATCATGATCCCGTTCGTTCCGTGGTAGCGCATGAGCTGCCGGGCCTTCTCCTTCGAAAGCCACGTAGTGACATACGGGTCATTCTGATAGTCGTCGGTCATGCGTTGGCTCTCGGGGCCCGCGAAAAGGAAACAAAGCATGAGGATGCCCCCGAGCAGCCAGTACCCAGGCCGGCTTCTCTCTTCCCGGCCCGGCAAGGAAATCAATGGGTTGTGGACTAAATTCATTATCGTAAGTTTTCTCCACAATATCTTGGGTCTCTTCTCCTCTATAAAAAAAGCAAAATCGGTACCATCCGGAGGAGGAAGCCCGAGGCACACGTTTTTCATGGTTTTTCCCCTTTCGGCCTCCCGGGGTGGGGTGTCCCCGGTAGCCGAACGAGGAAAAAGATTTTCCCATAATGGGAATGGGGGGACAGCCTGCCGCTCCTCTTCCGAGATGATCCGAAGAGAGCTGCCCCGGAAACATCAAGGCCCGGAAGGGTTTCGCCCCCCGGGCCTTGAAAAAAGAATTATGAACGTCCCTTTGCTTTAGAGGAGCGGGTTCTTGTGCATCTCCTTCAGGCGCGCCCACCGCCGGTCCACCTCCGCCTGGAAGGCGTCGAGCACCGGCTTGCACTCCGTCCGAAGCATGTGCCTGGTCTTCCCCATCGTCTTGAGCCACTCGCCGACCGGCACCCTCTTCCCTTTCTCCTCCGGGTCGTAGTTGATCGTGGTGATTCCCCGCTCGATCTCGTAGAGGGGGAAGAAACAGCAGTCCACCGCCGCCTGGAGGATCGGCCACGCCAGCTGGTCCTCGGTCCGCCAGGCCAGCGGGCAGTAGGAGATCAGCTTGCCGAACACCAGCCCCTCCTCGGCATATTTCTGGGCCTTGACCGCCTTGCGGATCAGGTCCCTCGGGATGCTCTCCGACGCAGTGAACACGTAGGGGATGTGGGCCGCGTTGAAGATCTGCGCCGTGTCCTTGTGGTGGGTGGACTTGCCGTGCTGGAACGGCCCGAAGTTCGACGTGGACGTGGAGTGACCCAGCGGCACCGTGAACGAGAGCTGGGAGCCGGTGTTCTGGTACCCCTGGTTGTCGTACTCGATGAGGATGAACCGGTTTCCCCGTGCGGCCGCCCCCAGGGACGGCCCGATGCCGATGTCGTGGCCGCCGTCGCCGGTCACCATGATGAAGGTGATCTTCTCGTCCTTGGGGATCTCGCCGCGCTTCTTGCGCTCCTCGAACATCTCCGTGATCCCGGACATCGTCGCGGCGCCGTTCTGGAAGAGGTTGTGCACGTACGTCACCTTGTGGGCGGTGTACGGGAACCCCGTGGTCACCACCATCCCGCAGCCGGTGTGGAAGAGGACGGTCACGAACCCCTCGATCCCCTTGAGGAACGTGTCGAGGTTCGTGAAGATCCCGCACCCGGGGCATGCCCCGTGTCCCGGGGCGATCCGCTTCTCCCGCGCGGTCAGCGCCCGGTAGTTCACCCCCCGCACGACCATCTTCCCGTCGGCGCCCGTCTCCACGCGGGTGAAGCCGGACACGGCCGCCTCGGGGATCGGCGCGTACGCCATGGCCGGAACGAAGGCGGTCTCGCCCGCGTTGGCGCCCAGGTAGTCATAGGGGACCTTGACTTCTCCCGTCTTCGCGATCTCGACCGCCTCCCGAAGCATCGTCACGCCGTCCTCGACGAAGAACTCCTTCCCGCCGATCCCGTAGATCCGGGACGCGACCATCGTCCTGTTTCCCTTCACGCCCTGGATCGCCGCCTTGATCTCGATGGTCATCGCGCCGCCGTACGCGCCGTAGTTGTCCTGCCGGTCGGCCACCACCAGCCCCTTCACCTTCGAAAGCGCCTCCCGGATCTCCTCCACCGGGAACGGCCGGATCACGGTGGGCCGGATGAGTCCGACCTTTTTCCCCTCTTTCCGCAGCGCGTCCACCGCCTCCTTGGCGGTCTCCGCCGCGGAGTTGACGATGAACAGCGCGGCTTCGGCGTCCTCCATCCGGTACAGGTCGAGGATCTCGTACCGCCGGCCGGAGAGGGCCTCGAACTCGGCGAAGACCTTCTTGATCACCGCGTGCGACCGGACCATCGCGTCGGCCTGCTGCTTCTTGTTGTTGATCAGGTCGGGGTCGTTCATGTACGGCCCGATGGTCACCGGCCTGCGCGGATCGACCGAGGTCACCGTCGGAACGAAGGGGCCCAGGAAGTTCTGGACCGTCTTCGGGTCCTCGAAAACCTCGATCCGCCGCTTCTGGTGGGAAGTGAAGAACCCGTCGAAGGCCACCATCACGGGGAGCCGGATCGACATCTCCTCGCCGATCTTGGGCGCCATGACGTTCATGTCGTAGACCGCCTGGGCGTCGGAGGCCATCAGAATGATCCAGCCGGTGTTCATCGCCAGCATGATGTCGCTGTGGTCGCCCCGGATGTCCAAGGGGCCCGACACCGACCGGGTGACGATGTTGAACACCATCGGGAACCGGGTCCCGGACTGGACGGGAAGCTGCTCGAAGGCGAACAGAAGCCCATTCGCCGAAGTGGCGTTGAAGACCCGCCCCCCCGCGGAGGTGGCGCCGAAGCAGATCCCCGCCGCCCCGTGCTCGCCGTCCCCCGGGATCATCCGGATGTCGTGCTCCCCTTCCGCCTTCATCGCGTCCAGGGTCTCCGCGATCTCCGTGGAAGGGGTGATCGGGTAGTAACCCATGATGTGGTAGTCCACATGCTTGGCCGCCGTCGCGGCAACCTCGTTGCCGGTCTGGACGACAATGGTCTGCGCGGGCCGCGCATCCGCCTTCTTCGCCGCTTTCGCCATCTCTTCTCCCCTAATCAGGCGTTATGCCTTCGCTTTGGTCGTGATCGATTGCCTTACCGTGATCTTCTCGACGTCGTGGTCGGCCTCCTTGGCCGCCACTAGGGCGCCGAACTTGCAGACCTCGACGCACCGCATGCATCCCTTGCAGAACTGGTAGTCGATCCCCAGGAGCATCATCCCCTCCTTCTTGGTCTTGGGATCGGTGCCCTTCTCCCAGACGAAGCAGTAGTCCGGGCAGGAGAGGTCGCACTCCCCGCAGTGGGTGCACTTGTCCACGACGAACAGCGGGATGACCCCCGTTCGGCTGGTGGAGAGATCCTTGAAGCGCATGTTCCCCACGGAGTAGATCGCTCCGCCGATTGGGGCGTTCGCGTACCCGAGCTTCGGCTCCTCCCGCCGGAAGGGGGTGGGCGCGTACTTGCCGTCCGCCTTGATCTCCTCGAACCGGACCTCGTCGTGGCCGCGGCGCAGCGCATCCAGGTTCCCCTTCATCAGGGCCGCGTACTTCTTTCCGAACGCCTCCTCGACGGCCGCCTCGAGGGCCTTCATGTCGAGGAACCCGCTCGCCCGGGCGACGGCGCCGACCATGACCATGTTCACCCGGGAGCGGGTGGCCAGCGCGATCTCCATCGCGTCGACCACGCCGATCTTCCCCCCCTCGAGCTTGAGGAAGTCCCGGGCTTCCCGCGGGCTTTTCCGCGTGTTCAGGATGACGGTCGTCTTGCCCGGCACCGCCCCCGACGTGACCGGGACCGATTTGGCCAGCGCCTCGTGGAAGATGGCCAGCACGTGGGGCTCCTCGATCGGGCTGTTGACCCGCACCAGCTGATCGGTCTCGCACAGGCGGATGAACGCCTTGACGGGCGTCCCCTTCTTCTCGGAGCCGTAGGAAGCGAACCCCGCGCCGTTCAGCCCCATCCCGAGGATGGCCGCCTCGGTCAGGATCTTGCCCGCCACGTTCGCCCCGAGGCCTCCGATGCTCTCCATGCGGATCTCGAAGAACCCGAGCTCGTTTTTCACCGGCAGTCTCACCGCCGTTTTCCCCTTGGCCATGGATTCCTACCTCTCTCCCGTGGGTTTCTAAAAAAAATCCCTGCATGAATCCGGTTCAGGGAAAAAATACTCCATTTCGTACCATATCGCCTTGATGCCGGTCAAGTTGTCCGAAGGGATGATGAACGACTTGCACGCGAATTACACGTCCCTTCGCCCTTTGATTGCCCTTCCCACGGTAACCTCGTCGGCGTATTCGAGATCCGATCCGACGGGCATCCCGTAGGCGATACGGGTAACGCGGAGGTTCAGTGACTTGATGGCGCCGGCAAGGTAGGTGGCGGTCGCTTCCCCTTCCGCCGTGAGATTCGTTGCGAGAATAACTTCTCCGACCCCGCCTCGCGAAAGCCTCTCGATCAGTTCCTTGACCCGCAGGTCTTCCGGCATCACCCCGTCGATCGGGGAAATCGCCCCCCCCAGAACGTGGTATCTCCCCCGGTATTCCCCGCTTTTTTCTATGGGGACAAGATCCGTGGGGCTTTCCACGACGCACAAGAGATCGTCGCGGCGCGCCGCATCGGTGCAGATCGCACACGGATCCTGATCCGCGATGTTGAAACAGCGCGAACAGCGTATCACAGCTTCCGGGATGCCGGCAATGGTCTCCCCCAGCTCCCGGACGGATTGCGCGGGCATCTTGAGCATGTGGAGTGCGAGGCGCGTCGCCGTCTTCTCCCCCACGCCCGGAAGTTTCGACAACTGGGCGATGAGCCTTCTCAACGGCCTCGGGTACGACATCGGTCAGAACAGCCCCGGCAGGTTCAGTCCGCCGGTGATCTTCGCCATCTCGTCGGCCATCATCTTGCGCGATCGGGAGATCGCCTCGTTCACCGCTCCCGTGACAAGGTCCTGGAGCAGTTCCACCTCTTCCGGGGAAACAACCTCCTTCTCGATCCGGACCGACACGACCTCCTGCCTGCCGTTCACGACGACGGTCACCATCCCGCCCCCCGACGACGCCTCGACGGTTCTCCCGGCGAGCTCCTCCTGGAGCCGGGCAAGGCGCTCCTGCATCTGCTGGGCCTGCCGGATAATTCCCTGCATATCCTTCATTCCCCGTCCTCCGCCTCTTCGCCGCCCTCATCGGGTTCCTGTTCCTCGGCGTCCGCCAGCCCGGGGGGCGGTGTCGCCCGGGGCGCAGGCCGGATCTCGAGGACCGTCGCCCCCTCGAATTCCCGCAGGACCTCCGCGAGAAGCGGGTCCGCGAACGCCTTTTTTTCCGGGCCGCTCCCCCCGCTTTTTGACCCCTCAGACACCGGGCTTTTTTTTTCCGGCTCGGCCACCAGCCGGACGGGGACCTTTCTCCCCACGACCTCCTCCACGGCCTGCACCAGCACGGTCCACTTATCCTCCTCCCGGAGCCGGTCCAGCTGCATCTGGTGCGGGCAGGCGATGACCATTTCGTCGCCCTCGAGCCTCCCCCTCATCTGGTGGAGGAGCGCGACGAGGAGGGGCTTCCTCTTCTCCTCCAGGGTACGCCGGATCCCCTCCCAGACGTCCACGCCCCCGGGGGAGGGATCGTGCGCCGGGATGCGCCTCGAAACGATCTCCCGGCCCTTCTGCGCAGGGGCGGTCGCGGCATCCGCCGGGATGGCCGGAGACTCCGCGGTGACGGCAGGAAGCTTCGCTGCGGCGGCCGGAGGTCGCCCGGGGACGGCGGCCGGCTCCTCCCTGCCAAGCGCCTCCACGGACAGAAGTCCGGGGGCGTTGACGAGTCGCAGGAGCAGAAGCTCGAACCCCAGGCGGGGGAACTCCGTGCCGAGCACGTCCTTCTCCGACCGGAATGCGATGTCCAGCAGGAACATCCACTCCTCCCGGGTCCGGAGGGCGCAAAGTTCCCTCATCCTCGCCAGGGAGGACGGGGAGTGACGAAAGAGGAGATCGTCCTTTTCCGTGAACTTCCACACGGCGGCATCCCGCAGGACGTCCACGAGCGACAGGAACAAGAACTTGAGGTCCGCCCCCCGGGACACCAGGGAGGAAAATTTCCGGATCCCCTCCTCCGCGCCCCCCGCCACGGCGGCCCACACGAGGTCGATCGCCGCCTCGGCGCCCACGAGGCCGAGCATCTCCTCCACGAGGGACGCCGTGATCCTGCCGTTCCCCGAAACCGCCGCCTGTTCGATGATCGACTGGCCGTCCCGCATCGACCCGAAGGCGTACCGCGCGACGAGGCGCAGCGCCTCTTCCTCGGAGGCGATCGTTTCCGCTTCCGCCATCTCCCTGAGCCGCGTGTAGATCTCCTCCTCCGTGAGCATGCGGAAATCGAATCGCTGCACCCGGGAGAGGATCGTGTCCGGGATCCGGTTCGGCTCGGTGGTGGCGAAGACGAATACGACGTGGGCGGGGGGTTCCTCCAGGATCTTGAGCAGGCCGTTGAAGGCGGCCTTCGACAGCATGTGTACTTCGTCGATGATGTAGATCTTGTATCGGGAGCGCGCCGGCGCGTAGGCGGCATTCTCCCGGAGCCGGCGGACGTCGTCGATCCCCGTGTTCGACGCCCCGTCGATCTCCTGGACGTCCACGCCGGAGCCGGCGAGGATCTCGACGCAGGCGGGGCAGGTAAGACAGGGGGAAGACGTCGGCCCGTTCTCGCAGTTCAAGGCCCGGGCGAGGATTCTCGCGAAGGTGGTCTTCCCCACCCCCCGCGTCCCCGCGAACAGGTAGGCGTGGTGGATCTTTCCCAGGGAGATGGCGTTGGCGAGCGAGCGGGTCACATGCCCCTGCCCCACGATCTCGCCGAACGTTTTCGGGCGCCACTTCCTCGAAAGCGCCTCGTACGCCATGATCCCTCCCGCGGGCGACTGATGTCCCGCTCCATCTCTCCGACGCGATCGGCCCGCCTGTGCGCTCCGTGCGCCACCGGTCACAGGGGCGGTAAACGGCCCCGCCGCCCCGGAGGGGGGCGCCTTGCCGATGCGCTCCGTTGCGAGCGGGCCGAATTTCGCTTTGCCCTGCGGGGGCCCGGCGGCGGCCAGGGGAGTCGCCGGCACACGGATTGTGCGGCTACCGCTGCTTCCTTCCGGACCTGACGGGGTTTGCCGCCTTCCGTTGCGGCGGGCCTGGCCGCCGGCGCGCACCCGGCGGGGCTGCCGGCAATTTCCGCGAAGCGATCTTTAGCGATTCGATTCGTCTGCGGCGGCTCCGGTTCGGATCCCCTCATCCTCCGCTGTCAATCCTGCCCACCTCCGCTCCTCCCGGCATCCGAAGACCCTCCGCTTCGGAGCTTCGGAGGACACCCTCCTTAGCCTCGAAGTCCCCGATCTCCCGCTGCGGACTTCGAGCAGAGTAGGGTGGCGGAGGGGGTGGGATTCGAACCCACGTGGCGGCTCGCACCGCCAAGTCGATTTCGAGTCGACCCCGTTACGGCCACTTCGGTACCCCTCCACGTGTAAGAGAAGTATTATAGGTGTCGGGGGAGGCTCCTTCAATGAAAACATCGGCAACCCCGGAGCGGCTCCCGGCAGGAAAAGCGCACGGCCCGGAGGAAGTCCTTGGTCGACGGTTGGCGGATCGCCGCGCTGGTCCTTTCCACGGTCGGGTACATCTTCGCCTTCATCCTCATCCCGCGCATCATTCTCGAGAGGCGCCAGCCTGCGGCGACGGTCGCGTGGGTGCTCTCCATCGCCCTCCTGCCCATGGTCGGAGTTCCCTTGTACTACCTCGTGGGGGAGCGGCGTATCCGGCGCCACATCCGGGCGAAGATCGGGGTGGTCGGGTCCGTCGAAAGCTCCGTGGAGAATCGGGTACGGCCCGGGGACCTTTCCTCCCCTATCGCGTCGGACTGCGGCAGCGTCCTTGCCAAAGCGGGTGCGCCCCCTCCGGTGGCCGGGAACCGGGTCTCCCTCATCAGCCGGGGGGACGAGGCGTACCGGGCGGTCCTGGGCCTGATCGAGGAGGCGCGCGACCACATCCACGCCCAGTTCTTCATCCTCGACGTCGACCCCATCGGCAAGCGGTTCATCCACGCCCTCGCCGCCCGGGCCAAGGCGGGCATCCGGGTGCGTCTTCTGCTGGACGCCGTGGGATCGTGGCGCGCCCTGCGACGACTCGTCCGGCCGCTGCGGCTGGCGGGCGGGGAAGTGGCGGAGTTCCTCCCGGCGCTTCCCCTCCACCGCAAGTGGTCGGCCCACCTCCGCAACCACCGGAAACTTCTCATCACCGACGGGATGGCCGCCTTCTGCGGGGGGATGAACATCGGGAAGAACTACATGGGCCCGAAGCGGGAGAAGCACCAGTGGCGGGATATCGGCGCGGTGATCCACGGCCCGGCGGTCCGCGACTTCCAGGTGATCTTCCTCGATGACTGGGCGTTCGCCACGGACGAGACCGGACCGGCGGGGCACCTGTTCCCCTCCCTTCCCCCCCGGAAGGTCGATTCTCCCCAGGCGGGGACGCTCCAGGTGGTGACCTCCGGCCCGGACCGCGCCCTCCGCCCGATCTACCAGGGCGTGTTCACGGCATTCACCTCGGCCCGCAGGAGGATCTGGATCGCCACGCCCTACTTCGTCCCCGACGACGCGATCGGGACGTCCCTCGAAAACGCCGCGCTGCGGGGGATCGACGTTCGCCTGATCGTGCCGGAGAAATCGGACTTGCGGATGGTCTGGCTGGCGGGAAGGTCCTACTTCGACGAGCTGATGGTGGCGGGGGTGAAGATCTACCTGTACCGGCCCACGAACATCCACACCAAGATGCTGATCATCGACGACGACGTCGGGGTGGTGGGGTCGTCGAACGTGGACATCCGGAGTTTCTTCCTCAACTTCGAGCTCGGCGTGTTTCTCTACGGACGGAAGGAGATCGACCTGCTCGCGGCGGCGTTCGAGGAGGACCTCTCCCTTTCCCTCCGGCTCGACCCGGCCACCTTCTCGCGCCGCCCGAAAACGGTGCGGTTCCTCGAGGACACCTGCCGGATCTTCTCCCCGCTGTTCTGAGGGAGCGCCCCGCCCTTATATCTTCCGGCGGGTCCGGAAGAACGCCGTGAGAAGGGCTGCGCTCTCCTTCCCGAGGACCCCGGGGATCACCATCGCCCGGTGGTTGAGTCTCTCGTCGGAAGCGATCCGGTAGAGGCTGTGGACCGCTCCCGCCTTGGGGTCGGCCGCCCCGAAGATGATTTCGGAAACCCGGGCGGTAACGGCGGCTCCCGCGCACATCGCGCACGGCTCGAGCGTCACCACGAGGCGGCAACCCGTCAGCCGGTGATTGGAACGTTTCTTCGCCGCCTTGCGCAGGGCGAGGATCTCGGCGTGCCCGGCGGGATCGTTCCCCGCGACCATCCGGTTGCGCGCGCGAGCGAGGATCTCCCCGGAGGGCCCCACCACGACCGCGCCGACCGGGACCTCTCCCTCCTTCGCCGCCTTCTCCGCCTCGCCAAGCGCGGCTCGCATCCACCGTTCCCGGTCAGTCACGCGGAGAACCGGGGGGACCGCGCCTCGGTCCCGAAGGGGACTCCGGGAACAGAAAACGGTTCACCGTCTTCCGCTCGCCGGGGGAAAGGTTCCGGTAAAACGACCAGTCCCCCAGACGCTCGTTCCGCTCGGCCGCGGGAAGGTCCTTCCACTCGGCCAGCCTTTGCCGCATCGCATGGCGCCGTTCGGGGGGGAGCTGCCGAAAGTGTCGCACGAACTCCTCGATGGTCCGCTTCTCCTCCGGCCCGGCGGTCCGGTAGATCTCGCGCCGCTTCATCAGGAAGTGCCGCTGTCCCTCCGGGAGTTCCCGCCAACTTTTCCTCCGTTCGAGGATTCTCTCCTTGCGTTCCGGGGGAAGCTCCTTCCACCGGCGGTACCTTTCGCGGACCTTCTCCCGCTCTTCCGGAGTCATGGTGCGCCAGCGCTCGAGCTTCTCCGGCGTCACCTCTCCCGCCTGGCCCACCCGCCGGACCTCCTCCCTTGAGGATACCTCGTCCCTTTGCCCGGACACGGCTCCTTCCCGGTTGTCCGCAACGGCCAGTCCCCAGGGAATGGTCATGACGGCCAGACAGATCGCCCATGCACCCGTCAGAATCCACCGTTTTCGGTAACCCGGTGACATCAGTCTACCCCTGTCGCCGGAAGGATGGGACGAAAATCTCCATCTCGTCGATCTGCGGTTCGTCGAAGAGGTCGGGGTCCTCCAGAATCTCCAGATTGGCCACGATCTCCCGGTCCTCCGGGGAAAGCTTCCCCCCGTCGGCCACGACCTTCGTCTTCCTCTCCTCCTTGCCGGGAACGGCCGGAGGGGAGCCGGCCAGCTCACGGGGAGCCGAGAAGGGAGACCCGGCCTCCGGAGAAGTGGTTCCCGGACCCGGCATTTCGCGGGCGACCCGGGGCGGCCCAACCGCCGGGGAGGGAAATTCCCGGGGCGCCTCCCGGGAAGAGAGGACGTAGAGGGCCATCGCGGCCGCCGCCGCCAGGGGAACGGCAGCCCAACGTACCGAGAAGACGAAGATGCTGCGACGCTTCGGGAGGAGATCCTCCGCTTCCATCCGCGCGAAAAGGCTCTCCCGGAAATCGGGGGGAACCGACCCTTCCGTTCGCGTGACGGCCACCCCCAGGGCCCGCATTCTCTTTTCGGCCGACCGGCATTGCGCGCAACTTCCGAGGTGTTCCTCCACCCGCCGGGCCTCCTCCGGGGAGGCCTCCCCGTCCACGTACGCGCTGATGATCTCCCGGATTTCCCTGCATTCCATCGGTGTCACCCCGTTACACTCGTTAAACCCTTTCTTGCGGGAATGGTTTCATTTCAGAATGCCGGAGAGCTCCGTAAGGAGCGCCTCCCGCGCCCGGAAAATCCTGCTCTTCACCGCCTGAACCGTAATGTTCAGAACGGTAGCCACTTCATCATACGATAGCCCCTCTGCGCGGTTCAGGAGGAAGGCGGACCGATGCCCCTCCGGAAGATTCTGGAGCGCCTCGACGAATTTCTCCTTGAGCTGCTCGCCCCATGCGATGCGCTCGGGATCCCATTCCTCCGGGCCCGGAAGCGGGAGGCCTTCCGCTGCGTCCCGTCCCTCCCCGTTGTCGTGGATCGGCACTTTTTCCCCATCCTCCTTTTCGTCCCGCAAAAAATTGAGCGTCGTCCGCCGGGCGATGGTGTACATCCAGGTGGTGAATCTCGCCGTCGGCTGGTAGGTGGAGGCCGCACGGGCGATCCGCAAGAACACCTCCTGGGCCGCCTCCTCCGCGCGCGCCTGGTCCCCGGTCATCCGGTAGCAGAAGTGGATCACCCTCCGGTGGTGCCGGGCAAAAAGCTCCTCGAAGGCGTCCCGGCTCCCCCTTCGGTAAAGCTCCATCAGTTCGGCATCGGTCCTCATCCCGTCCACGATTCTCCCGGTGCGTGGCGCACCGGATCCCGGTCCTTCCTTCCGACCCCCGGTCCGGCGACGCTTTGCCGGAGGGAGTTTCTCCTCAGAAAGGCCAGAACCGCGCCTCTTCCCAGTACATCTCCCGGAGTTGCTCGTACTGGCGCGTGAGGATCTCGAGGTGATCCCGCTCCCACGCGATCAGGTCATCGAAGACCTTTTCCGCAGCCGCGTCCCCCTTCACCTTTCTCCGGAGTGCGGCAAACTGCTCGATGGCGCGCTTTTCAAGCGTCATCCCGATCGAGAGCGCGGCCGCCTCCCCCTCCGCCTGCTTCCCCCGGGCCACGAAGTCCGGGGTGAAAAGAGGGCTTTTGAATTTCCGGATCCCCTTCTTTCCCGACCCTTTCCGGACAGGCCGGAGAGGCTTCCCCTCCGCTATCCGCCCGATCTGCTCCAGGATGGCCACGCGGTGGCGCTCCTCTTCCTCCATCAGGAAGGTGAACATCTGGCGAACGCCGTCAAGGCGGGCGTTTCCCGCCGCCATCCGGTAGAACTCCCGTCCCTCCACCTCGTTCATCAGCGCCTTCTTCCACCCCTCCGCCACCACGCCGGACAGGATCTTCCCCGGTCCCTTTTTCATCTTCGGCCGCGCCTCCGGATGCTATATGATGTCTCCATTATGCAGGATCTTACCCGCGACTTGCTCATCAAGATTGGGGAGAACCCCGACCGCGAGGGACTTGCGAAAACCCCCGAGCGGTTCGAGAAGGCGATCCATTTCCTCACCTCCGGGTACCGCCAGGACCCGCGGGAAGTGCTCCAGCGCGCGATCTTCCACGAGAGCTACGACGAGATGGTGACGGTCAAGGACCTCGACATCTTCTCCCTCTGCGAGCATCACATTCTGCCCTTCTTCGGGAAGTGCCACGTGGCGTACATCCCGAGGAAGAACATCGTCGGGCTGTCGAAGATCGCCCGGGTGGTCGAGCTCTACTCCCGCCGCCTCCAGGTGCAGGAGCGCCTGACCCAGGAGATCGCCACGGCCATCATGGACACGCTTGCGCCCCACGGAGTGGCGGTCGTCATCGAGGCGTTTCACCTCTGCATGATGATGCGGGGAGTGGAAAAACAGAACTCGAAAGCCGTCACATCCGCCATGCTGGGCGTCTTCCGGACGCGGCAGTCCACGCGGATGGAATTCATGGAGCTCATCAAGCCCACCCTGAACATCCTGCGGTAACACTGAAGAGAGGGATGCTTTTTACCGAGGTGCGTAGATACCGGCTGCGCTCCCGTGGACCCTGGCTCGCGGAGGGATTCCCCAAAGCTACGCTCGCGACCTGCGCCCGCTCGCTGCCGTTCCGCTCGCCGGAATCG
Source organism: Deltaproteobacteria bacterium CSP1-8 (assembly GCA_001443455.1). Taxonomy (GTDB): domain Bacteria; phylum Desulfobacterota; class Deferrimicrobia; order Deferrimicrobiales; family Deferrimicrobiaceae; genus CSP1-8. The sequence continues at coordinate 92,282 of LDXO01000007.1, read as the reverse complement.
GAACCTCGCTCCACAGGCCGCTTCGGGGAACCCCCCGCATCGCCTCGGGTCCCCGGGAACCGGGAATCGCAGCCGGCCACCCGACCGCAGCGCACGCCGCAGGAGAGGAAGAGTCCTAAGGAACGTCCCCGTTTTTAGGTGGCGCGCGCGAAGCCGCCCTACTTCGCCGCCTCCTGCATGATCGCCGTGATCGCCGTCTCCACCTCGTTCGCGGTCCCCTCGAGCGCCGGCTCGTTGAACATCGGGAGCAGCATCGTCGGCTTAAGCGTCTCGAGCACGACGTCGTCGCCATCCACGTAGATGGAGACCCGGCAGGGAAGCGCCGTGGAGATGCGGATGTTGGCGTCGAGCACTTTCTTGGCGTAGCCCGGGTTGCAGATCTCGTAGATGTACAGCTTGCGGTCGAAGACAAGCCCTTTCCCCTGAAGCGTAGCCGTCACGTTGTGGATCCCCTGAACGCCGAATTTCCTGGCGGCGGAGGCATCCTCGAACCGCTGTCTCACCTCGCCGATCGGTTTCCTGCTGCGGACCGTAATGAACATTGTTTCCCCCTCCTCCCCCGGCGCACGGCCGCGGCAATACGTCTAACAGGAGCCTCACCCGCCCCCGCCGCCGGCGAACAGGAAGACAAGAACCACAACCGCAATGAGGACCACCGTCCCCCATTCACCCATCATTCCGCCATGCTCCTTCCCGGCTTCGCATCCGTTCCCCGCCTTCCTGCCCGGCGACCGCCGGGGCCCATCCGTTACGTTCAGCGGAACGGCGAACGGCGCGAACCGCCCCCGCAGGAAGACCCGCCGAACGAGGCGCCGGACCCGCTCCCCCGTGCGCTGAACAGGGAGATGCCCACGCGGGAGGAGTTGCCGCCGCATGCGGGGCACGCCTCCTCCGTGTCATCCGAGAGGCGCTTGTACGCCTCGAACACCTTCCGGCACGATTCGCACCGGTGTTCGTAGAGCGGCATCGATCAATCCCCCTTTATCTTTCCGGAACGCCGACCTTTTTCAGGATCGTTTCCATGAGGCACCAGTTCGTCAGGCCGGACTGGAACAGGTTGACCCCGACGAAACCGGTGAACAGAAACCAGTACTTGTTGACGTACAACCCGAGGAGCAGCCCTGTCAGCACAAATGTCCCCGCGATGACCCGGATCCATCTTTCCACGTTCATCGAATCCTCCCTCTGCGCTCCCGCTCGACGCAATTCACCGGGGACAATCCAAAGGGGGACATTCCTATTTCGAGTTGTACGTTGAGGAGTGTCCCCCCTCAGTGTTGAGGAGTGTCCTCGCCCACGGAGCCCGGGGTGAACCGGCTTCTCATCATAAATGCACAGAGGATGCCATTCCCGCTTGAAGAAAAATTTCGTTAAAACTCTTTATTTTCCAATATGTTTTAAAATCGGAGCCAGGTAGCGTGAGCCGCCTTTCGTCCCGGTTGACAGACTCCGCAACAAATTCTGCAACAAAACGTGTCATGTGTTGCGTTTCCGGCCGATTCCCAGCCGCTTCATCTTTCGCCAGAGGGTCGACCGGTCGATCCCGAGGGCGGCGGCGGCATCCCCCCGGCTCCACCGGTTTTCTTCAAGCGTCCTGAGAATCCACTCCTTCTCTCCTCCCTTCCCCGGTGCGTGATTTTCCGCCGCGGCGACGGGTGCATCGGGTCGTTCTGCGCCGGGGGATCCGGCGGGCTCCCCCTTTCGCGGGTGGCAATGGTCCCGAACCTCCTCGGAGAGATCGGCCGCGGAGAGGACCGCCCCCCGGGAGCAGACTGCGCACCGCTCGAGGACGTTCTCGAGTTCCCGGACGTTTCCCGGCCATGGGTAGTCGATCAGGCAGCGCATTGCCTCCGGGGAGACCGCGCGCACCCGGTCGAGCCCGCGTCCTTTCAGGCGCTTGAGGATGTGATCCACGAGCAGGGGGATGTCCTCCCTCCTCTCGCGGAGGGGGGGGATGACCACGGGAATGACGTGGAGCCGGTAGAAGAGGTCCTCGCGGAACCGCCCCGCCTTCATCAGGGCCTTCAGCTCCCGGTTGGTCGCGGCGATCACCCGGATGTCGACGGTCTGGGTCCTGCTGCTCCCCACCCGCTCGAACTCGCGCTCCTGGAGCACGCGGAGAAGCCTTACCTGCAGGGGAAGAGAGATGTCCCCGATCTCGTCGAGGAAGATCGTCCCCCCGTCGGCGGCCTCGAACCTGCCCATCTTGTCGGCGATCGCTCCGGTGAAGGCCCCCTTCACATGCCCGAACAGCTCGGACTCGAGAAGCGTCTCCGACAGCGCCGCGCAGGTGACCTTGACGAAGGGCTTGTCCCTCCTCGGGGAGAGGTCGTGGATGGCCCGCGCGAAGAGCCCCTTCCCCGTCCCGCTCTCCCCCGTGATCAGCACGGTGGAGTCGGTCTCCCTGATCATGTCGATCAGCTCGAAGATCTGACGGATCCGGGGAGTCTTCCCGACGATGCCGCCGTAGGGGAACTTCGTCCGCCTCTCCTCGGCGATCCGCTCGATCTCCTCGAAACTTCGAAAAGAAAGGACGAAGCCGAGCCGCTCCCCGGTCGGGTCTTCCAGGAAGGCCCAGCTCGCGCTGATCGGGACGATCCGCCCGTCCGCGCGCACCAGGGTGCCGTCCACATCGGTGCGGGGTTTTCCTCCTTCGGTCAGGTCCCCCATCGGACAGTCGTGCTGCGCCGGCCCGAAGTTCGCCTTGAGGATCTCGCGGCAATCCTTCCCCGTGGCCTCGGAGGCGGTAACTCCCACCAGATGCTCGGCGGCGCGGTTGAACGAGGAGATGCGGTGGTTCCGCTCCACCGTGATCACCGCCTCCCAGACGCTGTTCAGGATGGCGGCGAGTTTTTCCTCCCCGGTCAGGGGAGCGGAGGACGCTCCCTCGTGCAACGGTTCGTCGCGGACCATGCCACAAAGTATATCAGAAACAGCAGGGTCCCCCGGATCAGTTCATCCGCGGCTCCCCGCCGGCGGGAAAGAAAAAAAACCGGCCGGGAAGGGGCTCCCCGGCCGGAACCGATCCGTGGGAAAGCGATTCGCGTTCAGGCCGCCTCTTCGCGGATGAGCGAACGGATCTTCATCTCCAGGTCCTTCGGGATCTCCTTCATGCCGTGGGCCTCCCTGCCGTGGTCCACGCATTGCTTGAGAATTTCCTCCACGGTTTCCCCTCGTGCCGTGAAATCGCAGTCTACGCCTGCGTCCCGGCAACTCAGCACCTTCGCCATCGGACACCTCCTTGTCTGATCTTCCGGTTCTTGTCCAACGACTTGTCCCTGACTGTTTCGATGCGGTCGGATGCGACGATGTTTCGCTCCGGCCCGGATTCGTCCCTTAAGGCTTCAAGTGGGACCTGTTTAAGCGGGTGCAGGAAGAACGCAGATTCCCGGGAGCCCGGAGGGAGAAAACCCCCTCCGGGCTTTTTTTCCCCGTGCGATTACTTCTTCCGAAGCGCCTGGTCGAGGTCTTCGACGATGTCGTCGATATGCTCCAGCCCGACGGACAGCCGGACGAAATCGTCGGTCACGCCCGTCTCCTTCCGCTCCTCCGGAGTCAGTTGCTGATGCGTCGTCGAAGCGGGGTGGATCACGAGGCTCTTGGCGTCCCCGATGTTGGCGAGGTGGGAGAAGAGCTTCACGCTGTCGATGAACTTCTTGCCCGCCTCCATTCCCCCCTTGATGCCGAACCCGAGGATCGCGCCGTACAGCCCGCGGTGGTGGTACTTCTTCGCCAGGTCGTGCTGCGGGTGGTCGGGCAGCCCCGGGTAGTTGACCCACGTCACGTTGGGGTGCGTCGACAGGAACCTGGCCACCGCCATCGCGTTCGTGCTGTGCCGTTCCATCCGCAGGGGGAGCGTCTCCACCCCCTGGAGGAAGAGGAAGGCGTTGAAGGGGGACATCGCCGGGCCCAGGTCCCGCAAAAGGTGCACGCGCGCCTTGAGGATGAAGGCGACGTTGCCCAGGCCGGGGAAGTTCCCGAAGACGTCCCAGAACTTGAGCCCGTGGTACGAGGGGTCCGGTTCCGTGAACTGCGGGAAGTTGCCGTTCCCCCAGTCGAATTTCCCCGAGTCGACGATGATCCCGCCGATGGAGGTGCCGTGCCCCCCGATGAACTTCGTCGTGGAGTGGATGACGATGTCGGCCCCGTGGTCGAACGGCCGCAACAGGCAGGGGGAGGGCATCGTGTTGTCGATCACCAGGGGGATGCCCGCCTCGTGGGCGATGTCGGCCACCGCGCGGTTGTCCAGCGTGTCGAGCTTCGGGTTCCCGATCGACTCGGCAAAGATCGCCTTGGTCTTCTTCGTGATCGCCTTGCGGAAATTGCCCGGGTCGGAGGAATCGACGAACTTCACATCGATCCCCAGCTTGGGGAAGGTGTAGTGGAACAGGTTGTACGTCCCCCCGTACAGGGACGCCGAGGAGAGGATCTCGTCCCCCGCGTGCGCGATGTTCAGGAGCGCCAGGGTCTCCGCCGCCTGTCCGGACGCCACCGCCAGGGCGCCGGTGCCCCCCTCCAGCTGCGCGATCCTCTGTTCGAGGACGTCGGTGGTCGGATTCATGATCCGGGTGTAGATGTTGCCGAACTCCTGAAGCCCGAACAGGCGAGCGGCGTGCGCCGTGTCGTGAAACACGTACGACGTGGTCTGGTAGATCGGGACCGCTCTCGCGGTGGTCGCGGGGTCCGGTTTCTGCCCTCCGTGCAGGGCGATCGTTTCCGGCCGGTACGAATCCGCCATCGCTTGGCTCCTTTCCCTTGCCTGGGGATGCCGGGATACTATCCTCGGCAAATGAAAATGACTACAGATTTTATGGAGTTTATAGTCTATATATGTCTCTGTCAACGTTTCCGCCCGGCCCCAGGCCGGACGGCCCTTTATCCGAACTGCCGGTTCGTCACTCCTTGCCGGAAAATCGCCGGCGATCGTGCCTCCGCGGCCTATTCCCGTTCGAAAAGCCCGGCGGCGCCCATTCCGCCGCCGATGCACATGGTGACCAGTCCCAGGTTCGCCTCGCGGCGCTTCATCTCGTGGAGCAGCGTGGCGGTGAGCTTCGCCCCGGTACATCCCAGCGGGTGTCCGAGAGCGATTGCCCCCCCGTTCACGTTCACCCGGTCGGGATCCAGCCCCAGCTCCCGGATGACGGGAAGGGACTGGGCGGCGAACGCCTCGTTCAATTCGACCAGGTCGATGCGCGTCAGCTTGATCCGGAGCCTTTTCAACAGCTTCGGTACGGCCTCCACGGGGCCGATCCCCATGATCGCGGGCGGGACCCCCGCCACGGCGAACCCGAGGAAACGTGCAAGCGGCTCGGCCCCGAGACTTTTCAAGGCCTTCTCCGACACCACCACCACGGCGGCAGCCCCGTCGCTCATCTGCGAGGCGTTCCCCGCGGTGACGGTCCCCTTCGGATCGAAGGCGGGTTTCAGTTTCGCCAGCGCCTCGATCGTGGTGTCGGCCCGCGGGCCCTCGTCGACATCGAATACGATCTCCCGGGGGACCGGTTTCCCGCCATCCTTCGCAACATAGAGGGTCGTCTCCACGGGCACGGTCTCGTCCCGGAACTTCCCCGCCCGGATCGCGGCCAGCGCCTTCATGTGGCTGTGAAAGGCGAACACATCCTGGTCCTCCCGCGTCACCTTGTACTTGCGGACGACCTGCTCGGCGGTGAGCCCCATCGGCATGAAGACCTCCGGGCGATTCTCGACGATCTCGGGGTTGAAGGACGGCTTGTTTCCGCCCATCGGGACCATCGTCATCGACTCGGTCCCCCCGGCCACGATGATGTCGGCGAAGCCGGCCATGATCCGCTCCGCCGCCATGGCGATCGACTGGAGGCCCGAAGAACAGAACCGGTTGATCGTCATTCCCGGGACCGAGTCGGGCAGTCCCGCTTTCAGGGCGCAGATCCTCGCCACGTTCATCCCCTGCTCGCCCTCCGGCATGGCGCACCCGAGGATGACGTCGTCCACGCGCGCCGGATCCAGGTTCCTGACCCGTTCGATCGCCCCGCGAACCGCGATGGTCCCCAGGTCGTCCGGCCGGGTGTCCTTCAGGCTCCCTCGGTACGCCCTGCCGACCGCCGTGCGCACCGCGGAGATGATGTAGGCCTTTGCCATCGGAATCCTCCTGGAAAGGGTTGCCCCGGGGTTCCCCTCTAATTGCGCAGCGGCTTCCCTTTCATCAACATATATTGGATGCGGGCCTGGGTCTTCTCCTCTCCGCAGAGCGAGAGAAACGCTTCCCGCTCGAGGTCCAGAAGATCCTGCTCGGAGAGCCTGGTGCCCCGCGGAATATTTCCGCCGGTCATCACGAAGGCGATCTTCCGCCCGAGCAATTCGTCGTACTCGCTGATCTGGCCTCCCACCCTCATCGCGTAGAGCGCATACGCGAAGGTGGAGAACTCCGACCTGCCGGGCAGGGCGATGTCCGTCCGAGGGCGGGGGGTCTCGTATCCTTCCCGGTTCATGGCGAGGACCGTATTCTTCGCCTCCTGGAGGAGGAAGTCGCGCTGAATCGTGATCCTGTCCCACGGGCGCAGGAACCCCAGTTCCCTTGCCTCCTTCGCGGAGGTGGCCACCTTCGCCATCCCGATCGTCTCGAACGCTTTCCGGAGGAAGGGGAGCGGGTCCGCGGACACTCCCTCCGGGATTCCCTCGAGGTGGCGGATGACCATCTCCTTCGTCCCGCCTCCCGCCGGCAGGAGCCCGACGCCCACTTCCACCAGCCCCATGTACGTCTCGGCGGCCGCCCGGATCCGATCGGCCCCCAGGCAGATCTCGGTTCCCCCGCCCAACGTCATCCCCGCCGGGGCGGCCACGACGGGGCTTTCCGAGTAACGCAACCGCATGCAGGCGTTCTGCAACTCCCGGACCATCTTCTCGATGTTGTCGAAGTTCTTGTTCTGCGCCTCCAGGAAAACGAGCATCAGGTTCGCCCCGACGCAGAAGTTCTCCGCGTGGTTGGCGATCACCATTCCGGCAAACTCCTTCTCGGCGAGCGCTACCCCCTCGTTCATCATCGCGATGATGTCGCCGTCGATCGCGTTCATCTTGGTGTGGAACTCGAGGCACAGGACGCCGTCGCCGATATCGACCAGCGTGGCCCCCTGGTTCCCTTTCACCACCTGGTTCCGGTCTTTCTGCGCCGGCAGGAAGATGACGTCGGGGGCGACGGGGACGGGAGCGTACCCTCCCTTGCCGAAGTCGTAGGATTCGAGAACGCCGTCGCGCCTCCGGTAGAACGAGGTGTTCCCGCCGTCGAGCATCTTCACCACGTGATCCGGGATCCTCTTCCCCTCCTGCCGCATCCGGGCCACCGATTCCCCCACGCCGATGGCGTCCCACGTCTCGAAGGGCCCGAGGGTCCAGTTGAACCCCCACTTGATCGCATTGTCGATGTTAACGACGTCGTCGGCGATTTCGGGGATCCGATTGGCCGCATACAGGAGCGTCTCGGAGAGAACCTTCCACGCATACGCGGCGGCCTTGTCGTCGCCGGCGATCACCTTCCGGATCCTCGGCCCCGCATCGTCTTCCCCCTTCGCGGCGTCGAGCGACGGAAAGGAAACCTTCGTGGTCGGACGGTAGTCGAGGGCCTGGTAATCGAGGACGAACATCTTCTTCGCGTCACCCTTCCCCTCCATTTTGAAGAAGCCGCTCTTGGCCTTGCGCCCGAGCCACCCGCGCCGGACCATATCGTTCACGAACGGCGGCGGAAGGAACATCTCCCGCTGCGGGTCGCCGGGGAGGTTCTGGTACACGTTGTCCGAAACGTGGAGGAGCGTGTCGATCCCGACGATGTCGGCGGTGCCGAACGCCGCGGACTTCGGGCGTCCCATCGCCGGCCCCAGGATCTTGTCCACCTCCTCGATCGAAAGGCCGTCCATAACCATCGCGTGCATCGCGTACATCATCCCGAACACTCCGATCCGGTTGCCGATGAAATTCGGCGTATCCTTCCCGTAGACGATCCCCTTCCCGAGCCTGCGCTCCCCGAACCCGGCGATGCCGAGCAGGATGTCGGGATCGGTATCCTCGCCGGCTACGAGTTCCAGCAGCTTCATGTACCGGACGGGGTTGAAGAAGTGGGTCACGAGGAAGTGCCGGCGGAAATCCGCAGGACGCCCCTCCATCATCTTCGAGATGGCGATCCCGGAGGTGTTCGAGGTCACGACCGTGCCGGGCTTCCAGATCTTTTCGATCCGGTCGTAGAGCGCCTTCTTGATGGCGAGGTTTTCCGTCACCACCTCCACGATCCAGTCGCACTCACCGGCCTTCGGAAGGTCGTCGTCGAAGTTCCCGATCGAGATCAGACCGATGTCCTTTTGCGAGTAGAGGAGCGCGGGGCGGCTCTTCCGGATCCCCTCGAGCCCCTTGGCGGCGAACCGGTTGCGAAAGGCGGGGTCCGTCTCCGTCCCCCCTCTTCCTGTCCTCGTCGGTCAGGTCCGGGGGAACGATGTCCAGCATCAGGCAGGGGATTCCGGCGTTGGCCAGGTGCGCCGCGATCCCCGACCCCATGACGCCCGCTCCCAGCACGGCAACCCGGCGGATGTTCGGAACCATATACCCACCTCCCGGATGGAAAAGCGATTCGCTGCGAAGAAAAATGAATGGTGATTCAGTGACACGATCAACATTACCCAAAGGCAACCTGCCTGTCAAGGGTAACGGGCCCCGGAGTCGGTCGTGGAGGGCGAAAAACCGGATGCGGGCAAACGTTTTTGACGAGCGGGGAACGGTCGTTACGGGTACGCGGGGTGCATGACCGGAACGGAGGAGCTTAGTGCTGCGTCTTGTAATTACGGTCTCGTATCGGGCCGACGCCCGGAGGCGTTTCCCCTCCCGGCGCCAGGTGCTTTCGCGGGCGGCTTCCTCTCCGCTTCGCTCGCGACCTGCGACCGCTCGCTGCCGTTCCGCTCGCCGGGGACATTCCTGATTCATCTCCGGGATACGGGAGAGGAGTGTCCCCGCCCATTCGCTCCACAGGCCGCTTCGAGGAATCCCCCGCTGCGCCCCTTGGCACCGGGGGGCACGCACGGATACGTTGCCATAATTATGAAGCGGTGTACTTAGCCGGGTTCGGTTCCGGCAGGGCGTGCGCTCCCGTGACCAACGGCCCCTGCCATGCCAGTCGATGGTACGACCGTTGTCGACCTTCCCTTTCCGGGGGAGAATGAAGGGGTGAGGGGAATCTACCTGCACATACCGTTCTGCGCGAGGAAGTGCTCCTACTGCGACTTCTACTCGGTTGCCGCCTCCTCGCCCGCCATGACGGAGTTCCGCGGTCTCCTCATGAGGGAGATGGATATGGTCCGGAACCGGTTTCCGGAGGATGCGGCGGCGACGGCCGATACCGTCTACTTCGGGGGCGGAACCCCCACCGTCTTCCCCCCGGAGGCCCTGTGCGGGCTCCTCTCCGCGACCCGGGAACGCTTCCCGGTCGAACCCGACGCCGAGATCACGGCCGAAGCGAACCCGGGAACCGTCACCGCGGAGGGGCTGCGGACGATGCGGGAAGGGGGCTTTACCCGCGTCAGCATCGGGGTGCAGTCCTTTACCCCCGCCACCCTCCGGACCCTGGGCCGGATCCACGGCGTGGAGGAAGTGCACAGGACGTACCGTGACGCCCGTTCGGCCGGTTTTCACTCCCTCGGGATCGACCTCATCTTCGGGATCCCTGGGCAGAGAACGGAAGATTGGGAGGCAGACCTGGACAGGACGATCACCTTCCTCCCGGCCCACGTCTCGGCCTACGCCCTCGCCCCGGAGCCGGGCACACCGCTCCACGCGGCGATCGGACGGGGGGAGCTTGCCATGCCCCCCGACGAGGAGGTGGCGCGGATGTACGAAACAGCGCGGACGGTCCTGTCGGGCGCGGGCTACCGGCAGTACGAGATCTCGAACTTCGCCCGCCCCGGATCCGAATCCCGGCACAACCGTAAATACTGGCGCAGGGAAGGAACCCTGGGCCTGGGTCCCTCCGCGCACGGCCTGCTCTTCCCCCCGGGAACGGCTTTCTACGGATTGCGGACGGCGAACACGCCCTCCCTCGCGGAATACGGGAAGGGGATCCGGGAGGGCCGCCTCCCCTTTGCGGAGGTCCGAGTGTGCGATTCCAGCGACGCCTGGAAGGAATCGCTCATCTTCGGGCTGCGCATGACCGACGGAGTGGACCTGGAGGAGATCGAAAAAAGGATCGGCGCCCCGCCGGACCCCCTGCGGGACGCCGTTGCCGTCCTGACCCGGACCGGCAGGCTTCTCCGGGCCGGCACCCGCCTCCGGTTACCGGCCAACCTGTTCTTCGTGTCGAACGAGATCCTGGCTCTGCTCTCGTAAGAAGCCCGGGCAGGACACCGGCTGACCCGCTCGCGGGCTCCCTATCTTCCGTTGCCCTTGCGGTGATCCTTGCCGTATCCCTTGCCGTTTCCCTTGCCGTTTCCCTCGCGGTGCCCCTTACGATCCTCCTTCCATTCCTTCCATTCGCCCCGCCGTGCCTTCCGGTCCCGGTCCCGGAGTTTGTGATGCTTCTTCAGCTGGCCGTAAGGGATGCGGTGCTCGTGAGCGTAGACCTTCCGATAGTCCCTGGGAACCCGGACGATCTCCACCGGTACGGCCCGGGGACCGACGATCACCCAGGGGCCGTTGTACGACCTGGCCCGGAACCACCTCTCCTCCTTCGGCGTCCACCAGTACCCTGCGTGGAAGAAGAGATCCACCCCCACACCGGGGGCGAAATAGACCATGGTCCGGGGGACCACGATCATCTCCGGCGGTCCTGCGACCACCACGGCGGGAGGGCCGACGTTGATGCTGACGTTCACCTCGGAAAAGGCGGTGCCCGCCGCGAAGACCGCGAACAGCAGTGCAAATGTCACGCAAACGATCCGTCCTGCCATCTTCCGCTTGCTCATCCCCACCTCCTCGCGGACCTGACCGCGACCTGTTGGTAACTCCTATTCCCCCATGGGACGGCCGACTATGGGAGATATTCCCCTTCCGCCGATACGCCGCCACCGGCCCGACCATCCCCGATACGGAATCCTTATCGGAAGAGCGACCGGTGCGCTTTAGGGGAAATCCGCGTCTTCCCGGGAGCCGATGACGCCGGGATTGTACGGCCGGTCCCGGTCGAACGGGTTGGGCAGATCGGACCATTCCTCCATCGGGGCGCTGGCGTAAAACTCGAGGATGTACCCGTCCGGGTCGGAGATGTAGAAACTTCTGGAGACGATGTGGTCCACGGCGCCCAGGATCTCCACTTTTCCCTTGAGGAAGGCGTAGAATCGGCGGAGGGCGCTTTCATCCTCCATGGCGAACGCCAGATGGACCACCCCCAGGTTGCCGGCGCCCGGCATCTGGGCGCGCGGGCCCGCCTCGTACAGGGCCAGGTCGTGGTGCTGCCCCCCGAGGGAAAGGAAAGTCATCCCCGTGCGGCGGCCTACGACCCGGAACCCGATCACTTCCGTATAAAAAAGTTCCGACCGGAGGAGTTCGCGGACCTTCAGCACGGCATGACCCCAGCCTCTCGGGCGAACCGTCTCCTCGCTCTTCCTTACAGCGGTCTCCGGCACGACAAAACCCCTCCTTCCATGGTAGGGCATTTAGATTCCCGGAGGGGCGGGGCGGATGCGCGGAAGGTCCGCTTATGGAAATGGCTGCAATCCTATATAATCAACCAATCATGAAAACCACGGAAAGCCCCTCCCCGGCCACCGGGAAACGGCGGCGTTTCTCTCCGGGAATCCGCATGAAGCTCGTCGCGTTCCTGCTCCCGCTCGTCTTTCTGCTGGTCATCCTGATCGCGGAGACGGTGACCCGAATCACGGAAGGCGCTATCTACGAAGATTTGCTGCAGCGCGGGGTGGCCATCTCCCGCGTGGTGGCCCTTTCGTCGGGGTATTCGATTCTCTCGGGCGACCGGTTGGCCATGGACAGCCTCGCTGCGGAAACGAAGAACAGCGCCGGCGATATCGAATACCTCTCCATCCGGGACACCGAGGAAATGGTCCTGGCGCACAACCTGATTGAAGAGCGAGGAAAGAAGCACGCCGCTTCGATCCGGGTGAAGGCGCTGGCGACGTTCCTGGAAACCCAGGCTTACGAAGTGGTGCGCCAGGGCAAAGAACTGATCGAATTCACCACGCCGATCTTCTTCGCGGGAAAGCGCGTCGGCACCGTATCGCTGGGCATCTCCCGGGACAGCGTCCTGGCCGCGCAAAAAGACATCCGGAAGTCGATCGCCGTCGCCGCCGCAGTGTTCCTGGGGATCGCCCTCCTGGGCACCTTTGCGATCGCCTCCTTCATCACCACCCCCGTGAAGAAGCTCTCCTCGGGGGTCAACGAACTCGCCAGCGGCGCGCCGTTTCACCCGATCCCCCTCCGCTCGGGGGACGAACTGGGGGAGTTGACCATGAACTTCAACCGGATGGCGGAGACGATCCTCTCCCAGAAGAACCGGCTCAGCCGGTACGCGAAGGACCTCGAGGAATCGTACATCGCCACCGTGCGGGTACTCGCCGCGTCGATCGATGCCCGCGACCCCTATACGCTTGGGCATTCCACGCGGGTGGCGTTCCTTTCGTGCGAACTCGGAAGGCGGCTCGGGTTCGATATGGAGGAGATCGAACACCTCGAGAAGGCGTGCCTCTTCCACGACGTCGGGAAGATCCGCACACCGGATGAAATCCTCCTCAAGGAGAAGAGGCTCGACCCCAAAGAGATCGGGTTGATGCAGAGGCACCCGGACGACGGGGCGGACATCCTTCGGATGGCCCCTTCCCTCCACCGGTACATCCCGGCGGTGCGATATCACCACGAGTGGTATAACGGAACGGGATATCCGGAAAGAAGGAAGGATTCGGAAATCCCGATCCACGCGCAGATCATCGCGCTCGCCGACGCATTCGACGCCATGACGACGTCTCGCCCTTACCGGAAGGCGTTGACGAGCGGAAAGGCGCTCGAGGAGATCATCCGGTTCCGCGGCACCCAGTTCTCTCCCGAACTGGCGGATGCCTTCGTCCGGATGGTGCGGGATATGCCCCCGATGGAAGCGGTGGACACCGACACTGCCAGCAAGAGGGGAATGGCCCTTTGATGGCCCCCATTCGTTCCGTGATCGCCGTCCTGGGCATATTGCTGGTCGACGGTTGCGCCGCCAGAATGGTCCCGCCGCCCCGCGAGGCACCCCCACCGGCCGTCCAACCACCCGGCGAGACTCCCCGCCCTGCCGAGACGCCTCCCCGCGAGGCACCTCGACCGGCCGTCCCGCCCCCCCGCACCGTCTCTCCTCCCTCGTCCGCCGACAACAATTACGTCGAGGCCCTTTCCATGATGGAGGAGGGAAAATTCGAGCGAACCATGGAGCTGTTCTCGGCCGTGTGGAAGGAGATGCCGGGGCACCCCGGCGTGGAGGAGAACTTCACGAACGCCCTGGAGGGGCTCAAGAAAAACGGTGATGAGGCGCTGCGCCAGGGAAGGCCCGAGGAAGCCGGGAAGCGGTGGACGGCGACGCTCAGGTTCCTCTCCCACCCCGCGCTCAAAGGAAAAAGCCTCCCCTATTCGAAGACGGACCTGAAGGGAAGCATCGACAAGCTGTCGGAGAACCTCATGGAGAAGGGGCTGGCCGACTACCGGCAGGGGCGGCTCGAGGCGGCCATCGCCACCTGGCGGCAGATTCTGGCCTACGACCCCGCCCACGACGAGGCCGCCAAGTCCGTCAAGACCGCGACCACTCAACTGGAAAATTTGAAGAAACTCCCTCCGCCCCCGGCCGGGAAGTAGCCCGACAAGAAAACGGGCAGGGCCGGACGATGGCGTACGCCTGCAGGAATCCGGGCGTTCGCGGCAAGGCGTGCCCGGGAGGGGGGTCCGGTCAGCGAAGCCGCTCCCGGCGGACGGGCGAGTCGCGGGCATGAAAAGTTTTAAGAACGTCCCTGAACTTTTCGGCGCCCGCTCAGGAAATAGAGCACCGGCACGGTCATCCGGGACAGGAGCAGGGAGGCCACCTCCCCCGCCATCAGCGAGATCGCCAGCCCCTGGAAGATGGGGTCGAAGAGGATGACGCTCGCCCCGACGATCACGGCGGCCGCGGTGAGCATCATCGGCCGGAACCGGACCGCCCCCGCGTCGATGACCGCCTGGTCCAGCGGCATCCCCTGCGCGAGGCGAAGCTCCACGAAATCGACGAGGATGATCGAGTTGCGCACCACGATCCCCGCGCCCGCGATGAAGCCGATCATGGACGTCGCGGTGAAAAACGCTCCCATCAGCCCGTGCGCGGGAATGATCCCCACCAGGGAAAAGGGGATGGCGGCCATGATCGTGATCGGCGTCTTGAACGACTGGAACCACCCCACGACAAGGATGTAGATCAGCACGAGAACCGCGGCAAAAGCCAGCCCCAGGTCCCGGAAGACCTCGTAGGTGATGTGCCATTCCCCGTCCCACTTCATCGAAAATCGCTGGTCCGTTCCGGGCTGGCTGGCGACGTACCGTTCCATCCGGTATTCGCCGGGCATCGTGAGGTTATCCAACGCCTTGTTGATCGTGAGGATCGCGTAGACGGGGGACTCCACCTTCCCCGCCACGTCGGCGGTCACGTACACGACGGGCATCAGGTTCTTGTGGTGGATGCTCTTTTCCGACGATTCCTCCTCCACGCGGACGACCTCGCCCAGGGGGACCAGGTTCCCCTGGCGGCCCACCACCCTGATCTGCCGCAAGGCCTCCACCCGGGACCGCTCGGCAGGAGAAAGACGGAGGAGGATCGGCACATCCTCCTGCTCCCGGGGCAGGTGAAGGAGCCCCACCTCCGTCCCCTCGACGGCCAGCCGAAGGGTCACCGCCACCTGCTCGGCGGACACGCCGTTCAAGGCCGCCTTCTCCTGGTCCACGGCAAACCGGTACTTGGGCTGGTCGTCCTCCACGTACCAGTCCACGTCCACGACCCCCTCGGTCTTCTCGAGGATCTCGCGGACCTGGCGGGCCACCTCGATCTGCCCCCGGTACTCGGGACCGTAGACCTCCGCCACCAAGGTCGAAAGGACCGGCGGTCCGGGGGGCACCTCCGCTACCTTGACCCTCGCTCCGTGCCTGGCCGCCACGGCCTGGACCGCAGGTCGCACGCGCTTCGCGATGTCGTGGCTCTGCGCCTTCCGGTCCCCTTTCGGGACCAGGTTCACCTGGATGTCCGCCTCGTTTCGGCCCCTGCGCAGGAAGTAGTGGCGCACCAGGCCGTTGAAATTGTAAGGGGAGGAGGTGCCCACGTACATCTGGTAGTTCACCACCTCCGGGACCGAGGCAAGGGCGTTGCCGATCTCCCGGGTGACCGCGGCGGTCTCCTCCAGCGTCGTCCCTTCGGGCATGTCGATGACCACCTGGAACTCGCTCTTGTTGTCGAAGGGAAGCATCTTCACCTTCACGACCTTGGCCGCGAAAAGGGACATCGATCCCAGAAGCAGGAGGACGACCGCGAGCAGGAAGCCGTATCGCCAGATGGGCCTGTGGAGGAGCCGGTCCATGGCTTTCCGGTACAGCCGCGTGGTCCACCCCTCCTCGCCCTGGTGGGCCCCGCCCTCCCGGGAAAGGAGCCGGACGCTCGCCCAGGGGGTGACGATGAAGGCCACCAGGAGCGAGAATAGCATCGCCGCCGTCGCTCCCACGGGGATGGGGCGCATGTAGGGTCCCATGAGGCCGCGGACGAACGCCATAGGGAGGATGGCGGCGATCACCGCGAAGGTGGCGAGAATCGTGGGGTTCCCCACTTCGTCCACCGCCTTCACGGCGACCTCGGCGACCGGCCGACCCACGTTCTCGGGGAGGCGGAAGTGGCGGACGATGTTCTCCACCACGACGATCGCATCGTCCACCAATATGCCGATAGAGAAGATGAGGGCGAACAGGGTCACCCGGTTGAGCGTGTAACCGGTGAGGTAAAACACCGCCAGGGTAAGCGCCAGCGTGACGGGGATGGCGGTGGCCACGATCCCCGACTCCCGCAGACCCAGCGTGAACCAGATGAGGACCGCAACCGAGACGATGGCGATCATCATGTGGAGAAGAAGCTCGTTCGACTTTTCCGCCGCCGTCTCGCCGTAGTTCCGGGTGACGGTGAGCGCAACCCCGTCGGGAATCGTCCTCCCCCTGACCGCCTCCACCTTCCCGATCACCTTCTCGGCGATCACGATCGCATTGGTCCCTTTGCGCTTGGCGACCGAGAGGGTCACGGCCGGCACCGGGGCTGTCGTCTCCTCCTGCGCTGCCGGTCCCAGGCCGAAGTGGACGTAGTCCGCGGGTTCTTGCGGCCCGTCCACGATCCGCGCCACGTCCCGGAGATACACGGGCCGGGCGCCTGCGGCCCCCACCACTACCCGTCCTACATCCTCGGCGGTGCCCAGAAACGCCCCGGTCTCCACCAGGAACTCCCGGTTTCCGGAGGAGAAACTCCCCGACTGGAGCTGCCGGTTGGCGGACTCGAGGACCGGTACCAGGGTCGCCGGAGCAATGCCGCGTGCAGCCATTCGCGCCGGGTCCAGAATCACCCGGACCTGGCGGCGTCTCCCCCCGATAACCTTGATCTCCGAGACGTCGGGAATCGTCTTGATCTGGTCGGTAAGCTCCGCCGCCACCCGGCGCAGGGCGTAGTGGTCGTACCGGTCGCTGGAAAGCGTGAGGGCAAGGATGGGGACATCGTCGATGGACCTTGGCTTGACCAGGGGCGTGCTCGCCCCGGGAGGGATGAGGTCGAAGTTGGCGAACATCTTCTGGTTCAGGCGAACGATGCTTTTTTCCTCGTCCTCGCCCACCTTGAAGCGGACGATCGCCATGGACCGGCCCGGAGCCGAGGTGGAGTAGATGTACTCCACCCCCGGGATCTCCCAGAGGAGCTTCTCCATGGGCTTGGTGACCCGCTCCTCCACCTCCCCGGCCGACGCCCCGGGCATCTGGACGAACACGTCGATCATGGGCACGATGATCTGCGGTTCTTCCTCCCGGGGGAGGAGAACCACGGCGCCCACGCCTAGGAACATCGAGGCGAGGACGATGAGAGGCGTCAGCCGGGAGTCGATGAAGGTGGAGGCGATCCGGCCCGCGATCCCTCGCCCTGTTTCCCTCATTTCCGGACCTCCACCCGGGCCCCGTCCACGAGCTTTTCCAGGGGGGAGATCGCAACGCGCGCCCCCGGCTCGATCCCCGAAAGGATCTCCACCTCGTCCCCGAACGACTTGCCGGTCGTCACCATCACCAGGCGCGCCA
Organism: Deltaproteobacteria bacterium CSP1-8; assembly: GCA_001443455.1. Classification (GTDB taxonomy): domain Bacteria; phylum Desulfobacterota; class Deferrimicrobia; order Deferrimicrobiales; family Deferrimicrobiaceae; genus CSP1-8. The sequence continues at coordinate 75,026 of LDXO01000007.1, read as the reverse complement.
CGTTGTCCGCCGTTACGGTGTACAGCGCGTCATAGCCGCCCACGCGCGAGATCGCCCTCTGCGGGACGACCAGAACGTCTTCCTTTCCCGTCGGGAACAGAACCCGCCCGAACATCCCGGTGCGCAGCGCGCCCCCCGCGGGAAGGTCCACCTTGGCGGTGAACGTCCGGCTCTCCGGGTCCACCTGCGGGACCACTTCGGAGACCGTCCCGGGGATTTCCTTTCCCGGAGGCGTGCCCAAAACGACCCGGACCCGGGAGCCGACCTTGAGGGTGCCGAGGTAGGTCTCCGGCACGGAGGCCTCGAGGCGGTATCGCCCCGTGTCCTCCAGGACCACGATGGGCACCCCCGGGACGGCCATCGAACCGGCGTCGGCCCTTTTCTCCGTGACGACCCCCGGGAAGGGCGCCGTTACCCGGGTGTAGGAGAGCATCGCCCGTGCCGCATCCGCCTGGGCCTTCGCCTGCGCGATCTTCGCGACCGCCTGCGCCCGCTTGTCCAGCGACCGCTCGTACTCCTTGACCGCGACCGTCCGTTTGACCTCGACCTCGTCGAACTCCTGCGGGGTTATGACCTTCTCCTCGTTCAGTTTGCGGAACCGCTCGTAGGTCTTCTCGGCGAGCGACCTGCCCGCCTCCGCCTGCGCGATGGAGCGCTCCGCCTCCTCGCGGCCTCCTTCCGCCTCGGCGACCATCGCCTCGGCGGCCGCAAGCTGCGCCCGGACCTGCGTGTCGTCGATCGTCGCCAGGAGCGCCCCTTTTCCCACCCTGACCCCTTCCGCGACGGGAAGGGATGTGACCCTCCCCATCACCTGGGGGGCGACGGCGGCGATGTTGTTCGCCCGGATCGTACCGACCGCCTCGCCAAACCTCTCCCGGGGAGCGGATCCCGCCGTGACGAGCTCCACGCCCGTCACCAGCGGCCTCTCCGCTGTTGCCGGGCCGTGCTTCCCCTTTTCGCCGCACCCGGCCATCCCGGCAACGATTCCGGCAAGCAGGAAGATCCCGATGCCTCGCGCCGCGAACTTCCCGGCCGGCCGGCCGATCCGTTCCGTGCGGCGTCGTTTCCCCGTCATCGTCTTCTCCCCTTTCCTTGGGTCCCTTCCGATTCGGGCAGCGCCCAGGACAAAAGCGTCCCGGAAGTATGCGCGAGCTGTGCCCGGGACTGCTGCAGATCGTTCTCCGCCCCGACCAGGTCTGCCCGCGCCCCGTTTTGCGCCGTCTGCGCGTCCAGCAGGTCGATCATCCGCGCGAGCTGGTTCTCATATCTCGACCGGACGAGCCGCGTCCCTTCCTCCGCCGAGGCGACCGCGGCCCGGGCGATCTCCACGCGGCGGGCGGCCTCCTCGAGCAAGAGGTAGGCCTGGGTCACCTGGAAGACCGCGAAATCCTCCGCGCCCCGGTAATGCTCCCTCGCCTTTCCCCTTTCCGCGGATGCTTTCGCCACCTCGGCCTCGCGGCGCAACCCGTCGAACAGGTTCCACGTGAGACCTACGCCGACCTTCCAGGTGCGGTTGTCGGGGGAGAAGATCCCGTCCTGTCCGTCGATCTGGTAGGCTCCCATTGCCCCTATGGTGGGAAGATAGTCCGATTTCCGGAGGGTCACGTTGGTTTCCGCGTTGGCGAGCCGCAAGGAAAATGCGCGGAGATCGAAGCGGTTGGCGCGGACCGCGGCGATCCTCTCCTCGAGCGTGCCGGTCTCCGGCAGGGAGGGGACAGGAGCGGAGGCGTCCACCCGCGCCCCCCCCTCCTTCCCGATCGCAAGCCCCAAGGCCGTCCGCGCCAGGGCGAGGCGGCTTTCCGCCGTCACCTTCCCGCTCTCCGCGGAGGCGAGAAACACCTTGGCCCGCAGCACGTCGGAGGCAAGGCCCATGCCGGCCTTTTCCATCACCTCCGCGATGCGGTGATGCTCCCGGGCGTCGGAGAGCCCCTGCTCCGCCACCCGAACAATCTCCTTCGCCGTCAGTACGCTGAGGTAGGCCGTGAGAACCTGGAAGACCGTCTCTTCCTTCTTGCGCGATACGTCGAGCCCGGTCGCACTCGCCTCGCGGCGCGCCATTTCATAGCCGAGATACGCCCGGGGAGCGAATATCGGCTGCTCGAGCGTGAACGAGGTGAGGTAGTCGTTGATCGGGGGAGTCTGGTTGAAGTTGCGCACGTCGGCGAAATCGGAAGGCAGCAGCCGCTCCTCGTTCAGTTTGATCGCGAACGCCTCCGCCGGTATATTCGTGCGCACGAACCGTTCCTCGAAGGTAAGCTTCGGCAGGTAGTTACCCCGCGCGGCCTGCGCTTCCTTCCGCGCGGCGGTCCACTCGTATCCGGCCGCCGACAAGCCGGCATTGTTGCGCAAAGCCTGCGCCACCGCCCCGGGGAAATCGACCGCGTCGGCCCAGGACGCGATGGCAGGACCGAAGGTGGACCATGCAACAATGAGAACGGCTGCATGAAAAAGGCCTGTCAGAGATGACAGGCGGTACAGTCTGTCCATCATCTTCTCTCCTTCCCCGCCGGTACGGATTTCCCTCGCGACACAGGCGGAAGGATCTACCTTCCCGAGGCAAGGAGGATGCCAGACACCCAATTAATGCCCGGATGTACTGTTTTCCTTTTATTTATTAAGGGTTAACTTCAGGCGTCAGAAAATACCAGATTGAGACGGGAAAGAAGATACAACAAAATGTGCTGTCTAATAAAATCCGCCTGAAACGCTTGTTGCGACATGCCACATAATATTGCGCACAGGCCTCCACCTATTTACATCTGGAGATAAATGCATTCCGTTCCTCTACTTGCCGCCGAGGATGGCGATGGTGTAGCGGTCGGCGCGTAACACTTCGGCGGCCGAACGGTTCACTTCTTCGAGGGTCACCGCCTCGATCTTCTCCGGCGTCCGGAACGTCTCCTCGTACCCTACACCGTAGAGCTCATTGTACATCAATTTGTCGGCGTAGGCGGAATTGCTCTGCAGGCCGATCTCGTAAGTGCCCACCATATACTTTTTCGCGCGGTCGAACTCCTCCGCAGTAACCCCGTGCATCCGGACCTCGGAGATCTCCTTCAAGGTGTCGGATATCGCACCGTCCCGCTTGTCGGCGCTGGTTCCCATGTAGAACGCGAAGAATCCCGGGTCGACCTGCTCCGAGGAGAAGGAGGTCACCGCGTACGCCAGGGATTTCTTGTCCCGGAGGTTGGTGAAGAGCCTCCCCCCCTGCCCGGCGAGCGCAGACCCGAGAATGTCGAGGGCGTACCGGTCGGGGTCCGTGAACCGGGCCCCGGTGTACCCGATGACGAAGTGCGCCTGCTCCTTGTCCCGGGGCTCCTCCGCCCGTCGGATCCCCCCTCCTTCCGGCACGGGCAACGGCCCGAGCGGGACGAATTCCTCCCTGCGGGGAAAGTCGCCGAAGGCCTCCCGAACGGCGGAGAGGGCATCCTGCGCACCGATGTCCCCGGAGACGGCGATCACCATGTTGCGCGGGTCCGCAAAGCGGCGGTAGACGCCCTCCACCTCTTCCCGGGTGATCCCGCGGACCGATTCCTCGGTCCCCAGCGTGTTGCGGGCGTACGGATGGCCCCCGTAATGGGTCGCAAGGAAAAGGAGAAATACCGATTGGGTCATGTCGTCTTTCTGGAGCTTGAGCCTGCCCAGCACCTCCCGCCGCTTCTTCTCGAGCTCCTCTACCGGAAAGACAGGTGACCGGAGAGACTCGGCGAAGAGGCGGAACCCGGCGGTGAAATCCCTGCTCATGAAACGGGCCCGCAACCCGAAGGAGTTCCTCCCCGAAAAGCCGGACAGATCGGCCGCCATGTTCTCGACCGCCTCCGAGATCTCCCTCGCCGTCCGCTCCCTCGTCCCTTTGGTGAGCATCTCGGCGGCGATTGCGGAGACTCCCCCTTTGCCCTCCGGCTCCCCGCGAAGCCCGCCCAGGAACCCGGCCTCGACGGCCACCACCGGGATGGCCCGGTCCTCCCGGACGATCACCCGGATGCCGTTTTCCAGGACCTCCTTCACGACGGCACCTCTCTTCCCCTCCCCGCCTGCTTCCTTCATCGCCTCCCGGTACGCCTCCGTCGCGATCTTGCGGACCGCCTCTCCGGAGATCATCCCGGACTCGCCCCGCGGGACAACGGCCGCCACGGTGAGGTTTTCCGGCGTCAGGTATTTCCGGGCCGCCGCGACGATGTCATCCGCCGTCACCGCACGGATCTTCTGGAGGTACTTCTGCTCGAAGCCGGCGTCGCCGAGGGTGGTTTCGAAGAACCCGACGTGGCGCGCGAGCGACCCCTGCGACTCGAGGGAATAGACGAAATCGCTCTCGGTGGACGTCTTTGCCCGGGCGAGCTCCTCCCCCTTCGGGGGGGCCGCCGCCAGGCGGAACGTCTGCCTGAGGATTTCCCCCAGCGCCTCCTTCGCCTTGTCGGGAGCGCCGGTGGCCGACACGATCAATACCCCGGGATCCTTCGGCGTGTAGGCATAGGCGCTCACCGAGTCGACCAGCCCCCGGGCGTCCTTCACTTCGTGGTACAGACGGGAGGTCTGTCCGCTCCCCAGGATCATGGACAACAGGTCCCAGGAGAAGACCTCCCCGTCCCGCATCGAAGGCCCGTGGAATCCGATGTCGAGGTAGGCGCGCTTCGCATCCCGCTCCTGGACGACCACCCGGGTTTCCTTCTGAAGCGGTTCGCCGGGCGCCCCGCCGGGCGGGGCTTCATGGGTCCGGATCGGGAGGAACGCCTTCTCGATCAACGGGCGTGCCTTCACAGGGTCGACATCGCCCGTGATCACGAGCACCATGTTCCCCGGGTAATAATAGCGGGAGAAGTAGGCCACGAGGTCGTCCCGGGTGGTCTGCCGGATGGTGTTGTCGTACCCGATCACGGGACGGCCATAGGGGTGGACGCGGAACGCCTCCCGGAACATCGCTTTCCCGTTCACCCTCCCCGGGTTGTCCTCGTTCATCCGCAGCTCCTCGAGGACCACCTCTTTCTCCCGGGCCAGTTCGTCCGCGTCGAACACCGAGTCTCCGAGGGTGTCGGCCAGGATATCCAGGGCATTCTCCAGGTACCGGCCCGAGATCGTGATGTGATAGACCGTCTGGTCGAAACTCGTGTAGGCGTTGATCTCGCCCCCGAGGCCCTCCACTTCCCGCGCGATCTGGCCGGGGCCCCGCCTCTTCGTCCCCTTGAAGGCCATGTGTTCCAGGATGTGGGACATCCCGGCGTGCTCTTCGGGCTCGGTCGTGCTTCCCGCCTTGACCCAGACCTGCACGGCGACGACCGGGGAGGAGTGGTTCTCCCGGATCACGACGGTCAGGCCGTTTCCCAGCGTGAATTTCCCGATCAACTTCGCCCCCCCGGCCGCCGTTTTTCCGTCCGCATCTCCGAACGCCTCCGCGCGGGCGACTCCCACGCCGCCGCACGCCGCCCACGCGAAGAAAATCGCAAGGATCGTCCTGTGCCCCATACGAATCACCGGTCATCCCCTTCCTGGCGTTTTCCCCCCGAAGCTTCCCTTACACAGATGACCGTCGCCCGGATTTGGTTCCGATTGGGGCAGGAGCGGCCATTATATATCAGTCTCCCGGCCCCTACCGGTTGTCCGGCGCGCGGTTTCCGACTATCCTATGCGAAAAAACGGACGCAGGCGGGGAAAAAGGAGACGCTCCATGGAACGGAAACGAACGGCGCCGACGGGTCGGATCCCCGCCGGCGGTCACACGAGGAAGGGAGCTGCCGGAGGCGGACGGCTACAGGGGGTCGATCCGCGCCCGGACCGGCTCAGCGCCAAGGCGATGGAAGGGGACGAACCGGCATTTCTCGCCCTCGTCCGGTTCCACTCCACCTTCAATCCCGCCCCCCTCACCCCCGAGCTTCTCCTTGTCTCCGGGCTGGACAACGCCACGAGGGAACGTCTCGCGGGGCGGCTCAAGCGAAAGGAAGACAGTCTCCTGCGACCCTTCCCGTCCGTCGACATGGTGTTCTGGGGGGAGGAGTGGGTCCAGAAGGCCATGGACCGGTTCCTGTGGCAAAGGCGCGGCGGGAAAAGAACCCCGAACGCGGCCTTTCTGAGGAGACTGTGGGAGGCGTCCAGCGAGGGGGCGATGCTCCAGCTCCGGATTTACAAGAAGGCGGCCGTGACCCCGTCCGCGTGGGTCCGGGTGAAGTACCCCCACTTCGCCAACCTCGGCCTCTCGGATTCCCAGATGCTCAAGATCGCCAGGGCGGAAGGATGCAGGTTCGGGGTGCGGGAGTTCCTCGCGGCCGTCCGCCGGTTCAACCGGCGAAACCCTCTCTCCGGGCGCCGCCGAACAGCTCCTCCACGCTGATCATGAAGGGGCGCGGCGCCCTGGGTTTCCGCGGCTCCAGGTCCGTGGGGGATCCGGGGCGGAGGCCCGACCGGTGCGGGTGATCCTCCACGACCTTGAGGTGCTTGCGGAGCAGCTGTTCGATCGCCGGGAGATAAGGCCTCTCCCCGATGTCGCAGAACGACAGGGCGATCCCCGACAGGCCCGCGCGCCCTGTGCGGCCTGTCCGGTGGACATACGATTCCGGCTCGTTGGGCAAGTCGTAGTTCACCACGTGGGACAGCCCGACGATGTCCAGGCCCCGGGCCGCGATGTCGGTCGCCACGAGGACCCGCGACTTCCCCCGCCGGAAATCCGAAAGCGCCTGCTCCCTCGCCCTCTGGGTCTTGTCCCCGTGGATCGCCTCCGCGGGGATGCGGGCCCGGGCGAGATGTCTTGCGACCCGGTCGGCCCCGTGCCGCGTGCGCGTGAACACCAGGACGTTCCGAAGCGCCGGATCGGCCAGGAGGTGCTGGAGCAGCGCCGCTTTGTCGGGTTTCTCCACCAGGTACAGGTAATGCTCGACGGCTTCCGGGGCGGGCGCCTGCGGCGAAACCGTCACCCGGACGGGGTCCCGCAAAATCGTGTCCGCCAGCCTCCGGATGTCCCCGGGGATCGTGGCGGAGAAAAAGAGGGACTGCCGGCGGGGCGGCAGTTTGTCGACCAACCGGCGGATGTCGTGAATGAAGCCCATGTCGAGCATCCGGTCGGCCTCGTCCAGGACGAAGATCTCGATCGCCCCGAGCCGTATCAGACCCTGTGACATCAGGTCGAGGAGCCGGCCCGGGGTGGCCACGACAATGTCCACGCCTTCCCGCAACGCCCGCTCCTGCGGCACCTGGCTGACCCCTCCGTAGACGGTGGTCTGCCGCAGGCCGGTGTGCCTCCCGTATTCGCGGAAGCTCTCGCCGATCTGGGTGGCCAGCTCCCTCGTGGGGGTGAGCACCAGCGCGCGAACGGGGCGAAAGGCCCGCTTCTTCTCTTTCCGCCCGGGATGCGGGCCCTCTTGCTCTTGCCCCTGCCCCCCCTCCTGGCCAAGCTTCTGCAGGATGGGAAGCGCGAAGGCCGCGGTCTTCCCGGTCCCGGTCTGGGCACACCCCAGGAGATCCTTTCCCGACAGCACGTGGGGGATCGCCTTCTCCTGAATCGGGGTGGGCACCGTGTAATTCTTCGCCCTCACGGCGCGCAACAGTTCGGTTGAAAATCCAAAATCCGAAAACGTCATTCTTCTTCCTCCATATAGGAAATCGTTTGTCCGGGCACCACATTCCATGGCGCCGACCGGCTCTTTGCCATGCCGAATCTTACGGGAAATGCGAAGTGCGACCGGGAGGAGGGGAAGACCCGCTTCCGCGGAGGGATCGCTTCCGGATCATTTCCGACGCGTGATCCAACAAAACTGAGTAACTATTACACATGAGACGGCAGATAGCAAGGAATCGTTTCATCGCCAAATCCACCGTTTTTAAACCCAAGGTCCCTCCGACCACCGCATGACCGCCGATCGGCCCCTTCCAGCGCCGTCATCCCCGATTCCCTGCCAGGAGCGAACCATGTCCGATCCGGCCGATCGGGAACCCGTCGTCAAGGGGCACTGCCCGTGCTGCGGGGCGGTTAGTCGTCGCTTTCGTCGATGGCGATCTCGGGGGCATGGGTACGGACCTGGATCCAGATGCCCCTGAGTATCGAGAGGAAGGCGAGGGCCATGAAGAAGGCGGCGATGGGCCGGGTGAAGAAGATGAACGGAGACCCCAGGGAGATGAGCAGCGACTGCTGGAGCGAGGTCTCCAGCATCGGTGCAAGGACGGTCGCTAATACCATGGGCGCGATAGGGAAGGAGAGCTTGCGCATGAGGTATCCGATCACACCGAACACAAGCGTGATCCAGACATCGAACATGAGGAACCGGATGCTGTAGGCTCCGATGACGCAGCAGAGGATGATGATGGGTCCCAGGATCGGGAAGGGGATGAGGGCGATCCGGGCCCAGAAACCGACGAGCGGCAGGTTGAGGACGAGCAGGATCACGTTCCCGATGTACATGCTGGCGATCACCGCCCAGACGAACTTCGGGTTCTGCTGGAAGAGCATCGGACCCGGCTGGAGCCCGTACATCATGAGGCCGCCCAGAAGCACGGCGAGCGCGGGTCCCGTCGGCAGTCCAAAAGCGAAAAGCGGTACGAAGCCGCCGCTCGTCGTGGCGTTGTTCGCCCCCTCCGGCGCCGCAACTCCCTCGATCGCGCCTTTGCCGAACCTCTCGGGGGTCTTGGAAAAACGCTTTTCGACGTCGTACGCGATAAACGTCGTCACCGCCGGGGCGCATCCCGGCAGAAGACCTAAGAAGAAACCGATCCCGGTTGAGCGGAGCATGGCGCCGAAGCATTGCCGGATCTCCTTCCAGGTCGGCATCCAGCCCTTGATCTTCGTTTCGTAGATGAGGGTCGCCGCCGCCTCGACGTTGATCATGACCTCGCTGATGGCGAACAGCCCGATGATGACGCTGATGAAGCTGACCCCCGCCATGAGGTCAAGCCAGCCGAAGGTGAGGCGCACGGCCCCGGTCAGGGGGTTCTGTCCGATGAGGGAGGCCAGGAGGCCCAGGGACATGGCGATGAGCCCTTTGAGGAGCGCGCGGCCGGACAGGCTGATGACGAGGCTTAAGCCCATGAACATCAGGGCGAAGTACTCCGGCGGCCCGAACGCAAGGGCCACGTTCGCCAGGAGCGGCGCGAAGAAAGTGAGGCCCACCAGGCCCAGGGTTCCCGCGACGAAGGAGGAAATCGCGGAGATGCCCAGGGCCGCGCCCGCCCGCCCCTGCTTGGCCATCTCGTAGCCGTCGATGCAAGTGGGCACGGAGGAGGCCTCGCCGGGGATGTTGACCACGATGGCGGTCGTGGAGCCGCCGTACATCGCGCCGTAGTAGATCGCCGCCATCATGATGATCCCCGAGGTCGGAGGGATCATCGTGGTGAGAGGCAAAAGGATCGCGATCCCCGCGGAAGGGCCGATTCCCGGCAGGACGCCGATCAGCGTGCCCACGAGACAGCCGACGAACGCCCAGAGGAGGTTCGACCAGGTGAGGGCGTCGGCAAAGCCCTGTATCAGAAGGTCCCAGGAAAAGAGCACCCTTTTCCTCTATCTTTGCAGAAGTCCCAGAGGAAACTGGAGCTCCAGGAGCTTGATGAACAGGTAATAGACGACCACGCCGGAACCCGCGCCGGTGAGGAGCGCGGCGACGATCCGCTTCCGGTCGATGTACCAGATCGCCGCGGCGACGTATAAGGCCGTGACGATGGGCATCCCGAGAGGTTCGATGAGGGCGATGTAAAGGACCAGCAGGAGGAGGTTCACCGCGATCCGCAGCGCCCCATCCCGGTCGGGCCACTTGATTGCCAGGTCCTGTCCACGGTAGCGCCAGGACCTGAACGCGAGGCCTGCGCCTCCTGCCAGCGTCATGAAGCCGACGGCGTAGGGAAGGGTCCTCGGCGGCAGCCGCTCCTCGGGATCCCCGGGGATCCGCGACGCGGCGATGATGACCACCGCGCCGAGGAGCGCAATGAAGCAGCCTGCGACGATATCCCCTCTCCTCTGGCTCCTCATTGCACTCCCGCAGCCTGGCCTTTCGTCTCCCGGATTACCTTTTCTTCACCTCGGCGAAAATTTCCGTGTAAAGCGCCGTCATCCTCTTCAGGTATTCCTTCCCCTCCTCGTGGCCGATCGCCAGGGGGATGAATCCGTTCTTCCGCTGCTCCTCCTGGAATTCCGGCTTGCTGGCGATGTCCATAAAGGCCGCCTCCAGCTTCTTGATGACGTCGGGAGGCGTCCCTGGAGGAACGGCTACCCCGCGGTCGACGCCCTCCACCATGTCGATTCCCTGTTCCTTGAGCGTCGGAACGTCGGGAAACCCGGGGAACCGCTTGTCCGTTGCAAACCCAAGGATCCGCACCTTGTCCCTGTATCGGGTCAGGTCGTCCGACGCGCCGAAGACGGCGACGAGGTGGCCTCCCAGGAAGGACGTCATCTGCGGGGCTGCCCCGGTGTAAGGAACGTACGTGAGCTTGGCGCCGATCAATTTCTCGAACCTAAGCGTCGCCATGTGGTAGCCCGTGTAGGCACCCGACCCCCCGACGGAAACGAGGTAAGGGTTCTTCTTCGCGTGGTCGATCAGGTCCTTTAAGGTCTTGAACGGGCTGGTCTCGAGCACCGCCAGGGCCAGCGGGGTCTTGTGGAAGATGAAGAGAGGAACGATCTCCTCGGTCTTGTAGCCGACATCCTGCTGCAAAGGCTGGAGGATGACGTGGGGGATATTGAAGCCGGCGAACGTGTAGCCGTCGGGCTTGGCCTTTGTGAGCACCCTCCATCCGAGCGCTCCCCCTCCGCCGATCTTGTAGTCGATGATCACGTTCTGGCCGAGGAACTTCTCGAGCAGGGGCGCCTGCCGCCGCGCCTCGCGGTCGGACTGGCCGCCCGGGTCGAAGCAGACCAGGTAGGTGAGCTGCCGGGTAGGAAAGGATTTAGCCGGTTCGCTCCAGGCGGTACGGGATCCCGGCCCGACCCCCAGGGCAACCAGAAAGAGCAAGGCGAACAGCATACCGACATTCGATTTTTTCATGGGTCTCCTCCCCCTGGAACCGGTACGGCCTGTTCACAGCCGTGCCGGTGGTATTTTCATCGTTACTATTTACACATTCCGCCCGCGAAACGGGCGAGTTTGTCAGCGATTCCCCGCGGGACTGCCTTGCCCGGCTTGCTCCGCTTCCGCCTCCCTTTTGACCGACATCAGCTCGACATCGAAGATGAGGGTCGAGTTCGGCCCGATCGGCCCGGCGCCCTGCTCCCCGTAGGCGAGTTCGGGCGGGAGAAAAAGTTGCCACTTGTCGCCGACCTTCATCCGCTGGAGCGCCTCGGTCCATCCCGGGATGACCCCGTTGACCGGGAAGACCGCCGCCTGCCCCCGTTTGTAGGAGCTGTCGAACTCGGTTCCGTCGATCAGGGTGCCCCGGTAGTTGGTCTCCACCGTGTCGGTTTCCTTCGGCGAGGCGCCGTCGCCCGCCTTGACCACCTTGTACTGCAGACCGCTCGGGAGGGTGACGACTCCCTCCTTCTTCCTGTTCCCGGCCAGGAAGGTCTCCCCCTCCTTCTTGTTCTTTTCCGCGACCTGCTTCCGTTGCTCCTGGGCCTTGGCCATCGTCTCCTTCTGCAGGGCGATCAGCGTCTCTCGCATCTCCTCGGCGGAAAGAAGGGTTTCCCCGCCGGACATGGCGTCCCGGACCCCTTTCGCGAGGAGGTCCGGGGCGATATCGATCGACTGCCTTTTCAGGTTGTTGCCGATGTCTATCCCGATGCTGTAGCTGACCTTGTCCTTCTGGTCCGTAAGCTTCGGAGCATCCCCCGCGCTACCGTGACCGGCCAGAAGCAGTGCGGCCGCCGCCGCCCCCCAACGGAGTTTCATCGGTTCTCCTTTCCCGTTTCCTAAGAGAAATGCTCGCCCTCCCGGGCCGCGGCCCGGGAGGGGCGAGGAAAACAAAACAGCCGTATCAGTATACGACAGGGCGGAATCCGTGGACCACCCCAATCCCAAAAGATACGGATCGGGGTATTCCACCGCATCGGGGAAGCAGGGGCGTTCCGCCCGGGCATCCCGTTCCGGTATACTGATTTCCATACGGTACCCGCAAGGGTGCTCTTTCCGCGGGGGTTCCCCGAAAGGAGGAAGGTATGAGAGGGGAAGGAACTCTTGTCATCCTGCCGGCGCTCATCGCCGTCGTTACTCTCCTGGGAGGGTGCGCGGGTCCGGGCAAACTGAAGGTGGAGCCGATCGCGACGACGGAAAGTCCCGCGGAACAGGTCAACCTCCTGGAAAACGATATCGGAACGGCGAGGAAAGACCGGGTCAACGTCCTGTCGCCGACCTGGTTCGCCAGGGCCGAGACGTCGCTCGGGGAAGCGAAGAAAGGCCTGGCACGCGGGGAACCCCTCTCCGGGATCCTGCAGGACGTCGCCTACGGCCGGGCCGGGCTCCAGCGGGCAAAAGAAATGACGGAAGTGGCCAAACCGGCGATCCCCGACGCCATCCGGGCACGCGAGCTGGCCCGGGCCGCCGGTGCCACAAACTTCGGGAAGGATTACGCCGGGGTGGAGGAATCGTTCCTCGACCTGACCAAGGCGATCGAGAACAACGATCTGGACTGGGCCCGCAGAAACCAGGGGAAGGTCGCCGGCGCCTTCGACCAGCTCGAGCTGCGGGCGATCAAGGAGCAAACCCTGGGCGAGGTGCGGAATCTGATCGGGCAGGCGGAGAAGGAAAGCGCGCGGAAGCTGGCCCCGGAAACGCTTACGGGCGCGAAAAGGAAACTGGGGGAGGCCGATGCCTTCATCTCCGGGCAGCGATACCAGAAAGAGAACGTGCAGGCGAATGCGGCCGAGGCGGTCTTCCATGCCCGCCGACTTGTCCAGGTGACCCGGCAGAGCGAGAAGATCCGCACCATGCAGCCGGAGCAGACCGCCCTCTGGATGGAAGGTATATTGAGCAGGATCACGGGGAAGCTCTCGGTCTCCGACATGCGCTCCGAACCGATCGACCTGCAGGTGGAGAACATCCTCGGATCGATCGACGGGCTGCAGAAGGACCAGCAGTTCCTCGCGGGCAAGGTGAGGTCCCAGCATGCGGAACTCGAGGCCAGGAAGAGAGAGCTGACCGACCTCCAGGTATCCACGCAAAAGCGGCTCGCCACCCTGGACGAGACCGCGCGGAGGAAGATCGCCGCCTTGGACGAAGCCTCGAGGAAGCAGATCGCCGCCCTGGAGGGCGAGACCGAGCGGGTCCGGGCCGAGAAGGAGCGGCTGGCAGCGGAAAGGGAGTTCCAGCTCAAGTACAACGACGTCCGGGCCTTCTTCGCCCCGAACGAGGCGGAGGTCTACAAGGAGGGGAACCGCCTCGTGATCCGGCTGCGGGAAATCCGTTTCCCCGTGGGCAAGGAAGTGATCCTGCCCGACAACTACGGCCTGTTGACCAAGGTGCAGCGGGCCATCCGCACGTTCGGCGAGCCCGACGTCACCGTGGAGGGGCACACGGACAGCACGGGGACGAAGGCGCTGAACGAACACCTGTCGCAGAAAAGGGCGGAAGCGGTCCGCGCCTACTTCGTGGCCAACGGAACCCTCCCCGAGGAGCGGATTTCCTCCGTCGGGTACGGTTCCAGCAGGCCCCTGGCGTCCAACGACACCGAGGAAGGACGGGCGATCAACCGGCGAATCGACGTGGTGATCATGCCCAGGGCCCCGGAGGCCCAATAATCGGATCGGGCTGTTGCCGGAGGAAACCCGCTTATTCTTCCCCGTCCAGGCTGGCCGCGAGGCCCGTCTCCAGGGTGGGATGGAGAAGCGTAACCCCCAGTTGCTCCCGCATCTTCCGGTTGTCGACCCTTTTGGATTCGGAGAGGTAGGAAAGCATCGCCTGGCTCATCACCCGCCTTGCCTCGGCCATCGTCATCGTGGGAGGTCGCGGGACTCCGAGCAGGTCGGCGACGGCGCAATAGTACTGGGCGATGGTTCCGGGTTGCCCGTCGCTCACGTTGTAGACGGCCCCGCCCGTTCCCCGCCTCGCGGCCGCGACGCAGACCCGGGCGAGGTCCTCGGAGTGGATCCGGTTGCTGAACGGAGAATCGTTCCCGGCGAGCACCGGAGCGCCCTCCCGCACCTTTTCGATGGGCAGCCGGCCCGGCCCGTAGATCCCCGCGACGCGCAGGATCACCACGGGGACGCTTCCCTGGCGCCCCCACGCAAGAAGGGCGTTCTCGGCGTCGAGGCGACGCATCCCGCGCGCCGCAGACGGCGAGGGCGGGGTCTCCTCCGTCGCCCACCCACCGCGAAGATCCCCGTACACCGCAGTCGTGCTCATGTACACGATGGTTTCCGGTTCCTCCCCGGGCGGGATGCATTCCAGGAACGCCCGCATCCGCGGATCCGTCTCCCCCCTTCCCGGCGGAGGGGCGAGGTAGTACGCCAGTGCGCCCTTCGTCGGCAGGCCGGCAAGCGACTCCGGTTCGTCGAGGTCCCCCGCCACCGGGGTGATGCCCAGGACTTCCAGCCGCCGCGCGCTTTGCGACGAGCGGGCGAGAGCGCATACCGGGACCCCTTCTTCCCGCCACAGCCGCGCCACGCGCCTGCCGATGTCCCCGCAGCCGACGATCAAGACACGGTTCACGGACCCTGTCCCCGCTTCCGCATCCCCGCGGGAACCTTTCCGAACAGGTGGCCCGTCCGCAATACCGGTTTGCCGTCCAGGTAGAGCTCCCCCTCCTTGCGCAGGTCCTTGATCATGTCCCAGTGGACGGCGGACCGGTTCCTCCCCCCCGACTCGGGATAGGAGCGGCCGACGGCCAGGTGGATCGTCCCTCCCATCTTCTCGTCCAGGAGGATGTCGCGGGTGAAAGCCGTCACCCCTGCATTCGCCCCGATCCCGAACTCGCCCAGCCGGGAGGCCCCGGGGTCGGCAGCAAGCATCTCCTTCAGATACGCCTCGTTCTTCTCTGCCGTGGCCTCCACGACCTTCCCCCGCCGGAATGTCAGGCGGATCCCCGACACCTCCCGGCCCCCCGCGATCGCGGGAAACTCGAAGAAGACCTTCCCGGAGGCGGAAGTCTCCACGGGGCCCGTGAAGATCTCCCCGTCCGGCATGTTGTACTCCCCCGCGCACGGGATCGCCTTCCGCCCCCTGATGGAAAAGGAAAGGTCGGTCTCCTTCCCCACGATGCGGACGGAGCGGCTCCTCTCGAGGATCCTTTTTGCCCGTCCCAGCATCCTCGCCATCGCGGCCCAGTCCTGCAAGACGGCGCGATAGTAGAACTTCTCGTACTCGGGGAGGGACCGGTCGCACTCCTGGGAGAGCGCCTCGGTCGGGAAGTTGGTCAGGACCCAGCGGACCCTGCGCAGGACGATCTCGGAAACCGGTTTGAGCGCCTTCCGCCGCTCGGCCATCCTCTTCGGCGGGATGTGGCTCAATTGCCGGGTGTTCGACGGGGCCAGGAGGATGATGTCGGCGTCGATCCTCTTCGCCTCGTACCGCTTGGTAGGCGGAAGGTGGCGGATCTGCTCCGCGGAAGCCTCCTCGAAGAAGATCCTCTGCGCGTCCTCGAACCCGACCGCAAGGAGCGGGTGGGCTCCCGCCCGCAGCACCTCGCGGTAGACCGCCAGGGCGAGAGGTTGGGACAGCTCGCTTCCCGAGATCCGGACGATCTCGCCCCGTTTCGCCTTGACCGAATGCCGGACGAGGATTTCCGCCAGCCGGTTCACCTGCCGTTCAGAGCCCATGGATCTCCTTGTCCGCCGGGTACTCCACCGTGAAGGAGAGCCCCAGCACCTTTTTTTCTCCCCCCGCAAGCGGGAACTCCCACGTGATCTCCCCCTGCTCTCCTGCCTTTCCTCCGCCGGCAATCTCCACGTCCTTCACCGCGATGTCCTTGTGCCGGGGGAACGGAATCTGGTCGAGGACGGTGAGCGGCACCGTTTCTTTCCGGAAGTTCTGCACCGTGATCTCGTACCGGAACCTCACCCTCTTCACCTTCGCGAAGACCCCGCCCTCCTCCCGTTTCCGCTCCAGTTCCTTTCGCTTGATCCGAACGCCCGGGTCCTGCCCGAAGTCGATCTTGAATTCCTCCCCATCCGGGATGTCCGGGAGGCGCCCCTTTCCCACGTAGGCGTCTTCGAGGAAAAGCGCTGCGGGCGCCGCGAACACCGGCAGGCCGGTCTCGTTCCTGCCGGTCGCCGCGAGAAACGCTCCCTCGATCATCTTCGGGACGGCGCGCCACGCAACGTTCGCCTTCTGTTCCTGGCGGGCAAGGAGGAACGTCTTCCTCTCCCCGTTGCCGCCGAGCGCATGTCTTCCCTCCAGGGTCGCCTCGAGCGAGGCGAATCTCCTCGCCGGCGGCGGGAGGGCGGCTTCCTCCTTTGCCTCGGAGGCGGGCGCTCCGGCAAGCAACGCATCCGCCGCCTCGGTGCGCATCTTCATCATCGGGCGCGCGACCGGGGGCTGGGGGAAATCGAGCTCCCAGGGAGGAAGGGGGGGCAGCTGGGCCGTTCGTCCCGGCCTCGCGGTCGAGAAGGTGAGGGTCGCCTCCTTCCAGTCCTCGCCTGTCCGCTGCCAGCCTTCCGCGATGAGCTCCAGGGAAAGGGTCCCCGTCCCGGGCCCAAGCCTCGCGTTGTAGAGGGGAACAAACCCCGCCGCCGGGACCCGGTAGGTGACGGCGAGGCGGCACTTCCCGGCGGGGGCGAGGTCGACCCGGACGACCTTCTCCTGGGTCGGGCGCGGGTTCCGGATCTTGTCCAGTTCCTGCCGGGCGGCCGCGATCTTTTTCTCCAGCTCCCGAGCCCTCCGGTCGTTCTCGAACACGTTTCCGTCGAGCCCCTCGACCCGGGCACGGTAGAGGGAGAGAGCCGCATCGACCTCCGCGACGGAAAGACGGGGGGGGCGCCCTTTCTCCCCGTCCTTCGCCACCTCTCCCGGGGCATAGATTGCGAGGACGCCACGCTCCAGCAGGTCCTTTTCGCGGCGGCCGGCCGCCGCCGCCTCCTCCGCCCGCCTCTTCCCGTCGGACAGCTCCTCGATCCGCCGGGTGAGCTCGCCCACACGCTCGTCGACCGGTTCGGTCCGGAAGAGGTCCTCGACGGACACCCCCGTGATCCGCGCGGCGCCGCTTAAAACCCTCGCCGAGAGGGTATCCGGCAGGAGATTGGGGGTAAGGCCGGGAAGGGCGACAATCGCCTCCGGCCGGTCCACCTCCACCACGCGGGTGACCTCGGCCATGTCAGGGTAGAGCACCACCCGGTCGACGCGGGAGGGATATTCGGCGGAAAAGACGGGAAAGGGAAGAACGGATGCCAGAAAGACGATCGCCAGCGTAGCCGGAATGAGGTTTCGGCGCATCACCCACCTCGCGTTACGAAGATTTCGACAGCCGCGCGAGCGGCGTCGGCCGGGGCTGTTTGCCCTCGCGATAGGAGAACCCCGACCGGCGGAAAAGGTTCCCTGCGGGGCCGGGAGGAGGGCTACTTCCCTCCCTTGACCGCCTCGATCGCCTCCATCTTCTTCTTTGCTTCCTCGACTTTCCTCCGAGACCGCTGGAGGATCTCTTCGTCGGCCGACGCCCGGTTGAAGGCGTAGCAGGTGTCGGCGAGGATCGGTGACGCAAGGCCCAGCTGGCGGTGCTCCTCCAGGTCCAGGGAGAGGACTCCGTTCCAATTCCGGTCGACGATGCTGTACGAGCCGACGAAGATCGCCCGGAAGGTCGATTCGATCATCTCGTAGACGTGGCTGCACCCGGCGTTCCGTGGGATCCGTTCCTTCACCTTCTTCAAGCCCCCCCGCTCGAGGACGGAGATCCCCGTGAGGTCCGAAAGCATGGCAAGCGGTTTCTCCTCGCAGCACGGGTAGGGGATCCGGTCCATTTTCCCTCCGATCTCCTCGATGCGGTAGGAGTCGTCCAAAAGGATCGCGAGGTTCATGTCGTGGTAGTCGTCATGCATACGGGTGAGGGCCAGGATCTTCCCCTTTTCCAGTTGGTACATTTCGCACTTCACGATCCGCCCGAAGGCCTGCTTGTGATGCTTGGCCAGGCCCTTGATCCCCTCGTAGTCCATCTGCGTTACTCCCGATCCCCGGCGTCGCAGAGGTTCCTGAGCGCCGCCAGGTTTTGTATGTCCTTCTCGAACTCGTCCACTCCGTCCTTGGGCGTCTCCAGCACCATCGGCAGGGTCCGGAATGCGGGGTGCGTCACAATCCGGCGGAATCCCGGAAGCCCGATCTTTCCCTCGCCGATGTGGAAATGGCGGTCGACCCGGCTGCCGAGGTCCGTCTTCGAGTCGTTCAGATGCCACATCCGTACGAGCGGGAAGATCCCGTGGCGGGCGATCTCCTCGAGGAGCCTCTCCCACCCTTTCTCGGCTGCTATATCATACCCCGCTTCGAAGAGGTGCGCGCTGTCGAGGCAGACCGCTATGTCAGGCGGCGCCCCGGAGGCGTCGATCAGGCGGCGGAGCTGTTCCATCGTCCGGCCGATCGAATTTCCCTGTCCCGCCGTGTTTTCCAGAAGAAGGGTCACCCCCCGGGGAAACCGGCCAAATGCGCGAAGAGCAGAAGTAATCCGCCCTTCCCCCGTCTCCTCCGGGTCGTCCCCGGACGAACCGGGGTGCATGACGAGATACGGGACGCCGAGCATCGCCGCGCGCGCCGCCTCGTCCTCCAGCGCGTAGAGGGAGCGGGTCCTCACCGCCTCCTTGGCGGAAGCGAGGTTGATCAGGTAGGCGCAATGGATGGCGACCGTCCGGACGCCCGAGCGGGCGCCCTCTTCGCGGAAGGACCCGGCTTCCTCCTCCCCGAGGGCCTTTCCCATCCACCGGGTGTTCTGCTTGGAGAAGATCTGCAGGACGTCCGCCCCGATCCGCACACCCCTGCCCGGGGCGGTGGCGAGCCCCCCCGCCACCGAGACGTGCGCTCCGAAGCGAGGGGTCTTCGCCGTCCCGGGGGCGGCCGCTATCCTCTTTCGAACCGGTGGCACTGGCGGCAGTTTTTCTTGCGGAGCGGGTGCTCCTTGGTCATCGGGAACTGTTTCCCTTCGTCGTGGCAGGAGAAGCACTCCATGTCGGAGGCGGCCGAAAGGTGGGGCGGCGTCCGGGTCAGGTACCGTTGACGCCCCGTCACGGAGAGGATGACGAGAAATCCGACGACAACGACCACCATGATGAGGAAATGGATGTCCCTGGTCTTCATCGGTCACTCCTCGATCCGGAACTTTCGAAGAAAAGCGCAAGGAACGATTGTAGGGCGGCCCAGGGAAAAATTACACCTGTTTTTTCTATTGATTATTTCAGAATTTTGTTTTACTTTTAGTTACATAACGGTACGGTGGGGTCATTCATGAGAAACGTAACCGTTTATCAGGTGGATTACGTCAGGAAGACGAAAGTTCCCATCGGTTCGGTGGTGGAGCGCCGCGCGAAGGAGAGGGGCGGCAACATGATCGGCCTGTTGCGCCTGGCGAGGAAAGCGTATTCCTCCTCACCGGAGGAGGCGCTCCGCATCGCCGTCGAGCGCCCGGGCCCCAGGCCCTTCTGAACCGGCCCCCGTCTCCGCCCGCAGGCCGCCGGGGATCGAGCATCCCTTCGGGGAGGGGAGGGAAGAACGGCCTTCCTCGCTGCCGACGCTTCCCCCCGCGCATCCCTTCACGGGCCGTCACCTCCCGGCAGATGTTTTTCCCTTCCTCGTTTCCTCCCCCTGCGGAAGATTCGCGATCTTCAGATATTCGTCACGGATGTACTGCCGGAAGTTCCTGACGGCGATCTTGCCGCGCGCATCCTCGGCCGTTCCCCCCTCTTCCGAAGAGCGCAGAAGCTCGTAATACCGGATCCCGCCGGCGGTGGCGTAGGACCTCGAGGGGACGAGGACCGCCGGGCCTTCCCCCTTTTTCGACCGCCAGACCGAACATCCTACCAGTTTGAGTCCGGAAAGGATCCCTTCCTCGAAGTGGATTTCCACGTCCGCCAGCTTCGATTCCGGCGCAGCGCCGTGATTCAGAATGTAATGCACCCGCATGGCCTAACCTCCTTGATGGAGTATTTGACCGGACGCGGCGCAAATCACGTGCCATCGACGGACTCCTGCGCTCTCTGCACTAGGAGAAACTCGGGGACCCTGGCTCGCGGGGGGCTTCCGCTACGCTCGCGACCTGCGCCCGCTCGCTGCCGGTTCCGCTCGACGCGATTTCTTCCTCGCTCCACAGGCCGCTTCGCGGAACCCCCCGCGTCGCCCCGGGTCCCCCGGTATAGAGCGCAACAGCCGCAGGATGGGGGGCGAAGTGAGGCCGGCCTCCAGGGGTCCGTTGCCGAAGAGGCCGTGCACCGAGAGGGTCGATGCGCCGCTTCCGGCGAGGCGCTCGACCAAAGCGTACCCACTGCGGTACGGTGAGGGGGGCAACGAAGCCGGAGCGGATGCAGCGGCCCTCGAATGCCGGGATCTTCCGGGAATGGACCCCTGGAGGCCGGAGCGCAGACGTGCGGGTTCATCGCACGTCGAGCGACGAAGCGAAGACCCCCTCCAAGGCAGCGAAGCGGGTTAAGGCCCCGCAATCCAAAGCATTTGCGGAGCGAGCGGAATCCCTGCGGCGGGCGCCTCGGTGGTGCGCCCCGTTGTGAGGGCGCTCTGGCGCGGAGCAGCCGCAGGAGGGGCCCCCTTTGTGTCCGGCCGGGGAGGCCCCCGGCGGATCGCGAGCCGGGATTCCCGGAGCCAAAGCCGCTCCCGGCGCGCTTATGGGTCGCGGGGATGAAAAGTTTTAAGAACGTCCCTGAACTTTTCACACCATGAGGTTGTAGGGGTCGACATCGGCCTCCATCCGGACGCCGGCCTTCTTCACAATATCGCGCAGGGGGCGAAAAATTTCCGGGAAGAACGCGCCGACAGAGAACCGCGGGGGGATCTTCAGCAGGATCTGGTAGCGGTATTTCCTCTTGACCCGCGCGATGGGAGACGGCGCTGGACCCAGCAACCGGATCCCCGCCTCGGAAAGCGGCCGGGAAAGCGCCTCCGCCACGCTCTCGGCGACCTCCCGGATGCGCTCGAGTTTCGGCCCCCAGAAACGCAACAGGAGCATGCGGCCGAACGGCGGGTAGCCAAGCGACTCCCGTTCCGCCAGTTCCGCTTCCATGAACCCGTGGAAGTCGTGCTCGGCCGCCTTCCGGATGCAGACGTGCTCCGGCGACAGGGTCTGGATGATGACCGTCCCGGGCCTGTCCCCCCGCCCCGCTCGCCCCGACACCTGGGTCAGGATCTGGAACGTCCGCTCCGCCGACCGGAAATCCGGGAAGGAGAGCGACTGGTCGGCGAGGAGCACGCCCACGAATGTCACCTCGGGGAAGTCGTGCCCCTTGGCGATGATCTGCGTGCCTACGAGGATGTCCACCTCCCCCCGCTGCATCCGGGAGAGGACCTCCCCGTAGAAACCCTTCTTCCGGCCGAGGTCCGAGTCGAGCCGCGCAACCCGGGCCTCCTTCCACCTCTTGGCGGCCCACGCGACCAGCCGCTCCGTGCCGATCCCGACCTGCGCCACCTTGTGCCCTCCGCAGACACCGCATCGCTCGGGAGGAACCTCCTTCGCGCTGCAGTAATGGCACAGAAGGGCCCCGTCCTGCTTGTGGTAGGTGAGCGACACCTGACAGTTCCGGCACTGGACGGTCGTCCCGCAGTCCAGGCAGGTCAGGGCCGGCGCATAGCCGCGCCGGTTGAGAAACAGCATCGCCTTCTCCCCCCGGGAGAGCGTCTCCTCGACCGCGTCCTCCAGCTCGGGCGAGAAGTACCGGTCCGCGCCCCTGCGCGCCGCCTGGCCCTTCAGGTCCACGACAGAGATCGAGGGAAGATGCCGCGTACCGATCCTCTCCGGGAGAGACAATAGCGTCGCTTCCCCCGACCGGACGAGGTGGATCGACTCCGCGGAGGGGGTGGCGGAGCCCAGGAGAACGACCGCCCCCTCCATCTTCGCGCGCATTACGGCAAGGTCCCGCGCCTGGTAGCGGACCCCCTCCTCCTGCTTGTAGGCCGAATCGTGCTCCTCGTCGACGATGAACAGCCCCGGGGACGAAAAGGGCGAGAACACGGCGGAGCGCGCCCCGATGCATAGGAAGACCTCGCCCGCCCGGATCCTTCGCCACTGGAAGGCACGTTCGGCCCGCGTGAGTCCGCTGTGGAGGACCGCCGCCCCCTCCCCGAACCGCGTCAGGACACGGCCCAAAAGCTGCGGGGTGAGCGCGATCTCGGGTACCAGGTACACCGTCTGTCTCCCGGTGAGCCGGGCCTGCTCGATCGCCCTCAGGTACACCTCGGTCTTCCCCGACCCGGTGATCCCGTGGAGAACGAAGGCGGCGAACCCGCCGGACGCGATGGCTACGCCGGTCCTCGCAAGGGCCGCCTCCTGGTGGGAAGTGGGGACGAGCACCCCGGTGGCGTCGAACAGACGAGGGGCGGAAAGCGGTTGGGACTTCTCCCGCACCGAACCGGCAAGGATCCCCTTCGCGGCGAGCCTTCGGGCGACCTCCGACCCTCCGGGGACGAGCGCCGACAGGTCCGGCGAGGAGATCTCCCCCGCCCCGAGAACGGCCGCGTAGACCTTGCGCTGCTTGGGCGTCAACGATGCATCGGGGGAGCTGTCCGCCGCGCGGTATACCATCTCGGTTCTCGGGGACGCCGGTGCCTCCCGACGCGGGAGACCCCCGGGGAGCGCCGCCCGCAGCATCTCGCCCAGGGGGGCCAGGCACTCACGGGCTGCGGCGGAAAGAAATGCGAGGTGTGCGGGGGAGACGTACGGCTCGTCGTCCAGAAACGCGAGGACCTCCCGGGCCTCCCGTTCTCCCAGGGAAGAACCGTCCGCAAGCGCGGTAATCAGCCCGGTGACCTTTCGGCGCCCGAACGGAACCAGAACGCGGACGCCGACCTGCGCGCGCGCCTGCTGTCCCAACGGAACGCGATAGGTGAAAGGATGGTCGATCGGAAGGGGCACCGCCACTTCCACGAACAGGGGGAGTGCGTAAAGGGTATCCATCTCCCCTCGATTCTACCGGAGGAACCATCGACGGGTAAGGGCCCCCCTCCCCCATGGCCCCCTCCGGGTCCCCATCGCGTAAGTCCCTCCTCAAGGAGGGGAGCCGGCCCCTGCCCCCCCGTTGGCGAGGTCGACAGCGCGCAGCAGCCGCAGGAGGGGTGTGAGCGGAGCTTTTCGGGGAGGAAGGGCGAGCGCAGACGTGCGGGTGTATCGCACGTCGAGCGACGAAGCGAAGACCCCCTCCAAGGCAGCGGAGCGGATCAGGGCCTCGCAAGCCGGGGCGTTTGCGACGAAGCGAGCGGCCCCCCTCTGAGTCAGCGCAACCCCGGTTGCGTCTTGTTGCGAGGGCACCAGGGACAGGCTCCGCCGCAGACCGCGGCAACGCAACCGGGGACCCGAGGCGATGCGGGGGGTCCCACGAAGCGGCCTGTGGAGCGAGGTTAGGTTTGCGGCGAGCGGAACGGCAGCGAGCGGGCGAAGATTGCGACCGTTTGATAACGGAGCCCCCCGGCATCCAGAGGTCCGTTCCTGAAGAGGCCGTGCACCGAGAGGGTCGATGCGCCCCGTCCGGCGAGGCGCCCGGCCGAGGCGTACCCGCCGCGGTACGGTGAGGGCGGGCAACGAAGCCGGCGCGGATGCAGCGGCCCTCGAATGCCGGGATCTGAGGGAATGGATCTCTGGAGGCCGGCGAGCCAGGGTCCTTCCCGTCAAGAAGCCCCCCTTCTCACGACGATCGCCAGCCGCCCCATCTTCGCCCACTGCGCGTCCAGCGTGGAGAAGGGAATCACTTTCCTCTCTTCCCTCCCCGAGTGGGCCACCACCCCTTCGGAAGTCACGCCGAAGGCCAGCAGGTAGTGCGGGCGGCTATAGATCCAGGTCCCCAGGTCCACCAGCAGGATCACGGGGATTCCTTCCGAAATCTTTTCCCGCAGGCGTGGAAGATCGAGGTCCACGACCTCCGCCTCGAACCCCCGCTTCCTCGCGGCCTCCGCCAGGTCGGTGATGAGCGTTCCCCGGAGCCCCGCGGTCCTCGTTTCCCGTGCGATCTCCCCGGTTCGTGCTTCCTTCCCGTGAAACCGAAGAAGCATCGCGAGCGATGAGGGGCCGCAGGTGTCCTCTTCCTGCGGCAGGAAGGGAACTTCCGGGATCACGGTCGAACCGAGCGCCGGGACGCTTGCCGCCGTCCCCGGGGCAGAGGCTCCCCACCCCCGGATCCCGGTATCCCGCGAGCACCCCCCCGGAACGAAAAGGGCGCCGCCTGCGATCAGGACGGCGCCCAGAATGGCTCTCCCCGTCATGTTCAGCGGATGACGATCTCCTTGTTCATCAGCTTGACGATCACGATGATGAGGATGATCAGGATCGCCGCTCCGATCAGGAACCCGAGCGCGTCATCCGCCCCTTCGGCAGCCCTGTCGGTGAGAGAGGCCAGGCGGTGCAGATCCCTGTCGGTCATGGCGCGGATCTTGGCCATCGCCTCCTCCGAGGAAACCCCGTAGTCCGTGAGCTTCTGGAGGACGATCTTCTTTTCCAACAATGCCTGGAGCCTCCCGATGTCGGCGTCCCGGACCGCCGCGCCGTCCGTCCCGCGGGACGGGATGACGCCTGCCAGTGCCTCCCCCCGGATCGACCCGAGCACTCCCATCCAGCACGCCATCATCAAAGCCAATGAGAGAAACCAGCCCGCCTTGCGGATCGCATTCATATGCCGACCTCCTTCGAGGATATTCCGCCCATTCCCGCTTCTTTTCCCCTATCTTCGCAAAAATCCGCCGATCGGACAAGTCGATAACTTCCCCCTTCGCCAATGGCTCTTTCGCAGCCATGCGATCGGGGCCGGTGGACCCGTTTAGCGGTACCGGGAAAGGAGAGTGTCCAGCTCGGCCAGGGCCCTTTCCATTTCGACGCGACACGTCTCCCGCTCCTGAAGGCAAAGGCGATCCGCGTTCTCCATGACACTCGTCCACCTCTGCCGGTCCTCCCGCAGCCGGCCCACGAACCCGTTGAACGCCGAGGCGAGCTCCTGAACCAGATCGCCGTGGCGGAGAAAGAACGGCTTGACCGGCTCCCCGTCGAGGCAGTTCTCCAGAGCCCTCTCCAGCCGGAAGATCGGGCCGGCGATCCTGTGGATCAAGGCGATGCAGAGCAGGGCCGCGCCCCCGCCGACGAGGAGGACGTAGGCCAGCATGGAAAGGGCGACGACGGAAGGCAGGATCTCCGCCAGGTGTCGCAGGGCGTAAAACGATGCGCCGTACCCGCCCGTGAGAGGAGACGAGAAAAACCGGAAAAGGAAAAGAAACAGGGAAAGCGTTCCCAATCCGGAAATCACCAGCCAGAAAAGAAGGAACCTTCCCCAGAAAGAGACACTCCTGGCCGGGCTGGTCTTCCCCCATCTCGTCGGGTTCACGGGATGATCCTCTCGATCTTCCCCTTGAGCGTTTCCCATCGCCTGGTGAACTCCTCTTCCGGCAGGGCGGACGCCCGCATGGCTTCCACCGCCCCCCGGACTTCTCCGATACGAGCGAGGGTGTGGGACCGGACGTCGTCGATTGCCTTCCCGACATCGATGATCCCCCCCGGCCCCCGGGCATCCGCCGGGGAGGAGAGGTCCCCCTCCCCGGAAGCCTGGAACGCCTCCACCAGCCGGAAGATCCCCCTCCGGACCCTGCGAACGTACCACAGAAACGCGAGCGATCCTCCCGCGAAGACGAGGGCGAACAGGACAAGAAGCCGCCGGACCAGGATTCCGTTCACGATCCGGAAGGGCGTCGAAAACCCGAAGTGGCCGCTGTAGGAGGCGTCCCAAAGCGCCTGCCGGATGTCACGGAACAGGAGCAGCGCAACCAGCGACCCGGCGACGAGGACGATGGCGGCGATCTGGATCGCCACCCCTCCCTGGAGCCTCGGGTTGACCAGCTTGTTCCGTCGCCGGATAGCGAAATGGGGAGTTTGCCTCATCGTTTCCCGTGGCACCCTTCGCACAGGGGGACGAATCCCCGCACGGGATCGGACCGCCTCGCGAAGTAGGTCCGGAAGGCGGGCCCTGTCCCCGCCGGGGCACCCGGGTTCTCCGGCTCCTGGGCCGCGAACGCCCGGGTCGGAGAGAGGAACGGCCCGTGCGCGTTGTGGCAGGTGAGGCAGAACATTCTCCCCTCGGCGTCCAGCCGAAGGTCGTTCGGGACCGTCATGCCGGAAGGGTGGTCTGTGGGCCGGATGTTGCGGGAGTGGGTTACCCCGAGTCCCTCCGCCGAGTGGCAACCCAGGCAGAACGCGTCTGCACCCGGGATAAACCGGTCCGGCTCCAGCGCGGACTCATCGGAGACATGGCACTGGCGGCAACTTTCGGGATTGCGGAAATGGGAATGGGGATCGGCCGCGGGGCCCAAGAGCCCATCCTCGCTCGCGAGGGGAACGGGGAGAAGCGCAAGGGACAGGGCCAGCGCGAGGAGGAGTCTGCGGCATGCCCTTCCCGCCATCTCCTTGCCGACCTCCCGTCCCGTCATCTTAGTTCCGGCTCCCCTTCTACCCCATTTCCCGCACGAATCCAACCGGCGCAACCCTACAGCACCCGGATGGGCATGACGATCATCGGAAGACCCGCGAACACCAGCTTCTTCTGTGCGAGGAACGCGGTATGGTTGTGGAGCAGCCGGTTGAAGAAGCCCTCCTCCTTGAACACGAGCTGCCCCGCGAAGAATACGGCGTTGGGGAAATCCGCGGCGGCCCCCTCGGCGAGATGGTCGATGATCTCGATCACCTCCGTCCCCACCTCGCAGCGCGCCTCCGCGTAATACCCGTGCCCCTTGACGAACTCGACATAGTTCTGGAGTTGCCTGCTCAGGTCCCGGCCCAGGTTCTCCACCTCGTCCGCCCCCTTGAACGTGCTGGAGTCGATGACCCCCGCCGAGAGGAACACGAAGTTCCGGAAGGTCCCCGGGAACGACCGGACGATGGAGAAGAAGACGTGCATGCCGAGGCCGTTGTACCCGGACACCATGAGGATAGCCGTCGGGGCGTCCCGGCGGAGGGCAGGTTCCTGCGCGGCCGGGACGGTGACCGAGGGGAGCTGCAGAAGGAGTTCGTCAAGCCGCCGCAGGTGCCCCTGGGCCTTCCGGTAGTGGCGCCGGATCACGAAGCTGGCGACGATGAACGACCCCGTGATGAGCAGCGTCACCCAGCCCCCCTCCGGGAACTTGATCCACACCGTCAGGCACAGGATCGAGGCGGTCAGCAGGAACCCGACGCCGTTCATCCCGAGCCCGAACTTCCACCCCTGCGCCTCGTGGCGGTCCTTCCACCAGTGCACGCACATCCCGAACTGGGAGAGGGAGAAGGTGATGAACACGTTGATGGAGTACATGATGACGAGGTACTTCACCGACCCCCCGGTGATGTAAAGCATCAGGTACGCCATCCCCCCCATGAAGTAGATGCCGTACTTGGCCACCAGCCTCTCGGAGAGGTGGGCGAACCGGTGCGGCATGAAAGAGTCGATCGCCATGTTCGAGAGGACCTGCGGGCCGCCGAGGAACCCGGTCTGGGCGGCAACGAACAAAAGGGCCGCCTCCGCGGCCAGGACGAACGCGACCACCACTTCCCCCGTGCCGGACCCCCATAGTCCTACCAGGAGCTTCCCGAAGAGGACGGCGTTCAGGGTCTTGCCCTCCGTGGGCCGCACGTCGTTCAGTACGTACCCCAGGATGATCCCGCCGGCAATGAAGGAGAGGGAGACGGCCATGTACAGCATCGCCTTCTTCCCGGTCTGTACCCTCGGTTCGCGCAACGTCGGCATCGAGTTGCTGATCGCCTCGATCCCCGTGTACGTCCCGGCGCCCATGGTATAGGCGCGCACGAGGATCGCCCCCACCCCGAGCCACCCCATCTCCCGGACCGCGCCGGACAGATCCGTGGAGACGGCGGAGGCCACCGTGGGCAGTTCGGCGGCATGGTGCCCCACCGCATAGAGGACAAGCGGGATGTGGCTCAGCATGAAGGCCATGAAGATGGGGGTGAGGACGGTCACGGACTCCTTCACGCCGCGCAGGTTGAGCCAGATAAGCGTCATGATCATGAAAGCGATGAACCAGAACTTGTAGGGACCCCAGGAAAGGGGGAGGAAGCTGAAGACCGCGTCGGCTCCCGCGGCGACGGAGATCGTGATGGTCAGCACGTAGTCGATGACCAGGGCCGAGCCCGAGACGACCCCGGCCTTCTCCCCGAGCAGCTTGGAGGCGACGTTGTACCCGCCCGCGCCGGAGGGGAATACCTCGATGATCTGGGCGTAACTCCCCGAAATGATGAAGATCGTGAATACCGTGGCGATGGCTACGAAGATGGCCAAGACCGTGTGGCCGCCCAGGGCGAGGTACGCCTCCTCGGGACCGTAGCAGGACGAGGAGATCCCGTCGGCGCCCAGGCCGATCCACGCGAAGAAGGCGATCAGGGAGATCTTGTGGAAGATCTTCGGATCGAACAGGTCGCGGGGAGCTCCCAGCAGGAACCGCTTGGCGCGCTGGAAAAAGGATGGATTCCCCATGGATGAGTCCCGGCCGCCCCCCTCACGTCACGAGTTTCCATGATATGCGGGCCCGCCCCCCCCCGTCAAAAAAAAACGGGGGGCCTGTGTCCGTAAGGCCCCCGATCCGGTTGGGGTTGACTGACTCCCGGCCATCCTTGGGTAACGATATCGTCCGGTCAACGGCAAAACTTTAGGGAAACATCCGCGGGAAATCAGAAGGACATCTCCTCCTCGGAATACGTCATGTGGTACAGCAGCACGACGAGATTGTGCAGAGCGCCCTTCTGGTCGTTCACGAAGTTCCGGTACACGACTGCGTGCACGAACCCCATCTTCTCGAACGCCCGTATCGCAGGCTGCTGCTCCTCGATCGCTTCGGCCAGGAGGTAGTGCAGGGCGGCCTTCTCGCCCAGGTGCCGCATCTCCCGGATCATCGACATGCCCAGGCCCCGCTTCCGGAAATCCGGAGCGATCTGGACCCGGACCGTCCCGACGCGCTGCTTCCAGCCGGTCTTGTTCCTGTGGAGGGTGGCATCTCCCACCACACGGTCCCCCTCGAGGGCGAGGATGGGAAGCACCGAATCGTAGTCGAGATGTTCCGCCCACCGTTCCACCACTTCTTTTCGGCTTACGTCCTCCCGGAAGAACATCTTGTCTTCCGGCGGGATCCGGCGGAAGAAATCCCAGAGCCGGTCTGCATCCTCCGGGACCATCGGACGCAGGGTAAGCCTTGCGCCGTCGCGCAGTGTGATTTCCCTGGGGTATCGTTCGAGCGATATCATCGGTTTCCTCCTCGAGTACCGGTACCGGTCACCACTCCTCCTTGAACGGCACTTCCACCGCGTCGTACCATTTCGAGAATTCCATGGGGTCGTGGGGGGGCAGGCCCTCCTCGTGCAGGAGATCGTCGATCGCCGTGTGGGCGTAGGAGAGGGCGTGGTCCATGAACCGGAGGGAATCCGGAGACTCCCCCTCGGGATCCCCCGCCTGGAACGCCTCGACCGCCTTGCCGAGATCCCGCCGCGCCGCGGGGAGATCCTTCGTTCCCAGGACCTCGCCGATCGCCTTCAGGTGCCTTCCGATCTGATGGTAGGCCCGCCGGATGTCGGTCGTCGTGGCGTCCATCTTCCTCCATTTGCCGAAATAGATCAGATCGTGCGCCGCCCGCAGCTTGGAGTATGGCCGGCCCAGGTAGGGGCACATCTCCTTCCCGTCCGGGCCTTTTTCCGCCTGGTGGGAATCGTAGGCAAGGTCCGCCCCGCAAGCCGGGCAGGTCATCCGGGAAAGAGGCATGGTAAAATTATAGCGCACCCACGCCGGTACGTTGTACCACGCGGAGTGGTTCATTTCATGAATACGGCAAAGTATCCGTGCGTGCCGCCCGGTGCCAAGGGATGTGCGGGGACACTCCGCTCCCGCATCCCGGAGATGAATCAGGAATGTCCCCGGTGAGAGCGTCCTCCCGGAAGGGGGCGGATGGCATCGAGCGGAGGGGCAGCGAGGCGCCGGACATCGCAGCGTACGAGGAAATACTGAGGAAATACTGCGGGAGGCGGCGCAGGAGGTTCTGGCCTTCCTGCAACCTACCCTGCCCCCTATTTTCCTCTTACACGTTCCAGGGAGTTGAAGTAGGGCATATAGCGGGATGTCTCGAAGATCGCGCGGGTCAAGGTTTCCATTTGCTCTGCGACCACGGGGTATCTTCCGGCGACATCCTCGCGGGGGGTATCCGAGCCGTATTCGTGGAGGCTTTTTCGGGAGCCGTCGGCGAGCATGAGGAAATAGTAATCTTTGCCGACAAGGCCGATTTCCGGGGTAGCGGACTGGTTGCCGATGGTAAACGCGTAGCGCGTACCCTCGAAGCGGGGGTCGAAGAGGTCGCGGCCGAGCGTAGAATTGAGGTAGGGTACGTCGGCGAGCCCGGCCACGGTGGGCAGGATATCCACTTCGCTTGCGGGGGCGTCGTAGACCGCGGGGGGGATGAAGCCGGGGGCGTAGATGACGAGGGGGACGTGGAAGTGGGTCAGGTGGAGCTGCTCCTCGGATTTCGGTATATGCGCGGCATTTCCGCCAATGCCGTGGTCGCCAAAGAAGACGAAGACGGTATCCCGGAAGTAACTTTCCCTGCTCGCGGTCTTGATGAAAAATCCGATGGAGTGATCCATGAAGCGGAAGGCGTTGTACTCCTTGACCGACTCGAAACCATGGCTCGTGACATCCTCGTCGGTGGTCTCGACCTTGGGGAAACCACGGTTGTCCTCCGGGATGTTATAGGGGCGGTGGTTGCCGGAGGTCTGGATGAACGCGAAGAAAGGCTTGTTCTGGGCGCGAAACACCTTGTTTGCCTCCTCGAAGAGATGGAGGTCGGAGATTCCCCAGACGTCGACGCGCTGAGAGGTGTAGCTGCCTTCCTCGTATATCCTGAGTCCGGGTATGTTCGAGGACAGGAAGCCCCGGATATTGGCCCAGTTGAGGCTCCCGCCGAGAAAATAGAACTTCTCATAACCCTCGAATGCGTTGACGATCGTGTTTTGATTGATGATCAAGGGGTTACGCGAGGCGGTGTTTTGGGTCTCAACGTCCGGTATGCCGGTAACCGCGGCGAACACGGAGCGGGCGGTGCCGGTACTCGGGACGTAGAAGCGGGGAAAGAGGGCCCCGTTGCCTGCGATCTCGTCGAATTGAGGGGATGACCGAAGGGGATTGCCGAAGACGCTGGTCTTGTAGAACGCGAAGGACTCGAGAAAAACGATGACGACATTGAGCTTCCGCTTGCGAGGCTGCTTCGGGGCGATGAAGCGTGTAAAGCTCAGCCGCTCGGAGTCCGTGCGGTCGACGCCCAGGTAGCCGGCCATGAGGGGGTAGTGCTCGCGGGTCTTTTCGAGGTCGTACGGCGAAATCTCTTTCTTGACCGTATCGAAGAAATAGAGCACGGGGTTTGAGGCAAGCGCGGAGGCAAACTGGTAGGGACTGAAGAAGGCATCGGACCAGCGCAGGGGGTACCAGGAGAGCTTGCCGTAAATGCCGGTGGCGATCAGAAGGATGACCAGGGCGAAAGTCGCCGCGGTCCTCAGGCGACCGGCCTTTTTCGGCCTGTCGAAGCTCGAAAGCCAGGAAACGGCGCGGTAAATGAAAAACCATAAGGCGGCGATGAACATGCCGAGGCCGAGCAGGGACCAGACCACCGGATAGGTATCCCAGATCATCTGGAGGGAGGTGGACAGGTTGTAGAGTAAGCGCACAGCCGTGACGTTGAGCCTGCTCTGGAGGTAATCGTAGTGGCCGAAGTCGACGATATAGACGAAGAGGACAAAGAGATTGGCGAGGAGAAGGTAGACGGTCCAGAGCCTCCGGCCGAAGGCGGACGCAAAGATATTGAGCGGACGGAGAAGGGAGAAGACGAAGACCGGAGCGTTCATGAGAAGGGAAAGCCGGAGGTCGAACTTGAACCCGATGTAAAGGGACTTGAGTAAGATGGCCGTGGGCACGGGGTCCGCCGGAATTCGGAAGATCATATAGAACACGACCCGCAGGGCCGAATACACCGCGACGTTCAGAAGGACGGAACATGCCAGAAAAACGACCGAGGACCGTATCGGTGCGTGCTTCATGCGCTCCTGTTTT
The DNA here is from genome assembly GCA_001443455.1 of Deltaproteobacteria bacterium CSP1-8. Classification (GTDB taxonomy): domain Bacteria; phylum Desulfobacterota; class Deferrimicrobia; order Deferrimicrobiales; family Deferrimicrobiaceae; genus CSP1-8. The sequence goes on along the minus strand of LDXO01000007.1, from coordinate 42,961 downwards.
CCGGAAATTTCTCGTTTCCCATATTATACGGAGAGTTTCTTTCGGGGCGCGGAAAAAATCAAAAAGCCGGCCGATAGGATAAACGTCAGTCCGTCCGTCAGGTGATCGAAGTAATTGTCCGAGGGCAGCAATCCGAGTTCACGGGTTGCGGCAGCAAGCAAAATCGCAAAGGACAATACATGCCTCCCCGTGGCGGACAGAGCCACTGCCGCGACCAGAAAGATCGGCAGGACCGGGCCGCCCCGGTATCCAAGGACATACACATCGTACGGCACAAGGCCAAGCGATGACGCATAAAGGGGCACGGATACGGCAACGACCAGAACGGCAAGGCCTGTTGCCGCCCGAGGGCGAAAGATCGTTCCCCCGAGGAAACGGAGATCGATCAAGGCAGCAAGGAGCAAAACCCCCGTGACGGAAAACACCGGGGTAATGGAAAGGAGCAGCCACCCGACGGAATAACGGTCAGGCAGGAGGAGAGTGCTTCCCAAAACCGCGAGAAAGAAAGTCAGCACGAGTGCAAACCGTGGGACCCCGTTCCGCTGCCTCCCGTCTCTCATGCCGGCCAGGGCGAGGACGGCCCAGACGAGAAAGAGCACCGCACCGATACTCGGCAATATCTCCTTAACGCCTATCGATCTTCTCCTCGAGCCACGCACTGTTGAACGTGGCGTGCTTGATCCGCGTGCGCTCGTAGGTGTAGGTGATGTGATAGCGCCCGTTTCCCGACCGGACGATGCTCGGGTAGGAGTACTCCCTGCCCGCCCGGTCTTCGAGCACATGTATGGTGCGCCACGTGCGCCCCCGGTCCGCAGAAAGCATGAGGGCAAGCCTGCTCCGGTCCCCCGAATCGTTGACCACGGCCAGGTAGCCCGCGCCGTCGACTCCGATCGCGTCGAACCCCGAGTTCGGGTTCGGAAGCGAAGATTCCACGATGGGGGTCCATGTGCGCCCCAGGTCATAGCTCCTGCTCATGAGGGCGGAGCCGCCGTTCATGTTTCGCATGAGGGCCAGGAGGCTGCGGCCGCCTTCGTGGAGGAGCGCGGGCTGGATCGCCTTCCCCTTCGTTCCGATGCGGATCAGTTCGCAGCGCAGACCGCCGTCGTTCGGAATGACGTGCAGGATGTAGGACATCTTCCTGATGAGCTCGTGGTAGACGGGCAGCAGAAAGGAGCCGTCGTCGAGCAGGAGGGCTTTGTTCTTGACGTTGTTCGTGAGGTTGAAGAACGGGCTCAGGACGATCTTTTCGCTCCGGCTCCAGGTCTTGCCCCAATCGCGGGAAACCTTGTAGTTGATCGAGGCCATGGACCAGCCTCCTTCGACGACCGATGCGTAAAACAGCCAGAGGCGGTCCATCGCGTCGCTGACAAGAACCGGGTTGCCGAGCTTTTTCACGTGTCGCCCGAGCTCGTGGGCGCACTGCTCGCAGGTCAGGAGCACGCGGGACGCTCCCCACCCGCTTTCCGGATCGTACTCGGCGTAATGAATCGCGATGTCGCGGGCGCCCTCCCGCGAGCCCGAGTACCAGACCACCGCGACATTCCCGCCGGGCAGAGGCGCCACCGAGGAGACATGGCTCATCCGCCCCGGCCCGGCCGGATCCACGAAGCCCTCGGCAAAGAACGGTCCCTCTTCTTCCGCCGGGGAGAACGCGCGGATCCAGACGTTTCGCTCGTCATACGCGGATGCGGCGTGCCGGTCATGGTACATACCGGCCACGAGCAGCACGAGCGCGAGCACGACCAGAATAAGGATTCGGGCTTTCCTCTTTTTCGCGCACGTCAATGGATTCTCTACCATGGCCCAACCGTCCCCTCTTCCCACACCCGGGCAAGGCAGCCGTGCGTCTCCCGGTGGATCCTCTCGAGAGGGAACGCTTCCGCCGCGTCCCTCCCCTTCTCCCCCATCCCGCGTCTCGGGCCCGACGACAGGAGTTTTTCCTTCCGTTCCGCGATCGCCCCCACACCGAGCCACCCCATTTCCCAGACCGCCCCGGACAGGTCCGTAGGCACGGCGATGGCCGCCTCGTGGGAATCGTAGACAAGATCCGCCCCGCAGGCGGGACAGGTCATCCGGGAAAGGGGCATGGTAAAATTATAGCGCAACCACGCCGGTACTTTGTACCACGCTTAGAGAGGAAGACCGGGAACCATCGAACGCGGAAGGAGGGGGGCCGATGTGCGCAAATGGAATCCCCGATGCAAAATACGGTTCCCTAAGTATCGTGTTGGATTATCCAGAACGGATTTGCACTGCCCGCGAAGCATTGAGATCACAGCACATGCGTCCCACGAGCGGAGAGGAAGCCAGGGAGGGTTTTTTCACCTCAAGCAAGATTCGTGTTTGATACACTTATCGCAAAGAGGACCTATCCCGTGATCACGCCGCATCGATGCGATTCGGTGGAAAAACGCACGTAATCCCCGATGGCTTCATTTCCATATCTGTCCGTGGGAGAGAGACGACAATGCAGGATCATGTGAAGCTTTTTGTGAAGACATTTTCGGAACTGGTCCCGGACAGCCCCATATATGAATTTGGTTCTCTTCAGGTACCCGGACAAGAAGGCTTTGCCGATCTCAGGTCCTTTTTCCCCGGGAAAGAATACATCGGATGCGACATGCAGCCCGGGGCCGGTGTGGATAAAATCGAAGACATGGAGAAAGGACTCACGATTCAGGATGGCTCCGCATCGGCCGTCCTCTGCATGGATACTCTTGAGCATGTCTTCGACGTATTTACGGCAATGAAGGAAATGAACCGTATCCTGAGAGATGATGAGGGGATATTGATTGCCAGTTCCTTGTTCCATTTCAAGATCCACTCATATCCTTTCGATTATTGGAGATTCACCCCATATTGTCTCTTGAGGCTTTTTTCAAGTTTCGATGTCGCACTGATAGGCGGACAAGGAAACCCGGAATCTCCGATCTCGGTGTTCGGCATTGGAATCAAGACGAAAGATAAAACTGCGTGGAGGGATACGCTTTTAAAATTTCAACAAAAATACGAAGATGAATGCAAGAACATCTTCAAATATGACAAAACACTCCCGAAAAAGATAAAACTCTCTTTCTATAAAATATTTGTGCCAAAAAAATACATCCAAAAAAAAGACAAGACAAGGATGACCTGGAATATAAAGGAAAAAAATACGTAATCTTATAAACCCTTTCCGAAATACCCACTTGAACCTTTCCTGAATGTTTCCTCGGCCCCGCGCCCTCCTCCCTCAGGGGAATACCGATGTGGTAATCGTACTCGTTGGTGCCCCTGTTCTTACATCAACTTATGAAATAACTTGTATAGAATTTTTCGTGCTGTCGTTTTGTTTTCCCGCCCGTGTTCAGATTGCCCCTCTGGTGATGGACTCCCTTTGCCGAAATGGACCTCGTCGTGCCCTGCGGGAGCTGGGAATACCGGAGTCTTTTGCAAGGACATGTCATCCGGGAAAAAGGATGGCAAAATGATAGCCCAACCGCGCCGGCCCGTTGTACAACGCTGACAGGAAGGCCCGCGGAAACATCTATAGGACAAGGAGGGGGACCGATGAGCACGGTGATCGTCGAACTGCAGGGGGGCGTGGCAACAATGAGGATGAACCGGCCCGACCGGATGAACGCGTACGATTTCGAGATGGGGAAGGAACTGCTCGACGCCGTTTCGGCCCTGGGCGACGACCCGGGCGTCCGCTGCATCGTTCTCACCGGGAGCGGGAGGGTATTCTCGGCCGGCGGCGACGTGGCCCTGATGGGATCCTTCCCGCCTCCGGCCGCCGCGAACTTCCGGGAACTCACGATCCGGCTGCACGCCTTCATCGCGTCCCTTCGGCGAGTCCCCAGGCCCGTCCTCTCCGCGGTCAACGGCGTTGCGGCGGGGGCGGGGATCTCCCTGGCGCTGGCAGGCGACCTCGTGGTCGCCGCGGGGTCGGCCCGCTTCACCCTGGCGTACCAGAACATCGGGCTCTCGCCGGACGGCGGGGCGACCTTCTTCCTCGCCCGGGCCATCGGGACCCACCGGGCGATGGAGCTCACCCTGACCGGCAGGACGCTCACCGCGGAGGAGGCGGCCTCGTGGGGGCTCGTCCAGCGGGTCCTCCCCGACGACTCGTTCGAGGTCGGGATGGCGGAACTGGCGGCGCGTATCGCCTCCGGCCCCACCCTCGCCTACGCGAGGGCGAAGGAGCTGTACAACCGGGCGCTGTGCCAGCCGCTGGAGGCGCAGCTCGAGGACGAGCGCCAGCGGATCGCCGAGTCCGCCCGGACCGGGGACTTCCGCGAGGGGGTCCGGGCGTTTCTCGAAAAGCGGCCGCCCGCCTTCCGGGGGGAATAGCGACCGCCTCTTCCCGCGCCCCTTGACCTGCCCATATAGGTATGTCAACATACCTATATGGACAGACCGTTGACCGACAAGCAGCGCAGCGTGCTCGAGTTCCTCCGGGAGTTCGCCCGCTCCCGCTCCTTCGCCCCCACCGCGATGGAGGTGGCGGGCCGTTTCGGAATTGCCGAGAAAAACGCCTTCTATTACCTGGAGTTGCTGGAGCGGAAGGGGTACATCCGCCGCCGCCGAAAATCCCCCCGCCGGATCGAGTTCCTCGGGGAGGCGGCGCTTCCGGCCCTCCTGCGCGTTCCGGTACTGGGACGGGTGCCCGCCGGGAGCCCCCGGGAGGCGGTCGAACTCGTCGAGGAGGAGCTCCTCCTGGACCCGTTTCTGGCCGGGGAGGGGGAGATCTTCTCCCTCCGCGTGAAGGGGGACAGCATGGAGGGGGCCCACATCTGCGAGGGGGACTACGTCCTCGTCCGGGCGCAGGAGACCGCCGAGGACGGGGAGATCGTGGTCGCCGTCGTCGAGGGGGAGGCCACGGTCAAGCGGATCCGCCGGCAAAAGGAGGGCCTCCGGCTCGAACCGGCCAACCCCGCCTACGCCCCCCTCGACGTGCCGAACGGCGCCCCGTCCTTCCGGATCGCGGGGAAAGTCGTCGGCATTTTCCGGAAACTGTAGGAATCCGGGAGGCCGCCTTGACCGGTCGCGCGCCCCATACGCCAGCCGCCTTCCCTGCCGCCGCGGAGATCGAGCGCGCCTCCGCCCTTTGCCTGCGCCCCGCGCCGGGGAAACTTGCCGGCTTCTTCGGAACGGGAGCCCACCGGCTGGCGCTGCGCGCGCTGGCCCGCCCCCTCCTGGCCGGAGAGCCCGTGGTGGCGGTGGACGGCGGAAATCGGTTCGACCCGTACGAGATCGGCAAGGCGGAGAGGGCGCTGGGGGGAAGCGGCAGGGTGGTGCTCTCCCGCATTCTCGTCTCCCGCGCCTTCACGTGCCACCAGATGGAGGCGCTCCTGGCGCGGCGGCTTGGCCCCGCCCTCGACCGCTCGGGGGCAAGGATCGCGGTCGTCTTCGGCCTGCCGGAGACGTTCACGGACGCCGACGTCCCCTTCGCGGAGGCGTGCCGGATCTTCCGGAGTTGCCTTTCCTCGCTGCGCCGGCTCGCGGCGGGGGGGACGCGGGTGGTGCTGGTCGGGGAAGGCAACGCCCCGGGGCTCCCCGGCAACCGGGTCGGCTTCTTCCGCCACCTCGTCCGGATCGCCGACCCGTGCCTTCTCCTGCGCCGGGAGGAGGAAGAATGGCGGGACTTCTGGCGGGGGACACTCCTGCAACGAAAGACTTGAGCCAAGGAGATGTCCCCCTGAAAGGTAAAGCATAATATGGGCCGCACGGTGCTCCCCTTCACCCAGGAACTGTACCGCGAGGAGGAGTCATGGAAGAGCTACCGGCGCGCGCTGCGCCGCGAGGACCGCGCCATGTTCGACGAGCTGTTCGCCGCGGCCCGGTACCACACCGCCGCCTGCACCTGCTCGGGGCGCGCCGTCCCGTTCGAGGCGATCCTGATGAGCATCCTCCTCGAGGAGCGCCGGGCGGTCCGGGAGCTGTCGGCCCGGCTCCCCGCCCTCGCGGAGCGGGTCGAGGCCCTCTCCCGCCGGCCGGAGGACGAGCCATGACCCGCCTCCCGCCACAATCGAGTTTTCTGTCGACAGGGCACCCGAGGACGGCTCCGCAGCCTCGGAGGGGGCCTTCGTTCGTGGCTCGCCGTGCGGTAAACCCGCACGGCTGCGCTTTACCTCACTCCGGCCCTCCTCCTGCGGCCGCTGCGCCGGCAGCCGGGAACCCGGGGCGAGGCGGAGGGTTCCACGAGGCGGCCTGTGGAGCGAGGTTGCTGGTCCGGCGAGCGGAACGGCAGCGAGCGGGCGAAGGTCGCGAGCGTAGCCGAGGGGAAGCCCCCGCGAGCCAGGGGCCCCGGTCATCTGCACTCTCCCGACGGGGCGCGCAATGCGACGGGAGGCGGACATGAATCGCGGTAGGCACGTCGCTGGGCATTTGACCGGGTGGGTGCTCGACCTCCTCCCCGCGCGGGACGGGATGGAGATCTGGTTCCGGACGGCCGCGGGCGACACCGTGACCCTGTTCGCCCCCTTCCGGCCCTCGTTCGTCGTGGCGGGCCGGGGCGTGCGGGAGGCGGCGGTGCGCGCGGCAGCCGAACGGTGGAGGTGCGGCCTCCAGCGGGGCGAGGGAACAGAGTTTTTCTCCGGGAGGACGGTCCCGGCATGGACGTTCGCCGTCGCCGCGCCTTCCCTCCTCAGGGCAACCGTAGGGAAAGCGGAAAGCGCGTTCGGGCCGGAGGCGCTCGCAAACGCCGACATCGCCCCGGAGCAGCAGTTCGCCTATGCCACCGGGCTTTTCCCGTTCTCCTTCGCCGAGGTCGAGTGCGCCGAGGATGGGAGGATCCTCTCCGCCCGGGTTCTCTACTCGCCGTGGGACGTCGACATGCCGCTCCCACCGCTTTCCCGGGCGTTGCTGCGAGCGGAAGGGACGGGGCACCCCGCGCACGGGCGGACGCAACCGCTCGCCTTTTCGGCCGGCGGCACGACCCACGTCCTGTGCTGGGAGGACGGCGCGGGGTTCCTCCGGGAGTTCCTGCGGCTCCTCGAGGCGGCGGACCCCGATCTGCTGGTGACGGAGTACGGCGACGACTACATCCTGCCGAGGATGCTCGCCTTAGCCGCCAGGCTCGGCGCACCGCTTTCCCTCGGACGCACCCCCCGCCCCCCGGGCGAGGCGGCCGGTTCCCGGCCACGCCGCGCGCGGGAGGGGAAGGGCCCGGAAAAAGGCGGCGTCCGGCGCGCCCGCGAGCGGTCGTATTTCTCGTACGGCCGGGTGGTCTTCCGCGCCGCGGCGCACACCCTTTCCGGCCGGTGGCACGTGGACGCCCGCAACTCCTTCCTCTTCGGGGAGACCGGCCTCCCGGGCCTGATCGAACTCTGCCGCCTTTCCGGCATCCCCCTGCAGCGCCTGGCCCGCTCGTCGCCGGGGACCGCCATCTCGGCGATGCAGGTCGCGGCGGCGCTCTCGCGGGGGATCCTCGTCCCCTACAAGAAGCGGGAGCCGGAAGGCTTCAAGACGGGGACGGAGCTCGTCGCGACCGACAAGGGGGGGCTCACCTACCTCCCCCGGCCCGGCCTGCACGAAAACGTCGGCGAGTTCGACTTCGCCTCGATGTACCCGTCCCTCATGGACCGGCACAACATCTCCCCGGAGACGATCAACTGCCGCTGCTGCTGCCCCGGCCTCCCTGTCCCCGGGATTGGCTTCCACACGTGCGTCCGGCGGAGAGGGCTCATCCCCGGGATGCTTGCCCCCGTCCTCGCGAAGCGGCACCTCCTCAAGGAGCGCCAGAAGGCGGCCGCCACCCCCGGGGAGCGCAACGTCTTCCGGAAGCGGCAGACGGCGCTCAAGTGGATCCTCGTCGTCTGCTTCGGGTTCCTCGGATACAAGAACGCCCGGTTCGGCCGGATCGAGGCGCACGAGGCGGTCACCGCCTGGGGGCGGGAGATGCTCCTCTGCGCCAAGGAGATCGCCGAGCGCGAGGGGTTTTTCTTCCTGCACGGCCTGACCGACGCCGTCTGGGTCGCGCGCGACGGCGCGACGGAAGAAGAGTACCGCCGCTTGGCCGAGACCATCACCGATGAAACGGGGATGCCGATCGCGCTGGAGGGAGTCTACCGGTGGCTCTCCTTCCTCCCTTCGAAGCAAAACCCCTCCGTCGCCGTCCCGAACCGGTTCGTCGGGGCGTTCGCGGGCGGGGAGATCAAGGCGCGGGGGATCGCGATGCGCCGCACCGACACCCCTCCCTTCGTCGCCTCCCTCCAGCGGCGACTCCTTGCGGCAATGGCTGCGGCGGCGGACCTTCCCGCCCTGCGCGCGATGCTGCCTCCCCTGCGGGAGACCGTGGACGCCGCGGCGGCCGAACTGCGGGAGGGACGCGTCCCCCCGGAAGAGCTGGCCGTCGCACGGCGCCTGTCCAAGGCGCCGGAGCGGTACGTCACCCGCACCGCGGCCGCAGAGGTCACTCGGGAACTGTGCGGCCGGGGGGTGACGCTGCGCGCCGGCTCAAAGATCCGGTACCTGCTGACGGAAGGGGGGGGTCTCGCCTGCGGGGGCTTGCGCGCAAAAGCCAGGAATGTCCCCCCATGCGTCCGGGCGATGGGTTTTCTGGACGGCAGCGAGGCGCCTGATCTGGCGAAGTACGAAGAGATGCTGCGGGAGGCGGCGGAAGAGGTGCTGGGGATGCTGGCCTAGAGGGCCCTACCAGCCCCCCGCGGGCCAGCGGAGAACCCAGAGGCGCTTCCAGAGGCGGTCGACCGGGCGGACCACCGTGACATCGCGCCGACTCTCGCGGACCTTCGTCCAGGTAAAGTTGAGAAACATCCGGCTGTGCCCCGCCTCGTGGCCGTGGACCTCCATCTCGAGCCTCTTGCGCGAATCGACCGGTGTGTTGAAGCTCAGGTCCCGATGCAGGTTGTGGTATGCCCGTGACTTGTCGATGTCCGGGCGGTGGAAGCAGACATAATCCTTCGGAAAGTAGAGGAAGCGCGTCCCTTGGGCCTTTTGATACTTGACGAACCGGGTGTCGTCCGAACCGTAGTGGCCGCAGAACTCCTCGTCGTAGCCGCCGAAACGCAGGAACCTCGCCCGGGAGAGGAAGAACGTGTTCGAGTGCCCTTTCCGGAGCGCGCCGGACTCCGTATCCCGACGGTAGATCTTGTATATGTTCTTCCCGCACGGCGGCGCATCGGCCATCGCCCGGAGGGTCTCCTCGGGGAATTCGTGGTCCAGGTCCGTCAGGAGGACTTTGTCGGATTTTGCCCAGACCACCCCGAGGTTCCTCGACCCGGGGTTGTTCCAGCGGATGTCCTCGTCGATCCGAAGCCACGTCAGATTCAGGTCAAGGTCCGGGATCTCGAAGTAAAGCGGCGAGCCGTCATCCACGATCACGAATTGGACCCGGTCCATGAGGTCGGCGGAGTACCGCTCGTATCGACGAAGCATCCCCAGGACCGCCTCCGGGGATTCCTGGTTGAGGTAGAAGTGGGTGACGTAGGATAAGCTGATGTGGGACCAGTCGGACTTCTCCCCGCCGACGGGGTGGCGGCGGGTCGGGGCGGTGAGCGCGAGGTAGCAATGCTCGAGGTTGTCGATCCCGGGTCCCGACAGGTCCGGCGCCTCTCCGACAACGCACGGATGGTCGAGCAGAAGGGTCCCTTTCGGCCGATCCTCCCGCATCCGCCGGAGCGTCTCGTGGCCGAGGATCATGTTGATATCCGTGGTCCTGGTGTGCAAGGTGCGGTTTTCCCGCGTGTCCGGAATCGCCTCCGGGGTGAACCACGTCCGAATGAGGAAAACAGCTTCCCCGGACCGCCGCTTCCAGGCGCCGAAAACCCTCTGGTCCTCGCCGGTGAACGTGTGGACGATCGCGAAGGGGTATTCCCGATGGATCTTGCCCGCCCTGCGGAGCGCTCTTCGCAGGGCAAAGCGGGAGCCGTCCGTCGACGTTTCCTCGAAAGGCAGGCTTCCCACGCCGTTCGGCAATTCTGCCCCATCCGGCAGGGAAGTCCCCCGCAGGGCCAGCCGCAGTTCGAACCCCTGCCGGATGCGGGAGCTCAGGAGGGCCCCGATGAACGCCTCCGCCTCCCGACATCCCGCACCGGGCGGCGGGACGACGATCAGGACCTTCGGCCGCCGGGCCGGTGCCAATCCCTCCGTTTCCTGCTGGGTCATGCCTCATCCTTCCGGTGGATTCGGCTTGTTCTATCAAGCACTACCGCTTCCTGCTTATCTCCCGCACCCCAATCGCAGACCCGATCCGCCCGGCCGACGGGCCTTCCGTTCGGCAGCGAGACCCCGGACATCGCCACGTACGAGGAGATGCTGCGGGAGGCGGCAGAGGAAGTGCTCTGGCCTATCCGGACGGATTCCTCCCTTCTCTGTCCGGATCTTTCGCACGGTCTTTTTCCATGACCGCCCACACCGTATGGGCATACCGATTCCAGTACCGTTCCCGGGAGGGGTACCGCACCCTTCTCAGCGCGCGGACCATGACGGGCCTTGGTTTCTCGGTAACCCGCATCTCGAGAATCGAAAACGGATATTTTTTCTCCTGTCCTCTCAAGAATTCGACCGCTTCCTGGAGACCGAAAAACCACTTGTGGCGATCGGGAGGAGGCTCGACCGGCAGGCCGTACTTGTCGAAGGAGCCCTTTCCTCTTTCGATGGGCAACCGGGCGTTGGTCCAATTGTTGGGCAGGGAGACAATCAGATGGTTCCTGGCAACGCGGACCAACTCGCCGAACACGAAGTGCAGGTTGTCGAGATGCTCCAGGACGTCCGTGCAGACCACGCATTCGTACGAGTCGTCATCGAAGGGCAACCGGTCCATCGTTTCCAGGTTCAGCTTGACGTCCGGGTCCCCGGCGATGTCCAGGCCGGTATACGCGATGTCCGGAATCAGCGTTTTCAGATTCGACCGGTCACAGCCGACATCCAGCACCTTGCCGGCCAGGAAACGCCGGAACCTTGTCGCAACATATTCGATACGGGCCATCCGGTCGGTAAACGATACGTACTCCACCCTCACGATGTTTTTCCCCTTCCCCCGGAATATCCATCGGTTGCCCGCATCAACGCGCCCAGGAGCCGGGCAACCCTGTGCCGGTAAGTATGTTCGCGGTGAACCCGGGCATATGCGTTCTCCGCGATCCGCCGGGACTCCTCGTGTGCATCGAGATAATGGCGGATCTTCTCCACGCAATCGGGCAGCTCCCGGAACAGGTCGATCTCCTCGCCGATCGCGAAATCATCCTTCGCGTGTTCCCGGTCGTCGGACAGAAGGAACCCGCCGCACGCGGGGATTCCGTAGCATCGTTCCGGCAGCCCCCAGCTCCTCCGGTCGTACCGGTCGGCGGCGCAACCGACGTTCAGGTTGATCCGGCTTCTCCGAATGAGATCCGTCTGCGCGCCGTAGTCCATGGAGTCCCCTCCCACGAACCGGCAGGAACGACCTAGTTTTCGCAGGATACCCTCCAGGGCGCCGAGAAGCCGCATCCGTTCCCTGTGCTCGGGGTATCTCTCGCCGTCGAAGTTCCCGATGAAGGAGACGTCCACGGTGCAGAAACCCGGATCGCGCATCTCCTCCAGGGTATGCACGCCCAGGTTGTAGTGCTGCGTCATCGCCGCGTTCGGCAGGTAAAGGACGTTTCCGTATCCTTCCAAACCCTGGAGAGAGTGGGTGGCGAGAACGTCGACCAGCCGATACTTCGCGATTGCGTGAAGTTTCCACATCCGCGACCCGATGTTGGGATTGTCGAGGCACCAAGTAGCCGTCGGGATGCCGCATTTCCGGAGCCGGAGGGAAAGGGCCGCGAACCGGAGCTCCTCCTTCACGATCTGCTTGAACTCGAAGAGAACGGCGTCAGCCCCCTGGGCCTCAATGTTCCGTATGTCCCACAAATGGTAGACCCAGTCGTGCCCCAGTTCCCCGAGCGCGTATTCGAGGCGTTCGTTCGGGCGCCGGTAATTGAGGACGACCCGCATTCGCTATCTGCCTCCCCGGAAGAGCAACCGCTCCGCCTCTTCCAACACTTCCATAACGGTGATCTGGTCCATGCACACCGGGTCCACGCACCCTTTCCCGACGCAGGAGGTCGGACAGGTCTTCTCCTTCCGGATGATGGCGGTCAACCCCTCCGCCCGGAAAGGGCCGCACAGCGCCGGGTCCGTGGGGGAGAAAAGCGCCACGGTCGGCGTCTTCACGGCAAAGGCGATGTGCATCGGGCCCGTGTCATTCGTGATGAAGAGGGACATCCTCTCGATCAGCGCCGCGGTCTCCCGCATGGACAGTTTCCCCGCCATCGAAAGCGCCTGGGGGATCTTTCCCGCAACCTTGGCCGCCAGCGCACTCTCTTCCGCGTCTCCCGTAACCACGATCTTCGCGCCCGCTTTGTTTTCCAAGGCCCTCCCCAGGCGGGCGAACTTATCCTCCGGCCACTGCTTGAAGGGATCCTTGGATCCCGGATGAAGACCCACGAGCAAGGGGACGTTGCCCCAACCGGTTTCCTTAAGCAGCCGTTCCGGCCTTTCCCTGTCCTTGCCGTTCAAATACAAGCGTATGGGGCCTGGTGTCGCATTCACGCCCACTTCCCGAAGGAGGGAAAACCGCGCTTGTGCCCAATGAATCTCATCCCCCAAGGAAATCGCGGCGGTCAGGATCTCGTCCTGCCCCTTGCTCTGCCCGGCAAGGCCGATGAGAAAGGGTGCCCCCATGAAGGCGCACAAGGGCCAGAGTATCCGGTCCGAGGCGTGGAAGAAAAGGACCGCGTCCACTCCCCTCCGCCGGACCGTCATCAGGGAACGCACAAGCCGCCAATATCCCGCCGCGCCGCGCCGAAACACGAATATCTCGTCGATGGCCGGGTTCCCCGCGAGCACCTCCTGTCCTGCGTCGCTCGTCAGCACCGCAATGGAAGAATCCGGCAGCGCCTTTCGGAGGGCATAAATCGCAGGAGTTCCCCACAGGGTATCCCCGATGCCGGTGGAGCTGACGATCAGAAAACGGGACGCCCCGCCACGGGAACCCTTCCCGTCGGGGAGATGCCGTCTCCGATACGCGGCTACCGCACGGAGAAGGGCGGCGTTTTTCATCCTCTTCCAGGTTTTTCCCATCGTCCATCCGCAGCGGGCCGGGCGATATCCCGCCCCTCCCGCAATCGCCGGTACAGATCCTCGATCCGGTCCAGCATGCTTTCGAAGGAGTACTCCCGAAGGACTAGGGTTCTCCCCCGGTCCGCGAGTCGTTTCCCCAGTTCCCTATTTCGGAGCAGGGCAACCACTTTCGCGGCGAGGGCGGAAGGATCTTTCGGCGGAATGAGGTACCCCGTCTCCCCGTCCCGCACCACCTCGCCGATGCCCCCCACATCCGCTGCGACCACCGGCTTCCCCATCAGAAGAGCCTGCAGAACCGACTGCGGAACTCCCTCGTTGGCGTAGGAAGGGTGAACCAGGACGTCCAGGGAAGCGATGACTTCCGGGATGTCTTCCCGGTGACCCAGCAGCAGGACCCTGTCCTGCAACCCCAGGTCCGCCACGAGGTTCCTGATGTTGTCCCGCTGGGGGCCATCCCCGACGATGACGAACGTCGCCAGCGGAACTTCCTGGCGAATCCCGGGAACCGCCCGGAGGAAGTGCTCATGCCCTTTCCAGCTCCGGAGCACGGACACCATCCCGACGGCCGCGCTTCCCGCCGCGAGGGACGGCTTCACCTTCTCCGGGTCGAAACGCTCCACGTCGACGCCGGTGGGAACCGAGAGGATCCTTTCTCCCCGGAATCGATTGACCGCGATCATCCGCCTGCGGATCTCCTCTCCCGTGGTCAACACGACATCGGGGAGGGAGTCGTACAGGATCCTGCTGAGGAAAGAGCGGCTGATCGGCGTGGAGAGGTGGCGTGTCCGGATGATGAGGGGGGCTCTTCTGGCAAATTTCGCTCCGACCCCGGCCACCCAGCTGTCGCCGGAGCTATGGGTGTTGACGATGTCCACCCGTTCCCGGTTCACGAGGACCGAGAGGCGATAATAATCGACGGGGTTCCGCTTGTTGAACCGGAAAGGGATGGCGGTCAGCCCCGAGGCTTTCGCCCGGTCGTAGAGAGAAGCCTCGGGAGCCGCCGCGATGAGGACCCTGTGTCCCCGTCGCGCCATTCCCAGGGACTCGCGCAGGATCCGTATCTCCTGCCCTCCCCACCCGTCGGAGGATTCCGTATGGAGGATCGTGAGCATTCACCCTTCTCCGAGTCCTAATTTCCCTGCGACGAGAGGGAAAATTTCCTCCGGCAGAATATCATCGAGACAGCGGCACCACTTCGTGGATTCACACCCGCTTTCCCCGCAGGGGACGCAATCCCAGTCTCTTTGAACCGCCGTGTGGATGCCGAAAACCTGGTTCCCCCTTCTCCGGGCGTACGGCATCCGGAGGCTTTCCCCCGCCTCCCGGGCCGACTCATTGTCCCAGGGACCCCAATTGTGAACGCCGGAGGGACCGAACAGGGCCACGACGGGAGTCCCCACCGCGGCGGCGATGTGCATGGGAGCCGAATCCACGCCCAGAAACAGGTCGGAGATCTCCGATAGCGCTCCGAGCTGCCTGAGGGTAACCCTCCCGCGCAGGTCCACGACGCCGGGAGCATCCCCGAGGAGCACCTTGATCCTCCCGCCTCGTTCCACTTCCCGGGGGGCGGGCGAGGTCGTGAGGAGCACGGTGACACCCCGGTCCACCAGGCGGCGGATCACCTCCGCGACGTACTCGTCTTTCCAGCACTTGAACATCCACCGCGACGTGGGGTGGACGTGTACGATGCGCCCGTTCCCGGAATATTCCCGCAGGATCTCTTTCGCCCTTTCCCGGTCTTTGGCAGAGACGGGAAAGGTAACTGCTGCGTTTCGCGTCGTTATCCCCACGGATCGGACGACGGAGAGGTTCTGCGCCACCATGTGGCAATTCTGGTCGGGTGAATGCAGGTTCGTGTACATCCACCGCTTGCCCGCAAACCCCTTCCGGTCCCGCCACCCGATCCGGTATCTCGCGCCGGAGAGATACGAGAGGATCGCCGCGCGATCGCCCCCGGTGAGATCGATGGCAAGGTCGAAGCCCCTTTCCCGAATCCCGCGGGCGAACTTCCCCTCCCGCACAACCTGCCGGGGGAAGGGGAGGTTCTTCACCCCCCGGTCGAACACGAGCACCTCGTCGATGTCCGGGTTCCCCTCAAGGACGTCCTGGGTGCCGGAATGAACAAGCGCGCATATCCTTGCCCCCGGAAAGGTTTCCCGAAGGGCCCGGAATACCGGGGCGGTGAGAAGGACATCTCCGATGTGCCGCAGCTTGATCACCAGGATGCGGAGAATGTCATGGAAATCGATCATGCGCCCCCTCACCCTGCCCCGTTTTCCCCGACCTTGTTAATCAACGCGATGAACTCCCGGGCGGATGCCTCGATGGTATATCGCCTGGCCACTTCCACCGCCTTTCTTCCCATGGCCTCCCGCGAGCCCAGGCAGGCCCGCATCCGGTCCGCCAACCTCCGGGCGTCCAGCGGGTCCTCCACCGCGTACCCTTCCTCCCCGTCGGAGATCAGCTCCGCCACGCCGTTGCCGGTCGTGGTGATCACAGGAAGTCCGGCCGCCAGCGCCTCCATCGTGGCATTGCTCCCCGGGTCATACAGGGTCGGCAAGACGAAGAGGTCAGCCGCGGCATAATAACGCTCGATCCCCTCCCGCGGTCCGAGGAAATGGATCCGGTCTTTCACACCCGCGTTCTCCGCCTTCCCGAGATACGGGGCTGCGCCCCCCCTGCCGACGACCCAAAGGCACAGGTCGTCGCTTTTCAGGAGTCCCATTGCCTCCACCAGGGCACCCAGCCCTTTCCGGGCAAACCCGGTTCCGACGAAGAGCACCACCGCGGTGGAATCCGGGATCCGCAGCTCCTTCCGCATCCTCTCCCTCCAGAGAGCCCGGTTCTCCGGGGAAAAGCGACGGACGTCCACTCCGTTGTAGAGCACGGTGATCTTCCCGGGTGAGACCCCGTAGTGGCGAACGATCTCGTCTTTCACCATGCGGGAGTTAGCGATCAGCACCTTTGTCCGGTCGAAGATCTCCCGCTCGAGACGGAGGAGAGAGATGTGGAGCGGGTTCACCCGGAACGAGAGGCGCTTGTATAGCGGCTCGACGGCAGACCGTTTGCGCAGCCATTCGGCATGGCATCCCTCGCCGGCGCGATAGATGTCCTGGCAGGTGGTGCGTTCGAAACTGACCACACAGTGGAAAGCGTCCCGGGACCGTAGTGCCCTGCCGGCATTCCGGTTGAACGCGAGCACGGAGGAAAAAGAACCCCGGCGGGAGCCTTTCACCCTGTGAAATCGTATCCCTTTCTCCTCCGACCAATTTTCGGCAAATACGTGAACCTCATGCCCTTCCTTCCCTAGTTGGCCGACAAGTGTCTGGAGGTAGCGCTCTCCCCCCCCATGGAAGGAAAACCGTTTCTTGATGAATGCCAACCGCAATCCCGGCATCATGCAACCTGTCGTCCGTGGGAGCGCTCCGCGGGCCCGGACATCCTCGCGAGCCTATCCCCCATCCGTTTCCCCCAGCTTGGCGTACTTCGCGAAGGTGTACGCCGCATACAGGACCGCGAGCCGGAAGCCCAGCGCCCCGTCGAGAAAGCCGCGCTTCAGTACGAACATCCGGAAAAAGGTGAACGCAGGCCGGAACAGTAGGTCAAGGGACTTGGCCCGTCTGCCCGAACGGGCCATCTCCCGCGCCGCCAGGGTGGAGTAGCGGTTCATCCGGTCGAGGAAGTCGGCCGTGTCCCGGTATGTGAAGTGGAGCATCTCCCCCTTGAGGGTACCCACGGGACCAGCCACATGTACCGACTCGTGGACCGCGCGGCCGTCGAAGCGCCCCCGGTCCTTGCGCCAGAGCCGCACCACGTAATCGGGGTACCACCCCCCCCCGCGGACCCATTTCCCCCCGAAGAAATTCCTCCGGGAAACCCGGAACCCTTCTTCCGGCGCATGCAGGAGATCGAGCGCTTGGATCTCCTCCGCGAGATCGGGCGTGACCCGCTCGTCGGCGTCGATGCTGAAGACCCACGGGGCCGCCGCCTTCTCGAGGGCGCTGTTCTTCTGCGGCCCGTACCCCTTCCATTCCTCCGCGAACCACCGAACGCGCGGGTCCCGGCGGCACAGTTCTTCCGTGCGGTCCGTGCTCCCCGAGTCGACCACGACCACCTCGTCGACGAACGTGAGGGTTGCGATGCATTCGGCGACGTTTCGCTCCTCGTTCTTCGTGATCAGGATCGCGCTGAATTTCTTCATGCGGATTGCCCCTCTCCGATGAGCGACACCATCTCCTTCGCCACGTCCTCCGGCGAAATGCTCTCCCGGCACTCGGCGTCCCGGTCGCACCGCTTGCGCAGGCAGGCGGTACACGGCATCGGCGCCTGCACGAACCGGTGGTTCGGCCCGTACGGCGCGTTCCGGTTCCCGTCGGTCACGCGGAAGACGGAAACGGTCCTGGCGCCCACCGCCGCCGCGATGTGCAGGGGGCCCGTGTCGGGCGCGAGGAGATACCCGCAACGGCGAAAAACCGCAGCGAGCTCCTTGAGGGAGAGCCGAGGGAGCAGCTCCACCCCCGTTCCGGCCCTCACCCGGATCCTCACGGCCTCGTCCCGTTCCTCCGCGCTCCCCCAGGAGAGGAGGACCCCCAGCCGGGAGTACCGAGCCTGCAGAACGCGTACCGCCCCGGCCCAGAACTCGGGGGCCATCCGCTTGGTGCCCCAGGTCGTGCCGGGGTGAACGACCACGACCGGCGACGCGCCGGGCGCGAGTTCCCGCACGGTGCGCCCCGCGAGTTCCTCCTCCCCGGGAGAGGTCGCGATGTCCATCGTAAGCGCACCGAGGTCGAACCGGCCGCCGAACGGGGCGGCCACGACCCGCAGGTATTTCTGGCTGACGTGGCGGTCCTCCGGCTGCAGGGCGATCTTCCGGTTGGTGAAAAGGAGATTCGGGACCTCCCGCACCCCCTGCCGGTCGAACCCGTATCGCAACGGGGCGCCCGAGAGGCGGGTCACGACCCCGCTCTTGGCGTTCCCCTGGATGTCGAAGGCGAGGTCGTACTTCCCGTCGCGCAGGTTCCGGACCGCCTCCCCGGCTTCCCGGCGGGCATCCCGGGCCGTCCACTGCCTCTTCCACGCCTTGAGGTCGAGAGGGATCACGCGGCGCAGGCCCGGATTCCTCTCGAGCAGGGGGGCGAACCGCCGTTCGACCACCCAGTCCACCTGCGCGCCGGGGGCCTCCTTGCGGAGGTAGTCGACGACGGGGAGGGCGTGGGCCACGTCCCCCAGCGCCGAGAGTTTCACCACGAGGATCCTCCGGATACCCGGCGGCCCCATCTCACCGGACCTCCGCCATGAGTTCACGCGCCGCCGCGACGACCATGCCCGCGGTGACCCCCAACATGCATTCATGCCCCCGGTCGCACTCCCTCCGGTGGCAGGGGGAGCAGTCGACGTCCACGCGGACGATCTTCGCCCGGTCCGTCCACGGCGACGTCTTCCGCCAATCCGTCGGTCCGAAAATGGTCACCATCGGAACGCCGAACGCCGCGCCGATGTGCATCGGCCCCGAGTCGTTCGTCACCAGGAACGAGCAGGAGGAAAGCAGGGCCATCATCTCCCGCACCGTGGTGCGGCCGGCGAGGTTCACCGCCTTGCGGCCCATTGTCGCCTCGATCTCCGCGGAAAGAGGCGCCTCCGAGGCCGATCCCATCAGGACGACGGCGGCGTCCCACTCCTCCGACAGGGTGTCGGCCACCTGCGCGAACCGGTCCGGGAACCAGCGCTTCGCCGACCCGTAGGTCGCCCCCGGGTTGATCCCCACGATCCTCCTCCCCTCGGGGACGCCCAGCCCGGCGAGCCGGGACCGCATCGACTCCCGTTCCTCCCCGGTCACACGCAGCAAAAGCCGGGGGGCTTCCGGGCGGGGAACCCCGAGCTCCGCGAGGAGCCGCAGGTAATATTCCGCGTGATGCAGGGACAGGATCTCCTCCGTCACCGGGACAGGCCGCGAAAGGAGCAGCCGCCTCCCGTCTGTCGCATACCCCATCCTTTCCGGTATGCCGGCGAGAAAGGTGAGAAGCGCGGCGTCGATCGCGTTCTGGAGCAGGACGGCGGCTTCGTATCCTCCTCTCCGCAATTCCCTGGCCTTCCGGAACATGCCGATGGCCCCGGCGTGCGCGCCCTCCTTGTCGTACACCTCGATCCCGTCGATGTGCGGGTGATACCGGAACAGTTCCGCGACAAGCGGCTTGGCGGCGATCGTGATCCGTGCTTGCGGGCACGCCGCCCGCAACGCCCCGAGAGCGGGAGTCGTCAGGACCGCGTCCCCCAGCCAGTTGACGGCCCGCACGAGTAGCTTCTCCGGCCGGGAGGAAGGAAACGGCTGCATCAAAATAGAATATCAGATGGAGATTCGCCGGGGTAGCGCCCTATCGGAAGGGCGCACCGACGCAATGTCAAGGGGGGACCCGGGGCACCGGTTTTTCGCAAACGTATGAGCGCAGGCAGCGAGCGGACGCAGGTCGCGAGCGTAGCCTAAGGGGACCCCCGGCCTGCAGAGATCCGTTCCTGAAGAGGCCGTGCACCGAGAGGGTCGATGCGCTGCTTCCGGCGAGGCGCCTGACCGAGGCGTACCCACCGCGGTACGGTGAGGGCAGGCAACGAAGCCGGAGCGGATGCAGCGGCCCTCGAATGCCGGGATCTGAGGGAATGGATCTCTGGAGGCCGGTGAGCCAGGGTTCCCGGGCACCCTATTTCCCGAAGAACCTCCGGACCTGCCGGATCACCTCGTCCTGGTCCGCCTCGGAGAGAAAGGCGGACATGGGGAGCGACACCACCTCGCGCGCCGCCGCCTCGCTTTCCGGGAAATCCCCCTTTTCGTACCCCAGTCCCCGGAACGCCTCCTGCAAGTGGAGGGGGATCGGGTAATGGACCGCGGTGGGGACCCCGTTCTCCCGCAGGTGGGCGACCAGGTCGTCCCTCCTCGGCGTGCGGATGGTGTACTGCGCGAAGACATGGGTGTTCCCGGGGCTCACGGCGGGCACGCCGACGACGTCGCCCAGGCGGTCGGAGTAGCGCGCTCCCATGTAAGCGCGGGCGCTCACCTCATCGGGAAACCGGGGAAATTTACCGAGAAGAACCGCCGCCTGCAGCTCGTCGAGCCGGCCGTTGATCCCGATGACCCTGTGCTGGTACCGCTCCCACTGCCCGTGGTTGCGCAGTCCCCGGATCTGCCCGGCCAACCCGTCGTCCGATGTGAACAGCATCCCCCCGTCCCCGTAGCAGCCGAGCGGCTTGGACGGGAAAAAGGAGGTGGCCCCCACGTGCGGCCAGCCGCACGACCGACGGCCGTTACGCTCCGCCCCGAACGACTGGGCTCCGTCCTCGATGACGAACAGCCCGTATTCCCCGGCGACCGAAAGGAACGCCTCCATCTCCGGGCACTGCCCGTAGAGGCTCACCGCGATGATTCCGCGGGTGTTCTTCGTGATCGCCTCCTCGATCCCGGCTGCGCCGATGTTGTACGTCGCCGGATCGATATCCACGAACACCGGGGTAGCACCGACGAGCGCGATCATTTCGGCCGTGGCGATGAAGGTGAAAGGGGAGGTGACGATCTCGTCCCCCGCTTTGACCCCGTACGCCATGAGGGCGAGGAGGAGGGCGTCGGTGCCGGAGGAGCATCCGATCGCGTGCTTCGCCCCCACGTAGGCGGCCAGCTTCCCCTCCAGCTCGCTCCCCTTGGGCCCCAGGATGAACTGGGCGCCCTGCAAAACCTCCTCGATCTCCCTTCGGATCTCGGGCTCGTAGGCCGCAAACTGGCTCTGCAGATCGACGAACTTCATGGAAGATGATCCTTTCCTTAGCGCGTACCGCACGGCAACATTTTTTTCTTGTACCACACCCCCGAGGGTTTTCCAATTTTCACCCCGTTTTTGGTGGCACTCGCAGGAGGGAATTGCTATAAGTGGAAGATTGCGGAGGGATGGCCGAGCGGCTGAAGGCGGCGGTCTTGAAAACCGCTGAAGCGCAAGCTTCCGTAGGTTCAAATCCTACTCCCTCCGCCAGATTGGGCGGGGACACTCCTATGTGCGGGGACACTCCTGGGTTTCTCGACGATAAGATAAGGAGTGTCCCCGGTAGGAATGTCCCCCTTGGGAATGTCCCCGATGGACCGGAGAGGTGGCCGAGTCGGCTGAAGGCAACCGCCTGCTAAGCGGTTGTACGGGTAAAACCGTACCGAGGGTTCGAATCCCTCCCTCTCCGCCACCCTCCTTCGCCAAAAGGGTCGCAGCAGGTCCGAAACGCGGAGAGGTGTCCGAGCTGGCCGAAGGAACGCGACTGGAAATCGCGTAGGTGGCTAAACCCCGCCTCGAGGGTTCGAATCCCTCCCTCTCCGCCACGATTTTCGACGACCGGAGATTCGGGGATTCGAACCGAGCCCGGCGCCGGATGTAAGGGGACACTCCTTCAACTTGAAACTCGAGTTAAGGAATGTCCCCGAAAAGCGAACGGCCGATGGCTGCGCGCGGCAGCCGGGCGAGGAGGCCCGGAGGGGCGAGGAGGTCGAGCCCCGGAGGGGAATCCCTCCCTCTCCGCCATCGCCATTGTCGCATTCAATCTCCGTCCCGGCGAGGGGACGGAAAGGAAAGAGGAGGAAAAAGGGGAAATGAAGAGATTCTACCTGGTATTCGTCGCATTTCTCGTGTTCGCTCTTGCGGGAACGTCGTGCAAGAAGAAGGAGCAGGCTCCGGTTATGCCGCCGAAACAGGAAGGGGCACCCGGCCAGGCCGCCGCGCCGCACGGCATGATGGGGGGGGGCCAGGAAAAGAAGGTCGTCGTCCCCGAGGACATCAAGGCGGTGTGGACGGCCGTCAAGATCGAGGTGGAGTTCAAGGAGAAGAAGAACAAGAAGCAGTTCACCATCCCGTTGAACTCCGAGTTCAAGGTGCCCGACACCGACCTGACCCTGAAGACCGGCGCCTTCCTCCCCCACTTCTCGATGGCGGCCGACCAGATCACTTCCGCCTCCAACGATCTGTCGAATCCGGCCTGCAACATCGAGGTCCTGGTGGGTGGAAACCAGGCGTTCAAGGGGTGGCTTTTCGCCCGGTACCCGGATATCCACCCGTTCGAGCACGGCAAGTACGGAGTGAAACTTCTGGAGGGCGTGAGGAAGTAACCCCCTCCCGGGGAGGCCCTTTCCGGGGGACGTTCTCCGGGGCGCAAGGCGCCCGCCGGGGAGCGTCCCCCGCCATGTTTTCTACGGGGTTTTTCCGCCCATTGCCCGGCGGACCACCGCCATCATCTGCTCGTGGATCCTTCCGTTCGAGGCGAGAATGTCGGGCTGGTGGATGTCGTACGGGGAGCCGTCAAGCCGGGTCGCCACCCCTCCCGCCTCCCGGAGGATGAGAAGCCCCGCCGCCGTGTCCCAGGGCCGAAGCTTCAGTTCCCAGAATCCGTCGAACCTCCCGCAGGCGAGGTAGCACATGTCGAGGGCCGCCGACCCGTCGCGCCGGATCGCCTGTCCCGTGAAGACGAACTCCCGGAAGAAGTCGAGGTTGTTGTCGGTCGACTGGTTTACGTCGTAGGCGAAGCCGGTGGAGAGGAGGGACCGGCGCAGGTTCTCGATCGCGGACACCGTGATCCGCTCCCCGTTGAGGAAGGCCCCGCCCCCCGCCGACGCGGTGAACGACTCGGACAGGAGCGGATCGAATACGGCCCCGGCAAGGAGTTCCCCGTTCCTCTCGAGCGCCACGGAGACGCAGAAACAGGGGTAGTTGTGGGCGTAGTTGGTCGTCCCGTCGAGGGGGTCGATGATCCAGCGGTAGGGCGAGGGGGACACGTGTTCCGAACTCTCCTCGGAGAGGATCCCGTGATCCGGAAACGAGGACCGGATCCGCTCCATGATGTACGCCTCGGACTGGCGGTCCACGTCCGTCACGAGGTTGATCTCCCCCTTGAAATGGATCGACTGCCGCTTCCCGTAGTTCCGACGGAGGATCTTCCCCGCCCCCTGCGCCATGTCCTCGGCAAATTCCACCCATTCCCGGTATCCCATCGCGACTCCCCCCCGGCTGCTTTGCATCGCGCGCCGGGTCATTATAGTATGGTGATTGTGCCGGCCCCGCAAGAGTTGCACGAATCACCGGAATCGCCGGAGGAAAGTGTCCGCGATGAAGTTCCGACGCCTTGTCGTTCTGCTGATTCTCCTTCTCCTGATGCCGGCTTGCGCCGCCAAGAAGGAGGTGCGGATCTGGCAGCCCGGCGACAGCATCATCTGCCCGCATTGCGGCCGGGAATTTCCCGTGCCTGAAAAACTGGGACAATAGGAAGTCGCCCCCGCCGGGCCCGCCCGCGCGGGGCACCCGCTCGGTACGGAGGACGCCGAGACGCGGGGCAAGGGGAACGTCGAGGTGGAGTTCAACTACGAGCATTCCTCCATTGGCGGAGGGGGCCGCGAATCTTCCCTCGGAAACACCTACACGCTGGGACTGCCCCGCCGGATCGACCTTGCCGTCTCGTTCGCCTACCTGTTCCGCGACCCGGGCGACGACGCGGAATCGGTCCGGGGCATGGGTGACACGAAGGTGACGCTCAAGACATCGTTCCGTGACGGCAATGGGTGGATCCCGACCGCAGGAATCAAGGCGGGCGCGCTGCTTCCCACGGGGGAGGAGACGAAAGGGCTCGGGGCGGGCCGGCAAGCGGTCTTCTTACCGTCATCGCCGACTGGGAGGTTGGCGCCGTCCTTGTCCACGCCAACGCGGGCGCCACCATTGCCGGACGTCCCGTCGGGAGCCAGGACCGGGACGACAGCGTACAGACGAGCCTCGCGTGGGGGACCACCAGCGCGTCGCCCGACGTTACCTTCCTCGCGGGGATCACCCTCGCCTTTTTCGGGGGGGAAGACGGCGGGTGGACACCCGCTCGATGAGCGCGAAGCCCCGGGACAGGGGGCAGGGAGACAAGACAGGAGACAGTGGACGAGATGCATATTCCCGACGGATATCTCGGACCCCCGACGTACCTCGCCGCCTACGCTGCCTGCTCCCCCCTCTGGGCGATCGCCGCCCGCAAGGTGAGAGAAAGCCTTGACACGCGAAGGGCCCCCCTCCTCGCCATTTCCGCGGCGTTCTCCTTCCTCGTGATGATGTTCAACGTCCCCCTCCCGGGAGGGAGCACGGGCCACGCGGTGGGGGGCGTTTTGATCGCGATCGCCGTCGGGCCCTGGGGAGCGATGCTCTCCATCAGCATCGCCCTCGTCATCCAGGCTCTGCTCTTCGGCGACGGCGGGGTGACGGCGATCGGGGCGAACTGCCTCAACATCGCGTTCGTGATGCCGTTCACGGGGTACTGCACGTACCGCCTCCTGTCCCCCGCGCTTTCCTCCGACAGGGGGAGAGCGGTGGCGGCTGCCGTCGGGGGATGGGTCGGCCTGAACGCGGCAGCGTTCACCACGGCGGTCATGTTCGGGATCCAGCCCCTGCTGCACACGGCGCCCGACGGGCGGGCCCTCTACTCCCCCTATCCCCTCTCCGTGGCCATACACGCCATGATGCTCCAGCACATGACCGTCTTCGGGGCCGTCGAGGCCATGATCACGGGGATCGTGATCTCTTACCTGCAGCGGTCGAGATCCGCCTGGATTCTCGGCCAGGCCAATAGCGGGTCCGCCCGATGAGGGAATACCGGAATCTGCTGATCGCTCTGGGTGTGATGGCGCTCCTCACCCCCATCGGTCTGTATCTCCCCCAGATCCTGAAGGCAGGGGCTGCCTGGGGGGAATGGGGAATCCACGAGGTCAGGAAGATGGTCGGGTACACCCCGGCCGGCATGGAGAAGACGGCAGATACGTGGAAGGCCCCGATGCCCGGCTACGGCCCCCCGGGGCGGGGGAACATCCCCTCTCCGACGCAGGGCTTCTATTACCTCCTTTCGGCTTTCGCAGGGATCGTCGCCTGCGGGGGGGCCGCGTACCTGCTCGCCCGCTGGCTGACCGGCCGGGGGCGGCTGCCAGCCGACAGGCGGCCGTGAGGGGGCCAATGGGCGAATCCTCCCGGGAACAGCGATTCCTCGAAATGGCCGAATCGCGGGGCCTTCGCCCCGCAGGGAGGACTTACGTCGAGAAGACCCTCCGGGAACTGTCCTCGTTTTTTACCCGCTCCCTGTTCCGGGAGGAGACGGCGCGCCGCCCCGGCCTCCTGCAGAGGGTGGACCCGAGGGCCAGGCTTTTGGCCGCGCTTTTTTTCCTGGTGAGCGTAAGCCTCGCCCGAACGATCCCCGAGCTTTCCGCCCACGCCGTCCTCCCCCTGGCGGCCATCACCCTGTCCCGCATCCGCCCGGGGGAGTTCCTGCGGGCGGGGTTTCTCGTCGCGGTCGTCTTCTCGGTCCTCATGGCGGCCCCGGCGACGCTGAACGTGTTTTTCGACGGTACGGTCGTCCTTCCCCTGGTCGACCGGGGGCGGGAATGGCGCTACGGGCCGTACTTCCTTCCGTCCGTGATCGGGATCACCCGGGAAGGCCTTCTTTCCGCCGCTACGTTCCTGCTCCGCGTTCTGGCCTCCGTCGCCGCCGTATTGTGGCTTACCCTTTCCACGAGGTGGGCCGACCTCCTCCGGTCACTCCGGTTCCTCCGCCTCCCCGCGATCTTTCTTCAGGTGGTCGGGATGACCGTCCGGTACACCCACGCTCTGCTTCGCCACTCCGAGGAAGTCCACCTCGGAAAGAAGAGCCGCACCGTGTGCCGGACGCGTACCGCGCACGAACAGGCGTGGGTAGGCTCCCGGATCGGCCGATCCTGGGAAAGGAGCATCCAACTGATGGAGGAGGTGAGCATGGCGATGGCCGCCCGCGGCTTCACGGGCGATGCAAAGTTCCCCGCCGGCCCGTGGTTCGGGGCCCCGGAATGGGGCCTGCTCGTCGTGGTCGTGGTATTCTGTGCGGGTGCACACATCGCCTGACATGACGATGACGGCGCACAGCGGCCAAACCCTGGCCCCTCTTCTGGAGCTTGCCGACATCCATTACGCGTATCGGGAGGGAATCCCGGCGCTCTCCGGCATTTCCCTTTCGGTGTACCCCGGGGAACGAATTGCGGTGCTTGGCGCGAACGGATGCGGCAAATCCACGTTGCTCAAGCTCATGGGGGGGCTGATCTTCCCCCAGAGTGGCTCCTACCGGGCCTTCGGGCGGCGGATCGACGACCGCCTGCTTTCCCGCGACCCCTTCGGGATGTTCTTCCGGAAAGAGGTCGGGGTCCTCTTCCAGAACTCCGACGCGCAGCTGTTCAACCCCACCGTCGAGGACGAGATCGCCTTCGGGCCCCTGCAGATGAACGACCCCCCCGAGGAGATCCGGTCGAAGGTCCGGAAAGCGATCGAGTTGTTCGGAATCGGGGCGCTCAAGGACCGCGCACCCTACGAGCTTTCAGGGGGGGAAAAAAGGAAGGTGGCGATCGCCTCCATGATGGTGATGGACCCGCAGGTCCTCCTGCTGGACGAGCCCACCGCGGGGCTCGACCCCCGGAGCAGCCGGGCGCTCGTCGACGCGATTATCGAGGCGGAGGAGTCGGGAAAAACGGTGGTAACGGCCACGCACGACCTGCACGTCGTCTCGGAGATTTCGCGCAGGGTCCTCGTGTTCGGGGAGGACCGGCGGATCCTCGCGTCCGGGACCCCGGAGGAGATCCTCACGAACCGGTCCCTGCTCCTCTCCGCCAACCTCGTCCACCTGCACCGGCACGCCCACGAGGATTACTGGCACGCCCACGAGCATGAACATCCCGAGGTCTTTCACATCCACGAGCACCACGACGGGAGCCCCCAGGAAGGAAAGGAACGGTGAAGAAAGGGTCGATCATCCTGAAATACGGGCAAACCAAGGCGATCCTCGAGGAAGGGATCTTCCGCAGCGTCTACCGGTTGGCCGCCCGTCCTCCCATCCTTCCTCCCGACGAGCACACCCGGATCCGCCAGAGGATTTCGCGCCCCGTCGGGTCCCTCCCCCTCCGGATGCTCGTCCGTCCCTCGGACTCGGTCGCCATCGCCGTGTCGGACATCACGCGCTACTCCGCCACGGAAAAGTTCCTCACCCCCATCCTCGAGGAGACCGACGCCGCGGGAATCCCGAGGAAGCGGGTGACCGTCTTCGTCGCGCGGGGGATTCACCGTGCCCTTTCGGACGAGGAACTTCGGACGGTCGTCGGGCCGGAGATCTCCTCCGGGATCGGCGTGAAGCAGTCGGACCCCGACGGGGATACCGTCGCGCTCGGCGTCACCTCCCGCGGGACCCCCGTGCGGATCAGCCGTCCCCTGATGGAGCACGACAGGATCGTGCTCACGGGGACCATCACCTTCCACTACTTCGCGGGGTTCGGGGGGGGGAGGAAAGCCCTTGTCCCGGGGTGCGCGGCGAGGGAGACCGCGTCCGCCACGCACTTCCGCATCTTCCGGACGGACGGCCCCGGAAAGCACCCGCTCTCCCGCCCCGGAGTCCTCGCGGGGAATCCCGTGCACGAAGACATCGTCGAGGCCGTCGCCATGGCGTCCCCGACGTTCCTGTTCAACACGCTGCTCACCCCGGAGAAGGAGATCTTCGACGCCTTCGCCGGGCACTGGAAGAAAGCGCACGAAGAGGGGTGCGCGAGGTACGCGAAGACCTACCGCGTGCCTGTGCCGAGGAGGTACCCTCTCGTGATCGCCTCCGCAGGGGGGTACCCCAAGGACATCGACTTCATCCAGTCCCACAAGGCGCTGGACAACGCGTTCGTGACCGCCGAGGAAGAGGGGGTCATCATCCTCCTTGCCGAGTGCCGGGACGGGTTCGGGAGCACGTCCTTCTTCCCGTGGTTCCGCTTCGAGGACCCCGGGGAAATGGAAACCGAGCTTCGGACAAATTACCAGATCTACGGACAGACGGCACATGCGACGCTTTCCAAGGCGAAGGCGTGCAGGGTGATTCTGGTTTCCTCCCTGCGGCCGGAGGACGTGGAAAGGATGGGAATGACCCCCGCGCGCTCCCTCGACGACGCCATCCGCAAGGCGGAAATGATGCTCGATGGCCTGCCTCCGCCCCTGGTCATCCCGGATGCCGGGTATGTACTTCCGGACGTGGCGGGCAACGCGGTATCCCAGCCCCCGGGCAACCTCATGCGGTCCCCGTAGCCGACCCCGTTTCCTGCCACGTGAACATTTTGCCCCCCGGCGGTACCCTCTGGTAGAATCTCCTCCTGAATGAAACGGTGGGAGTGCGTCATCTGCGGATACATCCACGAGGGAGAGGAGCCACCCGGAATCTGCCCCGTATGTGACGCGCCCAAGGAATTTTTCCGCCTCCTTGAGGATTGAAAAACCGCCCCCGTCGCTGGTGTCCGGGGCACACCCGGAACTGACAGGCCCGAAGGTGCATCGCAGTCTACGGTACGGACGAACAGGAACGACCCGAATCCTTTGGATACGGAGCAGGGACCGAGGAACCGGATGAAGATCCTGGAAACCATCTATTACCACCCGAAATTCGTCCATTTTCCCCTGGCGCTCTTCCCTGTTTCGTTCGCGTCGTTCCTGCTGTATCTCGCAACGGGAGCACGGGACTTCGAGGTGGGGGCGTATCTCTCTGCCGCCTTCGGCGCCGTCCTCACGCCGGCGAGCACCGTCACCGGGTTCATCGACTGGAAAATCCGGTACAAGGGGTACATGACGTCCGTGTTCCGGATCAAGATCGTCGGCGCGTTCGTCCTCATCGGGCTTTCCGTCCCCGCAGTCCTATTGCGGACCTTCGTACCGGACGTCGGCATCTTGCCGCTCGCGGGGCCCGGGTGGATCTACGGCACCCTTCTCTTCGCCTGCGTCGTGATATGCGTAGTCCTTGGCCATTATGGCGGAAAGCTCGTTTTCCACTAGAATCGGAACGACCGGCCACGTTATCCAACGAGAGGGAGGAAACCGATGCCATCACCGGAAATCGTCAACATCGCGAAATCGGCGCAGACGGCCGAGACGAAAGAGATGTTCCTCTCCCTGGCCAAGGAGGAGGAGATGCACGCCAGGATCCTGCAGGCGGAGGTGGACGCCATCGGCCAGAGCGGCTTCTGGTTCGACATGCGGGAATTCACGATGGAGCAGTAGGGGGCGTGATGGATTTTCTCCGCGAGTCGATGGACCGGCTCACCGAAGAGGCGAAGCAGATCGAGTACGAACTCCGGGTGGTCCTTCCGAAGGAGATCAACACGGCGCTTGCGCACGGGGACATCTCGGAGAACGGCGAGTACGAAGCGGCCAAGGAGAGGCAGATCACCCTGAATGCCCGTCTCGCCCAGATTCAGAAGAGGCTGGCCGACCTCTCCCGGATCGACGTGGCTACCATCCCGAAAGACCGCGCGGGTCTCGGCAGCGAGGTAACCGTCGAAAACGCCGAGACGGGGCAGGAGATCCGCTACATGCTGGTGATCCCGGAGGTTGCCGACGGGAAGAAGAACTTCGTCTCGATCGCCTCGCCTGTGGGGAGGGCCCTCCTCAACCGGAGGCCGGGCGACACGGTGACGGTGCAGGCGCCGAAGGGAACGCTGGAATTCGAGGTGACGGGGATCGTCACGATCTTCGGCGACACGCTGGGGTAAAGGGGCTACGCAAGCCCGGGAAACTTCCTCTGCACCTCCTCCGCGATCCCCTTTACCTCCTCCGAACGGTGCCGGGGACAGACAAGGACCGCGTCCCCGTTCCGGACGACCACCACGTCCTCCATCCCGATTACCGCGATCACCCCCCGGTCCGACCGGACGAGGGCGCCCCGGCAGTCCGCGAGAATCACGTTCCCGGCGGTGACGTTCTTCTCCGTCCCCAGGAACTCGTGGAGGGACCGCCAGGTGCCGATGTCGTTCCACCCGAACTCCGACGGAATGACGAGGATCCCGTCTTCCTTCTCCAGAATCCCGTAGTCCACGGAGACCGATGGCATGCCCGTGTAGGCGCGGTGCAAACGGTCCCGGAATCCCTTTTTCCCGGAGTCGCGGACCGCCCGCTCCAGTTTCCGGTGGACCGGGGGGAGGAAGCGGGCCATCCGATCGCGGTAGGTGGCCGCGCGGACAAGGAAAACGCCGCTGTTCCAGTAGAACCGGCCGGAGCGGAGAAATCTCCGGGCGGTGCGGAGATCGGGCTTCTCCGTGAACCTGCGCACCAGGTACACGCCCTTCCCCCCTCCCCGAAACGGGGCCCCCCGCTCGATGTAACCGTACCCGGTCGCCGGGTGGGCGGGAGAAATCCCCAGCGTGACGAACCGGCCAGTGCGCCGGGCAAGACGGAACCCCTTCCGAAGCGCCGACCGGAAGGACGCCGCGTCCGCCACGGCGTGGTCGGCCGGGGTGGCGGCGATCACCGCGTCCGCGTCCCGGCGCTCGATGCGGGCAGCGGCCAAGGCCACGGCGGGAGCGGTGTTCCTTCCTTCCGGTTCCAGCAGGATGTTCCCGGGCGGGACACCGAGCCCGCGGGCCGAAAGGTGGGGGGAGTCCTTTTCCCCCGCCACCACCCAGATGTTCTCCCGGGGTACGAGGGGGAGAAGGCGCCGCACCGTCTCGGCGATCATCGGACCCTCACCCGTCAGGTTCAGGAACTGCTTCGATCGTCGCATCCGGCTCTCGGGCCAAAACCTCGTCCCCGAACCTCCCGCCAAGACGACCGCGTGGTCCATTCGAACATCACCTCCCCCCGCAATTTACGATAGAATACAACGGTGCAGAGAAACCTGAAGAACACTTTCCTCGCCGGCCTCTTCATCATTGTACCGCTGGTGGTATCCGTCGCCCTCCTCGTCTGGTTTTTCCAGAAAGTGGACAACCTGTTCTCCCCCATCATCCACGGCGTCGTGAAAACGATTGCCCCGGGTATCGACCACATCCCGGGGACGGGAATTCTCACGGGGCTGGTGATCATCCTCGTCGTCGGGTTCTTCACGAGGAACGTCGCGGGTGAGCGGGTCCTGGCCGCCCTGGACCGGTTCATCAACCGGATCCCCTGGTACCGGACGATCTACTCCACGGTGAAACAGCTGACGGACGCCTTCTCTCCCGACAACACCCGCTCGGTGAAGGAAGTGGTCCTGGTGGACTACCCGAGGGAGGGCTCGCAGGCGATCGGCTTTCGCACGGGCACGGTGGAGAGGGAGGGGAGGGTGCTGGCCATCGTGTTCGTCCCCACCAACCACATCTACTTCGGGGAGGTGCTTTTCCTCCCCGAGGAGAACGTGGTGCGCCTGGACATGCCGGTCGAGCAGGCGATCCGCATCATCGTTTCCGTGGGGATCGCATCGCCGTCACGGTTTACCTCATCCAAAAAACAAGCTTGACAAGACCTTTGTCGCCCCCATACCCTTATGGGACCATGTTTCCGGTGACGCTTGCTCGGCAGATCCTTCGACTTGGCGGCCTCGCCCTACTGGGCCTACGGGGGTGCCGGCCCGCGTCCGCGTGAGCGCATGACGAAATAACCAATACGCTCGGACGGCCTCGGGGACCGGCAGAGATTCCCGCGGCCGTTTCGCTTTCCGGCCGTCGGGAACCGTTCACCCGGCGGCCTTTTTGTTGCTGGCGGGGGACACCCCGGGGCGGAAAGGGATGTTCCCCGGAAAGAAAAACACAAAGGAGGAAGAGATGGCGGAAAGGGTATTCATCTTCGACACGACATTGCGGGACGGGGAACAGGTCCCGGGGGCGAAACTGGCGAAGGAGCAAAAGGTCAAGATCGCCCGGCAGCTCGCGGCGCTGGGGGTGGACATCATCGAGGCGGGCTTCCCCGCCTCCTCCCCGGGGGATTTCGAGTCCGTCCAGGCGGTCGCCCGGGAAGTCAAGGGAACCGTTGTGACCGGGCTTGCGCGGGCGGTCAAGAAGGACATCGACACCCTGTGGGAGGCCGTCAAGGGCGCCAAGCGCCCGCGGATCCACACGTTCCTCGGCACGTCGGACATCCACATCCAGAAGAAGTTCCGTTCCGATCGGGAAAAGATTCTCCAGTGGTGCGTGGACACGGTCAAGTATGCCTGCTCCCTCTGTCCCGACGTGGAGTTCTCCACCGAGGACGCCTCGCGGACGGACTTCGACTTCCTGTGCCGGACCGTCGAGGCGGTCGTGAAAGCAGGGGCGAAGACGATCAACGTCCCCGATACCGTGGGGTATGCGACTCCCCAGGAGATGGCGGACCGCATCCGCCGCCTCAAGGAAAAAGTCCCCGCGCTGGACAAGGTGATCCTCTCCATGCACTGCCACAACGACCTCGGGCTGGCGACCGCCAACACCCTGGCGGGGATCCTCGCAGGGGCGAGGCAGGCCGAGGTGACCGTGAACGGGATCGGGGAACGGGCGGGGAATGCGGCCCTTGAAGAGGTGGTCCTGGCGATCCATACCCGGAAGGAGATCTTCGGGAACCTCCTCACGGGGATCAACATGAAGGAGATCATGAAGACGAGCAAGATGGTATCGGCCCTCATGGGACTCCCCGTCCAGAGGAACAAGGCCATCGTGGGCACGAACGCATTCGCCCACTCCTCCGGCATCCACCAGGACGGGATCATCAAGGACCGGTCCACCTACGAGATCATCCGCCCCGAGGACGTGGGCGGAACCGCCCACACCTTCACCCTCACCGCGAGATCCGGGCGGGCTGCCCTCAAGCACCACATCTCGGGCCTGGGGCACAAGCTCACCGACTCCCAGCTGGACGCGATCTACGAGAAGTTCCTCCACCTGGCGGACAAGAAGAAGGAGGTGATGGTCGAGGATCTGGAGGTCCTCGTGCAGGAGGAGCTCTTCAAGGTTCCCGAGACGTACCGGCTGGAGCACGTGCAGATCCTCTCGAGCACGGAGGCGACGCCGATGGCCGCCCTCAGGCTCAGGCGCCAGGACGAGGTGATCGAAGAGGCGTCCACGGGGAACGGGCCGATCGAGGCCGCCTACAATTGCATCGAGCGGATCGTCGGGAAGAAGTTCCGACTGATCAACTTCGGGCTCTCCGCCGTCACCTCGGGCAAGGACGCGATCGGTGAGGCGACGGTTAGGATCCGGGACAACGGGACGATCTTCGCGGGGGCGGCAAGCTCCACGGACATCATCGAGGCGGCGGTCAAGGCCTACCTGAACGCCATCAACCGGTGGGTCGCCGAGGAGGAGAAGACCAAGTCGAGCAGGAAAGCAAAGGGGAAACCCCGAAAGAAAATTGCCGTCGCCTCCCCGTAACCGGAGGGTGGGTTCGGGCAAGACAGGGCAAAACGCGTCTGGCGGGAACCGGCACGGCGTTCCGACCGCCGCCTAGTGTAGCGCCTTGCAAATGGGCTGACGCACCGAGACCGTCGATGCGCCGCGCCGGCAAAGCGCGCGACTGAGGGTGGCGGGGGACACTCTTGTTTCTCTCGTCGAAAAAAGAAAGAGTGTCCCCCCTCATCGCAAGGAGCGCAACGCAGCCGGAGCGGATGCAGCGGCGGTCGAATGCCAGGGTATTTGCGAGACGCTGCACTAGCGGTACTCCTCGCGGGGAGGCGAGAAAGCGTCGAGGGCGACCGCCCCTTCCGGGCCCGCGACGGCTTTGTGGGGAACCCCCCCCGGTACGAGGTAGATCGCGTTCCCGGAGAGGGTGCGCGTTTCTCCGGCGACGGTCAGCTCCATCGCGCCCGACACCATCATCCCCACCTGTTCGTGGGGATGGGCATGGTCGGGGACGACCGCGTTCGGCGCAAGCGTGACGAGCGAGAGCATCACCTTCTCCCCGGAGGCGATCCTCGCCGTGACCCCGGGTGCGAGCTCCCGGGGGACGATGTCTGCCGGAACCCAGGTCTGAACCATAACCATCCACCTCCCTGACAGGGCAAGGAAATCGTTCGGGTCCAGGTTTTCCCACCCGGCGCGACCCTCATCGGGTACGGGGGGGATAGTATCGCGAGCAGGTGCGTCGTCGTGGATATGAAAAGTTTTAAGAACGTCCCTTTGCTTTTGTGATCCGGTCCATCCCGCCCATGTAGGGCCGGAGCGCCTCCGGGATCCGGACGGAACCGTCTTCCTGCTGGAAGTTCTCGAGGATGGCGACCACTGTCCGGCCCACGGCCAATCCCGAGCCGTTCAGGGTGTGAGCGAGCCGGATCTTCCCCGTGGCGCCGTCCCGGAACCGGATCTTCGCCCGGCGCGCCTGGAAGTCGGTGAAGTTGCTGCAGGAGGAGATCTCCCGGTACCGCCCCTGCGAGGGGATCCATGCCTCGATGTCGTACGTCTTGGCGGCCGAGAACCCCAGGTCCGCCGTGCACAGGGTCACCACGCGGTACGGAAGGGATAGGCGCTCAAGGATTCGTTCCGCGTCGGCGGTCAGGGTCTCGAGCTCGCCCCGCGACTCCTCGGGCCGGCAGATCTTGACCAGCTCCACCTTGTTGAACTGGTGCTGGCGGATCATCCCGCGGACGTCCTTCCCGTGCGACCCGGCCTCCGCCCGGAAGCAGGGGGTGTACGCCGTCATCTTGAGGGGAAGCGACCCGGCGGAAAGGATCTCGTCCCGGACGATGTTGGTGAGCGGCACCTCGGCCGTGGGCACGAGGTAGTAGTCGGTCCCGGTCACGTGGAACAGGTCCTCCTCGAACTTGGGGAGCTGCCCGGTGCCGAAAAAGGAGGCGGAGTTCGCGAGGAAAGGCGGGAGGACTTCCGTGTAGCCGTGCTCGCGGGTGTGGACATCCAGCATGAAGTTGATGAGCGCCCGCTCCATGAGGGCCCCCGCGCCCTTCATCAGGCAAAACCTTGCGCCCGCGATCTTGGCGGCCCGGTCAAAATCGAGGATGTCCAAGGCCGTCCCGATGTCGACGTGGTCCCGCACCGGGAAGGAGAACGCGGGGCGATCTCCCCACGTCCGGACGGTCGGGTTGTCCTCCTCCCTTTCCCCCTCGGGGACCGACGGATCGGGGACGTTGGGGAGCGAATGGAGCACCTCCTCCATCCGGTGCTCGATATCGGGAAGACCCGCCTCCTTCTCCTTGATCGCCGCGGAGACCTCCCGCATCCGCTCCATCAGGGCGGAGGCGTCGTTCCCCTCCCTGCGCAGGTGCCCGATCTCCTCGGAGGCCGCGTTCCGTTCCGCCCGAAGTTTCTCGACCGCGGAGAGGGTTTCCCTCCGTTCCCGGTCGAGCTCCTCGAACCCGGCAAGGGTGACCGGGGACCGGCGGCGCCTGAGTGCCTCCCGGACGGCATCCATGTTCTCCCGCACGAACTTCACGTCGAGCATCGATGCTCCTCCCGTCTCATCGGACGAAACCCCGCGTCCCGGATCGTCGAGACGATCTCCTCCTCGGACATCCGGAAGGCCACTCCTGCGGACGCCACTACGTTCTCCTCCATCATCGTGCTCCCGTAGTCGTTCCCGCCGAAGAAGAGCCCGACCTGGGCGACCTTCGCCCCCATCGTCACCCACGACACCTGGACCGTGCGGACGTTCCGGAGAATGATCCTCGAGACGGCCAGCACGCGGAGGTAGCCGATCGCGTGGCCGAACCCCGATACCCGACGCTCCCCGAACCGGGGGTCGCGGGAAAGGAGCGTGTTTCCGGATTGGAAGGTCCAGGGGATGAACGAGGTGAAGCCTCCCGTCTCCTCCTGGAGTTCCCGGACGCGGACCAGGTGGGCGGCGATGTGCTCCGGGGTCTCCACGCTGCCGAACATCATCGTGGCGGAGGTGGGCAACCCCTGCCGGTGCGCCTCGCGCATCACCTCAGCCCATTGCCGCCAGCCGATTTTCCTCGGGCTGATCACTCCCCGTACCTCGTCGTCGAGAATCTCCGCGCCGCCGCCGGGGAGGGAGTCCAGGCCGGCCTCCTTCAGCCGAAAGATCGTCTCGGCGACGGAAACGCCGGACCGGTTCGAGAAATGCCATATTTCCGGCGGGGAGAAGCCATGGAGTCGAATGGGATGTCTCTTCACCGCCCTTACCAGCCGGACCGCTTCCGCAAGCCCCCAGTCGGGGTGCAGACCCCCCTGGAGGAGGACCTGGGTCCCCCCCGCGTCGAGGGTCTCCTCGATTTTCCTCGAGAGCTCGGAATCGGAGAGGACGTACGCGTCGGGGGCGCCTTTCTCCCGGGAAAAGGCGCAGAACGAGCACTGGCACGAGCAGATGTTCGTGTAGTTGATATTCCGGTCGACGATGTAGGTGACCACGTCGCCCGGATGCAGACGCCTCCGGACGGCGTCGGCAGCGCGTCCCAGGTCGAACAGCGGGGGTTCCCGGAGGAGGAGCACCGCGTCCTCGACGTTGCCCCGGTCCTCCGCGGCCCTTTCGAGCGCGTCACGCCAGGAAAGGGTGGACGTCACGCCGTTTCGCCTTCCGGCCACTCGCGGACCACGTTGTACAACGTGTCGCGCTCGACCGGGATCTTGCCTGCCTGGCGGATCATGGAGACCAGCCCGGCAACCGTCATCTCCTGCCCCGTTTGGGCGCCTGCGGCGTGGGTAATCTTCTCCTCCACCACCGTTCCGTCGATGTCGTCCACGCCGAAGTGGAGGGAGATCTGGGCGATCCTGGGCCCCACCATGATCCAGAACGACTTCACGTGGAGGAAGTTGTCGAGGTAGATTCTCCCCACCGCGAGGGAGAGAAGGTCCGTAAGGCCCGTCGTGTACCCCTTTGCGATCTCCGTGTTCTTCGGGTGAAACGCCAAAGGGATGAACGACTGGAAGCCGCCGGTCCGGTCCTGCAGCTCCCGGAGGCGGCGCATGTGGTCGACGCGGGACGCAAGCGTCTCCACGTGGCCGTACAACATCGTCGCGTTGCTCCGCAGCCCTGCGCCGTGGACCTCTTCCATGACCTCGAGCCACCGGTCCCCCGAGATCTTCTCGGGGCAGATCCGGTTCCTGACCTCCGGGTCGAAGATCTCCGCCCCCCCTCCCGGCAGGCTCCCCAGGCCTGCCTCCTTCAGCTGGCGGATGACCTCCCCCAGGGAAAGCCCCGTGATCCGGGAGAAGTGGTCGATCTCCACGGCGGTGAACGCCTGGATGTGCATCCCGGGAAAACGCTCCCGGATGATGCGGAGCATACGGAGATAGAAGTCGAACGGCAGGTCCGGGTGGAGCCCGCCGACGATATGCAGCTCCGTCGCGTTCTGGTACCACGCTTCTTCCGCGCGTACGAGGATCTCATCCATCGTCATGGTATAGGCGAGGGGCTCTTCCCTGCCCTTGCCGAACGCGCAGAATTTGCACCGGTTGACGCAGAGGTTGGTGGGGTTGATATGCCGGTTGACGATGAAGTACACGCGATCGCCGTTCACGCGCCGGTTGACGAAGTCCGCCATCTCCCCCACCGCGTGGATGTCCCGGCTGCGGAACAGGGCAAGGGCGTCCTCCTCGGAAAGCCTCACCCCGGCGGACACTTTATCCCGAATGCTCTCCAACGAGGGTTCCATTTCTTCCGCCTTTCCGCATCTGTTCCAGGATGCGTCCCCCGGTCCCCTTTTCCCTCGGCACCCGGGGCAGGAAGACCGAGAACGTCACGCCCTCGCCTTCCCGGTTGTCCAGCTGGATCGTCCCCCCGTGGTTCTGGACGATGGCGTGGACGATGGGAAGCCCGAGGCCCGTCCCCTTCGGCTTCGTGGTGAAGAAGGGGTTGAAGATATTGTGCACCACGTCGTGGGGGATGCCCCCGCCCGTATCGCCGACGAGGAAAACCACGCCGTCCCCCTCCCCCCCCGAGGCCGGCCGGCTGACCATCGTGAGCTTCCCCCCGCCCCCCATGGCCTGGACCGCATTGGAGACGAGATTCCAGAGCACCTGCCGGATCTGGTCCGGATCGACGGAGATCTCGGGAACCTTTTCCGAGAGGGTCACCGCCCTCTCGACCCTGGCCTCCTCGAGTTCGTCCCGGAACATGGCCAGAACCTCCCGGATCTCGGCGTTGATGTCCACCGGCTGGAAGGCGGGCACCACCTCCCGCGAGAAGTAGAGCGTCTGCTGGATGGTCCGTTCCAGCCGCTTCACCTCCTTGAGGATGATCTCGGCGTACCTCTCGGTCGGCACGTGGTCGGGGGGGCCGCCCTTTTCCCTGCGACTCAGGCGCGCCGCGAACCCCCCGATCACGGTGAGGGGGTTCTTGATCTCGTGGGCGATCCGGGCGGCCATCTCCCCGAGCGCCGCCAGCTTCTCGCTCTGGACGAGCCTGTCCTGGGTCTTCCGGACCTTCTCCAGCGCGTCCTCCAGGCTCTCGTAGAGGGTGGTGTTCTCCATGGCGAGGCACGCCTCGGAGGCGAACATCGTCAGGATCTGGATGTCCTCCTCCGTGATCTCCCGCTCCCGGAACATGTTGTCCACATAGATGGCCCCCCTCGCCTCCCCGTGGACGACGAGCGGGACCGTCCCGAAGGAGGGAGGATGGCTGCCGCAGAGTCCCTCCGAAGGCCCCGCCGCCTTCGACCCGCAGCCGGAGTCCGTCCGGACGGATCGCCTCTCCCGGACCGCCTTCGTCACGAGGCACAAGGAATTGCCCATGGGGAGCGAGAGGTGCTCCATGTCGCGCCAGAGCCTCTTCCCGAGCTCTCTCGCGCCATCCTCCGTCCCCACCTCCTGCGGCAGGACGCGGCCGGGCAGTATGGCCTTGCGGGCCTCCCTGGCGTCCCTTGGCCCCATCCCCATCCGGGCATGGAGCGTTCGGCCGTCGTCGGAAAGAAGGAACAGGATCGCCCTGCTGAAGTTGAACCCCGTGGGGGAGGTAAGCGCGTACAGCATGATCTGGAGAAGCCTCTCCGTCTTCACGGTGGACATGAGCGCCCGCGCGACGTTGTACAACGTCGCGAACCGCTGGGCCCTGGCCTGGTTCTCCCGGGCGAGCTGCTGCGCTTCCCCGAACATCGCCGAGTTCTCGATCATGTTGGCGAGCTGGCTGCACACCGTCTGCATCAGGTGCATCACTTCCATGTCGAAGACGACGTTCGACGAGCAGGAGTAGTAGTTGATGACGCCCAGGGCCTTCCCCTTGGAGACGATCGGAAGCCCGAGGAAGGAGGTGACCCCATGCCGCGAAAGGGCGAGGTACATCGAAGAATCCTCCGGCCCGTTGATGAGGAGAGGTCTCTTTTCCCTGTAGATCTGGTTGGCAAGGAGCCTCCCGTGGGCACGCATCTCCTTCTTCAATTTCGGTCGTTCGTAGCCTTCGTCCACCATGACCTTGAGGGCGGACCGGTTCTCCCCAGCAAGGCGGACGGTGCACCCGTCCGATTGCAGGAGACGGGAGGTGGTCTTCGCCACGTATTCGAGAATGTCCCGGACCTGGAACGTGGAGGTGATCGCACGCCCGATCTCGTTGAGCGTAATGAGCTCCGACACCCTCTTCCTGGCGTCGTGATAGAGCTTGCTGTTCCGGATCGCCCCGGCCACCTCCGTGGCTATGGCGCGCAGCAGCCGCACGGTCTCCTCGGAAAACGTGACGGGGGATCGGCTGGAGAAGTTCATCGCCCCGTAGAGGTAGACGTCGTCCATGATGGGGACGGACAGAATCGACCGGAAGTCCCGGATCTCCCTGGCAACCGACAGGGGCGGGGGGGAGGTCTGCACGTCGGAGAAGAAAACCGGGGCCCGTTTCTGGACCGCCTTTCCGGCCACTCCTTCCCCCGGCCGGATCCGGTAATCGAAATGGCTGCACTCCTCGATCTCCAGGCAGGACGATACCCAGGGAATAAGGTCCTCCTTCCGCGGCTCGCGGCGATAGACGCAGACACACTCCGCCCCGGACTCCCGGGCCAGAAAGTCGCAGATGTACTTGAGGCGGTTCTCGATCTGGATGTTCGAGTTGGAGATCTCGACCACCCGGGAGAGGAGGACGAACTTCGCGTCGGACGGGTTGTCCATGGGACCGGTCAGATCCGCACGCCCCTTTTTTGCAGCGCCTTCTCGTACACGGAGACATACCTCTTCGCGGAGGCATCCCAGGAGAAATCCATCTCCATCCCCCGCTTCACGATCGCCTCCCACCGGGGCTTGTCCGCGTAAGCGGCTACGGCTCGCGACAGGGCGTCCTTCAGATCCCCCGTGTCGTAGCCGTTGAACTTGAAGCCCGTTCCGCCGGCAGGGTCCCCGTCGGCGTCCACCACGGTGTCGGCCAAGCCCCCCGTGTTCCGGACGACGGGCACCGTTCCGTACTTGAGGCTGTAGATCTGGTTCATGCCGCATGGCTCGTACCGCGAGGGCATGAGGTAGATGTCGGCCCCGGCCTCGATCTTGTGCGCCAGCCGGTTGTCGAAGGCGAACCGGAGGGAGATCCGGTCCGGGTTGCGGCGTCCGAACTCGGCCATCGCCTCTTCGTATTTCCGCTCTCCTGTCCCGAGGATGACGACCCGCACGTCCTGCGTCGCCAACCATTCCCCGATCTGCTCGATCAGGTCGAAGCCCTTCTGGGCGGTGAAGCGCCCGACGACCCCGATGATGGGCTCGGGCATGGGGCCCGCCCACCCGAACTCGGCCAGGAGGTCGTCGCGGCAGACCTTCTTCCCCGACAAATCCTTTCGGGTGTACCGGGCGGCGATCAA
This sequence comes from Deltaproteobacteria bacterium CSP1-8, assembly GCA_001443455.1. Taxonomy (GTDB): domain Bacteria; phylum Desulfobacterota; class Deferrimicrobia; order Deferrimicrobiales; family Deferrimicrobiaceae; genus CSP1-8. The sequence continues at coordinate 2,449 of LDXO01000007.1, read as the reverse complement.
GGGGTCCGACTCCGGGTTCCAGTCGTCGTAGTCCACGCCGTTCAGGATTCCGTACAGGTCGGCCCGCCGCTCGTACAGTACGCCTTCGAGCCCGTGGCCGTATTCGGGCGTCTGGATCTCCCGGCTGTACGTGTCGCTTACCGTGGTGAGGATGTCGGAAAACACCAGCCCTGCCTTCAGCACATTGAGCTTGCCGTAGAACTCGACCCCCTTGGGGGTGAACAACTCCCAGCCGAGCCCCGTGAGCGGGAGGTCGTGGTTCCAGAACAACCCCTGGTACCCGAGGTTGTGGACGGTGAAGACGGTCCCGGTGGACCGGAACGCCGCCTCGTGGGAGTAGAGCGTCTTGACGTAGGCCGGAGCGAGGGCCGTCTGCCAGTCGTTGCAGTGGAGGATGTCGTAAGAGCGGCCCGTTCGGGCGATCCACTCCATGATCGCCCGGCAGAAGAAGGCGAACCGCTCGCAGTTGTCGACGTAGTCGCCGTCTTTCGTCCCGTAATAGAACTCCCGGTCGAAATACCGGTCGTTGCGCACCAGGTATCCCCTGACGCCGCCGCCCGCATCCGTCTCCATCACCACGCCGGTCTCCTCCCGATGACCCAGGGGGACCCGCACGGGGGGCCCGGACTGCTCGAGGGGGAACCGCTCCCAGCCCACCGTCCGGTAGAGAGGAAGGATGCAGTCGGCCTCCACGCCGATCCTGCGGAGCGCTTTCGGCAGCGACCCGGTGACGTCGGCAAGACCTCCCGTCTTGGCAAACGGGACGATCTCGGAAGATGCGATGAGAACCCTCATGGCGGCCTCTGTCTTCCCCCTACCCGGGCAGCTCGCGGAGAAACTTGGCAGCCTCCTCGGGGGGAGTCGGGTTGATGTAGAACCCGGAACCCCATTCGAACCCGGCGACTTTCGTGAGCTTCGGCATGATTTCGATGTGCCAATGATAGAACTCGGCCGCCCCGGCCTGGAAGGCGGCACTGTGGACGATGAAGTTGAACGGGGGGTCCTCCAGAGCAAGTTTGAGCTTGCGGAGCGTACGCCGGAAAATGGCCGCGAGCGACCGGATCTGTTCCTCCTCGATCATCTCGTACGCGCACTGGTGGCGTTTGGGAACGATCCATGTCTCGAACGGGAACCGGGGCGCGTACGGGGAGTAAGCGAGGAACTCCATGCTCTCCTCGACAATGCGTACCTTTTGCTCCATCTCCTGCACGATGATGTCGCAGAGCAGGCACCGGTCGCGGAACCGCAAGTAGTCCCGGCATCCGGTCATCTCCTCCATCACCCGTTTCGGGACAACGGGGAGGGCGATCAGCTGGGAGTGGCTGTGCGTGAGGGAGGCGCCGGCGGCCGATCCGTAGTTCTTGAAGATGATGACGGACTTGAAGCGCTGGTCTTTCTTCAGGTCGAGGGTCCGCTCCCGGTAGGCCCGGAGCACGTCGGCAACCCTCTCCTCCGGGAGGTCGAAGAAGTCGATATCATGCCTCTCCGTCTCGATCACGACCTCGTGCGCCCCGATGCCGTTCATCTTGTCGTAGATTCCCTCCCCCGCCTTCCCGAGGTCCCCCTCGATCCGAAGCGCCGGGAACTTGTTGGGGACCACGCGAAGCGTCCATCCCCCGCCACCGGCCGGATCGGCATTCTGGTAGACGAGGATTTCGGGAGGGGTCATCCGTTCGCTCCCCGGGCACAGGGGACAGAACCCCTCCTGCCGGACGATCTTCTCCTGGGGAAAATCGTGGGGGCGGCGTCCCCGCTCCGTGGAGATGATGACCCATCGGCCCACGATGGGGTCTTTCCGCAGTTCCGTCATGTTACCTCCGGTGATGGCGTGGAAGGAACGATAAGGGTCGGTATCGGGTGAACCCGTCGACGGGGGTCGTTCGGCGAATGGCCCCCTATCTGCCTTCCTCCTCGGCAACCGTCTTGCAATCGATGCACAATGCATTAACCGGCCTCGCGACCAGCCGTTTCTCGCCGATCTCCCCGCCGCACCCCTCGCAAATTCCGAACGTGCCGTCGTCGACCCGCTTCATTGCCTCCTTGATCTTGGCAAGGAGCTTCCGTTCCCTGTCGCGGAGGCGGAGGGTGAAGTTCCGGTTCGATTCCAGGAGGGCCCGGTCGGTGGGGTCCGGGAAGTTATCCTCGGTGACCGAGGTCATGTCGGAGACCGTTTTCCCCGCCCCCGCCAGCAGCTCGTCCATCTGGCGCTGGAGCTCCTCCCTGCATTTTTCCAGGACGGCGCGGTCCATCCATCCCCCTTCCGGAGCTGCCACGAAATCATTATAGAGTATATTTTTCTGCCGGAAGAGTAAAAGAGGGGAAGAGGGGGAGGCAACGGGGGGCCACCTACCGGAGCCGGAAACGGACCGGCACTTCCACCCACCCAGGGGCGGACGGAAGCGGCGCGGCGCGGACCACCCCTTGTCGCGCGGCCTCGTCGAGCAGCAGG
>LDXO01000006.1 GCA_001443455.1 Deltaproteobacteria bacterium CSP1-8 | reverse complement strand
ATCATTCCATGTCCCTGGAGGTATCACGCAGACGAAGCGGAGCCGATCCTAAGTTCCCGGACCATGGGGCGGCATCCGGTCGGCGGGCCGAAGGAGAGGGGCGCCCGCGGCGGGAGGACGCCAGGCGTAGTACACTCGAATCCCGCCGCTTCCTCCGCTCCCGGGAAATCAACCGTGGATGCTACCACGTTCCCGATATAATGAACGGGCAACGAAGGATTTTCCAGGGGAAGCCAGGGTTGCCGGAAACGCCGTGGTCCAACGCGCTCGAAGCGCTCGAATGGGGGAAAGTCGTCTCCCGGCTCTGCCGGCACGCCTCCTCCGAACCGGGCAGGGAGCGGTGCGCGGAGATTTTGCCCGGGACGGACCTCGACGCCATCCGGATCTCCCTGGAGGAGAACCGGGATGGCCGCAGGATGCTGATCGGCGAGGGTGCTCTTCCTCTCGAGGGGCTGAAGGAGATCACCCCCGCAGTGGAGAAGGCGGTGAAAGGCGCGCCGCTCTCCCCCGCCGAACTGCTCCTCGTCGGGAGCACGGCCAAGACCGGGGAGCGCACCCGCCGGTTCTTCGAGGACCGCCGCGGAAAGTACCCGCGACTCGCGCACCATGCCAGAAAGCTTCCCCCCCTGCGCAACCTGGCCGACGAGATCGACGGGAAGATCGACGGTTCCGGGAACATCCTCGACCGGGCGTCTCCGTCCCTCGGGGGCTTGCGGCGGCAGTTGCAGCAGCTTCGGAACCGCCTCCAGAAGACCGCCGACGAGATCATCGCCTCGCCCCGGTTCGCCCGCCACATCCAGGAAGGGTACGCCACCGTCCGCTCGGGGCGGCTCGTGATCCCCTTCCGGATCGCGGCCAAGGGGCTGTTCCCCGGGATCGTCCACGACACCTCGCAAAGCGGCCAGACCGTATTCTTCGAACCGGAGGAGCTCGTCTACCTGAACAACGAGATCAAGATGGCCGAGATCGAGGTGGAACGGGAGATCGCCAGGATCTTGGCCGAGCTCAGCGGCAAGGTCTCCCGCCTTTCCGACGAGCTCCTCCGGTGCCGCGCGATCCTGGCGCACATGGACTTCCTCCAGGCGCGATGCCTCCTAGCGGAGGAACTCTCCGCCGCGGAGCCCACCGTGAACGCCTCCGGCGAGGTGAACCTCCTCTCCGCGCGCCACCCGCTGATGGTCCTGGCCCGCAAGGAAGTCGTGCCCAACGATCTTGCGCTCGGGCGCCCCTACCGGTGCCTGATCCTCACGGGGCCCAACGCGGGGGGAAAGACCGTCGCGCTCAAGACGCTGGGGCTGTTGACGCTGATGGCGATGGCGGGGTTGTCCGTCCCCGCCTCCGGCGACTCGACATTATCGACCTTCCCCCGGGTGTTCGCCTCCGTGGGGGACGAGCAGAGCGTGGAACAGGACCTCTCCACCTTCTCCGCCCACGTGCGGAGGCTGAACGAGATCCTCGCGGGGGCGGACCGGGGCTCCCTGGTCCTGCTGGACGAAGTCGTCTCGGGAACCGATCCGAGGGAGGGGGCGGCCATCGCCCGGGGGTTTCTGGAGGTGCTCGCGGACCGCGAGGTCCGGGTCCTGGCCACGACCCACTTCGAGGAGCTGAAAGGGATCGCCTTCGGGGACCGGCGCTTCGAAAACGGCTCGATGGAGTTCGACCCGGAGGCGCTTCGCCCCACGTTCCGTCTGCGGATCGGCGTTCCGGGAAGAAGCATGGCGATGGAGATCGCCCGGGCGCTGGGATTTCCCGAGGAGGTCCTCGCCCGGGCGAAACGGTACCTCACCGGGGAGGAGCAGAAGCTCGACGAGGTCCTCGCGCGGCTGGAACGGGAGCGGGAAAAGCTCGCGGCCGAGGCCGCGGAGTTCGGCGCGAAGCGCCGCGAGGCGGAAGAGGAAAAGCAACTCCTCGCAACCTTGCGGGATCGCGCGCGGGAGGAGGAGTCGAAGGCGCTGGAGAAGGGACGCCAGAGGATCCGCGAGGAGATCCGGAAGGCGGAAGCCCAGCTGCGGGCGGTCACGGAGGAGCTGCGCAAGGAGAAAAAGATCGAGACGGTCCGGAAGGCGTCGACGGTCCTGCGCGAGTGGAAGGAGAAGGCAAGAGCCGCGGAGGAGGATCCCGCGGTGCGGGCGATGATGAGCAGGACCGCGCCCCTGCCGCCGGGGGCCGTCCTCTACCCCGGGCAGAGGGTCTTTTTGTCTCCCCTTCACAAGGAAGGGGAAGTCAGCGCGCCCGCCGGCCTGCAGGAGAACGGGGTGGAGGTGCTGGTGGGGGGGATGAAAACGCGGGTGCCAAGGGACCAGGTCCGGGTCTTCGCGGGGGACAGGGCCCCCGCGGGGTCTGCGGCTTCCGGCACAGCGCGCAGGCCCGAGAAATCCGCTTCCGAGGTGTACCTCCAGACATCCGGGAATACCCTCGACCTGCGGGGGATGTACGTGGACGACGCCCTGCCCGAGGTGGACGCTTTCCTCGACCGGCTCTCCCTTGCCCAGTCTCCCCACGCCTTCCTCATCCACGGGCACGGGACAGGGGCGCTGAAAACGGGGGTGCGCCGCCATCTGAAGGCCTCCCCGTACGCGAAGCGGTTCTTCCCTGCCCCGCGGGAGCAGGGGGGCGACGGGGCAACGATCGTCGTCCTTGCCTGAAAAGCACAGGGACGTTCTTACAACTTTTCCTTGGAGCGGAAGGAACGTCCCCCGTCTTTGCGGAAGGCCTTCCAGGCCTCCCGGACGAGCCGGGGATCCGCGAACAGGTCGTACCCGGCCAGCGCCAGCGCCCGGATCCCCTCCATCATCCCTTCCACCCCGGCGGGACTCGTGGTCGCCTGCTCGAAGGATCGGGTGTGGATCTCCACCCGCTCGCCTTTCGAGATCGGCACGTTCGGCTGGAGCGACGGGACGACCTGGGAGACGTTCCCGATGTCGGAGGAGCCGCGGTTCCTGTCGGTGGGCGCGCCGCTCTCCTTACGGCCCAGCACCGCGAGGGCGCGCCGGTAGGAGCCGGCAAGCACCGGGTTGACCTTCATCGCGGAGAGGGGGTACGGTCCCTCCTCCATCCGCAACCGGCAGCCCGTTGCAGTCGCCGCGCCGCGGGCGCACTCCTTTACCCTCCGGACCGAGTCGAGCATCTCGTCGTCGGTCTCTCCCCGGACGTAGAAGTACGCCTGGGCGCGTTCCGGGACGATGTTGGGGGCCTTTCCTCCCTCCGTGATGATCCCGTGGACCCGGACGGTATCGGGGAGGTGCTGGCGCAGCGTCGCGATTCCCTGGAAGAGGAGGAGGACGCCGTCGAGCGCGTTGACGCCGTGCTCCGGGTACGCCGCCGCGTGCGACGCCTTCCCCAGGTAGGTGAACCGGACCTTGCAGAGGGCCAGGCACCCCTTGGCCACGTGGCGCCGGGAGGAGGCATGGACCATCATCGCCGCGTCGACTCCCGAGAAGATCCCCTCCTCGACCATCCGGGCCTTGCCGTACCCCGTCTCCTCGGCGGGGGTCCCCAGGGCGATGACCTTCCCCGCCCGGAAACGGGAAGCCCCGAAACGGGCCAGCGCCGCCGCCGCGCATGCGGAGGCGACCCCGCCCAGGTTGTGCCCGCAGGCGTGCCCCAGGCCCGGCAGGGCATCCATCTCGCACAGGAACGCCACCGCCGGTTTCCCCCTGCCGAAGGACACTTCCGCCCGGAACGCGGTGTCCATCCCCGCGATTCCCCTCTCCACCCGGAATCCCCGGCCCTTAAGGAACGCCGCGAGGGTTTCGGAGGTGCGCTTCTCCTGGAGCGGAAGCTCGGCAAACCTGGTGATCGCCCGGAGCATCCTCTCCGCATCGGGGCGAAGCGCGTCGGCAAACGAGAGGAGTTGTGTTCTGTCCCGGTCCATTTTTCTGTCGTGGGGGGGCGGCAAGGTGCTATCTTAGCATATTCCCGGGACGACTATTTTTAGCCGCAGACGCGCCGGGAGGAAGGGCAAGCGGAGAAGATGACACGCTGGAAATCCTTCACCGTGGAGACGCGACGGGAGGCGGTGGACGCCCTCTCCCATTTCTTCACGGAGCACGGTGCGCTGGGGATGGCCTACGACGAGCGGCTCTTCGGCCCGGAGGGTGACCCGGCGGACCCCCTTCCGCCCCCGGAGGAGGTGACCCGGCTCACCGCGTATTTCCCCTGGGAGGCCGATCTGCACTCCGTGAAACAGGAGTTCCTCGACTTCCTTCCCGTGCTGGCGGAGTCGTTCGGTGCCGAGGCGGGATCCTTCGTCTCGGCGGCGGAGATCACGGATTTCGGCTGGGCGGAAAAGTGGAAGGAGAACTTCAAGCCGAGACGGCTCGGAAGGCGGATCACCGTGAAGCCTTCGTGGGAGCCGTATGCGCCCTCCCCCGGAGAGGTCGTCCTCACCATCGACCCCGGCCAGGCATTCGGCACCGGGACGCACGAGACGACCAGGATGTGCCTCCAGTTTTTGGAAGAGGCCTTCGACGCCGCCCCGCTGCCCCTCCGGGTGCTGGATTTCGGGACCGGGACGGGGATCCTCGGGATTGCCGCGGCCCGCCTGGGGGCGTCGTGCGCAGTGGGGATCGACGTCGACCCGAAGGCGGTGGAGGTCGCCGGGGAAAATGCCCGGATCAACGGCGTGGAGGACCGGTTCTATGCCGCCACGACGCCGCTTTCGTGCATGGAGGGAAGGTACGATCTCGTCCTGGCGAACGTCCTCGCGGAGATCCTCATCGATCTCAAGCAGGAAATCACCGCCCGGATGGAGCGGGGAGGCTGGCTGGTTCTTTCCGGGATCCTGGCGGAAAAGAGCGACTGGGTGGAAAAAGAGTACGAGACCGCCGGGTGCCGGCTCGCGGGGAAAAAAGAGGATGGCCAGTGGGCCGCCCTTCTGCTCCGGCGGGAAGGGACCGCGCCGTAGGATGCCCACGTTTTTTGTCAACCGCGAGAACATCTCGGGAGACACGGCCGTTTTATCCGGAACGGAGGCGGGGCATATGCTCCGGGCGGTTCGCCTGGGCCCTGGCGACTCGTTCTTCGCCTTCGACGAAGAGGGAAAGCGGTACCGGATGCGGATCCTCGAGGCGACTTCGCGGTCGCTGCGCGCCGAGGTGCTCGAAACGTGGCCGCCGGAGCCCCCTCCGGAGGTCGCCGTCACGCTTCTCGTCGGGCTGCCCAAGGCCGACAAGATGGACTTCATCCTCGAGAAGGCTACCGAACTCGGATGCTCCCGGGTGGCGCCGTTCCGGTCGTCCCGGACGATCCCCCGGATCGACGCGCAGGACGCGAAAAGGAGACGTACGCGCTGGGAACGGGTGGCGCTCGCCGCCGCCAAGCAGTGCGGTTCCGCCCGGGTACCGGAAATTCCCGGCCTTCTCTCCTATCCCGAAGCGCTCGCCCTGGCCGCCTCGTCGGAGGCACGCATCGTGTTCTACGAAGGGGAGAGGAGGTTCGGGCTGAAGGAGGCCCTGTCCGGCAGGGGCGGGGCAAGGAGCGTGGCGCTTCTCATCGGTCCCGAGGGAGGCTTCTCGGAAGACGAGGTCCGGGAAGCGGAGCGGGCGGGCTTCGTCCGGGCGGGACTGGGACAACGGATCCTGCGGGTGGAGACGGCCTCCATCGCCGCGGTGAGCATGGTGATGTATCATTTCGGAAATCCCTGAACGAGCCCGCTCACGATGAGGGAAGAACATCCGTACGCGGGATTCTGGATTCGCCTGTTCGCGCGCACCATCGACCTCATCCTCATCCTCGCCACGTTCAACCTCTTCTACCTCGGGGACCGGATGGGGGCAGACGCGGGACTGTGGGCCCCGAGCGGATTCGGCGAGGGTTTCTGGTTCGACCGGCTCTCCGCGGAGAACGTCGTGCGGATCGTCTTCTTCGTGTTCTTCCCCGCCTTCTACTATGTCTATCTCCACGGTGCCTTCGGGCAGACCTTCGGGAAGATGGCGCTCCGGATCAAGGTGGTAAACGAGGACGGCTCCCCCCTCGACTACCGGAAAGCGTTCCTGCGGTGGCTCGGGTATTTCCTGTGCGACCTGACGCTCGATCTCGGCTACCTGTGGGCCGCCTTCGACCTGCGCAAGCAGGGGCTGCACGACAAGGTCTGCAGGACGATCGTCGTCCATGAGAACGCCCGGACGGCCGCTTGACACCCGCCGCCCGGGTCCGCTACTATTGGTGCTCCTGACCGATGGCCCTTTAGCTCAGATGGTAGAGCAGAGGACTGAAAATCCTCGTGTCCCCAGTTCAATTCTGGGAGGGGCCACCAGGAAACATCAAGGACTTGGCCGACTTCGGCCGGGTCCTTTTTTCGTTCGTTGATCAAGTACCTGTCACGTCGGCCCCTCGTTGCTCCCCCGTTTTCGCGCTTGGAAGGTGTCCCTCCACCCCCCTGCCCCGAGACCCATCCGGCCCCGTAGGAAGAAAAAGGGATAAATTCCTCCCGTTTCTGTGCCGATAAGAAGATCCGGGAGCCATGGGAAAAGAACCATCCCTGGCCATGGAGCAGGACGATGATGCTGTGGTTCATCATGGGGGTGATTGTCGGCGTGGTCCTGGCGATATTCACCATCGGTGTATGGGTATCGGCGAAGAGAAGTTAGCCCGAGCGGGAAGGGGGCGAAGACCTTAAAGCGAATAAAGGTCGAAGTGCGTTTTTTCGATAAGGTGCGGAGAGGTTGAGGGAATACCCGGGAATCAGTGGCAACAATCCTTGCCCAAAGGAGCGAAGAGTCATGGTGAAAAGAACCGTATCGGCAGTGGTTTGCATGCTCGCTGTTATCCTCCTCGCCGGTTGCGGGGGAGGCGGGGGAGGCGGTTCCGCATCCCCGTACACCGGCATCACCTCCCCATCCACGATCACGGACAACAATGCGGAACAGATCGCTCTCCAGGCCTACCAGGCAGGGGACCTTTCGGCTTCCACGGTATCGATTCTCGGGTACTCCGGATCCGGGAATCCCGCTACGGATCGCCCCAAAGTCCTGACGCTCGTCCGGTTGCTCAAGGACGCCGCGGAGGAGACCCCGGTGCCTGCCGGTTCTTCGGTCCGGACGAATTCTTCCACCCGCGCCCTCCCCATGACGGTCGTCACGATCGACAACACGATCTCCGACGGGTCCGGCGGGAGCATGTCGTTCACCCTGTCCGCCGATGACCAGACGGGAGAATTCACGGGAACGTTCCGGTTCGAAAACTGGCACGGGGATGGCAGCGGGGAGATTTCCGGTCTGGCCAACGTGTCGGGAACCTTCGACATGACCGGAGGTTCGTTCGCTCACATCTCGTTCTCCTTCAACCCCATCACCATGGTGAATGGCACTGATTCCGTCACCATTTACGGAACACTGGATCTGTCCGTCAACGGCCCGTCGGCATCTGCCTTGATGAGCGTTTATTCACGGGACAACACCTCCGGGGAAACCGTGTGGGTCGATCGCTACACGCTGAACGTGACGGATGGTCCGGACGGGGACTTTGATGGCGACCCCGATTATGTGGACGCCACCGTGTCGGGAAGAATCTATCTGCCGTACTACGGGTACGTGGATGTGTCCACCACCGCATCTTTCCGTTATTCCTCCGGCTACAGGCTTCCCGCAAGCGGCGTCCTCGTCGTAACCGGAAGCGGAGGCAGAAGCGCAAGACTTACCGTGATCGACGCCGTTCCGGTATCCTCGGGCTATTACGTGGAAGCGGATGTCGACGGAATCCCCGGGTACGAATGGAGATTCACCGATCATCCCTGGACATAAATCCCGGTTCTATCTTGACCAGAGAGAGAATGGGGGCGGGCACGGCCTGCTCCCTTTCTCCGTTCGCCGCCCAGCCCCCTTTCTCCGGGTCCGCCGGGGACCTACCATTCCTTCAGGATGAAACCGATGCCGATACGGTTGGCTGAGGCATTGGTATCGAGCAAGCTCTCCCCGTACCCGTTGAAGTATTGGACGTAGCCGCTCACCCACCGGATGAGCGGGAAGCTCCATTCGAGCTGCAAGGCGCCCTTGTTGTCGTGCAACCGGAGATTGTTCCTGATCAGGAGCCCGAACCGGTGTCCCTTCCGCAGGTAGAAAACGTTCATCTGTCCGTAGCCCAGATACTTCTCGATCCCGGGATTGTCGTCGTCCTCCTCGTTTTCCGGGATGCGATACCAGGTATCGAGGAGGAGAATGACGTTGTCCCTCTCGAATCCGAAGTTCGCCACCAGGCGGTTCCAGCTTCGGGACTGCGGTTTTGCGCGGCCATTGGACTGGTGATCCACACCGACTTGGATGGTGCGGCCCCTGAGGCCGAGGAGATGGTAATTGGTGCGGACGTTGAGCAGAAGCTCGGGCTCGAAATCGGTCTCGCGAAACGGGGAGGAGTCCGCGAAATCGTAAAACTGCCAGAAGGAACGCTGGGTGTAGGCAACCCAGAGGTCCATCTCCTTGTCCAGGATGTCCTGCCAGAGCTTGATCTTGAAACTGATCTGGAACTGGACCTCGTGGTTCTTGACTTCCTTCCCCGGCTCGGCCTCCCGGATGGGCCCTTCGTTCGGCGTGGTGTTGTAGGTAACGGGCAGGATGTAGTTGGACCGGTAGGGCGTGATGGCGAATTTCCTTAGCCTTGATTCCGTGTCCAGTTCCCAGAGCCGTGACAGGTAGGACGGTGCTTCGGTTTCCGCCGGGCTGCGGCCGAAACGATCGTCGAAGCATCTGAGACGTTGCGCGTCGTCGGCGATCTTCGCACACTCGTTCCACCCGTCGGACCGGTTCGCCCCTGCGGCGCCGCCTGCGGCGAGCGAAAGCACAAGCGCGAGAACGCCCGCCCCCGGGAGGAGATCCTTGTTCACCCCTTGGCCGCCTCCCGGTTCGGGTGCAACGCCTGCCGCAACCTGATCGTCACGGTCGGGTGGAATATCAGTGTTCCGGAATCGATACTCGTCCTCGAGTCTTCTTGGATTCACTTCGCCGGTGCTTGCGCTCCAGCCGGCGTTTCTGCGATTCCCGGCTGGGCCTGGTTTTCCGGCGGGGCGTGACGGGTTCTGCCGCCTTGCGGAGCAACGCGATCAGGCGGTCCCTTGCGTCCTGGCGGTTGCGCTCCTGCGTGCGGAACCTTCGCGCCTCGAGGATCAGCACGCCTTCGCCGGTCATCCTCTTCCCCGCCAGGCGAACCAGGCGTTCCCGCACGGCATCGGGCAGTGACCGGGAATGTCGGACGTCGAAGCGAAGTTGGACCGCCGTCGCCACCTTGTTGACGTTCTGCCCCCCGGGACCCGAGGAGCGGATGAACCGTTCCAAAATCTCGCTTTCGTCGAGGAAGATCGTCTCCGTGACGCGGATCATGGGTTCATCTTAGCGCATGGCTCGTTGATGATGAAGGCGTCGCCCGGCCTCCATCGCCGCGGTGAGCACGGTGCCTTCGGGCAGACCTTCGGGAAGATGGCGCTCCGGATCAAGGCAGTAAACGAGGACGGCTCCCCCCTCGACTACCGGATTATCATGTTCGAGGTATTTGCGCAAAATCCCATTTCCCGGCCGTCTGATCTCTTATCCCTCTATTCCGGAAAATCGTAACGAAACAGACCATATGACAGGCCGGTCTCGTATGTTGTAACGTAGGGTAACCCGTCGAACCGATGGCATACCTCAATGCAAGGGGAGCACCACGTGACCGACACCCCACCGACGGAAACGGGAGCAGCGATGGGATGACACAAAAAGGGGAGGAGAAATGGAAGTGATGCCCGCAGGGGAGGCCCGCAGCGCGGAGGAGTACCGCCGTCTCTTCCTGTGGGCTCTGGGCGGGACTCTCCTTCTCAAAATGGCCCTGTCGTTCGTCGTCCCGCTGACAAACGACGAGGCGTACTACTATCAGCAGGCGATCCGGCCCGCCCTCGGGTACCGGGACCACCCGCCGATGGCCGCATGGTTCCTGTATCCGTTCCTCCTGGCCGGGAAAACGGAGTGGGTGATCCGGCTGCCGGCGATCCTTTCCTCGACCCTCGTAGGGGTAGGGATCTACTTCCTGCCGAGGGAGCACGACGCGACCAAGGCCAGGGCAACCGCCATCCTGTACTTGGTGTCCCCCCTGAACATCCTCTTCTTTCCCTACACGTCGGATACCCCGCTTTACCTCTTTTCGTTCCTGTCCGCCTTCTTCTTCTACAAGGCGGTCCGGGAGGAAAGGTACCTCTCGTACATTCTGTCCGGAGCCTTTCTCGGCCTTTCCTTCCTGTCGAAGTACCTCGCCGTGTTCCTCGGCGCGTCATACGCCCTGTACTTCCTTTCTGCCCGTAAGGACCGAAGGCGTCTGGCGGGGATCCTGCTCCTGGTCCTTTCCGCTGCCCCTTTCGTAGCTCAGAACGTGTTTTGGAACTACACCCACTCCTGGGCGAACGTCCTGTTCAACCTGTATAACAGAAACACCGGGATGCGGTTCGACCTCCAAAGTGTTGCTCTTCACGTGGTCACGCAGCTTTACCTGGTCACCCCCCCGGTCCTCTTCCTCCTCTACCGGGAACGAAAGGGGATGACGGAACGGATGATGGGAAGCCCCCTTCTCGCGTTCGCCGTGCTGTTCCTCGTGCCAATCGCAATGCTCACAGTTCTGTCTACGGTGAAGTCCATCGGGGTGCACTGGGCCGTTTCGTTTTATCCGTATCTCTTCCTGGCGCTGTTCGCCGTCTCGGGAACGGAGCGGATTGCCGGGGCTGTCCAGGGGATGGGTGTTTTCACAATGGCTCACATCGCAATTCTCGCGGTCCTCCTCGCGCTGCCACTGTCGGCCTGGAGGAATACCCGTTTCTACGGGGACCTCGTTTTTTTCTTCAAAGCACCCGAGGTGGCGGCGAGGCTTATGGCGTTCGAGAGGGAGTACACCTTCTCCACGACCTCCTACGCCTCGGCCGCGCGCCTTTCCTACTACACGGGGAACCACTTTGTCGTGTTCGGCCACGGATCCGCCCACGGGCGGGCAGATGACCTGTGGACCGACTTCCGGCTCCTCGACGGAAAAAACATCCTGGTGTTTTTGAAAAGGATGCCCAATACTAGGGAACTGAAACTCTTTTTCGACTCGTTCGAGACCGGCACTCTTCCGGTGTACGGCACACAATTCCACATCCTGCTCGGAAAAGGATTCCGCTACAAACCGTACCGGGACCTCGTGCTCCGGGAGATCCGCGACGATTTCTATGCAATACCAACCTTCCTTCCGACGGGGCACGATTTTTTCCGGGAAAGGTACTTCGGCGAACCGGCGAGCCCGCCTCGAGTAGGTTATTGACCCATGTTGGGGGTATCGAAGGGAGAATCCTTTTCGAAATGAATCGATATTAAATGAAAGTGGAAGGGATAACCTGTGTCCACATTTATTAGCGTGATTGTTCCGCTGTATAATGAAGAACTAGTAATCCATGAACTATATAAAAAACTAACGGCTGTCCTTCATAGATATAAGGATGAATACGAAATTATATTGATAAACGATGGGAGTCGCGATAAAACATTACAGTTAGCAAAGCAACTGTGTTTCCAGGATAAAAAAGTAAAGTTGATCAACTTCTCCCGAAACTTTGGACATCAAGCCGCCCTTACCGCTGGGATGGATAAGACATCGGGCCGGGTAGTCGTGACGATCGATGCAGATTTACAGGATCCACCGGAAATTATCCCGGAAATGGTGAAACAATGGGGGGAAGGCTATCAAGTCGTTCATGGCGTGCGGAAAAAACGCAAGGGAGAGGGTATTTTCAGACATGCTGCAATATTTCTATTCTATCGATTCCTTCGAAAAACTACCCACATTGATATCACAGTCGATAGTGGCGACTTCCGGCTGATGGACAGAAGAGTAGTTGATGAACTGAAAAAAATGAGGGAAAAAAACCGCTACATCCGTGGAATGGTAAGCTGGGTAGGGTTCAGGCAAACGGAAGTGGAATACGTAAGGGAGAAGAGATTTGCGGGGAAAACAAAATATCCATTTCGGAAATTGGTAAAACTTGCTATTGACGGTATTCTCTCTTTTTCTTCGTTTCCATTAAAAATATCATTGGCTATAGGATATTTTTGCTCTCTGGTCAGCTTGTTAATAATCCTGTATGCCGTAATTTCCAATTATCCTTATCCGGAACCAACGATACCAGGCTGGATTTTTGTATTTCTTATAGTTTTATTTCTGGGTGGAATTCAATTGATCACAATTGGAATTTTAGGCCAGTATATCGGGCGTATATACGAACAAACCAATGAAAGACCAATTTATATAATGGAAGAGCACATTAATTTTGAATAACCCTGGGCAAATACCCACCTGGTCTTGTTGACGTTCTGCCCCCCGGGACCCGAGGAGCGGATGAACCGTTCCAAAATCTCGCTTTCGTCGAGGAAGATCGTCTCCGTGACGCGGATCATGGGTTCATCTTAGCGCATGGCTCGTTTATGATGAAGGAATGTCCCCCCTGCCGTCATGCACCACCGGAATTTTCTATCACCCTTCCTATTCCCGGCGCAGCTATCTTACTGTCGGGGCGCGGCTGGCCGACTTTCCCATGGCCCTGGACAGGATCTTGCAAAGCGAGAACGTCAGGATGTATGAGCCGGGGCCCGTTTCGCAGGAGTTGGTGCTGAAGGTTCACACCCCGTCCCTGATCGAAGGCGTGAAAGGTGACCCCCTTTGCTCCACCGCCTGGCACTCGGCGGGGGGCGTGGTGATGGCGGGAGAAAAGATCGCCGAAGGGGAAATTGCCAATGCCTTTGCCTTCATCGGCGCCGGCGGGCACCACTCGGGGCGGGAGTATTTCGGGGGTTACTGCTGCTTCAACGACGTTGCGCTTTGCATCGTCAACCTCCGGGAGAAACACGGCCTCCGGCGTTTTGCCATCCTGGATACCGATGCCCACCACGGCGACGGCACCCGGGACCTGTTTCAAAACGACCCCGATATCCTCCATGTCTGCCTCTGCGGGACGAATTACGAGTCCCCCGACGGAACGAAAGTGGATGCGGCCTATCCCTCCCCTTGGGCAAGCAGGCGGGACGAGCAGCCCATGAACGATCTGTACCTCGACCTGGTGGAGCAGCACTTCCCCCGCCGGGTCCGCCAATTCCGGCCCGACCTGATGTTCTGGTATTTCGGCTTCGACACGCACCAGGGCGACTATGGCGACATCGGCCTTTCCGGGCCCTGCTACTGGAACATCGCGATCCGTATGCGGGAACTGGCGGGAGAAGTCTGCGGGGGGAAACTTTCTGTGGTCCTGGGCGGCGGCTCCCATACGCAGCTGGCCACCTATCTGATCCCGCCGATTATCGAACGATTGGCGGGGCTGTATCCGTAGGGACCAAGTCGATCTCCACAAGAACCGTGGAGGCGTTCACGTGATCTTGTAGAGGGGATGTCGGATATCCCGGAACCAGGCACCGTTCCATCGGTTACGCGAAGTAGCTCCCCACAGGGAAACAATCAGCAGTCATTGTACGAACTTGGATAAGTTTTTTCCTACATTTCTCGCCCTGGCTTCCCCTCTGCCTGTCAGCTTTTCCATTAAAAACCATGGGGGTATAGTCAATTATAACAATGTTTAGCTTGGCATTGATATTGCTAGAGAACAATGACAGATGATGCTCCCGATCCTCCGACCCACCGGCGCGCCCGGCTGGCTTCAGAGGGGAGCCTTACGGGGGATTCGAGGCCGGCAGCTCGCATCCCCGGGAAATGCAATCGGGGAGAGAAGGATGGCGCGTATCCCTGCCTTCTCTCCCCACGGGGAAAACGGATCGGAAATCCGGTCCCGGAAGGACGAATGACGCAAGAGGATGCCTGAACGCCCGGGAGGTATCGCCATGGAAAGCTTCCCCGTGTACCGCTTGGACCGCAAGAAGAAGACGAAGATACGCATCGGGACCATCGTGGAAAGGCGAAAAGGAGAGCGAGGCAGCAACCTTGTCGGACTCCTGCGAATCGTGAAAAAAACCTTCGATTCATCCGAAGGGGACACGCTCCAGGTACAGGCCGGCAATTTGTGGATCGACCTATAGGAGGACGGCGAACATGCAACGGGACGGGGAACGCAAACATGGCGACACGCAGCTTTTGTCCGCGGCCGAGGTGGCGAACATGCTCAGTCTTTCGAGGCTGCACGTCCAGACCCTGGCGGTGAGCCGGGAACTCCCCGGGATCTGGCTGGAGAACACGCTCCTCTTCCATCTGCGCGACGTGGAGAATTACCTGCGGACCCACCGGAAAGAGAAGCTGGCTATCGCCTGACGGCCGAGGAAAACCCCCGGCCCCCGGCACGGCACTACTGGGGCTTACCGTAATATCCTTGCTCGGCGGCCTTTCGGAACCACTTCGTCGCCTCGCCGTCATCCCGCTCCACACCGAAGCCATTGTGGTACATCACTCCCAGGCCGTGTTGCGCATTTGCATTCCCCTGCTCCGCAGCCTTCCGGTACCATTTGACGGATTCGACATAATCACGGGGGACACCCTGCCCGTTGGCGTACATCAATCCCAGTTCCGCCTGCACGTCTGCAACACCTTGCTCCGCGGCCTTCCGATACCATTTTGCCGCCTCGGCGTTGTCCTGCGGAACTCCCTCGCCGTTTCGATACATCTTCCCGAGGGTGGATTGGGCATCCGCGACACCCTTCTCTGAGGCCTTGCGATACCATTTCGCCGCCTCGGCGTTGTTCTTCGGAACGCCCTCCCCGTTCCGATACATCTTCCCCAGGGTGGACTGGGCATCGGGGACACCTTGATCCGCGGCCTTGCGGTACCATTTCGCCGCCTCGGCGTTGTTCTTCGGAACGCCCTCGCCGGTTCGATACATCTTCCCCAGAGAAGACTGGGCATCGGCGGAACCCTTCTCGGCGGCCTTGCGGTACCACTGCTCCGCTTCCTCGGCATTTTTCGGGACCCCGTCGCCTTTCCTGTACCTTTCGGCCAGGCCATATTGCGCCTCGGGCTCCCCCTTTTTGGCCCTTTCGAGCAATTCGGAAACATCGGCCGACGATGCCGTCAGCGCGCAGATCGAAAGCCCGAACGCAAGGATCAACCCCGCAAAAACCACTTTCCGCATGACGAATCCTCCGAGAGATATCAAAAAGATTTCCATCGCCGAGAAGCCGACCCATGATATCATGACGCTTCCCCTCCCAGAGAGGACAACCGGAAACTTAGGTAACGGATTTCGTCGACGCCCGCAACACCGACAACCGCAGGACCTCTTTTCACCATGCCTGTTGAGAGCCCGGGTGACGCCGGTGAGCAAGGTTTCGAAAAAGAAGAATATCCCCCGGAAACCGAAAACGTCCGCCGTGAAACATCAAAAAAAGATCCACAGAAAGGACCGTGGGATACTGGAGATATTTTTATTGGTGCTCTTTGCAGGCAGTATCCTCTTACTTTTTGCCTTATATATGCGAGGATAACCTGGAAAATTGATCATCGGGAAGCAAGCTACGTGAATAATTGCGCGATCAATCCCGCAAGAAAACAGAGAAAGAATCCCAATACGCCGAGACTGAACTCCATTTTCACTGTGCCATAGATCAAGGCAATAGCCCCGATTCCGATTCCCGCCTTGAATGGTTCCAATGTTTGAATCATGGCGACAGCATCCACCCCGTGATCCTCCTTGTAATTCCTATTTTTTTATTCTTAATGAATTACTCGCATCCTCCCAATTCCTAATCTCGGCAATCTTCCGAGATTTCTTTAGAGGAAATTTTTTTCCATTCCCCGGGATTGTGGGAGGGGATAAGAAATGGTCCTCCCCTCCCAGGCCATCAGCCTCTTTTTTTATTTTTTCCTTTTTCCGATGGCCCTCTCCCCGGCCTTTTTCAGATCCTCCAGCGCGGCTTCCGCCCCTGTCCGAAGATCCTCCCACGCCTCCCCGCCGGTTTTCCTCATTTCCTGCAGTTTTTGCCGTGCCGATTCCTGCTTGGCACGCAACTCCTCCACCTGTTCCTGAAGCTTCTTCCGGGCCTCCGTCCCCAGCCTGTCGGCCTTTCCTCGGAGATGTTCGATCTCGTCGCCCCACCCTTTCAGCTTCTCCTCCATTTTCCCGAGAACCTTTTCCCTGGCCCCCTCGCCGGGTTCTTCGTAGGTGATCACCCGGATGATGCCGATCGCCTCCCCCTTGACACCCGTGGTGACGGCGTCGCTCACCGAAATCACCTTCCGTATGCCTTGCGAAGCGACGAAGTCGTTCACGGCCTGATCCAGTTCGAGCAACTCGTTCCGCGTATGGAAGATCTTCAGCTGGGAGGTAAAGGTCTTCACCCTGATCATGGCGGTCGCTCCTTTCTTTCCGGGATTCGTCGGAGGTTGCCTCGTCCCCTTCCCCTGATTTTATTGTACCCCTTCCCCGTCGCGCAGGAAGCGCCTTGCCCTCCTGATTCGACAAACAAGGGCGGGGTGTTCCCGGGCGACGACAATCAAAGATGTAAGATCTTGTCTCCCGATAACAGATCTGAATGGAGTTCACAACTGATTCTGCAGGGAAATTCCCGTTTCCAATAAGAAAAAACAGTTCGACATCTTGGCACATTTCGTGGGTCCCCTGGAACCAGGCAGGTGGTGCAGGCACGGCAGCACCCAGGAGGAGCAAGGCAATTGGCGAGAAGAGGGGTCCGCAGGAGATTTGGCATCGCGACGGTCCTGTTCCTGTGCACCGCTCTTGCACAGGCGGGGGAAGAACCGTCCCAAATCCCGTTTTTTGCCGGGAGTGACGGCAGCAGGGCCTGGGTGGAGGTATCCCACTCCGGGAACAGGGCGAAAGCGGTCCCGTACCTCGAGATCCCCGGGGAAACCGTCCGAAAGGTTGCGACCGTCGGCGAAGCGGGAAACGGGTTGCTCGCCCCCCCTCCCGTGGGCGAGGAGAAGGAACGCAAGGGGCGAATCGACGTCGGGGACTTCCTGGAGCGGCACAAGTCCCTGGTGGTCCGGGAAGGCCCCGAGGGGGTTTCGCTCGGGAATGCGTTCGATCTCGTGGGGAACATCCGGGACGCCATGAAAAAGGGCCAGGGGAACCGGGAGAAGCTGGAAGCCATCGTCAGCACCGTGAAGCGTGGCTCCGCCGGAGGGGAACCGGACCCGGGAATGGCCGAATCCGGGGAAAGATCTGTTGCGAGTGTCTCCGGGGAATCCGGTCTCCCCTCCGCCGACCGCGTCCGCTCCCGTCTCGAGAACCGCTGATTTCTGCCGTTCTCCATTCCTCTTTAGCGGTTTACCATCCGCATCGCCTCTTCCGGATAGCGCATCCCGGCGGCGGTCCCCGGCGGGAACGCGGAGTCGACCTCGGCCATCTCCTCCGCCGTGAACTCGACGTCCAGGGCCCCCAGGTTTTCCTCCAGGCGGTCCCGCCGTTTGGTCCCCGGTATCGGCACGATGTCCTCTCCCCGGGCGAGAACCCACGCGAGGGCGAACTGCGCCGGGGTGCACCCTTTGCGCGTCGCCATCTCCTCGACGCGACGCAGGAGGGCAAGGTTCGCCGCCATGTTCTCCCCCTGAAACCTGGGGAAGTGATGCCGGCGGTCCCCCTCGTCCAGATCCCCGGCAACCCGGATCCGGCCGGTGAAAAACCCCCTCCCCAGGGGGCTGTAGGCCACGAACCCGATCCCCAGTTCCCGGCAGACAGGGATCACCTCGCCCTCGTGGTCCCTGGTCCAGAAGGAATATTCGCTCTGCAGAGCGGCGATCGGATGGACGGCCTGCGCGCGGCGAACCGTCTGCGGTGCCGCCTCGGACAGTCCGAGGTACCGGACTTTCCCCTCCCGGACGAGGCCGGCCATCGCGCCGACCGTCTCCTCGATGGGGACCCCGGGGTCCACCCGGTGCTGGTAGTAGAGGTCGATGACCTCTCCCCCGAGGCGGCGCATGCTTGCCTCGCAGGCGGTCCGCACGTACCCGGGTTTCCCGTTCACGCCCTGCCAGGAACCGTCGCTTCCGCGGAGGATGCCGAACTTGGTCGCAAGGACGACCTTGTCCCGCCGGTCCCGGATTGCCTTCCCGACGAGGTCCTCGTTGCGGCCGATCCCGTAGATGTCGCTGGTGTCGAGAAAGTCCACGCCCAGGTCGAGCGCGCGGTGGATGGTGGCGATGGACTCCTTCTCGTCCCCCGGCCCATAGAATTCCGACATCCCCATGCAGCCAAGCCCCAGAGCGGACACGGCGAGTCCGCTCTTTCCCAGCGCGCGCTTCTTCATTTCCCCACCTCCCGGTTTCTGCCCGGGGAATCTCCGGACGCGGCTACCGTCCGTACTTCGCGTCGAATTCCTCGTCGGACATCGTAAGGTACACGATTCCCTCGATCAGGCCCGCCACGGCGGGGATGAGCGTCCAGCAGAAGACCACGTAAAGAATCCCCCATCCGACCTGTCCGAGGTAGAACCGGTGGACCCCGAAGCTGCCGAGAAGGATGGCGAAGATCGCGGCGGCGACGCGCCTGCTGATGCTGCCCTGGCGCTTGAGGGACGGTTGCCGCACGCCGCACCCGAGGCAGATCTCCGCCCGGGCGTCGATGTGGACCCCGCAATTGACGCAATACTTTCCCTTTTCCATGGCGCTTCCCCTTGCGGACCGCCCCGCGGAGCCGGGCGCCGCGGAAGAGACCGCATTTCAGCGATAGCGCTTTCGCCGGAAGAGGTCGGTCTTGATGGAGGAGACCCGGTCCAGGAACAGGTACCCGTCCAGGTGGTCCACCTCGTGCTGGATGGCGACCGCCTCGAAACCGATGGCCTCGAGGATGACCTGCTTCCCCTCCCGGCTGAGCGCGTCCACCAGGACCCACTGGGCGCGCTGCACGTTCGCGGTGTAGTCCGGCACGCTCATGCACCCTTCCCGCACGAGCTGCTTCCCCCCCATGGCCAGGATCTCCGGGTTCACCAGGACAAGCAGGCCGTGGTTCTCCTCCTGGCCGCCGCGGCGGTGCACCGAGACGTCGACGGCGACGATTCGGCTCTGGTTGCCGATCTGCGGGGCGGCGATGCCGACGCACCCCGGGAAAGCGCGCATCGTCTCCAGGAGGTCGTCGATGAAGGCGGACACCCCGGCGGTCACGCCCGTCACGGGAGCGGACTTCTCCTTCAGCCGGGGGTCCGGAAACTGCAGGATCGGGAGGATCGCCATGCCGGACGTCCGTCAGAGCTCCAGGGTCTCGATCGGACGAACCGAAATGGATACGCTGAGTTCCTTCTTGATCCGGTCGAACACCCCGTCCAGTTCCTTCATGTCGACGCCTTCCGGGATGTCCACCTCCAGGACCATGACGTAGACGGGCCGCTCCTTGGAACCGACCACCTGGGAGTTCAGATCCGTGATGTTGATCTTCCTCGTGGCGAGCTCCCGGGCCACGGAGTAGACGATCCCCGGCCGGTCGGCCCCGTATACGGAGATGATGTGGGGGCGCCCGGAGAACGACTTCTCGCGGACGACCTCCTCCGCCTTCAACGGGTGAACCGTGACCAGAAGCCCCATCCTCCGGCGCACCTCGTCGAAGGAGGCGTCAAGCTCTGCGGCCGTCTGCAGTTTCTCGTGCCAGACGACCAGGATCATCGCGAACTGGCCGGACAGGATCGTGCAGGTCGAGTCCTCGATGTTGCACCCCAGCTCGTAGAGGATCCTGCTGACCTCCGCGACGATTCCCGGCCGGTCCTTCCCCAACACGCTCACCGAGAAGTGTCCCATCCCCGAATCCCCCTTCCCCCTGAGGGGAGAAAAATAGAAAATCATGATACCACGCCCTTTGTCCGGTGCTGAACCGGGGCGGGTATCGGTCACGGCAAGGGGGCGGTATCCGCCCCGCCGCACCATCGGCACCGGCAGCAAGAATCGGGTTGAGTCATCCAACAGCCGGTGTCATCGTGGCAGCAAGGCGAAGTGTTTCGAGGAGGAAATCATGCGGTCGGCCGAGTACGCGCGGATCGAAAAAGCAATCCTCTATCTCGGGGAAAACTTCCGTCGGCAGCCAAACCTCAAGGAAGTGGCGAGGACGGTGGGCTTGAGCGAGTACCATTTCCACCGCCTGTTCACGCGTTGGGCGGGCATCAGTCCGAAACGGTTTCTCCAGTTTCTCACCGCGGAGTACGCCGGGAGGCTGCTGCGGGAATCACCCAATGTGCTGGATGCGGCATACGAAGCCGGGTTGTCGGGCTCCGGGCGCCTGCACGATCTCCTCGTCAGCGTGTACGCCATGACGCCGGGAGAAATGAAGAAAGAAGGCGCAGGCCTCACGATCCAATACGGAGTGCACCCGAGTCCATTCGGAGACTGTCTCCTCGCCATCACCGGCCGGGGAATCTGCGGATTGTCGTTTCTGTCCGCCGATCGAGGCGGGGAAGCATGGGAAACGATCGGGAAGCCATGGAGCCGGGCGACGCTTCGGGAAAACCCGCGGGCTACGAAAAACGTTGCGAGCCGGATCTTCGACCCTTCGCGGTGGAAGAACGACTCCCCGCTGAACGTGTTCGTCCGGGGGACGAATTTCCAGGTCAAGGTGTGGGAGGCTCTCGTCCGCATCCCGCCGGGACGCGCGATTTCTTACGAGCATGTCGCCGTCCAGATCGGCGCACCGGGAGCCGCGCGCGCCGTCGGCTCGGCCGTCGCACGGAACCCGGTGGGATTCCTCATCCCCTGTCACCGGGTCATCCGGAAAACGGGAGATTTCGGAGATTACCAGTGGGGGGCAACGAGGAAAATGGCGATGCTTGCCTGGGAAGCCGCGCAATTCCGCAAACCGGCCGGCCATCGGTGACGGGATTGGGAAGGTTGTCCTCATGATGGACAAGCCCACCGGGAACCTCGGCAGCGCGATCCTCGTTGCAATCCACTCGTACAACGTGGCCGCCCGTACGTATCGGATCTCCCGGATCCGGGTCGGGAGGATCACCCCCGGTAGGTCTGACAGATTCATGACCTTTCCGCGACCGAAACCCCGTGTTGAAATCACCCGGTACCGGTGGGCGAAAAAGGGTAAATCCCGCCGGCCTATTTTTTTGCTTCCTGCCCGGGGTCGGCGGTCGGGACGCCGGCTTCCAGCGGCAGGCTGTAATCCTTCGACCAGCCGATCCAGGAACTATCGTAGTTGTGCAGCTTTTCTATTGGCCACCCTGAAAGATAGAGGGCGAAGAGGACCTGGGTGGAACGCACCCCGGATTGGCAGTAGAAGTATTGTTCCTTCTTCGGATCGAAGCCGAGTTTGCGAAGCAGGGGCTGCATTTCAGCCGCCGTCAACCACTCGGAGCGATTCTCCTTCTTCTTGAAAAGGGTCCATTCAGCGTGCCGGCTTCCGGGGATACACCCTGCACGGTATGCCCCTTTCTTCTGCTCTTTCCCGGTGAACTCCTCTTGGCTGCGGGTATCCCACAACTGTGCCGCGGGATTCTTGCGGAGTGCAACGACATCGGCGGTATCCACCCGCAGGTGAGGGAGAGCGACAGCGGCGACGAAGTTTCCGTGCTGTGCCGGAGCGTCGGGGGCCAGGATCTCGACGGGGTAGCCTGCCTCCTTCCAGGCCTTGGTACCGCCGTCGAGCACCCGCACGTCGGACTTGCCGTAGTAGGCGAAGGCCCACCAGAGCCGGGTGGCGTCGTACTTGTCGTCGTAGACGACTACGGTGGAGTCCCGGTTGATGCCGGTGCGCCGGGCTAGCTCCGTGAAACCGGCTGCGTCGATGATGTTTCCCGTGACGCCGTTTTGGGTATCGGGGGGAGCTTCGTAGTCGGGGCGGTCCACATGGTGAGCGCCCGGGATGTGCCCCGTGCGGTATCCCACGCTGTCTTCCGTCGCCAGGATCACTAGGCTCGGGGCCCCGGCATCAATCAGATTCTTCAGTTCGTGGATGGTAATCAGGACATCGCCTCGGGAAAACCCCTTGTACCCGGACTGCCCGGCATAGGCACCGGTAGCCGGGAGGAACAGAAGGGACAGGAGGGCAAACAATGTATGGATCGAAATCTTTTTCATTTCCAGCTCCTTTAGAGGTTTTTTCGGATATGCGACTGAAATATACCATAATGTCTATGGGATATGTCAAGTATTAATTTCAGGCGAATTGGAGATGCCCCTGAGGACAAACCCGATAAGGGCCCGATCGAGGTCATCACCTCGGTCCGGCACCGTCGGCAGTGGATACCGAAGTAAAAAAACGGGCGATTATGGATGAAGTGGAACATCCGGGCTCCTCCATTTCCGCTGCGACCCGGAAGTTCAGCATCGATCCCGAACAAGATGTTCCTTTGGCGCAAGCGTCCATGCGCGAGGGGCCTGCCCGGACGCCCGGCATGTGCGGGATTTCGGTGGTGCCTAACTGGATGTTGTTATGCGGAATGTATCTTTTTTAATAACGCCTCAACGGCTGGACGATCCGCCGGGCCCGTGCCGATATGATGCATATGGACGATTCCATCCGGACCGATCAGTACGTCTCCACCGCGCTGGCGGATATCCCCTTCCGATTTTCTTACTTTCCCCCCCTTAACGATCTCCTTCAGGTAAACCCACCACGTTTTGGGACCCCATACATCCCAAAAGGAGGCGGAGTGCATGCCATAGCTCCTGTACGTTTCGCGGGCTTCATCGACAAGAAGAGGCCAGGGTAACGAAGTATCCTCAACATAACTGCGGGCAAGAAAGTCGATTTCAAACGTGACCACTGCGATTTTTACGTTCCTCTTGGTGAACTCCTGTTCATGATCACGCAACTGCGCGATGTGCGCCCGGCAAGGGAGTCAGCCAAGGTGGCGATGAAATACCATCAAGAGCCAACTCCCCCAGAAGTCCTCGAGACGGTGAATCCTACCGTTGCTGTCTTTCAGCTTGAACGGTATGGCGGGTTTTCCTGTCAAATTACTCATGGCTGACTGCCGCGCACACAAGGCGCTTCCTCGTTTTCACAAAATACATCATCCCTCGCAACACATTTGGATGCGATTTGTGCTGTTTGTTTCGCTCTGGCCGTTTCTCGAGAATTTTACATCCTTAAAAGGTCCATCTCTTGCCTCGCGTGGGCAGGCAATGGGTGGTCAGTGCCTCATTTCCTCCTTTGCCCGTCGTTCTGTCTCACTGAAAACTCGAATCGGGGGAACGCGGTCACCGGTCAATCTATTGCGATCATATTCCTGGGCATACCTCATCCTAGCGGGTTGTGGCAGTCGACGCACACCTTGCTTCCCCCGGGAATCGGAACGTCTTATTGCGCCATCTCCCCGGAAACCGATCCTGCGGAAAACGCGAGGGCGCCTATCCAAGCCGCTGCCACCATCCACCGTCTCATCATGCCCCCCTCCTTCCGTGTTCTGCCGTTAGGAAAGACCGGGCCCCGATCGGGGGCCGCCGGAAACGTCAGCGGGCCAGCGCGCCGAAGAGGGAAACCGCCTTGAGAATCCGGATCTGGTTCCCCTTGACGCGGATCTTCCCCTCCTCCTGCAGTTTCTTGAGCGTGCGGGAGAAGGTCTCCGGAACCGTTCCCAGCCGGGAGGCCAGGACGTTTTTGCTGACGGGGATCTCGTACACCGCCCCGTCCCGGAGCGGCAAACCCCGCCTCTTCATCTCCTCGGACACGAAAAAGACCAGGCGAGCCTCCACGTCCCGAAGCGCGAGATTCTCCACGAGGTCCGTCATCCTTTTCAGCCACTTCGACAGGGACCCCAGTACGCGGAGCGCCATCTTCGGATTTTTCTCGAGGAGTTCGATGAACGGGCGCTTCGGGAGGAAGAGGAGGTCGCCATCGCAAAGCGCCTCGGCGTTCGCCGGGAATACCCCCCCCTCGAAAATGGTCGCCTCCGCGAAGGACTGGCCCGCCTCGAGGATGTGGAGGACCTGCTCCTTCCCGTCCTCGGAGAGTTTGAAGACCTTCACGCTCCCCGAGACGACGACGTAAAATCCGTCGGCCCGGTCCCCCTCCCGGAAAACCGTCTCCCGCTTGGCGCAATGGCGCAGGGAGGATATCCCGGCAATACGGGAAAGGTCTTCGGGAGGAAGGTTGAAAAACAGAGGCGTCTTCCGCAGCGTCTCGGACATTGCAACTACCATGATATCATTCTCCCGTATATTCGCCGCCGGTCAAGGACGGAAATCCTTTGACAAACGGGAGGAGGGTCCGATGGCCAACGTGGGATGGATCGGGCTGGGAATCATGTCTTCGGGCTCTGACCGACAAGTGAGGACGTCATGAAAGCGCGGATCGGATCGTTCATGGAAGCATTCGGGATGTCGGAGTACCCGGTACTGTTCCGATACGCGGACGATCTTCCGAAAGGGACGCTCTTCCCTCCGGAGGGGGCAAGGACGTGCCTGTTCGCCCTCCTCGCGAAGACGAGGACGGAAGGGGTGCCGGTGGCGCTCTCCCCGTCCCACCACGGGTGCCCGGGAGGGGGATATTATCTGGGCTTTCTCGACACGCCGAGGGAGGGAATCGAATACTTCCTGTCGTGCGGGATCCCCGGAAAAATGGAGGGCGAGCGGTACATCAAGACGCCGGAACTGGCCCGCGCCCGGTTCGCCCAGGTGCCGGTCCGCCCCGCACCGAAGAGATACGGGCTGTTCACCCGGGCCGACATGCCGCACTCCGCGGACGATCCCGAAGTCGTCGTCTTCTTCGCGTCCCCGGACCTCCTCGCGGGCCTCCACTTCCTGGCCTCCTTCGACCGGGAGGGGGATGCCGTGATCGCCCCGTTCTCCTCCGCCTGCGGCGCCATCGTCACCCTGCCGCTTGCGGAAGGTGCTCGGTCCGACCCGAGGGCGGTGATGGGTCTTTTCGACCTTTCGGCCCGTCCCTATGTGGAGAGGAACCTGTTGACCTTCGCCGTGCCGTACGGGCTGTTCGCAAGGATGGCGGGAAACATCCCGGAGAGCTTCCTCACCACGAAGACGTGGGGGACCATCCGGAGGCGGATCCGGGGATAGGGGGTACGACCGGGACGGTCAGGGGAGCGACGCGGGGGAAGGGTCTCGGTATTTCTCGAGAGTCCCCAGCATGGCGGGGTCGAAGTTGCACCCCATCTCCCGTGCCCTGTCGCAATGGACGATCGCCTCGTGGAATTGCCCGCGGGCGTAATAGGCGTTTGTCAGGCCGGCCAGCGCCCTCGCGTTGTCCGGATCGATCTCGAGAACCTTGCGGTACTCCCGGATGCCGTCCTCCACCATCCCGCTGGCGCACAAGCTGGCCGCGAGGTTTGCCCGGGTGACGGGATTGCGGGGACTCAAGGCCACCGCCTTGCGCACCTCCGCGAGGGCCTCCCCATACCGTCCTTTTTTCGCCAGGGCCACCCCGATGTTGTCTCGCGCCATGGCGAGGTCGGGGTCGAGTTCCAAGGCCCGCCGGTATTGCGCGATGGCCTCGTCGAGCAATCCCTTCTTGTGGAAGGAGACCCCGGCGTTAAAATAGGCGTCGGGGAGACCCGGGTAGAAAACCGCCGCTTCCCGGTAGAGGCGAAGCGCCCGATCTTCCATCCCTTTCCGGGAGAAGGCGGCGCCCAGGCTCTTGAGGTACACCCCGATCATCTCTTTCCGGCCGAGGGATCGCAGGTAGGGCCTTCCCCCCGTGAGCCCGAAATCACGGGAATACCGCCCCTCGTCCCGATCGGCCCCCTTCTCCCCCGTCTCGATGTTGATTCGCACCCCCGCGTCCTCGTACCGGACGAAGCAGTGGGATGGAACGTACACCCCGTGGAGCGGCAGGGAAAGCCGCTCGGCCAGAAGGAGGTAGAGCGTCGTCAACCCGAGGCAGTTCCCTCGTTTGTTTTTCATCACCCGGTCCAAAAGATAATTGTCGGGATTCCCCGCGACGCAGTCGTAGGTGAATCCCTCCTCGACGAACAGGAACCGGTTCAGGGCGGCGATGACCCTGCGCGGGTTGCTCCTGTCCCGGAGGGCGGGACGGACCGAATCTGAGAGACGGGTGATTTCTTTCTCGACGGCGACAGGATCCGCAGGGACGCCGGTCAGTTCCGCTCCCAGCAGGGAAGATGCCATGACAAGGGTTTTCCCGAGGGGAATCTCTTCGTCGGGCAGGCGGGCAAGGGCGGCCAGGGCATCGTCTCCGCGCCAATCCGATGGGAGTGGTTCCCTCGCGAATTCGGCATGGCCGGGAACCGCGCCGCATACCAGGCACAGAAAAGGCACCAGACAGAGGACAGACCGGAAGGTTCTGGGAATGTCGCGCAACACCCGCTCGCACCGCCTGAGATTTCCTTAGGGAATGCCGTTAATCGGAAGCAGCATAGCAGGATTGTCGTGATTTTACAATTTATTAGTAATACGTCCTGGGTAATATCCCGGAAAGGGAAGACAGAAGATCCCGGCCCGGAGAGCGGCATTGATCCTCTCCCCGGCCGGGATCCTCACTACGCGGTTCCGGTTTGCGGCTCCAGATCGATCGTTCACCAATCCGGTCTCTCGACAATCTCCGACGAGTGGCTGCTCGAGTCCGGACTCGGCAAGGTCCCGGTTTCCTCCGCCAGCCAATATTCCCACGTTCCGAATTGCGGCGACGCGGGCTCTGCCGCCTGCTCCGCCGGCCCGCTCCTCGCTTCCGGACCCGGCAGGGTCCCGGTTTCCTCCGCCAACCAGTATTCCCAGGTTCCGAATTGCGGGGATGCGGGGACCATCGCCTCCCCCACAGGTTTTTCATCGCCGCTCGATTGATGCATCATTCCCCCTGCATGTGAGATTCCCGCAAATACGACGAGAAAAGCTCCAAGCAATACGACCCCTATAAAGGAATTCCTTATCATGCTTTTCCCCCCCTAGATTACATTAGCCGTTAATGACAGCGCCTCTTATTTAAGGCTATGATGATAGCAATGGAAGAGAGATTCTTCGGGGAGGAAAATTCCTGGAGGCGCCCTTCTCTCCCTGGTCGAACATTCTCAATTTGCGATATATATTGAACACCTTCCCTACGATCAGATCCGCCAACCGGACCACCGCCACACCCGTCACAACCCTAATATTTCATCTCGATTCCTCCCCTGTTTCTTTTTCCTTCGGTACCGATCCGTTTCAGGACATAGTTGGCAACAGACGCATCAACCTCCGGAAAAAGCGAAAAGTTAGCATTACAATATTGTAATATACAATCGGTGATGACGGGGTTCGCCGCAACCAGCGAGTTTTCAGGAAGGCGATAAAGAGCATTTCCTATCTGGGGCATGGGGTATCTCGGACCGGAAAAAGAATGGGCCGGCCCGGGGAGGTGTAACCACTCTCTCCCGGGCCGGCCCATTCTGTCAATCAACGTTGGTTACAACCCCAGATCGACCGACTCGAACACGATTTCTCTGTTCCCCTATTGCGTAGGTCCCTCCCACCGGGACGGATCCACACCGGTATCCAGCAAGCGGTTGCTCACGCCCGAACTTGAAATGGAACCGGTTCCCAACGCCTCCCAGTACTCGTAGGACGGTCCGCCCTCTCCGGATTCCGCGAACGAGAATTCCTGGGATGTGGTCTCCACCGCAGGTCTCTCGTCCCCGCTCGACTTGGAACCGGTTTCCAATGCCTCCCAGTACTCGTAGGACGGTCCGCCCTCTCCGAATTCTGCGAACGAGAATTCCTGGGAAGTGGTCTTCACCGAAGGTCTCTCGTCCCCGCTCGACTTGTGCATGACCCCCCCTGCCTGTGAGATCCCCGCGAATACGACGAGGAGCGCACCCAGCACTACTGCTCCCATAAAGGATTTTCTTTTCATCTCGAAACCTCCCTTTGTTTTTTTTTGGTTTTCCACCTGATGCCAACCCGTTGCCGGTAGAATATGCATAGGGCGTACCACTCGCCCAAAGCAACAAAACCACCAACATATCAACACGTTACAATTTGAAAGATCCGGGAGGCATACCGCCTGAGAAGAATTTTCTCAAGGAGAACGAAGAGTATTCTTTACCGGGGGCAGGCGGAACCGCGACTCCCCTTGCCGGCCTATCCCGGCAGAGGGGTGGTTCGATATCCCGGTGAAGGGGAAGGAGTTTTTCTCCGGTGCCGGCTATATTCCTGAGTTATAATAGCCAGGAAGGGATTTTTGCCATCCCATGTCCATGGAGTTGAATCTTATGACCATTTTCCACCGGGCAATTCCCATTTTCGTACTTGCCGGAATCCTGTTTCTCGCCGTCCCCGCGACGAGTCACGGCCCCGCGGAGCACAAGGAGGGAACCCATGCCGATCACGAGGTGGCGATGAAATCCCAGCACGAGCGGATGGCCAACTTCAAGGAGGCGGCGGAGATGCTCGCTGACGCCATCATCCACAATGCTCCGAAACTGGCGCATGACGGGGCGGAGAAACTCGATCGGTCGCTGGATGGCCACGAGAAGGACATGCCGCACAAGAACCGTGCACGCGTAAAGGAATTTCACCGGCTTTATGTCGAGCTGGGAAAGAGAACGGGGAACCTGAAGGCAGCCATCAAGGCGGACGATCTGCCCCGCTCCGCCGTCGCCTATGGCCGGATCCTGGAGATCTGCGCCGCCTGCCACAGGAAGTTCCGGGATTGAGAAAACCACCGTTACGCGCAGGAAACCGTTAAAAAGGGTCTCGATTCAGCTCTCCCTGAACGTCACCCCGTTCCTCGACGCCACTTCCGACCATTCGCGAAACGGGACCTTGTGGAATGCGTCGACCACTTCGGGGTCGAAGTGCGTCCCGCTCTCTTTCGCAATCAAATCGGCCGCCTCCCGATAGGACACGGCGGCCCTGTACGGCCGCTCCGTCGTGAGGGCGTCGAACACGTCCGCCACGGCGAAGATCCGTCCACCGATCGGGATGTCCTCTCCCTTGAGGCCCCCCGGATACCCGCTCCCGTCGTATTTTTCGTGATGGGAAAGAACGATCTCGCGGGCGCCGGCAAGAAACGGGATCCGGCCGATGAGCATAGCCCCGAGCTCCGGGTGCCGGCGGATCTCATTCCATTCTTTTTGCGTCAACTCTCCCTGTTTCAGGAGCACATGATCCGGTACGCCTATCTTTCCCACGTCGTGAAGAAGCGCGCCGATGGCGATATTCACCAAGGTCGCCTCGTCTTTCCATCCCATCCGGCGCGCCAGCAGCATCGTGTATTCCCGGACCCGGCGGGAATGCAGGGCGGTCTCCCGCTCGCGAAGGTCGAGGGAAGAGGCAAGGGCCGTCAGCGTCTCCTCGTGCGCCACCCGCTCCTGCTCCAGCGCGCGCCGTACCCGCTGAAACAGGAACGACGAGGCGACGGCGATCACCCAGAAGCTTGCAATCTCCCCGACCTGCTCGGCCTGGCGCATCAGATCCCCGCTCCAGTCCCTCAGGATGTGGGCGAAGAAGATCAAGCTCACAACCAGCGCGGTCGCAAATGCGCCGCGCACTCCCAGGAAGGCCGCCGCCATCAGGATGGGAACGTAATAGAGCTTCTGGTAAAGAAGATGAAGCCAGTGCCGCGTGTGCGGGCCGGCGGGAGTCAGGAAATGGAGGAGGGAAACGGCGGCCGTGACGACAACGACCAGGAGGATCTTCTCACGGAGTATCCCGTGGAGGACGACACCCTTTCTTTCTTCCGGCTCCGGCATGACAGGTCCTCGATCGCGGCGTCGCGTCCTCGGGAGTGCGTGCGCGCCGGAGTAACGCCCCGGAAGAACGTCGCCGCTATTCCGGGGGCCGCTGCGCCGTGGGCTCGGGGAGGCAGTCCTCCCGACGGCGGCGATAAAGGGCCGCTCGCGGCGGCCCTTTATCGTATTGCGGAACCCGATCTCCTCCACGAAGACCGGCCTGTCGAAAAACACGGACAGGAACGCGGGCGGCCCCAACGATCGCCCCCGGTTTCCGCCGACTCGAGTGCCGCGGTCGCATCGGTTCCCTCATCACCCGGCTGTGTCCTTTCCCTGTATTCACCTTAGATGTCATTTCCCGTGATTCCGGACACCGTGCAAGAGGCTTACGCCTTTTTCAGCTCCCGCTCGCGAAGCCACAGAAAGGTAACGGGGGTGACCACGAGGACGAAAAGGAGCGAGGACACCATCCCTCCCAGCACCGGCGTCGCCAGCGGCTTCATCACCTCCGATCCCGTCCGGGTGCTCCAGAAGATCGGCAATAGCCCCGCCACGACGGTGGAGACGGTCATGACCTTGGGGCGCAGCCGAAGGAGCGCCCCCTCCACGACCGCCTCACGAAGGTTCTCCCGGGTGAGGCTCCCGTCCCGGCTTCTGACCCGCTCCACCGCCTCCTCCAGGTAGATCACCATCACGACGCCGGTCTGGACCGCCGTCCCGAAGAGGGCGATGAACCCGACCCACACGGCGACCGAAAAGTTGTATCCCATGAAATAGAGGAGATAGACCCCGCCGGTCAGGGCGAACGGCACCGCCAGGATCACGTTGAGCGCCTCCTTCACCGAATGGTAGACCATGACGAGCATCACGAAGATGATGAGGAACACCATCGGCACCACGACCTGGAGCGTCTTCTTCGCCCGGATCTGGTTCTCGTACTGCCCCGACCACTCGACGAAGTATCCTGGCGGGAGCTTCAGGTTCTTCGCCAGGTACTCCTTCGCCTCGTCGACGAACCGCCCCATGTCCCGCCCCCGCACGTTCAGGAACACGACCGACCGCAGGAAGGAGTTCTCCGCGCTGATCATCGCCGGTCCGGGGGAGACGGAGATCTTCGCCACCTGGCCGAGGGTGATCTGCCCGCCCCCGCTTCCCATGGGGGCCCCGCCCCCGCCGCCCTGGCCCATCCCCCCTCCGCCGCCCGCGGGAGCGGATGCGGGAGCGGCCGAGGCGCTCACCACGGGTCCCCTGGGGATCGGGATCCGCTTGATCTTCTCGATGTCCTGCCGGTAGTCCCACAGGAAACGGACCCGGACGGGGAAGCGCTGCCGCCCCTCGATGGTGTTGGTCACCGGCATGCCGCCGAGGACCGTCTCGATCACGTCGTTGATGTCGTCCACGTTGAGGCCATACCGCGCGGCCGCTTCCCGGTCGGGGACAATGTCGAGGTAGGTCCCCCCCAATGTCCGCTCGGCGACCACGTCCACCGCTCCCGGCACGTTCTTGAGGACCTCGCCGGCCGTGACCGCAAGGTCCGATAATTGGTTGAGGTCGTCCCCGTAAATCTTGACCCCAAGGTCGGTCCGGACGCCCGTGGAGAGCATGTTGATCCGGTTGATGATCGGCATCGTCCAGCCGTTGCCCACTCCGGGGATCTGGAGCCTGGCGTTCAACTCGCCGATGAGCTTCTCCTGGGTCATCCCCTTGCGCCACTTGTCTTTGGGCTTGAGCAGGATGATCGTCTCGAACATGGAGACGGGGGAGGGGTCGGTGGAGGTCTCGGCCCGGCCCACTTTCCCCAGGACGTGCTCCACCTCCGGGGTCTCCTTGATGATCTTGTCCTGGATGGTGATGAGCCGCTTCGCCTCGTTGATCGAGATGTTGGGCAGGGTCACCGGCATGAAGAGCAGGCTCCCCTCGTTCAACGGAGGCATGAACTCCCTGCCGATGCGAGTCACCATGACGATTGCGATCGAGAACAGGGCCGCGGCGATCGCCACCGTCTTCTTCCGGTTGTCAAGCGCCCAGTTGAGCGCCGGCTTGTACGCCTTCATCAGGTACTTCATTGTCCAGTTGTCCTCTTCCTTGTGCAGCTTGCCGCGGACAAGGAACGAGCACAGGACGGGCACGAGCGTGACCGCGATGAAGGTGGAGCCCACCATCGCGAACGTCTTGGTGAAGGCCAGGGGATGGAACATCTTCCCTTCCAGGCCGGTCAGGGCGAAGACCGGGACGAACGCCAGGATGATGATCGCCATGGCGTAGAAGATCGGCCGGCCGACCAGGTGGGCGGCCTTTTCGGTGATGGAGAGGATGTTCTTCTCGTACCCCTCGCCGTGCTGCTCGGCGTGGCGGATCACGTTTTCCGTCATCACGATCCCCGCGTCGACCAGCACGCCGATGGCGATGGCGATCCCCCCCAGGCTCATGATGTTGGAATTGAGCCCCACGTAGTGCATGAAGATGAAGGAGACCAGGATGGCCAGCGGCAGCGGCGAGGTCACGATCAGGATCGACCGGAAGTGCCACAGGAAGACGATGTGCGCCAGCGTGACGAGGATCACCTCCTCGATCAACGCGCCCTTGAGGGTGTCGATCGCCTTCTGGATGAGATCGCTGCGGTCGTAGGACGTCTCGACCGTCACGCCGGGAGGAAGCCCCGGGGCAAGCTCGGCAAGCTTCACCTTGACCCGCTCGATCACCTTCTGGGCGTTCTCGCCGTACCGCATGACGATGATCCCGCCGGCGACCTCCCCCTCGCCGTTGACGTCGAGGAGCCCGCGGCGTGAAGCCCCGCCCATCTGGACGACCCCCAGGTTCTTCACATAAATGGGTGTCCCGGAAAGCGAGGTGCCGACGACGATGTTTTCCACGTCCTCCTTCGACCGGAGATATCCCCGGCCGCGGACCTGGTACTCCATCGCGTTTTCCTCGATGACGTTGCCGCCCACCTCGCGGTTCGCCATGGACACCGCCTGGGTGACCGCCTTGACGGGAACGCGGTAGGCCAGAAGTTTCACCGGGTCGAGATCGACCTGGTACTGCTTCACGAACCCGCCGATGGAGGCCACTTCGGCCACGCCCGAAACCGCCTGGAGGGGATACCGCAGGTACCAGTCCTGGATGGCTCGCATTTCGCCCAGGTCGTGCCTGTCGCTCTTGAGGTGATACCAGAAGACGTGGCCGACCCCCGTGCCGTCGGGACCCAGCACCGGGGTGACCCCCTTGGGCATCCGGTCCCCGAGCTGGTTCAGCCGCTCCAGCACGCGGCTGCGCGCCCAGTAGAGGTCCACCTTGTCCTCGAAGATCACGTAGATCATCGACGCGCCGAACATCGTCGTGGAACGGACCGCCCGGACGTGCGGCAGACCCTGGAGGTTCGTCGCCAGCGGGTACGTGACCTGGTCCTCGATGATCTGGGGGGACCGACCCTCCCACATCGTGTAGACGATGATCTGGTTGTCGGAGAGGTCCGGGATGGCGTCCACCGGTGTCCGCAGGAGCGCCCAGATCCCCCACAGCAGGATGACGACGCTCCCCAGGATCGTCAGGAACCGGTTCTTGAGGCAGGCGGAAATGATTCCGTTGATCATCGCGTCGTCCTTCCCGGATTACTTTCCGCCGTGCCCGGCATGACCGTCTTCCCCGGCGGCGCCCCGAGACGATGGCGCGGGAGCGGAGCTTTCCTTCGGCGTCTGCTTCGGGCCCTCCGCGCCCCCATGCCCCGCGTGAGGATCCGACTGGCCGCTCTTGAGCTGGCTCTCCGAGTCGATCAGGAACCCGGCCGAGGTCACGACCGTTTCGCCTTCCTTGAGCCCCGACAGGAGCTCGTAATACCCGTTCGACTTGTGGCCCACCTTGACCATCCGCGGTTCGAAGGTGTTCGGCTTCACCTCCACCCATGCCATCGCGCGCTCGCCGGTGATGAGCACGGCCGAATCGGGCACCGCCAGCTCCTTCCCCTTCCTCCCCTTGAACAGGACGTTGGCGAACATGTCGGGCTTGAGCAGACTGCCGGGATTGGGGAGGTTGATCCGCACCTTGACCGTACGGGTCTCGGGGTTAAGAAAAGGATCCACGAACGCCACGAGCCCTTTGAACTCCCTCCCCGGGTAGGCTTCGGTCGTGACGACGGCCGGGGTGCCCACGGGCACCTTGTGGATCTCGGCCTCGTAGATCTCCGCCTGGACCCAGACCGGATCGATCTCCGCAATCGAATACAGCGGGGTTCCCTCCATCACGTACTGCCCCGCCGCCACGAGCCGTTCCGTGACGATGCCGGACGCCGGGGCGGAAACGGTGAAGACGGTCGCCGGCTCCTTCGTCCTCTCCAGCCCTTCGATCTGCGCGCCGGTGACGCCCCACAGCGCAAGCCGTCTCCGGGAGGCGTCGAGGAGACCCGCCGACATGGATCTTGCGTCCTCGTATGGGCTTCCCTTCATCCGCTCCATCCCCTCGATGGCCAAAAGATACTCCCGCTGCGTCGCGATCAGTTCGGGGGAATAGATCTCCAGGAGCGGCTGTCCGCGCGTAACCCCCGTTCCCGTGAAATCCACGTGCAGCCTCTCGACCCTCCCGCCGATCCTGGCGGACACCTTGGCCATCCTGCGCTCGTCCCACGAGATTTTCCCGACGGCGGTGGTGTCCAGAACGAAGTTTCGCCTCGCCACCATCTCCGTTGCCACGTTCGCCATCAGCCGCTGCGTCGGGTTCATCGCCACCATGCCGATCGCTTCGTCTTCGTATACCGGGGTGCGCTCCATCCCCATCGGCGATTTCCCCGGCTTGTCGCTGCGGTCGCCGGGGATCATCGGGTCGGTCCAGTACAGGATCTTCCGCTCCTTCTTCGCCGGGGCAGCGTTATCCGGCGCGGCGGCGGCCGCCATGCTCGATTGCAGCACCAGCGTCATTCCGCAGATGGGGCAGGCGCCGGGCCGGTCGGTGACGATGAACGGGTGCATCGGGCAGGTGTACTTCCCCGACTCCTCCGCGGTGCCGACGGTCCCTTCCGCCGGGTGCGGGTGGAGCCACTGGTGGAAGGCGGGCACGTTGTAGAACGCCATCGTCCCCGCCCAGAGCAGGGCCAGCAGCAGAGCAATTCCCCACGCGGCCTTCCGGGACACGTCCCTCCCCTTTCCCTCCCCGGGTGCGCCGTTTTTCTCCCCCGGAATCCTTTCCTCGCGCTCTTCGCCCACGATCATCCCCCGTTCGGGCCTCGCGGCCCATTCGCCATCAGTTCAGCTCTCTTCCCACGGCCGCTTCCAGCCTGGCCTTCTCCATGTGCATCTCGCCCACCATCCCGGAGTACTCCTTGCGGAAGGAGAGGACCGTCATCACCGAATCCATGAGCATCGGGAAGTCGATCTTTCCCACCTCGTAGGACTCGACGTTCGCGCGGAACGACTGTTCGGCCTGCGGGATGAGCGTCGTCCGGTACAGGACGGCCACGGCCGCCCGGTTCCCGAGCGTGGCAAGGATCCGCCCGATCTCGTTCGAGGTCGCCAGGTCCAGGGCGTCCAGCTCGCGGGCCGCCATCTCCCGCTCCGCGGTCATCTCCCGGATGGCGGGGTCGAGCTTCGCCTTTCTCCACACGGGAATGTTCATCAGCAGCATGGAGGTGACCATATCGGACCGCTTCGTCCCGTCCGGCATGGAATCCCTCTGCATGTAGGATACCGATACTTCGAAGTCCGGGTAAAACTCCCGCCTGGCCATCGCCACCTGGGCCTCCCCCCGGGCGACCCGTGCCCGGAACGCCTTTCGGGCCGGACGGTCCTCCCGGTAGGCCGCCATCAGTTCCTCCGGCCGGAAGGGAAGGGGAAACTCGGAGAGTTCAAAAAGATCCGGGACCGGCCGGTCCGGGGGCAGGGCCGCCAGGGTGTTGAGACGGACCGACAGGACCTTCTCCCGGTTCTCGAGCATGAGCAGCATCTCGCGCATCTTCCCCGACTCGACCTGTCCCCGGAGCACGTCGGGCTGGCTTCCCCGGCCGACGGAGTACAACTCCTGCGCAATCCCCACGATGTCCCGAAGGACGTCCCGGGTGCGGCGCACCACCTCCGCCTGCCGCCGCACGGCGGCGAGTTCCGCATAGGTCATTTTCACCTCGGAACGGAGCATGCTCCTCATTTCCTCCAGGTCATAACCCGCCTGTTCCCGCTCCCGCGCGACAATATCGGTCTTGAGCTTCCTCTTGCCCGGGTAGGGGAACATCTGGGAGACACCGATCTCCTTTCCGCTCATGTCCTCGTCGCGAAACGACCACGTCTCGATGGGCACGTTCGAGAGCCCGATCCAGGCCTTCGGGTCATCGAACGCCCCGGCACGGACCGCCGCGTTCTCCTTCATCCGGATGCGCTCCCCCATGGAGGCCAGGGAAGGGTTCCCCGACAGGGCCTCTCTGATGTAGTAGCCCGCCGGGACGGGGGCTTCCCCGGCCGTGACATATACTGCCGCGAAGCATGCGCAGAGGAACAGCAGAACGCCGGCCAGCCGCGACGCAGCCGTCCCGCTGGCTTGATCCCGTCTTTCCGTTTTCACCTCCGCACCCCCTTTCGCACGGGTTTCCGGCGAATTTTGCCGGGCCGTTGCTGAACGTCCCTTGGTCGATCATTCGTACCCTGTCCGTCCGTTGCTTACAACAACATCCTGTCGAACCCCGGAGGCAACCCCGCCGGGATGATCTCCATCCTGACGAATCCATGTGCGGGGAGCCGGCGGGTCTCCCTCGAAGGGACGCCGTAATCCCGATTCAGCAGAGAAACCGAAGCGTAGGCGAGAGGAACGGCCAACCAGGAATCGGACGGGGGGCGGCAAATCCCGGGAAAACGAGCAGCGCGACCAGGAAGGTCGGCAGTCTTATTGCCATGGTTTCCGGTCCCTTCGAGACCCCGTTCGTGCCACGCCTCGGATGCGGGGTTTGCTACTTGAGCTCGTGTGCGAACTTCGCGGCCCCCTTCTTACCGCCCGCCTCGATCTGGACCGAGAACTCGTATTTCCCCGGCTTGTCCAGGGTGATGTCCGCGCCGAAGTGTCCCTCCATCCCCGTCAGGTTGTACGTCGCTTCCTTCTTGTCGGGGCCGATTACCGCCACCGTCCCCTTTCCCTCGGTAACAGGCTTTTTCGCGACCGGATCCTCGAGGGAAAACGCGATGTGGTGCGTGTTCTTCATCATGGCCT
Source organism: Deltaproteobacteria bacterium CSP1-8 (assembly GCA_001443455.1). GTDB lineage: Bacteria > Desulfobacterota > Deferrimicrobia > Deferrimicrobiales > Deferrimicrobiaceae > CSP1-8. The sequence continues at coordinate 88,366 of LDXO01000006.1, read as the reverse complement.
TCATCTTTTCCGAGACCTTCGATTTTTCCATCTGGGCCTTCATGTCGACGAGGCGCGCCTCGGTTTGCCAGGGGCCGATCTCCCCGCCGAAGATCTTGTCTCCCATCTTCATCATCCCGTGTCCTTCCATCGAGCCCTCGCCCTTCATCCCGGGCATCGACCCATGCCCCTTGTCGCCGGCAAAGGACGCCCATGGCAAAGCCAAAAACGCCAGAACAGCTACGAGAACCACCGGAAATCCCTTCTTCCTCATTTCCCGTTCCTCCTGTCGTATTGTCGTTCCCACCCAAAGAGCCAGACCGGCAGACCCTCTCCCGTTCGTCCGGTCATTTCGCGGTCTTTATCTGTTCCCCCGCGGGAGGGCAGCATGCGCTTCCGGGACCGCATCCCACTGCCGAATTCGCCCTGCCGGGTCCGAACGATCCCCCGAGCAACAGCGTTGCGGCCACCGAAAGGCTGGCCGCCGCGATAACGGCAACTACCAGCCCCCGCCAGGAAGGCGAGTGGGCGGGCAGACCATTCGGATCAGCATCCCTCGCCGGTACATTTTCCGCAAGCAAATCCCTCTCTTCCCTTCCTTCCCTGTCGTGTTTCCCCTCCATCCGTTCCTCCTCCCAAGGTCTTTGCCGGCATTCAACCGGGCAATCCCATCGCCCGGCCGGACGGCGACATGCGCCGGTCCTCCTCCACCAGTCCGTCGCGCAGACGGACGGTCCGCGTCGCACGGGACAGGTTGGCCCGGTTGTGGGTGACCATCAGCACGGTCTTTCCCCTTCCGTGCCATTCGGAAAACAGGTCCAGGATCTGCTCCCCCGTCGTCGTGTCCAGGTTCCCGGTAGGCTCGTCCGCGAGCAGGACGGCGGGGTCGTGCACAAGGGCACGGGCGATCGCCACCCGCTGGCACTCTCCTCCCGACAGCTCCGAGGGCAGCCGGTTTTCCTTCCCCGAAAGCCCCACGGTTTCGAGGAGCCCGTCCGCCCGGTCCGCCTTTTCCCGGGAGCTCATTCTCTCGGGGGAGAGGGGAACGATCACGTTCTCGCGGGCCGTGAGATACGGCAGGAGGTGGTATGCCTGGAAGACGAACCCGATCGTCTGCTTCCGAAAGTCGGCGAGGCCGTCGGCAGAAAGCCCCGAAAGGTCGATCCCCCCCATGACGACCCTCCCGGACGTGGGAACCTGCAAACCGCCGAGAAGAGTAAGGAGCGTGCTCTTCCCCGCCCCCGACTCGCCCGTGATCGCCACATACTCCCCTGCGGCGATCGAGAAGGAGACCCCGCGCAACGCCGCCGCGATCGTCCCGTTGCTGCCGTACAGCATCGAGACGTTGTCCAATTCGATGAAGGGATCCATCCTCTTCTCCTTCGATCAAAGACTGCGGATTGCTTCTGTCGGCGAGAGGGCGGCCGCCCGACGGGCGGGGGGAACGCTTCCCAGGAAGCCAAGGGCCATGCCGATGACCACGCCGATCACCGCCGGGGTAACGGCAGCCTCCGTCCTCGCCACGCCGAAAAGGGGCGAGGCGAGCCACGCCGCCGCCGTCCCGAGAACGGCGCCGGAAACCGCCGAGAGGAGGGAGACCCACCCCGTCTCCCAGAAGAGGAGGGAAACGATGGCGCGCCGCCGGAACCCGACGGCGCGCAGGACGCCGATCTCCCGCGTCCGCTCCTGGACGCTCCCCATGACGGTTACGAACACCATCAGGCCCCCGATGGCGAGAACGATGGCCGAGACGGCCATGCCCAGCCGCCGGAACTGGTCAACGGCCGCCTTCCTGCTTTCCACAACCTGCCGGATGGCGGAGACTCGCGCGCCGGGAAGGGCTTTCCCGATCTGTGCCACGATGTCCTCGACGGGACAATCCTTGCACAGGGCGGCGATCTCGAAGAAGGTCACACCGCCGGGGCTCCCCGCGAGCGCCTGCACGTCTCCGATGGGGGCGATCACCATCGAATCCTCCTTCTCCCCCGTCGGGGACAGGACACCGGCGACGCGGAATTTACGGCCGCCGGAGAGAACGGTCCCCCCGGGTCCCTTGTCCAGGAGTGCGGCTGCCTCGGAGCCTAAGAGTACCTCTCCCTTCTCCATGGGAAGCATCCCCGATACCTTCCACCAGGGGCGCGCGACGGCGATCTCTTCGGCCGGAAGACCCATCCACACGACGTCCTTCCCGGAGGCGTCGGTCGCCGTGAGGAAGAAGGGAACGACCGACCGGAGGCGGTCTTTCAGTTCGATGGAGCGGATCGCCTCACCATCGGATACGGCCAGCCTTGCGCGGGCGACCTGCGCGCCCCCCAGGGCGATGTCGCCGAACCCCAGCGATAGCTGTTCCGTCCGGGGAACGACGAGGATATTCGCCCCGAACCGGTCCAGCTTGTCGCGCACCGCCCCTTCCATCTGCATGGTGAGGGAGGAGAGGGCGACGAACGTCCCGATCCCGAGGAAGATCCCGAGGCCGGTGAACACCGCACGGGACTTCCTCCGGAACAGGTTCTTCCAGGCCAGTTTGCGTATATTCATTTTCCGCCCGGTCCGGTTACGACCGCTTCCCGGGGAAGTAATCCTTCCCGGCCGCGAGGTCGCCCTTCCGGATCACCAGGGACTGGCCATCGACTATCCTGGCAAGTGGCGCCGGGTTGCACCCCCCCTTGACCTCGTTGACCTTCACGCTCGGAAAGGCCTGGCCGCATTTGTTGCACACCATGAGATCGCCTTCCTGCCGGTATCCACGGTTCGCCCGGAAACAGACGTCGCAGGCGTCGTAGGCGGCCCGGTAAACACCGTCCGAGCTCTTCACCGCGAAGTAATGGACCTGTCTTCCCTCCAGGTCCGTCTCGAGAAAGAGCGCTTTCCCGGAATCAAGGGCCGAAAGGGGAATCCTCACGGCATCCGCCGATTCGACCACGCCCGCAACCCTCGCGTTGTCCGCGGGGGTGTTCTTGAAGATACCGCCGAACCATCCCGCCGCAACGACCGTGCCCGTCCCCAGGAGGAGGACCATTGTTATTAGAAAGAGGCGGTTCCCCTTCCCGCCTCCGGGGCGGAATCCGCCGTCTACTCCTTTCGAGGTCTCATGCGTTGTCTCGTTTCGTCCTGCGGTATTCGTCATGTACTGGCCCTCCGGGTCGATATTTCCACAGTCGGAAAGCACTTCCCGTGCCATTCGGCCGGAGAATCCAAAATCCGAATGGTATCGGGGAAGTGCGACAGGAAACTCCCGGGACGTATTTCCCCCGGAAGCCGATGCCGTGAAGAATATTCTCCAGGGGTGGGGAGTATTCGCTTTCCCGCCAACGAAGGCCCGGGCGACTTCCCGGGCCTTGAATTTTCTTTACGGGGATGGAGTACGCGCTCATCCCCGAAAAGCGCTTACTCCGCCGGCTCGAACTCCATTACGGTAAACGCGCCGTTCACCTTGTCCGCGACAAAACGGATCCTGTCGCCTTCCTTCAACCGGTTGAGCATTTCCGGATCGATGACCCGGAAGATCATCGTCATCTTCGGCATTCCCAGATTCGCGATCGGCTCGTGGCTGAGGGTTACTTTGCCTGCAGTCTTGTCGACTTTCTTCACCAGCCCCTCGGTCATGGCCTGTCCGCTGTCGGCGGGGTCCGTCCCGGCGGCGCGGCCGACGTGGACCTTGCCGACCATGCCCGCCTCGAAATGGCCGGGCACCAGGCAGGCAAAATCGAACGTGCCGGCGTTGGTGAATTGCCAGATCAGTTCGCCGGTCTTGCCGGGCTCGACGCTTACCTGATTGGGATCGGCGTGTTCCATCTCCGGGAACTTCCGCATCAGCTCGGCGTGTTCCTTCAGTTCCATGATGGTGCCAAGCACCATCTCGTGCTGCAGCTTGCCGGTGTTCTTGACGATGAAACGGATGGTCTCGCCGCGTTTCACCCTGATGCTCTCGGGGTTGAAGCGCATCGCGTCGCTCATTTCCACCTCGACATTCCGGGTAACCTTGCCGGGATCGCCGGGTCTCCCGAGGGCCCCTTCATGGCCCACGTCGGCCCGGTCTTCCTGCTTATCATGATGTTTGTCGCCGTGGGCCAGTACTCCGGCGGGGACCACGAGTGCCACGGCGAGCACGGAAGCGATGATCGTTCGCTTCATATCTCCTCCTTACAATGGTCAGGATGCAGGAAGGTCGCCCTTCCATTCGTAGGCGACGCTGCCTTTCGGGTGCTTGTACCAGCCCGGATCCGCGTAGTCGTCGCGGGCCAGTCCTTCCCTGATCTTGACGACGGTGAACATTCCCCCCATCTCGAGGGGACCGAACGGGCCCTGCCCGCTCATCATCGGAAGCGTGTTGTCGGGCAGCGGCATCTCCATCTCGCCCATTTCGGCCATGCCACGCTCGCCCATCACCATGTACTCGGGCAACAGCTTGTTGATCTTCTCCGCCACGCCCCGGTGGTCAACGCCGATCATCGTCGGAACGCCATGGCCCATCGCATTCATTACATGGTGGGACTTGTGGCAGTGAAACGCCCAATCCCCCGGCGCATCCGCCACGAACTCGATCGCGCGCAGCGCGCCGATCGGCATGTCGACGGTCGTCTCGGGCCATTGAGCGCTTTTCTGCACCCAGCCGCCGTCGGTGCACGTCACGGAGAAGTTGTGCCCGTGGACGTGGATCGGATGATTGGTCATCGTGAGGTTGCCCATGCGGATCCTTACGCGGTCGTCCTTGCGCACGACGAGCGGATCGATGCCCGGGAACACCCGGCTGTTCCAGCACCACAGGTTGAAGTCGAGCATCGTGTTGACCCTCGGCGTATAGCTGCCGGGATCGATGTCGAAGGCGTTGATCAGGAAGACGAAATCGCGGTCGACCTGGTACTGGTTCGGATTCTTCGGATGCACGACGATGAAGCCCATCATGCCCATCGCCATCTGCACCATCTCGTCCGCGTGGGGGTGGTACATGAAGGTGCCGGAGTTCTTCATGACGAACTCGTAGACATAGGTTTTGCCCGCGGCGATATGCGGCTGGTTGAGGCCGCCAACGCCATCCATTCCGTTGGGCAGCAGAACCCCGTGCCAGTGGATCGTGGTGTGCTCGGGCAGCTTGTTGGTGACGAAAATGCGCACTTTGTCCCCCTCGACGCACTCGATGGTCGGGCCGGGGCTCTGTCCGTTGTACCCCCACAGGTTGGCCATCATGCCGGGGGCGATTTCTCGCTTGACCGGCTCGGCGATGAGGTGGAATTCCTTCCAGCCGTTCTTCGTGCGCCAGGGCAGAGTCCATCCGTTCAGCGTGACAACCGGCTGGTAGGGCCGGCCGTTCGGGGGAACCAGCGGCGGCTGTGTTACGGACTTGGACTGGATCGGCGCCTCCGGCAGCGACGCCGCCTGCCCTTTGCTCACCAGCGCAGCACCGAGCATTGCTGCTGCCGATGCGTTAAAGAATTGTCGACGCGTTATCATGGGAAGGTCTCCTGTCGATTGTCAATGCCCGGCCGTCGCCGGATCGGGCGGCATTCCGCCGGAAACCATCCGGGCCGTGGCCCGCCTGCCCGTCGTCGGCCCGTTGAACGCGGCCTGCAGACCGCTCTCCGAAAGCCAGAAGTCGCGCTGCGCCTCGATGGAGGCGATGACGGCTCCGATCTGTTCGCGCGCATCGGCGAGCAGTTCGAACACGCTGATCAGCATCCCGTTGTAGCGGAGCATGTTCTCCTCCGCGATTTCCTTTCGCAGAGGCAAGATCTCTTCGCGGTAGCGAATCGCGGTGTCGTACGCTTTGTGGTACGCAGAGTAAGCCGCGCGCACTTCCGAGCGTGCGTTTACCGCCGTCTCGGCAACGCGGTGCAGCGCCTGCATATAGATCGCTTCGGCTTTGGCCACGCGTGCCCCGCCCCAGTCGAAGATGGGGAGCTGCAGGCTCGCTTCGAAACCGCGCTTCCACGGCTCGGGATCCTCTTTCGTGCCTGCGGGCCCGAGTTCGAGCACGTTGATGAAACGGGTGGCCCGGGTGAGGCCGAGCGACGCGGCGAGGCCCTCGGATTCACGTATCGCCTCCTGGACGTCCAGGCGTTCGGCTATCGCGCGCGCCTCGAGATCCTGGATCTCGGGCTTGCCGGCGGGAAGTCCGGGCAGGCGCTCGGGGATCTTGAAGGCGACGTCGCCGCCGGATAGACCCATCAGCCGCGTCAGACGCTCGCGCTCTGCCACCGCTGCCTGCGTCGCCCGGTCCAGATGTGCGACCGTCTCGGTGCGGAATACCTGCTCCCGCATCCGGTGGAGGCGGCTTATGTTTCCCGCTGCCTCCATGCGGCTCGCCAGCTCGGCGGACGCTTCCGCCGCAAGCTTTACCTGCCCGAGGTAGCGAACACGCTCCGCCGCCGCGACCACGACGATCCATGACTTGCGGGTCTCGGTCGCGACGTCGAGCATTTCCCTCGCCACCGCCAGCTTTACCTGTTCGAAACGACCGCGCTCGATCCGGGTCCGCATCGGGATGGTCAGGAGGTCTACGATCGGAAAGGTCAGCGCCCATTCGAGCTTGCGCTCTCCGCCTTCCGACGTCCGCAGATAACCGAAGTGCGGGTTCGTCATCCGGCCTGCCTGAACGAGATCGGCTTCGGCGATGCCCAGCTCGGCATAAGTGGACTGCAAACCGGGGTTGTTGAGGAGAGCGATCTGCACCGCGGCGTCGGCGGAAAGGGGCGAGGCCAGGAGAGTCTTCACCGTGGCCTGTACGCTCTCCCGCTGATTGTCGTCGCGCTGCCATTTCACATCCTTGTCGATGCGCTCCCTGGCGATCTGCTCGACCGCGCCGAAGCCGCCGTCCTTGGAAAACGTGGCGCAGCCGCCCAGAACCATGACGCTGAGCGCCATGCCAAGCACCCTGGCTTTGCTTCCTGTTGGAGATGGAGAAGCCGTCATAGGTTCTTTACCCCGATGATTCTTCTTGTACATGCCGTAGTCGGAAACCAGCTTCCCGCCGGGCAAAGGCGGCCGAGATGCTGCCGTATACCCCATGCCTCATAAGGGAAAACACCGGGAGGATATCTCGCAAGGCCTCCCAAACGACCCTATTCCAACGATGTCTTGCCGGGGTGAAAGTTTCGGCCTGGATAGGCTCCAGACGAACCTTCAGAGATGCAGGCCCCGTAGCCTCAACGCGTTCGCGACGACGGACACGGAGCTGAAGCTCATCGCCGCGGCGGCGATCATCGGGCTCAGCAGGATTCCGAAGAACGGGTAAAGTACCCCCGCCGCCAGGGGAACGCCCAGCGCGTTGTAGGCGAAGGCGAAGAACAGGTTCTGCTTAATGTTTCGCATCGTCGCCCGGCTTAAATGCATGGCGCGGACGATGCCGCGAAGATCCCCTTTGACCAGGGTGACGCCGGCGCTCGCCATGGCGACATCTGTTCCCGTCCCCATGGCGATTCCCACCTGAGCCTGCGCGAGAGCCGGCGCATCGTTGATCCCGTCGCCCGCCATGGCCACGATACGCCCCTCCCCCTGCAGGCGTCTCACGGCGTCCGCCTTCTGGTCGGGGAAAACCTCGGCCATCACGTCATCGAGGCCGAGCTTGCCTGCGACGGCCGAGGCGGTCGTGCGGTTGTCGCCGGTGAGCATCACGATCCGGATCCCGTCTGCGTGGAGCGTACGGATCGCCTCCGGAGTGGTCCCCTTGATGGGGTCGGCCACCCCGAGGATGCCGGCAAGCTTGCCGTCGACCGCCACGAACATCACCGTCTGCCCGTCTTTTCGGAACGATTCCGCTCTTATTGCGAGGTCACCGGGATTTACCCCGATGTGGTCCATAAGGGCCCGGTTGCCGAGAGAGACGGAATGCCCCTCCACCCTCCCCGTAACCCCCTTGCCGGTCACCGACTCAAACGACTCCGCTGAGACCGGTTCGATCCCCCGCTCCTGCGCGCCCTTCACGATAGCCGCCGCCAGCGGGTGTTCGCTCCCACGCTCGAGGCTCGCCGCCATCCGGAGCAAACCCGACTCGTCGATTCCATTTGCCGTCTCCACCGTCACCAGCTTCGGCTTCCCCTTGGTGAGCGTCCCGGTCTTGTCGACCACGAGCGTGTCGACTTTGCGCATCACCTCGATCGCTTCCGCGTTCTTGAACAGGACTCCTGCCGTCGCTCCCTTCCCCATGGCGACCATGATCGACATCGGGGTGGCAAGCCCCAGGGCGCACGGGCAGGCGATGATGAGGACGGCGACAGCGATGATCACGGCGTGGGAGATTCTCGGTTCGGGGCCCGCCAATCCCCAGATGAACGCGGCCGCAACGGCGATCCCGACGACCGCCGGGACGAAATACCCCGACACCGTGTCCGCCAGCTTCTGGATCGGGGCCCGGCTGCGCTGCGCCTCCGCGACCATCTGCACGATTCGGGCGAGAAGCGTCTCGGAGCCCACCCTCTCCGCCCGCATCACAAGCCCGCCGGTTCCGTTCACCGTGGCGCCGGTCACCCGGTCGCCCGGCCGCTTCTCCACGGGGATCGGCTCACCCGTCACCATCGATTCATCGATCGAACTCGATCCCTCGAGGACGACACCGTCCACCGGCACCTTCTCCCCGGGCCGCACGCGCAGCCTGTCGCCCGGACGGACCAGGTCGAGCGGAACATCTTCGTCGGACCCGTCGTCGCGGAAGCGGCGGGCCGTTTTCGGCGCAAGACCGAGGAGCGCCTTGATGGCGGCGCCCGTCTGGCTGCGCGCCTTCAGTTCCAACACCTGCCCGAGCAGCACCAGCGTCACGATGACCGCCGCGGCCTCGAAATAGGCCGCCACCTCACCCGATTCCCCCCGGAAAGACGCGGGGAAGATGTCCGGGAACAGCGCCGCAACCAGGCTGTAGAGGTAGGCAACTCCAACGCCGAGCCCGATGAGGGTGAACATGTTCAGGCTGCGGTTCACGACCGACTGCCACCCGCGGACGAAGAAGGGCCACCCCCCCCAGAGGACGACGGGAGTACCGAGCGCGAGCTCGAGCCATCCCAGCGTCCGGGGGGATGCCAGATTCTCCAAGGGGCGCCGGGGGATGAAATCCGCCATTGCGACGAGGAACAGCGGAACCGTGAGCACGGCGCTTACCCAAAACCGCCGGCGCATGTCGGCGAACTCCGCGCTTTCCTCCTCCTCCGCCGCCACCGTACGAGGCCCCAGGGCCATCCCGCACTTCGGGCAATCGCCCGGGGCATCCCGAACGACCTCCGGGTGCATGGGGCAGGTCCATTCCCTTCTCAAGCCGGGAGCGACCGGTTCGAGCGCCATCCCGCACTTCGGGCAGCTGCCGGGGCCGACCTGCCGAATCTCGGGGTGCATGGGGCAGGTGTACTCCGCTCCGCGAACAATCTCCCCCCCGGCGGACTCCTCTTGTCGGGAGGCTTCGCCCCCTCTCTCGCCAGCCATGTACCGGCCCGGACTCTCCCGAAACTTCGCCAGGCAACCCGCGCTGCAGAACACGTGCTCCGTACCTTCCCGGGATATCCGATGGGGGCTTCCCTGCCCCACTTCCATCCCACAAACGGGGTCCCTCCACCGTACCGGACCCTCGACGGTTTCCTTCTCCCTGTCGCGTCGACGAATATCGCGCGCCGCTTTCATCGCACCTCCATTCCTCGACGTGTCTCGGGCCACGCCAGGCGGTTACCTATTTGCTCCCGGGATCATGGCCCCCGGTATCCTGATTCCCTGTATCCCACCCGGGGCATTTATATGACTGATCGTCCACCGACAGCATTTTCCTTTTCATCTTTACTCACCTCGCTTCCATGACACCGGTTTTTTTCGCGTTTCACCTACTGCCCCGCGGAACGGCCCGTGCCGTCATCCTTGCGCCCGGGGGAACCACGGGCGGGGTGGTCATGGTCTCCATGCCCGCCGCAGCAACCCCCGCCGCGGAACATGAGGAACAGGAACAGTCCCCCCAGAAGCAGCCAGATCAACCATCCTCCCATCAACGCGTTCACCCCCCTTCCCGTCCAATGCGCCGTGCTCTTTCCGGCAAGGGTGAGGTGCATCAGCCATGCCAAATCGCGACTCCATGATTTCTTGTGGGATATCCTCTTTTTTTAGGCCGTGGGATCTTTCCCCGCTGAGGGGAAAGAGGATTTTCTTCAGGAAGTCATAGAGTATTCTACGGCATTTGTGCTCCCTGCCCTCCCCTGCCCCCCTGGGAGCCGCGGATTCCGTTTCGCGACGAATCTCCGATACAGATCGCCCCATCCCTATGTATGAAACCGATGTAGAATCTCCCGGGGATGATGGCGAAACCGAAAAAACACCGGGCCGCCTTGCTTACCCAGCAGAGAGGAAAGCGACGTGGAGGCCGCGCCGCAGAAAACATCAACGGGGAAGAGGCCGCTGATCAAAGCGCTCTTCCTGCTCGCCTTCATCGTCGCGGCCGTTCTGATCGTCCGCTTCACCCCGGTGAAGAGCTACCTCACGCGCGAGGCGCTGGGTCAGGTACTGGAGTCCGCCGGGTACTGGGCTCCTCTCCTGTTCATCCTCGTGTACACCTTAGGGATTTGCCTCTTCGTGCCCGGCACGCTCCTGACCACGCTCGGCGCCGCCATTTTCGGGGCCTATTGGGGTTTCCTCTATGTCTGGGTGGGTGCCATGCTCGGCTCAAGCGCGGCCTTCTGGATCGGCCGCACCCTCGGCAGGGAATTCGCAGCCTCCCTCATCGGGGACAGGCTCAAGAAATACGACGAGGCGATCGAGCGCAACGGTTTCGCAACGGTCCTCTACCTGCGCCTCATCTACTTCCCCTTCACCCCCATGAACTTCGGCATGGGGCTTACGCGGGTGCGCTTCCGGGACTACGTCTTCGGCACCGGCCTGGGGATCATCGTGGGGACATTCATCTTCACCTTTTTCGTCGGGACGGTCCGGGAGATATGGTTGAGCGGGAACTGGGCGGACCTCCTTTCCGTCAAGGTGTTCTTCTCCGTGGCCCTCTTCGTCTTCTCCTTCTTCATCCCGAAAATCATCAAGAAGCGGAAAGGGGAGTGAACCGGTGGAGGAGGGTGCCCGGAAAAAGCGGAAGAGGACGGGGAGGGACCCGGACGAGGGACCGGCGGAGAGCATCCGGCTGGCCGAGGACACACGCCGGGAGAAGAACTGGAAGCGCTTCGGGCCGTACCTCGCCGAGCGGCAGTGGGGGACGGTCCGGGAGGACTACTCCCCCTCCGGCGACTCGTGGGAATACTTCCCCCACGACCACGCGAGGAGCCGGGCGTACCGCTGGGGGGAGGACGGGCTGCTCGGGATCACGGACCGGGAAGGACGTCTCTGCTTCGCCCTGGCCCTGTGGAACGGCCGCGACCCGATCCTCAAGGAACGGCTGTTCGGGCTCACCGGCCCGGAAGGAAACCACGGGGAGGACGTCAAGGAGCTCTATTTCTATCTGGACTCGACGCCCACCCACTCCTACCTGAAGGCGATGTACCGGTACCCCCAGGCCGAGTATCCCTACGACCTTCTCGTGGAGGAGAACCGCCGCCGGGGGAAAGAGGACCCCGAGTTCGAGCTCCTGGACACAGGGGTCTTCGACGGGGACCGGTACTTCGACATCGTGGCGGAATACGCCAAAGCATCGCCCAACGACATTCTGATCCGCCTCACGGCGGCCAACCGAGCACCCGAACCGGCCCGGCTCACTCTCCTTCCGACTCTCTGGTTCCGCAACACCTGGTCCTGGGGACGGACCGGCGAGGGGTACTGGCCGAAACCGTCGATCCGGAGAGGAGGCGCCGGAATCCTCCTCGCCGACCACTCTTCCCTGGGCCGCTACCGGCTGTTCACCGACTTCGGGCCGGACGGGGAATCTCCTGCGCTTCTCTTCACGGAGAATGAAACGGATTTCGAGACCCTGTACGGGCAATCCAACCCCTCCCCGTACGTCAAGAACGCCTTCCACGAATACGTGATCCGCGGGAAGAACGGGGCGGTGAACCCGGGAGGGACAGGGACGAAGGCGGCGGCGCAATACTCTTTCGCGGTGCCCGCGGGCGGCGAACGGACCGTACGACTGCGCCTGTCGGCGGAAGAAGAATCTCCCAACCGCCCCTTCGGCCAGGAGTTCGAACGGACCTTTCGGGAGCGCATCCGGGAATCGGAGGAATTTTTCGGAGGCGTGATCCTGGCGGGTCTGCCGGAGGAGGAGCGCCGGGTCGCGCGCCAGGCATGCGCCGGCCTGCTCTGGACAAAGCAGTTCTACCATTACAGCGTCCGGCACTGGCTCGAAGGGGACCCGTCCCAGCAGAAGCCCGCCGACCAGCGGAAGCGGGGGAGGAACCACGACTGGCGACACCTTTACAACCGCGACGTGATCTCGGTGCCCGACAAGTGGGAATACCCCTGGTACGCCGCCTGGGACCTGGCGTTTCACATGATCCCGTTCGCGAAGATCGACCCGCATTTCGCCAAGGGGCAGCTGATCCTCTTCCTTCGCGAATGGTACATGCACCCCAACGGGCAAATCCCGGCGTACGAGTTCGCCTTCTCGGACGTCAACCCGCCCGTGCACGCCTGGGCCGCCCTGCACGTGTACCGCTCCACGGGGTCCCGCGACCGCCTCTTCCTCGCCCGGGTCTTCCAGAAGCTTATGCTCAACTTCACCTGGTGGGTCAACCGGAAGGATTCCCACGGGGAGAACATCTTCTCCGGGGGTTTTCTCGGACTGGACAACATCGGGATCTTCGACCGATCGCAGGACCTCCCGGCCGGCGGTCATCTGGACCAGGCCGACGGCACCGCGTGGATGGCGTTCTACTGCTCCACGATGCTCTCCATCGCGCTCGAGCTCGCCCGGGAGGACCCCGCCTACGACGATGTGGCCTCCAAGTTCTTCGAGCACTTCATCGCGATCGCCGACGCCATCAACGAGCATGGAGGGACAGGACTGTGGGACGAGGAGGACGGATTTTACTACGACCACCTCCACGTCGACGGCCGCTCCTTCCCCCTCCGTCTCCGCTCCCTGGTGGGGCTCATTCCGCTGATCGCCGTCGGGTCCCTGGAAAGCGACGTCATCGACAGCCTGCCGGGCTTCCGGCAGAGGATGAACTGGTTCCTCGAGAACCGGGCGGATCTCGGCCGGGTGATCACCTACATGGAGACCGCGGCCTCCGGCGCGGGCCCATCCCATCGTCTTCTCGCCATCCCCTCGCGGGAGCGGCTTGCGCGGATCCTCGGGTACATGCTGGACGAGAACGAATTTCTCTCCCCGTACGGGATCCGGTCGCTGTCCCGGATCTACCGGGACCATCCGTATGTTTTCCGGCTGAACGGACGGGAGTACCGGGTGGAATACGAGCCGGGGGAGTCGAACACGGGCCTCTTCGGCGGGAACTCGAACTGGCGCGGGCCGGTCTGGCTTCCGGTGAACTACCTGCTGATCGAGGCCCTCACGCGGTACCACCGTTTTTACGGCGACACCCTGCGCGTGGAGTGCCCGACCGGCTCGGGGCGACGGATGGACCTGGGCGAGGTCGCCCGGGAGATCTCCCGCCGACTGGTGCGGATCTTCCTCCCCGATGGACCGGACGGCCGTCCCTGCCTGGGGGGAAACCGCCTATTCGCCGACGATAGCTGCTGGCGGGACCTGCTGCTTTTCCACGAGTATTTCCATGGGGAGACCGGCCGGGGACTGGGAGCCAGCCACCAGACCGGCTGGACTGCCCTGGTCGTGAATCTCCTCGGAAGGAACGCCGGCCCGGGATGAGCAAACCCGGACGGGACCTCGGCAGCGGTCGAACCGGGTACGTCGCCGGGCTTCGGGTCGCCTTCCCCGGCGCTTCGTGGAGGCCATGTCGTTCGCCACCCCACCGGCGATCCCGGGGACATGAAGGACATGGCGCCGGTGCTCTCGGCCGGAATCCCCGGAATGCGGTAAGGGATGCGGTGCGGAGTGGGGACGAGCCCCCTCTGCGCCCTCCCCGGTTCCGCGCCGGAACCCAATCTGCGGGATGTCCTTCGGCATCTGTTGAATGGGCAAGAGGAAGCCCGCGATGTGCATCCGCTCGCCGCAACGCCAAAGGAGAGGATCGACCTCGTAGGCGCGACGGATGAGCCGGGGCCACGATTCCCGGCGGGCCGCAAGCCAGGCACTGATGAACGTCACTTCTCTGTTGTCCAATGGGTTCCGTCGGCGCTTACCGTGGCGCCATCCGGCGAAGTGACATGCCAGATGCCGCAACCTTGGGACCGGAAGGACCATTCCGTCAATGTCCCGTCCGATTTCGGGATCACGACACGGATATCCGAGTCGGAAATCAGAATACGCGCGCCGTACGGGATCCGCCATTCGATCGGCGATGTCAGGGAGAAATTCAATCCCCGCACATCCCCTTGTTGTTCGGAAGATGACTCGTACGGCAGCGATTGCGTGCCATTCGGGGTCTTGATGTCAAGCCATGTTGTGCGTCTTCTCGGATCCTCCCTGACGGAGAATTCGATGCCGCTTCCGATTCCTCCTTCCGTGTCCGAATGATGGAAACCGCTCGGAGAGAATATCGTATTCAGTTTCGGAATTTCCCGAGAGGGATGCAGTAGGAATCCTGCGCCGGCAGTGGTCGGGAAAGCGACGATCGCATATGCGAACACCCCACCAAGAAGATGAGAAACGATTTTTTTCCCCATCCTATCCTCCTGTTTTTTCATTCCGGGACATCCTCTACCGGTGCCTGGTAATGCATTTCCAAACCATCCGGGATCGGCCGAAGATCGTACTGGCAATATTATCGCATGAGAAAAAAATGGCGAAAAGCAGGCCGCCCAAGAATGCTCAAGGGACGTTCCACGGGCTGTCTGACCCGATAGGAAGTTTCCTTTTTCGCTGCCTAACGAGGAGGGCACTCCCCTCCGGCCCGCCCTCGTGGTTCGGGGGCCGGATCGACTCGCCCGGCTACCGGGACCGGCTTCAGCATGCTGTCGATGGGGCGGATCACCGCCCTGTTCATGTGCCCGTTCTGCGCGAGGCATGAACGGCAGCTCCTTCTGATCCGCAATACCGTGCGGCACCTCGTGGCAACGGAAGATCCTCCGGACGGACTGTCCAGGAAGACCCTATCGGAGGAAGACCGGGAGCGCATCGGGAAATCTCCGGGCCTCCCGTAAGCGCCCCTGCCTGTGGAACGGGCAGAAACTTGAAGAATCCTTTTTCCTCATCCGCGAATCTTTCGGGAAGGCGGGCGACGGAAACGGCGGGAATGCCGTTGCCGTGAATCCGGTTCCGGGAACCGGGAAATAGCACGGATAGCAAGGAGGTACTCATGGGGCAGCAATTCGCAATTCTGCCGGACACCGAGGAAAACAGAACCCTTGGGGAAAACGTCCACCCCTCAACCTGGAAAAACCCGGTCCCCGCCGACTGCTACAACCTGGTGGTCATCGGAGCAGGGACGGCCGGGCTTGTCGCCGCCGCGGGGGCGGCCGGGCTGGGCGCGAAAGTCGCCCTGATCGAACGCGAATTCCTGGGCGGGGACTGCCTGAACGTCGGATGCGTCCCCTCCAAGGGGATCATCCGGCCGGCCCGGGTGATCCACGATGCGCGGACCTCCGGGGAATTCGGAGTGGGGGGAACCGGGCATCTCTCGATCGATTTCGGGAAAGCGATGGAGAGGATGCGGCGCATCCGGGCGGACATCAGCTTCCACGACTCCGTCCACCGGTTTTCCGAAAAGCTGGGCGTCGACGTCTTTCTGGGCGAGGGGAGATTCGCCGGGCCCGACGCCATCGAAGTGGACGGCAAGCGACTCCGGTTCCGGCGGGCGGCCATCTGCACGGGCGCCCGGGCGGCGGCTCCGCCGATCCCGGGGATCGGGGAAGCCGGGTACCTCACCAACGAAACGGTCTTCTCCCTGACCGGACTCCCACCGAGGCTCGCCGTCATCGGCGGAGGGCCAATCGGGTGCGAGCTGTCCCAGGCATTCCGCCGCCTCGGGAGCCGGGTGACCCTGGTCGAGATGGGCTCCCACATCCTTCCCCGGGAAGACCCGGACACCGCCGGGATCGTCCAGAAGTCCTTCATGGCGGAAGGGGTGGAGCTGATCCTGGACGCGAAAGTCGTCCGGGTCTCGAAAGAAGGAATCGAAAAGGTCGTCCACGTGGAGCAGGAGGGGAAAGCGAGGGCGATCCGCGTCGACGAGATCCTCGTCGGCATCGGGCGGGCCCCCAACGTGGACGGCCTGAACCTGGAGTCGGCGGGGTTCGCGTACGACCCGAGGCGGGGAGTCGAGGTGAACGACCGGCTGCAGACGTCCAACCCCCGCGTGTACGCCGCGGGCGACATCTGCTTTCCCTACAAGTTCACCCACACCGCCGACGCCCTCGCCCGCATCCTGATCGCCAACGCCCTGTTCATGGGAAGGCAGAAAAGCTCCGCCCTCGTCGTGCCGTGGTGCACCTACACCGACCCCGAGGTCGCGCACGTGGGGATGTACGAGGCCGATGCGAAAGAAAAGGGGATCCCGGTCGTCACCCTGACGGTCCCCCTTTCCGACGTGGACCGGGCGCTTCTCGACGGGGAGGTGGAAGGGTTCGCCCGCGTCCACCTGCGCAAGGGGAGCGACACGATCCTGGGAGCCACCATCGTGGCCAGCCACGCCGGGGAAATGATCAACGAACTCTCCCTCGCCATGACCTCGGGGCTTGGGCTTTCCGCCATCGGGAAGACCATCCACCCCTACCCGACCCAGGGCGAAGTGATCAGGAAGCTGGCCGACGCCTACAACCGAACCCGTCTTACCCCTACGGTGAAAAAGATCCTGGGCGCCGTCGATGGTCGAACCGTACAGCCAGTCGGTGAATCCGCGGTGCCCGTGGGCCCCGACGACGAGCAGCTCCACGCCGTGCCTTTTCACCATCTCCGGAAGAACCCGGACCGGGCTGCCGAACCCCAGCTCGACCTCCACGTCCACGTCGTACTTCCCCAGATCGATGGCATAGCGCTTGAGGCGTTCCAGGTCGGCCCGGCTCTCCGCATCCCCGATGTCGCGCCCGAGCGCCAGTGCGCCGGCACTCTCCACCACGTGAATGAGGAGAAGCGGGCATTTCGCCGAGGCTGCCAGCGCCGCTGCGCGGGAGAGGACTTCGGCGTCGGTATCCCCGAAATCGAGGGCGGCGGCGACTTTGCCGAAAGGCCGGGCGGGCTCCACGCCCTCCAGCTCGGGACCCTTGTGCACATCCGCGGGTTCCCGCCGTTTTCTTCTCCCGAGGAAGAACGGATCGAGGAGCACGAAGAGGAGCAGAAACCCCACCGCCGCGATGACCGGGATGGCGAGATAGCGCGCCAGCATTCCCGACGTCCCCTCCTTGCCCATCCAGACGCCCACCTCGCCGATCACCAGCTTGGCGTTGAGGACGACGATGATCCCCGCGGTCGTCCAGGCAAGCAGCTGCACCCATGGCCGGATCGCGAAGGCTCCCATCAGCTTCCTGTCGCTCACCATGTGAATGAGAGGGATGACGGCGAAGGAGAGTTGCAGGCTCAGCACGACCTGGCTTAAGACCAGCAGTTCCCCCGTCGCCCGATCCCCGAACAGGACGATCGTCAGGACGGCGGGGACGGTCGCCACGGCACGGGTGACGATGCGCCGCAGCCAAGGCCTCAGACGGATATTGACGTATCCCTCCATCACGATCTGGCCGGCCAGGGTCCCCGTGATCGTGGAGCTTTGTCCCGAGCTGATCAGGGCGACCGCAAAGAGGATCGGGGCCAGCGCGCTCCCCACGATGGGGGCCAGCAGCTGATGCGCGTCCTGGATCTCGGCCACGTCGAAGTACCCCGCCCGGTGGAACACGGCGGAGGCCATGATCAGGATCGCCGCGTTGATGAAGAGGGCCAGGTTGAGGGCGACCACGGAATCGATCAGGTTGAATTTCAGCGACTGGTGGATCCCCCTCGCGGTCTTTTCGACGCGGCGGGACTGCACCAGCGAAGAGTGGAGGTAGAGGTTGTGCGGCATGACCGTGGCTCCAAGGATTCCGATGGCGAAGTAGAGGGCATCGGAATCGGGAAGCGAGGGGAGGACCCCGCGCGCGATCCCGGGCAGGTCCGGGCGGGAGACGAGGATCTCGAACAGGAAGCAGCCCGCGATCGTCGCGACCAGGACCAGGATGAAGGCCTCCATCTTCCGGATCCCGGCCTGGTGGAGAAAGAGGATCAGGAACGTGTCCAAAGCGGTGATCAGGACCCCGTAGATGAGGGGGATGCCGAACAGCAGCTGGAGCCCGATGGCCGACCCGATCACCTCGGCCAGGTCGCAGGCGGCGATGGCCACCTCGCAAAGGATCCACAACGCGACGTTGACGGAAGCCGGGTACCGGTCCCGGCACGCCTGGGCCAGGTCCCGCCCGGAAACAAGCCCAAGCCGCGCGGAGAGGCTCTGGAGGAGAATCGCCATGGCGTTGGACATCACCAGGACCCAGACGAGGGCGTACCCGTACCGGGAACCGGCGGCGATATCGGTCGCCCAGTTCCCCGGGTCCATGTAGCCGACCGCCACGAGGTAGGCGGGGCCGGCGAAGGCAAACAGCCGCCTCAGGAACCCCCGTTGCTCGGGGATCGTCACCGAGGAGTGGACTTCCGAGAGGGATCTCTCCTCGTTCATGCGTCATCCCTGCCGGCCGGGAGGGCGAGGGTGAACTCGACTCCCCCGCCTTCCGGAAGATTGCGGACGGACAGCAGGCCGTCGTGCTGGTCGGCGATCCGGGAGCAGATGGAGAGCCCCAGGCCCGTCCCGCCGTCCTTCGTAGTGTAGAAGGGATCGAAGATCCGTTCCAGATGGTCTTCGGGGATCTCCGGCCCGTCGTTGCGGAGAGCGACGCAGGAGTACCCCTTCCCGCCCTGCCGCTCGGGGAAAACGGAGAAGGAGAGGGTCCCGCTCCCCCGGCCGGCCATCGCCTGCACCCCGTTGAGTGCGATGTTGAGCAGCAGCTGGGTCAGCTGGTCGGCGTCCCCCATCACCGCAGGGGGCTCCGCCCCGTCGTACCGGTCGATCACGGTCGTCACCCCCTCCCGGCGGGCCTGCGTCTCCACCAGCGACGCGACGCGATTCACCACCTCCCGCAAATCGAGCGGGCGGCGGTCGGAGGGGGCCGGCCGGGCAAACGTGAGGAATCTCTCGGCGGTCTGCGCCAGCCGGTCGATCTCCTCCATGTGGAGGTCCAGCATCCGGCGCTCGGGGGCCTCGGGCGCGATGGCGTCCCGCAAGATCTCCGCCGTCCCCTTCATCGTGTGGAGCGGGTTCTTGATCTCGTGGGCGATCCCCGCCGTCAGCTCGCCGAGCGCTCCGAGCCTGCCCGTCCGGATGAGCTGCGACTCGATCCGGTGCTGCTCCTCCAGCGCTTCGGAGAGCTTCCTTGCGAGCCGCTCCTGCTTCTCCCGCTCCCGGCGCTCCCGGTCGACGAGGAGTCCCGCCACCACGGCCACGATGTTGTACAGAAGGATCTCCAGCCCCTTTTCCAGGGCGTCCCCGGGGTCGCGCGCCACGAGGGAGAGGAACGCGTGGGGGAAATAGATGAAAGACGCGAACACGGACACGGAGATCCCGCCGCGCACCCCCCCCGAGAAAGCGGCGAACAGGATCGGAAGGTAGTACAGGCGCCGGAGGACGTCGTGGGCCCACGCGTACTCGACCAGGGTCCGGTAATGCAGGATGGTGATGAGAAGGCAGGGGATCCACGCGACGAGGACCATCCTCGGCGAGAACACCGGCCGCAGTTCGTCCGCCCATCCGTTCAGCAGGCGTTTTTCACCCATCGCGGCGGATTCCGTACTTCTCGATGCGATAGACGAGGATATGCCGGGGAACGTTGAGATAGGCGGCCGCCTGGGTGATGTTCCCCCCTTTCAGGCGGAGGGCACGCTCGATCACTTTCTTTTCGAGATCGACCAGGGAGAGTCCTCCGGCGGGAAGAGGAGGCCAGTCGTCCGCGAATCCCTCCCCTCCCGGCTCGCCCGGCCGGTACGCGGGGGGAACGGGCGGAAGATCCTCCACCGAAACCTCGTCCCCCCGGCACAGGATCACCATCCGCTCACAGGCGTTTTTCAGCTCCCGGACGTTTCCCGGCCATGGCCGCGCCGTCAGCGCCTTCATCACGTCCGCCGGCACGGAGATCTCCCGGTCCGTACTGATCTCCTTCATGAAGTGATCCACGAGAGGGGGGATGTCCTCCGGCCTCTCCCTCAAAGGGGGCACGCGGATCTCGACCACGTTGAGCCGGTAATACAGGTCCTCCCGGAACGTCCCTTCGCGGATCCGTTCCAGAAGGTCCCGGTTGGTCGCCACCAGGATGCGCACGTCGACGGAGATCGGACTGTCCCCCCCGACCTCGTCCACCACCTTCTCCTGGAGAACGCGGAGCAGTTTCGCCTGGAGAGGCAGGGGCATCTCGCCGATCTCGTCGAGGAACAGGGTCCCGCCGGCCGCCTGGCGGAACTTCCCGAGGCGGTCCCGTACGGCGCCGGTGAACGCCCCGCGCGCGTGCCCGAACAGTTCCGACTCCAGCAGTTCCGCGGGGATCGCCGCGCAGTTGACCGCGACGAAGGCCTTTTCCGCCCGGGGGGACCGCACGTGGATCCGCCGGGCCACCGCCTCCTTGCCGGTTCCGCTCTCCCCCGTGATCAGGACGGTGGCTTCGGTCCGGGCCACCCGGTCGGCCATCTCCAGGACCCGCTCCATGGCGGGAGAGACGCTCACGACGTCCCGTTCCACTCCCGTGGCCCGGATCCGCAGGTCCCGGACCTCGGCGGCGAGGCTCTGCCGCTCGAGGGCCTTCTCGACGGCCAGGAGCTGCTGCTCCCGGTGGAACGGCTTCCCGATGAAGTCGTACGCCCCCTCCTTCATCGCCTCCACCGCCGTATCGACGTTTCCGAATGCCGTGATGACGAGCACCGGGGTGTCCCGGGATGTTTTCCGGATCCGGCGCAGCACCTCGATCCCCGAGATCCCCGGCATCTTGACGTCGGTGATCACGAGGTCGAATTTCCCCTGGGAGAAGATGGCCAACCCTTCGGTCCCGTCCGAGGCGACCTCGACCTTGTATCCCGCCTTCCGCAGGTTGAACAGGGCTACTTCCCGGCCCGCCCGGTCGTCGTCGATAAACAAGATCCGTCGTTCCATGTCCTCCCCGGCTCTCCTCGCGTCTACCCGATCCTACCACTATAACCCATTGGAATGCCTGTCGAAAACCGGCCGCCAGAAAGGAGGGGGAGGGAGCGCTACCCCGGGGGGAGAGCGTTTCTCCGCAGCACGCGGCGCAGGAACATCAACGTGCGGTCCTTCTTCGGATGCCGGAAGATCTCTTCGGGGGTGCCGGCTTCCACGATCTCCCCCTGATCGAATACCACGATCCGGTCGGCCACCTCCCGGGCAAAGTCCATCTCGTGGGTGGCGATCAGCGTGGTCATTCCCTCCTCGACCAGGGCCTGGATGACGGAGAGGACCTCCCCGACCATTTCGGGATCGAGGGAGGAGGTCGGCTCGTCGAACAGCATCGCCTCGGGCTTCATCGCCAGGGCTCTCGCGATGGCCACCCGTTGCTGCTCCCCTCCCGACAGCTCGGACGGGTGGCTGTCGATCTTTCTCTCCAGGTTGACGCGCCGCAGCAGGCCGACCGCACGCTGCGTCGCGTCGTTCCTCGAAAGCCGCAGCACCCGGGTGGGCGCCTCGATGATGTTGTCCAGCACGGTCATGTGAGGGAACAGGTTGAACTGCTGGAACACCATCCCCACTTTCAGCCGGACCTTCCGGATGGCCTCCCGGTCGGCCCTGCCGGGTTTTTCCCGGTTGAGGGAATGAAGCTCGACCCCGCCCACGACGATTTCCCCTTGCTGGAAAGGCTCCAGGCCGTTGATGCACCGCAGGAACGTGCTCTTCCCGCTTCCCGAGGGGCCGATGCATGCCACCACCTCTCCCTTTGTTATTTCCAGGTCGATCCCCCGGAACAGCGGTTGCTTCCCGAAGCTTTTGTGAAGTCCCCTGACCGATATCATCTTGTTCGCCCCGCAAGCCGCTCCTCGAGCCTCCTCGCCATGAGGGACAACGGGTAGCTCATGGCGAAATACAGGAAGGCGGCCACAAGCCCCAGCTCGAGGAACCGCAGGGTGGTCGCCGCGAGAATGTTATACGTCTTGGTCAGTTCCACCATGGCAATGACGGAGACCAGGGAGGAGTCCTTGAACAGCGAGATGAAGTCGTTCGTGACCCCCGGCACGGCGACCCGCAGCGCCTGGGGAAGGACGATCCTCCGGAGGGCCAGGCGCCTGCTCATCCCGAGCGAGAGGGCGGCCTCCATCTGTCCCTTCGGGATCGCCTCGATCCCCGCCCGGTACAGTTCCGCCTCGTAGGCCGCGTAGTTCATGCCGAGCCCCAGGAACGCGGCGAGGAGGGGGCTTAAGGTGATCCCCACGTTCGGCAGGCCGTAATAGAGGAGGTAGAGCTGGATGAGGAGCGGCGTGCCCCGGAAGATCTCGATGTACGAAGAGGCCGCAATGCGAAGGGGGCCCCCCGAGTAATGGCGCAGGAGACAGAGGAGGAGGCCGAGCGCGACGGCCAGCCCCATGGAAACCACGGAAACCAGGACGGTGATCCCGGCTCCTTTCAGGAGGGCGGGGAAAAACGTGACCAGGGGAGCATCCCGGGCGTCCCTTCCGGACGCGCCGGCTCCCGGGGACCGGTCAGGATGAAAAAGCTTCTCCTGCGCCTCGTTCCAAAGCCCCCACTTCTCGTAGATCCGCCTCAGTTCCCCCGACCTCAGGAGCCTGTCGATGGCGCCGTCGACGGCTTCCTTCAGGGAGGCATCCTCTCTCCGGATGGCGATCCCGTAATACCCCTCGCCGGCGGGGGGGCCGGCATATTTCAGCAAGGGGTTCGGCCGGGCGTAGTAGGCGGCGATCGGCAGATCGAGGAAGACCGCGTCCAGCCTTCCCAGGGCGAGGTCCTCGTACGGCTCGACGACCCCGGAATAGATCCTGATGTCGACCCCTCCCGCCTGCTGAAGCATGGTCTGGGAGACGGCGCCCATCAGAGTGCCGACCCGTTTCCCCGCAAGGTCGGCAAGCCCCCGTATCCCGTCCTCCTCCCTCCTGACGACAAGCTGCTCGGTATAGACGTAATACGGCCGGGAGAAGAGGACTTTTGCGGTTCGCTCCGGGGTGATCTCGATCCCGTTGATCACCAGGTCGAAATCGCCCCGCTCCAGGGCGGGGATCAGGCTGTCCCAGGCGTTCTGGACAAACCTGGCCGGTACCCCCATCACCTTTGCGATCGCCCCGGCGAGCTCTACCTCGAACCCGATCAGAACATCCACGTTCTTCGGATCGGGAAAGACATACGGGGCGCCCCCTTCCGCGTCGCCTCCCCACAGAAGGGTGCCCCGCTCCCGGACCTTCGCCGCGGCGTCGGATCCGGACCGGGACGAGGAGGAAAGAAAGAGAAGGAGGAAAATGACGGGAAGAATAAGAAGATATTTCAGATAAGCCGGGCCGGTTCCGCGAGAGCCGATCAACGTAAGCGCCCCGCGAAATGCCGTCGGTTCAGGTTTCTCGATGTTCCCAACGCCTCGACCGCCGCCTCCCGCGAAAACCCCGTAAGGCGATTCTACACGGCATCCGCGCCGCTTGCCCAACGGTCTTTTCGGGGGGTGGGGGGCATCCCGGGGATTTCCGCAAGGGGAAACGCCGTCTGGCCGGAATCCGTCCACGTCGGGGAGGAAACATTGCCCGTTTGCCTGAAAACGGGCAAGGAAATGCGGATCTGGGTCGGTGTCCCGCTCGCTCTAGGCAGGAAGCGTGTTCCGCCGTTTCGCAGGATGTCTTTTTCTCTCCCCGCTTTCCAGGGAGGCCCTGCGGGTACCGGCGGACATGGGAGCCGACCGGTTCGCCGGCTCATTCCCCAGATCCGCAGTATTATTATATCTCGCCGGCGCGTCATTCGCCACCGGTAATCGTATCCGGAAAGCGTATCAGGGAGCCTTCGACCCCGTGCGGTCGGGGGGGAATGGGACGGGTCCTGAGGTGCCCAAGTCGAGAAAATCCTCCTCCGAAAACAATTCCGGGGGCGGCTCCATCAGGTCCCCGAGAGCGGCAGTGAACGGGGGCACTCCCAGCCGCGATATCGTCTCCCCGGCTCTTTCCCCCGGAATCGCATCGTGGCGCAAGACAGCGAGAACGTGCTTCACCGCCTCGAGAACACGGCGCGCGGGGATGCGGCCCACTCTCGTGCCGAACCGGACCCCTCCGTTTTCGTCCTGTCCGCCCCCCAGGAAGAGCATATAGTGCGGCGCCAGGCGGCCGGCACCCTCCCCCAGACCGGGGACGGAGCGGGCCACCCCCTGCAGGCCGATGTCGGCGAGCAGGTGCCGCCCGCACCCGTTGGCGCATCCGGAGATTCTCACGCTGATTCCGCGGCCCGTTGGCACGTTGGTATCCCCGGACCAAAGGACCTCCTTCTCGATCAGGTCAGCAAGGGAGCGTGCCCTCGTCGTTCCCACCGTGCAGGTTTCCGTCCCGGCGCAGCGGGTAAGGGCTATATCCCCGGGAGGGCGAAACCCCGCCTCCCGTAACTTCCCCGCCAGGACAGCGATGAGATCCTCCGGGACGTCCGAGACCAGGATCCCCTGCGCCTGCGTCAGCCTGACGGTCGCATCGGCCTGTTCCGCGATCTCCGCCAGCCAGCGCAGTTGCTCCGGCGCCAGGTCGCCGAGAGGCACATGAAGCGGGACGGCCACGACCCCGTTCCCTCTTTGGAAGAACGCTCCGGGCCAACCCGGAGGCGTCTTCCCTTCGTGGGAATACGCGGAGGGCTGGACGGCCGGATCCGGAAGTCTAAGTCTCCGCCCGGACGCCTTCTCCAATGCACGACGCTCGTCCACCACCGCCTGCCGGAAGGGATCTTCCCCCATCGAAAGGGCGACGAACTTGAGACGGGCCCTCCCCCTTCTCTGCCTGTCCCCAAGGCGGTCGAACAGGCGTAAGACGGCCAGGATCGTATCCCCGAGGTCGCCTGCCGGCGTGAACGGTTCCAGTGCGATTCCCGCCTGCGGCAGCGCGCCGAGCCCGCCCGCGAGGGTCACGCGGAAACCCGGGCAGCCGTTATCGGAGCGAACCGCCCGTACACCGACGTCATGGCAGGCAAGATCCACGTGGTCGCTACCCCCGCACCCCTCGAAGGCGATCTTGAACTTCCTGGGCAATCCTTGCCCGAGGGGGTTCCGAAGCAGGTACCTGCCGACCGCGTCCGCGTACGGTACTACGTCGAAGGGTTCGTCCCGCGCGATCCCGGCGAAGGGGCACACTACGACATTGCGCACCGTATCACCGCACGCCTCGCGAGTGGTGAGCCCCCTTTCCGCGAGAAACGCCATCGCCTCCGGAATGTCCCGGATGCCGATGTCGTAGATATGCACGTCCTGCCTCGTGGTCAGGTGGACAGGGCGCCCCGATGCAAACCGATTGGCCGCATCGGCGATCGCGCGCAGGTGGAAAGGCGATGGGCGCCCGAGCGGTATCCGGATGCGGAGAAGGTAACGGTCCGTCCCCCCCCGGATGGGATAGATTCCCTGGATGACCCGGACCCGGCGGAATTCCTCCGGCGAGATGGCACCGGACCGGACCGCGTCGATCGCCCGTGCCATCTCCTCGATTTCCGCCTGAACTTCCATGACCCGCTTCCGCCCGGATGCCCCTAGTGTAGGGTCTCGCAAATAGGCTGACGCACCGAGACCGTCGATGCGCCGCGCCGGCGAGGCGCGCGACTGAGGCGTACTGGAACGAAGTACGCCGCAAGGAGCGCAACGAAGCCTTCGCTACTGCAGCGGCGATCGAATGCCAGGTTATTTGCGAGACCCTGCACTAGATCACCGGGCCGGTCTCTTCCGCGACGGGAAGGCGCACGGGGCGCTCCCGGCAGAGGACAACTTTCCCCCCTTCCCCGTCGCGCCCGAACTCGAGCCCCATGTGGTGCCCGAACGCCAGCCGGGCGAGTTTTTCAAACTGGTCCGCCGTCCGGAGGCGGATCACCACCTTTTCCCCTGCCTCGAGGCGGTCGAGGAATCCCGGCGAGAGATCGAACTCGATCGGGCCCGCTTCCCGGGACAGGTCGATCAGGTTGCCGTCCGGCTCGGTCATAAGCCGCGCGTCGAGCCGGATCACCCGCGTCCGCGCCCCCACCGGGTCCGACCGCACCTCGCGGACGATCCCTCCCCCCGCGACGAACCCGTCCTCCGCGACCACAAACCGGCCCAGCCTCGGGTTTTCCTCGAAGGTGTCCGCGGCCAAAGGCCGGTGGAGCGTGAAGGTGACGTTGGCCACATCCAGGTTCTCCACCCGGTCAGGGTGCCGCTCGATGACCTCCAGCGTCGACGAGTTGATCCTCTCGGTAATCGTCGAGAGTGTCACCTCGGCCTCGCCCGTGGCGAGCTTCATGACATATCTCTGATTCAGTCGCAGGGGGGCGATCCCCAGCCAGAAGAGGCTCGCCGACACTTCCCTCGCGGACGCCGGAACGTTCTCCCGGGTTCCCATCACTTCCCCCCGTTCCAGGAAGAGCTCGTCCTCGAGCGTGATGCCGACGCACTCCCCGGCCGCGGCCTGCGGGCAGTCGGGACGGTTCCACTTCTCCACCGTTCGTACGACGGAGGATTTCCCCGACGGCGAAAAGGCCACGCGGGCGCCGGGGCGCACCGATCCGGACTCCACCCGTCCCGCGTAGACCCGCTTGCGGTCCCACACGTAGACATCCTGGACCGGAAACCGCAGCGGAAGGCCGGTCGCCTCCCGGGCGGGGGAAAACGAGTCGAGCGCCTCGAGAAGAGTCGGGCCACCGTACCAGGGCATGCGCGAGGAGTTCGCCGCGATGTTGTCCCCCTCCCTGGCCGAGATGGGGACGACATACGAAGGGACGATCCCGACGGACCCGAGGAACCTGCGGATCTCCTCCTCGATTTCGAGGAACCGTATCCGGCGGTACCCCACCAGGTCGAGCTTGTTGACCGCCACCACCACCTGCGGCAGGCCCAGAAGGGAGAGGATGTAGGCATGGCGTCTCGTCTGCTCCCGAACCCCCTCGGCGCCGTCCACCAGGAGAATCGCCGCGTCGGCGGCCGCCGCGCCGGTGATCATGTTCTTCAGGAACTCCTTGTGCCCCGGGGCGTCGATGATGATGTAGGGGCGCTTTGCCGTGCGGAAGAAAGTCTGTGCGGTGTCGATCGTGATGTTGTGCTCGCGCTCCTCCTCGAGTGCGTCCATCAGATAGGCGAACTCGAACTCCCGCCCCTGCTCCCGGCAGGTGCGCTCGATCTCCCGGTACCGCTCCTCGGGAAGCGAGCCGGTATCGTAGAAGAGCCGACCGATCAGGGTGGATTTCCCGTGGTCGACGTGCCCGACGATGACTATCCGGAGCGTATCCGCAACGTTCACACCCACCTCGAACAGTACGGGGACGTTCTAGCCCCTTTGCAGAGTCGGAAAGGAACCATCGCTGCCGAACGCCGTCCCCGGTTTGTTACGATCCTGACGCTCTAAGGAAAAGTTCAAGAACGTCCCTTTGCTTGTTACATGTAGCCCAGGGACCGCAGCTTCTGCATCATATAGGCCGCCTCATGGTCTTGGGCGCGCCCGGCCCTCTCCGGCGTCTTCGTCACCTTCAGTTCCTCGATGATCTCGTCGACGGTTGCGGCCCCGGAGGCGATCGGGAAGTTGCACGGAACGCATCCGAGGGACCGGTACCGCTTCCCGTCCCGCGCGAAGTAGAGGTCGCATATGGAGATCTTCTCGCGGCGGATGTATTCCCAGACGTCGAGTTCGGTCCAGGAGAGGAGTGGATGGATCCGGACGTGCGTCTCCGGTCCGAAGGAGGTGTGGAATTGGTCCCAGAGCTCCGGCGGCTGGTCCTTGTACTTCCACTCGAAGTTTCTGTCCCGCGGTGAGAAGACCCGCTCCTTGGCCCGCGACCCCTCCTCGTCCCGGCGGATCCCGAGGAAGACCCCCTTGAACCCGTGCTTCTCGAGGACCTGCTGCAGCCCCTGGGTCTTGAGGGAATTGCAGCAGAGGAACCGCCCCTTCGCCGGCTCCATCCCCGCGCAGAGCGCCTCCTCGTTCCGGCCGACGATCAGGTCCACGCCCCATTCGCGGGCCATCCGGTCGCGGTACACGATCATCCCGGGGTGCTTGTAGTTCGTATCGATGTGGACGAGCGGGAAGGGAACCCGGCCGAAGAATGCCTTGCGGGCCAGCCACAGAATCGTCGTCGAATCCTTCCCGATCGACCACAGCATCGCGAGGTCCCGGAACTTGCGGAACGCCTCGCGAATGATGTAGATGCTCTGGTTCTCCAGGGCATTGAGGTGGTCCATGCTCACCGGTCTCTTTTCTTGCGCCCGAGGGGCGGGACTGGCGGTTCCTTCCGGTCGGCCCCGTGAGACGATTGGTGGAGCCCGCACTCCTTGTGCTCCGGCCTCTCCCACCACCAACGTCCCGCCCGGGGATCCTCTCCGTGGAGGATGGACCGCGTGCAGGGGGCGCAGCCGATCGAGGGGTACCCCATGTCGTGCAGCCGGTTATAGGGAAGGCCGCGCTCCCGGACGAACGACCGGACCTGTTCATCGCTCCAGTCGGCCAACGGGTTGATCTTGAGGATCCCGCCGTGCGCCCCGTCGATCTCGAAAACCGGCAGGGCCGCCCGGGTTATGCTCTGGTCTTTGCGCTGACCCGTCACCCATGCCCGAAGTCCCGACAGGGCGCGGGCCAAGGGCTCCACCTTCCGGATCCGGCAGCACTCGTGACGGTTTTCCAGACTTTCCCGGAAGGAGTGGAGTCCCTTCGTCCGCTCGAGTTGCTCGACCGCCTCCCTGTCCGGAAAATGCCACTCGATGGAGACGCCAAGGTTCCTCCGCACGGCCTCCGCCGCCTCGTACGTCTCCTCGTTGAGCCGCCCGGTGTCCAGGGCAAATACCCGCGCATCCGCCCGGATGTCCGTCATCATCGCGATGAGGACGATATCCTCCCTGCTGAAGCTCGACGCGAGGGCGATGCGCGGATGATATTCAGACAGCACCCAAGCGAGAACGTTTTCCGGCGGTCTCCCACGGAAGCGTTCCGCGAGATTTCCAGCCTGCCCGATGGGTGGGATCATCCTTCTCTTCTCCTCTTCCTTCTTCGCGCCGCGGCCGGTTCGGCCTCAGATCTGGTACTCTGGAGGGACGAGCCGGCCGAACCGGATTCTCGACCACATCCGTTCGTGCAGGTAATAAATGAAGAACTTCACGAAGGTGTCTCCAAGCCCGACCGTGACGGCGTAATCGATCCGCCCGGTGAGCGCCAGGGTGACCACCGCCGTGACCACCGTGGCCACCAGACGCCAGCTGATGGTTTTCAGGAAACTCCGCCTGTGGGTATCCATCTAATAGTCCATTAACCAAATAGAGTAAATAGGATTATAGGGCGGCAAACTGGAATGTCAAGATTATATAATATCTATGTCCATTTACTTTGTAGACATTAAGGCGGCATCGGTTTCAGAGGGGAAATGCTTCTTGCCATGGTTGCGGAGGGTAGGAAACCGGAGAGGGTGGAAGTGGTCTATTTCGAAGGGTGCCCCAACTTCGATCGAGCTATGACCATGGTGTAGTAAGTCCTTGAACAGGAGGGAATCCGGAGGGAAATCAGGGCGGTCGAGGTGCCGGATCCCGAAGCCGCCTAATTGTCGAGGTTTCTCTGCATCCCGTCGATTCACTTGATCGGCGCGGAAATCGAGCCCGGCAGTCAGGGAGACTCACTTTTTTTCGGCTGCCGGACCTACTCTGTGGATGGATAGACAACTGGCGTTCCCCCCGAAGAATGGCTTGCGACCGCACTG
This sequence comes from Deltaproteobacteria bacterium CSP1-8, assembly GCA_001443455.1. GTDB lineage: Bacteria > Desulfobacterota > Deferrimicrobia > Deferrimicrobiales > Deferrimicrobiaceae > CSP1-8. The sequence continues at coordinate 58,529 of LDXO01000006.1, read as the reverse complement.
AGACGGTTCCCAAATAGGTAGCGGCAAGATGCCGATCCTCCTCATGAGGAGTGGAGGACGGGACGGGAAAGGGATGACCGGCGGGGAAACCATGCTCTCGCTTCATAATCTAATGAAAGGTGGCGGATGGCAGGCCCGGCGAAAGGGGGAATAGCATGGGCACGATGGTGCACGGCATTAATGTCGATCAACTGGTTGGGACAATAAATGCAATCAAGGAGAATCCGGACCTGGCCCGCTTTCAATTCCGTGCCGTTACGGAATGGGTTGACGGCGGTCACTCGCGAACGAAGATCCAAGGTTTCTATGGTGCCGGAGCCGAGGATGCGTCGCGGAACTCTCCGTTCGTCCTTGAAGGTGATGAGCCGCCCGTATTGCTTGGCTCAAACGCGGGACCGAATGCCGTTGAGACCGTTCTCTCCGCACTGGCCTCGTGCCTTACGGTGGGGATCGTGTACAACGCAGCCGCCCGGGACATCAAGGTTGAGTCGCTTAGCTTCTCCATGCAAGGCGATATCGATTTGCATGGATTCCTCGGGTTATCCGACCGGGTGCGCCCCGGGTACCAGAATATTCGTCTGAGTTGCAGGGTGAAAAGCGATGCTCCGCGGGAAAAGCTGGAGGAACTTTGGGCATACGTGCAGCGGACGTCGCCCGTTCTTGACATCGTCCGGAACACGGTGCCCGTCTCCCTGACTATTGAAAACACGTAGCATGCGAGGTACCCAGGTAAGGAAGCCCCTTGCACGGGGTTCCCTTACCAACGTGCCGCGTTCCTTTACCTTTCCCTGGAGCACCCGCTTTTTTGAATTTCTGCCAACCGCGGAACAAAGGGGCAAACCATATATCCTGCAAATTGCATCGAAAACCACGAAATTGCGATTTGCGACAGAAGGCGGATACTCCAGAAATGGTGACGAAGTTGCGACCTTCCCTTCCCGGGGCGTTGAGGGCGGCTCTCTTCACGTTTCTTCTGCTGTCCTCGGCCGCCGTCCTCTACGCCACGAGACTGAACGCACGCACCGCGCAAACCCTCGCGGAAATCTCGTTGGAGAGCACGGCCCTGGCCCTTTCCACCTCCGCGGAGACCGCGCTTCGGGCGGGCGGAATCCGCGCGGAGGGGGAGATCCGGGACATCCTTTCCGACCGGGTGGTGGCGTATGCGCTGATCGCCGGAGAGGATGGCACGGTCCTCTTCCACTCGAACCCGGGGCTGGCAGGCACGAAGCTTCAGGAGACGGGCCTCGAGGAATGGCTGCGGTCGGGAAAGACCTATGGAAGGCGGGTCAGTCTCGGTACCGGCCTCCCTGCCTATGAATTCAACTACCTCCTCCGCAGCCCGGACGGAAAGGCGGAGATCCTGCGTCTCGTCCTCCATACCACCCAGGCGGACCGGATTCTCTCCGATGCCCGCAAGATGTGGTGGACGGTGGGCGCCGTCCTTCTCCTCTTGTGGGCGGTCGGGATCGCGCTCGAGCGGGTGTTGACCCGCCACCTCAGGCTTCATGCCGAAGTGGAGCGGAGGGAACGCCTGGCCCTCATCGGGCAGATGACCGCCACGCTCGCCCACGAGATCCGGAATGCGTTGGGGAGCGTCAAGGGATACACGCAATGGGTGGACGAGAAGGTCGAGGAGGAAGACCCCCGCAAGAAGGCCCTTGGGATCGTTCTCCGGGGCACGGAACGGATCGAGTCCCTGGTGAACGACCTCCTCCTTTTCTCCCGGGAGGAAAGCTACTCCGCCGAGCCCGTCGATCCGATCCCCCTCCTCAAGGAAACCGTTGCCGCGGAGGCTTCCGGCTGGGCGGGGAAAGTCGAAGTGAAGACGGTTCCCGGCATGCGCGCGCTCGCGGATCCCGATAAACTGCGCCGCGTACTGGTCAACGGCGTGCGGAATGCCATCCAGGCGATGGGGGGGGGCGGAGTCCTGAAGATTACCGCGCGGCCGGAGAGACATCGGCTGGTCATCCGGATCGAGGATACCGGTCCCGGCATTCCCGCCGCGGAACTGCCCCGGTTGTTCTCCCCTTTCCATACCACGAAGACGGACGGCACCGGTCTGGGACTGGCATACTCGAAGAAAGTGATCGATGGGATGAAGGGCGGGATCGAGCTTTCCAACCGGGAAGAGGGTGGGGCCGTCCTCGCCATCCATCTTCCGATCCCGGGGGAAGGGTGAAATGCCGAAAAAAATCCTGGTCGTCGACGACGACGAGCTGATGCGCTCCTTTCTCTCCTCCGTCCTCCGGGAGGAAGGGTACGGGGTCGAGGAGGCGCGGAACGGAGCCGAGGGGCTTGCAAAGCTTCCGGGCTCCGATTTCGATCTCGTCATCACCGACCTGCGAATGCCGGACATGTCCGGGTTGGCCCTGATGCTAGAGGGGAAGAAGGCGCGCCCCGACGTCCGGTGGATCATCATCACCGCCTACGGTTCCATCGGGAGCGCCGTTGAGGCGATGAAGGCGGGGGCCTCCGATTACCTCACCAAGCCGTTCCGCGACCCCGGCGAACTGCGGCATGTCATCGGCCGTGTCCTTCGGGAAGCCGAGGCGGAAACGAAAATCACCCTCCTGTCGGAAGAGCTGGGCAGGCAGTTCCCGTCGGCGGAGACGATTTTCCTCGGCGAAAAAATGGAGCATGTGCGGAAGCTGGTGAGCGACGTAGCTCCCGCCGCGACCACCGTGCTCGTCACTGGACAAAGCGGGACAGGGAAGGAACTCATCGCCAGGGTGATCCATGATCTGAGCCCCCGGCGGGAAGGGCCCTTCGTCGCCGTGCACTGCGCCGCCTTGGCGGAGAACCTCCTGGAGAGCGAGCTCTTCGGCCACGAGCGGGGGGCGTTCACCGGAGCCGTGTCGGCCCGGAAGGGGAGGTTCGAGCTCGCCGACGGGGGAACGATTTTCCTGGACGAGATCGGGGAGATCTCCACGGCTGTCCAGGTGAAGCTCCTCAGGGTGCTTCAGGAGAAGGAGTTCGAGAGGGTGGGGGGGATGAGGCCCCTCTCCGTGGATGTGCGGATCGTCGCGGCCACGAACAAGAACCTCAAGGCGGAGGTCGCCGCAGCGCGGTTCCGGGAGGATCTCTATTACCGGCTGAACGTCTTTCCGGTCGCCCTTCCTTCCCTGGCGGAACGCAGGGAGGCCATTCTTCCCCTGGCGGATTATTTCCTGAAAAAGTTCACCGCCGCTTTCGGCAAATCGATTTCCGGATTTTCCCCCGGAGCCCGGTCGGCCCTTGAAAATTATCCCTGGCCGGGCAACGTGCGGGAGTTGCAGAACGTGATCGAGCGCGCCGTAATTCTCGCACAAGGCGAGATCGGGGTGACACACCTGAACCTGGAACCGCCACTCGTCCCCCTGGCCCCCGAGGATAGCGTCCTAAAGGCGAACGAACGGGAAACCATCCGGAAAGTGCTCGACGAAACGGGGGGGAACCGCAAACAGGCGGCGCGGATCCTCGGCATTTCCCTGCGCACCCTCCAATACCGGATCAAGGAGTACGGCCTGTAGGAGAAGTGCAAACTCTGCGCATCGGGGTGCAGGGATTGCACTCCATCGCCGGACGAACCTCCGGGAAGATTCGGGAACGGCAACAAATCCTCTTTGGTTTCGCCAGGTCCATTCTCCGAACGTGGCTGGCATCCTCCTTGCTGCCTCTGTGTGGCAGTCAATCCCTATTGGAGGCAGAAAGTTGAAACGGATTGCGAAGGATACGGCCCCCGTTCGAACAGGGTGCTTAACAATCCTGAAGATCGGCAGGGGGCGACTTCTCGTTCTGCTGCTTCTTTTCTTTCTGACTGCATTCCTTCCCCCGGCGCTCGAAACGGCGCAGGCGGAAGAAAGAGATGCGGTGCTGGAAGGGAGCGGCATCCATTATCCCGGCGGGTTCGACCCGAACACGGTGGGAGAGGTCCGTGGAAAGGCCTACGGGCTGTCCGTTCCGGAGCGGGGTCCGGTGCGGTTTCGGCTGGAAACCGGGAAGGCAACCTACACGGTATTGGCTTCGCCGAAGTGGTTCTGGAAGGACTTGAATGCCGAACTTCCCGATGGCACGGAAATCCGGGTCCGCGGGTCCAAGACGCTTGGCCAGGACTCGAACCTGTACATCATCGCCCAGCAGATCCGGATCGGGTCATCGGACCGACCCATGGAACTGCGCAACGACGGCGGGTTCCCGCTTTGGAAAGGGCCCAAGACAGGCGGGATGGGAGCTCCGGGCGACTCCGGCTCCCCCATGCGGGGGGGCGGAGGAATGGGAAGCGGTCCCGGCGGAACCGGCGGCATGGGCGGTCGACATCGGTAAATCACCGGTCAATCAAGCGTGAGGAAGGAATCAAGGAATGTTCACAATCCGCAGGTTCGCATTTTGCGTGGGTGTAATCGCAGCGATTTCATTGGTGGAAGCGGGGTCCGTCTCCGCCGGTTGGGAAACGGGCGCCAAGGTCGGATTCGACACGGACGTAAGCCGGTCGATCTCCGGCGGGAAGAGCGATTCCTACCTGCAGGGATACGCTGCTTACGGTCGTGAACCCGACGGAGAGACCCGGCTGGACTGGTCGTTTTCCGCGGTGGGGGAAGCGGCTGCCTATGCAAGTTTGAACGATCTCGATTATGCGACGATCACGTTTTCTCCCGGTCTTGTCTATTTCTACCGCCCCGGCTGGATAATCACGGGAGCTCCGTTTCTCCGGGCAAAAGGAGTACGGGACTCCAACCAGTCCGCAGTCGCCTTCGGAGGAAAGTTCCTGGTAAAGCAACAACTCCCCTCCGATTTCTACCTGGGGGAGTATTACACCTACGCGGACAGCCGGGCAAATGCCGACACGTTCTCCTTCACGGAACACGCGCTGGGAGCCTTTCTCGGCCGGAACTGGACGCGCACCTTCTATACGGAGCTTGGGTACGAATTTTCCCGGGGGGATTCCTTCCGATCCGTGGGAACTTCTCCGTCCGTCCAGGGGGGAACGGGCGGTTTCGGAGGAGGAATGCATTCCATGTTTTCCACCGCCTTCGGGACCGAGGTGGTCAGGGAACGTGTGAACCGTCACGCCGTTGGGGTAACGGCAGGGATCGACTGGACGAAGAAGGTTTTTTCCGCCGCCAGCTATACGTTCACCGATCGGCTCGGGGACCTCGGATCCAGTTCATCCCACTCCGGTTTCCTGGGAGTCGGATACCGCTTCTGACGTTCCCCGGGGAGCAACGGATCGGGAAACACCGGAAAGTCGGATGCACCATAAATCGTTTTGCCGGGAGGAAGGGATGAAGGGAAAAAGAATAATCGAGGGGTTTCTGTCCATCACAATCATGGCCATAATGCTTGCCGCATGCGGCGGCAGAGGGGGCAGCGGTACGGTAGGGGATAGCGGTGGAACCGGCACGACCGCAGGAACCGCCACGATCCAAGGGCAGGTTTCGGGAACGGCAGTCATCGCCGTTGACGACGGCACGGATCTCGAAGCGGCCCGCGCTACGGCCTCCGGCACCCCGAAGACGTTCAGCATGACCTTGCCGACGGGGAAAAGTTACCGGTTTTACCTGATGGAAAACGAGGGGGCGGGGAATGACGGGAGAATCTTCCCCGTCTACGTGGGAACGACGAACGTTTTCCGGATCACCATCGATGCAAACGGCCAGACCATCAACCTCGGCTTGGTGAATCCGAACCTCAGCGGGGGCACGGCTACCCCTGCGAACAACCCCATGGAGTGTCCCGGTGTGATGGCGGGGGGAGAGAACCGGTCGATTCCGCCTTTCCTTTTCGGCGCAGGCGATAACCCGTTCACACAGACTCTCAACATCCCGCCCGTATTGAATCCGACCTCGAGGACGAGCACGACCGATTCCTATGACCTTGCCCTTCGCGAGGCGGATGTCGAGATCATTCCTGGCAAGTTGACCCGCATCATGGGCTTCAACGGTCTCACTCCCGGCCCTACCATCCGGGCGCGTGTGGGACGTCAGGTCGTCATGAGCCACTCCAACGGTCTTCCGGTAACCACCCTCGGCGGCGCACCCGGCGATGTCGCCATTCACCTGCACGGCGGACATGTACCCTCTTCCGAGGACGGCTTCCCGACGGACACAGTACCGCCGGGCGCGACCCGCAGATATACCTATCCGAACAACCAGCTGCCGGCCACACTTTGGTACCACGACCACCTCATGGGCTATACCGGCCCCCATGTATGGTTCGGGATGGCGGGGTTTTACATCCTGACGGACGACTACGAGGACGGTCTGGGGCTGCCGAGTGGCGCCTACGAAATACCGTTGGTCATCCAGGACCGCAACTTCGATTCGACCGGGAAGCTTGTTTACACCGGCAGCCGGAATGGAGAGACGGGCAACGCAATTCTCGTGAACGGCACCATACAACCCAATTTCAAGGTTGCCTCCCGCAAGTACCGCTTCCGTGTGCTGAATGGATCCAATATGCGCAAGTACCAGATCGCCTTGAGCAACGGCCAACTCTTCCATGTGCTCGGCATGGAGGGAGGGTTCCTACCCGCGCCGGTCAAAGTGACCTCCCTCGTACTGGCTCCGGCAGAGCGTGCGGATATCATAGTGGATTTTTCGTCACTCCCCGTGGGCAGCTCCGTAGTGCTGCAAAACTCCCTGGGGTTAGGGAGCACGGCGAACATTATGCGCTTTGACGTGGACAGGGTAGAGACGGACACCAGTCAATTACCCCTCGAACTTCGCCCGCTTGAGAAGCTGAGCGCAAGCCAGGCCGTGCGCACTCGCAGCTTTACATTCTCTGGCGGCATGATGGGTATGATGGGCGGCGTCCCCTGGGTTATCAACGGAAAACCCTTCGATCCCAACAGGGTGGATGCAGATCCGAAGCTGGGCACGTTGGAGATTTGGGAGTTCCGGAACATGTCCATGATGGATCATCCGGCACACCCGCATCAGACCATGTTCCAGATCTTGGACATCAACGGGAATCCTCCCCCGCCGACCCACGCCGGGTGGAAGGACACGGTGAACGTCCCCGCTATGGGCACAGTCCGAATTATCATGCGCTTCGCCGACTATGCGGGGAAGTACGTCTTGCACTGCCACGTTCTCGAGCACGAGGACAATGCCATGATGGCGCGGTTCGACGTGGTGCCCTAACATTCAGTGTTTTCGCAATACTTCGGGGGAAAGTTGTTGTCAAAGGAATACGGGCAAACTTCAAGAGATACCGCTTCTGACGACAGCCGGACAGCAATAGATCAGGAACCAACAAAAAACAGGAAGCAACGAGAAATCGAAAGCGTTAAAAATCATTTTGCAGGGAGGAAGGAATGAAAAGCAAAAGAATGATCAAGGGATTTCTTTCCATCGCAGTCATGGCCTTGTTGCTCGCCGCGTGCGGCGGAGGGGGCGGAACGACAGGGGATAGCAGCGGCACGGTTGCCGTCCCTGGTACCGGAACCGCCACGATCCAAGGGCAGGTTTCGGGAACGACGGTCATCGCTGTCGACGACGACACGGATCTCGAAGCAGGGCGCGTTACAGCCTCCGGCACACCGAAGACATTCGGCATGACCCTGCCGACGGGGAACGCTTACCGGTTCTATCTGATGGAGAACGAGGGGGCGGGGAATGCCGGAAGAATCTACCCCGTCTACATGGGGTCGACGAACGTGTTCCAAATGACAAGCGCCGCGAACAACCACACCATCGATCTCGGGATGGTCAGTCCCGACTTCACCAAGGGGAACGCTTTTCCTGCAAACAACCCCATGGGGTACCCCGGCGTGATGGCAGGGGGAGAGAACCGGTCGATTCCGCCTTTCCTTTCCGGTGCGGCTTTTTCGATGGGCGATCTGCAGGGAACCTGGGACTTCAATTCGCTGGCCACCTCGGGAACCATTGGCTGGATGCACGGCGTTCTATTCGTGGATAACACGGGGATGGGCGGCATGACGTCCTTGATCCGGAACGGCATGCCCTGGCCGTCCACGGACAACGTTCCTTTCTCGATGTTCCCCTGCGGCATCGTCGGGATGGGCGACGACAACACCTTCCACGGCTTCCTGTCGAAGGACAAAACCATGATGGCCGCCACCTGGACGGACAACACGGGCGGCAGCGCCCTGATGATCTTCCGGAAGCGGGGAGGCGCCTTCGCACAAAACGATCTGTTCGGAACCTGGAACTTCCACCGGCTTACCGCCGGCAGCGACCACGCGACGTCCGGATGGGCGTCCGGAACGATGACAATGAGTTCCCCCGGCACCGCGATCGTTAACGCCATTCAAACCCACAATAACGACATGAGCGAAGTCGGAAGCTCCTTCTTCGTGTCCATGGGCGGAGACGGGATCGTCACTTCCTCGGGGGACAACACCTTCCACGGCGTCATGTCCCAGGACAAAAACATGATGGTCGTCACAAGGACCGGGGCGAGCGGACATTACGACCTGATGGTCCTGATGAGGTCGGACGCGGGGGCGCCCTATTCCACGACCGATCTCACGGGGGACTGGATGCAGCACGGCGTAATCTCCGGCAACCCGAACGATACGGACTGGAACTTCGGCCAGATGGTGATGGATCCCACCGGACAGGCCGCGTTCAACGGCATGATGGGAAGGACGGGCGCATTCTCCATGCAGCCGGCGACGTTCGCGATGAATTCGTCCGGCGTCATCACCATGGGCGGAACGGGCATGGGCGGGGGAATGATGAACCCGATGATGGCCCAGACCTACTCCGGGCTCATGAATCCGGCGAAGGACCTGATGGTCGCTACCTTCTCGGACGGAAACGGAGGGTATCAACTCGGAATCGGCATGAAGTAACGGTTGCCTTCCTGAAAAGGACCGGATTCTCGGAGAAGGGGCCCGAGTCTTTGCGGGCCCCTTTCTCACCGGTAACCTTCTGCCTCACTTCGCCGCCTTCTTCGTCGCCTTCCCCTTCACCGCCATGGCGTTCGGCTTGCTGGTCTTTCCCGGCGGGACGCAACCGCACCCGCAATTTCCCTTCTTGGCCAACAGGATCACCTCCTTTCCGCCCGATTCCCGGTTTTTTTCACTTGTGCCTGCCGCGCTCGCCGACATCCGCAGATGCACCGCCTGGCGAAGTCCCGGGGAAGCCGATATTCCTGCAACGTCTTTTCCGCCATCTTCACGATCCGTTGCTGGAGCTTCTTCTTTCCGTCGTGAAGCCGTTTCCGGACGGCCCCCTCCGAGATGCCTAAGAAGCGGGCCGCCTCCCCCGTGGGGACGCCGTCGAGGTAGCAAAGCAGGAGGGGAAACCGAAGCGCATCCGAGAGGGAGGAGACGACCTTGCGGACCTCCGCCTGGAACGCATCGGCCTCGTTGCGTTCGTCTTCCTTCTCCATTTCTGACGCCTCGGCCGGCGACCGCAGGACCCCCGCATCTTCCAGCGGCGCGAGTCGGTCCTGTTCTTTCCGCCAGGCGAGGGCCTTGTTGCGTGCGATCTTCCGCAGCCACGACGGGAACGCTTCCGGCGACCGGAGATCCTTCAGCGCCGCGAACGCGGAGACGAAGGTCTCCTGCGCGATGTCCTGGGCGGCCGCGGGGTTCTTGACGATTTGCAGTGCCACCGCGTAGACAAGGTACTGGTATTTCCGGACGATCTCCCCGAACGACGCGGCATCGCCCCGGGCGGACTCTCGAAGAAGATCTTTTTCCTCTTTCGGCATCTTCGCTTTTTCCTCCCTGCACGAAGTAGATAGCGGATTCCCCGGAATGTTACCAAAGAATATCCGCCCGCACGGAACCCCGGGTTTTCGTTCCTGCCGTTCAACTTCTTGCTTTTTACCGCATCCCATGTAATGTAAGAACATTCTAACGTTATTAGTGGAGGCGAAATGGACGCCGACCGCGCGTACGAATGGGGGGATCTGCTGAAAGCCTTTGCCCACCCTACACGACTGCAGATCCTGGACGAGTTGCGCAAGGGGACGCAGTGCGTGACGGATATGGAGGAGATCCTTCCCGTCACCCAAGTGAACATCTCCCAGCACCTGACGGTCCTGCGCAACGCGAGGCTTGTGGATTTCGCCCAGGACGGAGCGCTTCGCTGCTACTACCTGAGCCGCCCGAAGCTGGTGGAAGGGATCCTCGACCTATTAGCCGCCGATCTGCCCATCCTTCGCAAGACGAAGGATCAGATCGACCGCGAGAAGGAGCGGGCGAGAAAGGAACCGGCGGGCTCTCGTGGCTGACGCTTCGAGCAAATAGCGCGAAATTTCCGCAGGAGGTGGCGGGCGACGATGAAGCTGGCGATGGTGATTTCGCAAACGAGGATGAAGGATCTCTCCACGCTGGTCCCGGAGGCCCCGCGTCGTGACGTTCTAGGGGGGAATAGTTTTTGAGAAGGACAGCCGAGCAAGCGGCAGAAAATGGCGGGACGCCCGGCCTTCCGGACCCCGCACCGGTCCTGGGGCTTCGGCAGAACCTTCCCCAGTTCTCCCTCCTGGTTCTGGTCAACGCCTTCGTCGGAGGGATGGTGGGGCTGGAGCGGGCGATCCTGCCGCTCATCGCGGAGCGGGAGTTCGGGCTGACCTCCAAGAGTGTCATCCTGTCGTTCATCGTGGGTTTCGGGTTCGTCAAGGCCTTTACGAACCTGGCGGCGGGGCGGTTTTCCGACCGGATCGGGCGGAAGGGGCTCCTTGTCGGCGGCTGGATCGTCGGATTGCCCGTTCCCTTCATGTTGATGTGGGCCCCCTCGTGGGGATGGGTCACCGCCGCCAATTTTCTCTTAGGGATCAATCAGGGGCTTTGCTGGTCGACCACCGTCATCATGAAGATCGACCTGGTGGGGCCGCAGCGGCGGGGCCTGGCGATGGGGCTCAACGAGTTCTCCGGGTATTTCGCGGTATCCCTGGCGGCGCTGGCGTCGGGGTATATCGCAGCCGCCTATGGGTTGCGCCCCGCTCCCTTCTACCTGGGGATCGGAATTGCCGCCGCGGGTCTTCTCCTCTCGATCTTCTTCGTCCGGGAGACCCACGGGCACGCCCGCCATGAGGCGAAGGGCCAGGGCGGCGCGGAGCCCGTGTCGTTCATGGAAATCTTCACGCGCACCAGCTACCGTGACCCGAACCTCTTCTCCTGCAGCCAGGCGGGGATGGTGAACAACCTGAACGACGGGATGGCGTGGGGGCTCTTCCCCCTCTTTTTCGCCGCCGCGCACCTCTCCGTGGAGAGGATCGCGATCCTGGCCGCTACCTACCCGGCGGTCTGGGGAATCTGCCAGCTTTTGACCGGCGCGATCTCCGACCATATCGGCAGGAAATGGATGATCGCGGGCGGGATGTGGGTCCAGGCGGTCGGAATCTGGCTGATTGCCGCCGTGGATTCCTTTCCCCCCTGGATGGCGGGCGCCGTTCTCCTCGGCATCGGGACCGCCATGGTGTACCCGACCCTGCTGGCCGCCATCGGGGACGTCGCCCACCCCTCCTGGCGAGCCTCCGCCGTGGGGGTCTACCGGCTCTGGCGGGACGCCGGTTACGCCTTCGGGGCGCTCCTGTCGGGGATCGTGGCCGATCGTTTCGGCGTGGTCTGGGCCATCGCCGCCATCGGAGGACTCACCTTCGTTTCCGGCGTCGTGGTGGCCGTCCGCATGTCCGAAACCCATCGCGTAACGATACGATGAGGATAACCACATGAGCGCCCTGATATATCTCGATTTCAACGCCAGCACTCCGATCGCTCCCGAGGCCGTCGAGGCGATGCGGCCGTTTTTGACCGATCATTACGGGAATCCGTCAAGCCTGCATTGGGCCGGTATGCCGGCGAAGGACGCCTTGGAAAAGGCGCGTACGCAGGTTGCGGGGCTCCTTGGCTGCGATCCCACGGAGGTCGTTTTCACCAGCGGCGGGAGCGAGGCGAACAACCACGCCATCAAGGGGATCTTCCTTGCGAACCGGGACCGGGGCGACCACATCGTCACGACCGCGGTCGAGCACCCGGCGACGATCGAGCCGTGCCGGTTCCTCGAACGGTCGCTCGGCGCGAAGGTGACTGTCCTGCCGGTTGACCGATACGGCAGTGTCGATCCCGACGACGTCCGGAAGTCGATCACCCCGCGTACGATCCTCATCACGGTGATGCACGCCAACAACGAAGTGGGCACGATCGAGCCGATCCCCGGGATTGCTGCAATCACCCGCGAGGCCGGGATTCCGTTTCATACGGACGCCGCCCAGTCCGTCGGGAAGATTTCAACCGACGTCGAAGAGCTGGGCGTGGATCTGCTCTCGGTCGCCGGGCACAAGGTATACGCGCCAAAAGGGATCGGCGCCCTTTACCTCCGGGAGGGGACGAAGATCGAGCCGTTCGTCCACGGCGCGGGGCACGAGGTCGGCCGCCGGGCGGGGACGGAGAACGTCCTTCTCGCAGTGGCGCTGGGCGCGGCCTGCGAGGCGGCAAGGAAGTGGGTCGGGATGCCGCAGGTGCAGTTGCTGCGGGACAGGTTCTTCGAAGGGCTGAAAGCAATATTTGGAGACAGGGTGACGCTCAACGGCCATCCGACGGAACGGCTTCCCAACACACTCAACGTCAACTTCGCGGGCCGCGTGGGGGCGGAAGTGCTTGCGCGCCTCCCCGGAGTTGCGGCCTCGACCGGTTCCGCGTGCCATGCCGGATCTGTGACCCTTTCCCCGGTCCTCGCCGCGATGCGCGTCCCGTCGGAGGAGGGAATGGGCGCGGTCCGGTTCAGCCTTGGCCGGACGACGACGTGGGAAGAACTGGAAGAGGTAATCCGCTTGCTGAAAGAAGCCACATAGTTCAACGAAAAGATCGGAAACCGGAAAGCATTCGAAATTTCCTGGAGGAGGCCCCATGAAGAGCGATCACGATCTTTCCACACGGTGCGTGCATGCGGGGGAGGTGAGAGACGCAGAAGGATCCCCGCATACTCCGATCTACAACACCACCACCTTCGGATTCACCTCCACGGCCGATCTCCTCGACGTGGTGGAAGGGAGGCGGCCCGGGAATCTCTACACCCGGTACGGGCTGAACCCGACGATACGGAGCGTGGAGGTCAAGCTCGCGAGCCTGGAAAACGCGGAATCGGCCCTTGTTTTTTCCTCGGGCATGGCGGCGGAGGCCGCGCTCTTTTTCGCCCACGGCCGGAGGGGGATCGTTTGCCTGGGGAACGCGTACGGCGGCACGCTGCAGTTGCTCTCCGATCAGCTGCCCCTCGTGGGGGTACCGACGTTCCTGCTCCAGGGAGAGGATGCGGGAAGACTTGCGGAGGTTTTGCAAAAAGAGGGGCCGGGCCTCGTCTTTTTCGAAACCCCCACGAACCCGACGATGGAGATCTTCGACATCAGGGAGATCTGCAGGCTTTCCCGCTCGTTCGGTGCCCTCGTGGCCGTCGATAACACCTTCGCCTCCCCCATCAATCAGCAGGTGCTGGCCCTCGGCGCGGATATCGCCGTTCACAGCGCCACCAAATACCTGGGAGGCCACAGCGACCTGACGGGCGGGGCCCTCATGGGGTCGAAGGACCTGATCGAAGCGGTTGCCCCCTGGAGGAAGAACCTGGGGCAGATGATGGCTCCCGAAATCGCCGCCCTTCTGGCGAGGAGCCTGCGGACGCTGCCCATTCGCGTGGAGAGGCAGAACCAGACCGCGCAGGCCGTGGCGGAAGCGATGAGGGACCATCCGAAGGTCGCCAGGGTCCTGTATCCGGGACTGCCGGATTTCCCCCAGCACGATCTGGCGAGATCCCAGATGTCCGGATTCGGGGGGATGCTGACCCTGGAGATCCATGGATCGGGGGAAGATGCAACGAAGGTCGTTGACCGCCTTGAGCTTTTCCTCATCGCCCCGAGCCTCGGCGGCCCGGAGAGCCTCGCGACCCAGCCGATGACGACCACTCATTTCGGGCTGACCCCGGAAGAACGGCGGAAGAGGGGAATCACCGATTCCATGATCCGCTTCTCCATCGGGATGGAGGCGGCGAAGGACCTGATCGGAGATCTCCATAATGCCCTGAAAAACATATAATTTTATGCAATGAATGAAATGCCGGGGACAATCGGTGACTTGGGGGACCGACAATGATCCGCTGATGAATCGGAACTGGATTCCGCAGAAAGCGAACAGGTTCAGACAATTTGATTTCGGGTGCGGCATCTTGACGTTTTCGATCAAACGGCCCCTTCGCTCCGGTCTCCCGTGCTGATTCGGACGCCAGTCTCCACATTTGTCACATAGATCTTCCCGTCGCCCCGCAGGCCTGTGTGGGCGGTCTTTTCGATATTGGAAACGATCTCCTCCGTCGATTCGTCGCGACAGAAGATCTCGATTCGGACGCGCGGCGTGTAGTAATTCACAAGGTCCTGGGATATTCGCGCCGCGGCGTTCCTGGCCCTCCCGCGGCCGAACCCTCCTACTTCGGAAATGCTCATCCCGGTTAGTCCCGGCAGGTTCTTGAGAGCCGTCGTCATGTTGGAAAGCATGTGAGGCTTGATGAAGGCGATGATCTGCTTCATGTGGAGGTCTCCCTGGAGTCGGTTTTCGATTCGATCCTTGTCTCCCACCACCGGTAGAGGGTGGGAAGAACGACGAGAGTCAGCAACGTAGACGTGATCAGCCCCCCGATGACGACCGTGGCCAGCGGTCTCTGCACCTCCGCGCCGGTCCCTTGGGACAGGGCCATGGGGATGAAGCCTAAGGAAGCGACCATGGCCGTCATCAGGACGGGGCGCAGCCTCACCGCGGCCCCTTTCAGGATGGCGTCGTCCAGCGGAACCCCTATCTCGCGGAGCTTGTTGAAGTAGGAGACCATGACGATCCCGTTGAGCATGGCGACGCCGAAGAGGGCGATGAAGCCGACGGCCCCCGAGACGGAAAGAGGCAGCCCCCGGAGGAAGAGGGATACGATCCCCCCGATGAGGGCGAAGGGGACATTCAGGATGATGAGGAACGCCTGGCGCACCGAGTTAAAGGTGGAAAAGAGCAGAATGAAGATCAAGGCCAGGCAGATCGGGAGGATGACGGAGAGCCTTGCCAAGGCCCGCTGCTGGTTCTCGAACTGTCCGCCCCAGGTAATGTAGTATCCGGGCGAAAGCTTCACCTTTGCCTCGATGGCTTCCTGTGCATCGGCGACGAAGCTGCCGATGTCGCGCCCCGACACGTTGCACTCCACGACGATCCGGCGGGAGCCGTTCTCGCGGGAGATCTGGGCCGGCCCCTCCTCGGTGTAGACCCGCCCCAGCTGCTTGATGGGCACCCAGGCGCCGCCGGGGGCGGGGACCAGGATCTCGCCGATTTTCTCCACGTCGTTGCTCAAATGCTCGGGAAACCGGAGGGCGATGGAGAAGCGCCTCTGCCCCTCGAAGAGCTCCGAAACCGGTTTCCCTCCCACGGCGACTTCCAGGACGTCCTGTATGTCGCTCACGTTGATGCCGTAGCGGGCGATGGCCGCCCGGTCGATCTCCACCTGGAGGTAGCCCAGGCCGGAGACCTTCTCCACGGTGACATCGGCGGCCCCCCTGACTTTCTCGATGACCCGGGCGATCTCCTCGCCCTTCGCTTTCAGGGATTCCATGTCTTCGCCGAAGACCTTCACGGCGATCTGGGACTTCACCCCCGAAACCAGTTCGTCGACGCGCAGGGCGATGGGCTGGGTGAAGGAAAAGGACATGCCGGGGATGTTTTCCAGCCGCTCCCGCATTTTGTCCACCAGTTCCTCCTTGTTGCGGGCCGTCTTCCATTCTCCGCGGGGTTTAAGGTTGACGGAGATGTCGGAGATGTCGATCCCCATCGGGTCGTTGGCGATTTCCGGGCGCCCGGCCCGGGAGACCACCTTCTCCACTTCGGGGAAGGACAGGAGCGCCTTTTCCACGGCGGCGGCGGTTTTCACAGTCTCGGTCACGGAGACCGAGGGAAGGCGGAAGGACTGCACCGTGATGCTTCCCTCGTCAAGGGTCGGCAGGAACTCGCTCCCCAGGAAGGGGACAAGAGCCAGTGCAAAGACCAGGGCGGCGCCGGTGACGCCCAAGGTCTTCCCCGGGTGGGCCATTGCCTTCCGCAGCGTGGGAAGGTATGCCTCCCGGAGGGCGCGGAGAAGCCACGGATCCGTCTCCTCGACGATTCTCCCTTTCAGGAGCAGGGAACAGAGCGCCGGAACGACCGTCACCGTCAGGATCAGGGAGCCCAGGAGGGCGAACCCCACGGTGTACGCCATGGGGGAGAACATCTTCCCCTCCATGTCCCGGAGCGTCACGATGGGAATGTAGACGATGATGATGATCCCGATCCCGAAGACGATCGGACGGGCGACCTCCCGGGCCGATTCGAAGATCGTATGGATGAATCCTTCTCCCTCCTTCCTCTCGGCGAGTTTCCGCATGGTGTTCTCCATCATCACCACGCTGCCGTCGACGATCATCCCGAAGTCGATGGCTCCCAGCGTCATGAGATTGGCGGAAAGCCGGAGCCAGTGCATCCCGAGGAAGGAAAAAAGCATGGAAAGGGGGATGACCAGGGCCACGATGAGGGCTGCCCGGACGTTCCCAAGGAAATAAAAAAGGACGGCCACGACCAGGAGACCGCCCTCCAGGAGGTTGTTCCGGACGGTCCGGATGGTCTTACGGACGAGTTCGGTCCGGTCGTAGTAGGGAACCAGACGGACGCCCACCGGCAGAAGCTTCTGGATGGTCTTGACCTTTTCCTTGGCGGCGGCGACCACCTCCTTGCCGGAGGCTCCCTGGAGCATCATCACGATGCCGGCCACCGCTTCGCCCTTCCCGTCGCGGGTCGTTGCTCCCTGGCGGGGTTCGCTACCGATCCGGAGCTGCGCCACGTCGTCGAGATGGATCGGCGTCCCGTTCCGGGAGGCCACCACGATCCGTTCCAGGTCCTCAAGGCCCCTGGCGAGGCCCAGTCCTCGGACGATGTACTGTTCCTCCCGGTGTTCGATGTAACCGGCTCCGCGGTTGGCGTTGTTCCTCTCCACGGCCTCCATGACGTCGCGGAGCGTCAGGTGGAGGCTCTTGAGCTTCCCCGGGTCGATCAAGACCTGGTACTGCTTCACCTGTCCGCCGAAGGAGTTGACGTCGGTCACCCCGGGGACCGTCCGCAGGATCGGCCGGACCACCCAGTCCTGCAGGGCACGGAGTTCCCGGATGTCGTATTTTTCCCCCTCGACCAGGTACTGGTAGATTTCGCCGAGTCCGGTGGTGATAGGCCCCAGCTGCGGTTCGATTCCCTTCGGCAGCCGCTCGCGGGCCTGCTGGAGGCGCTCGAAGACCTGTTGCCGGGCGAAGTAGATGTCGACCCCGTCCTCGAATACCACCGTGATCACGGAGAGGCCGATCTTGGAGAGGGAGCGGACCTCTTGGAGGCGGGGAAGCCCTCCCATGGTGGTCTCGATGGGGAAGGTGATCTGTTTCTCCACCTCGGTGGGGGCCATTCCGCCCGCCTGGGTGAGGATCTGCACCTGGACGTTCGTGACGTCCGGGAAGGCGTCCACGGGGAGCCTGTTCATGGCCCACAGGCCGGCGCCGACCAGGAGAAGGGTCGCGACAACGACCAGCAACCGCTGTTCCAGCGAGAATCTAAGGATCCTGTCGATCATGGGCCTATTCCTCTCCGAGTTCGCCTTTTTTCAGTTCCGATTTCAGGAGGAACCCGCCCTTGGCCGCATACCGCTCTCCTTCTTTCAGGCCCGCGGTGACCTCCACCCAGCCTCCCCCGTTGGCCCCGGTCGCCACTTCCCTGGGGATAAATTCGGCGTCGTCCCCGGTGATGAACAGGACCTTCTTCCCTTCCAGTTCGACGAGCGCCTCCTCGGGGACCGCCAGCCCCGGGGAGCTGCTCGGGGGGATGGCCAGCTCCACCGTGGCGAACATCTCGGGCTTGAGCTTCCTCCCCGGGTTCGCCACCTCGATCCGCGCCTTTACGGTCCGCGTGGCTTCATCCACCAGGTCCGCGATGTAGGTCACCCTCCCCCTGAAGACGCTCTCGGGGAAGGCCCCGACCTTTACCGCCGCCGGCCGGCCTCTGCCGATCTTCGCCAGGTCCTTCTCGTTGATGTCCACCAGCACCCACACGGAGGAAAGGTCGGTGACCGTGAAGAGGTTTTTCGAAGGGTCCGCCAGCTCCCCGACGATGGTATGTTTTTCCGTGACAACCCCGGCGATGGGGGAGTGGACGGGGAGGAGGATTCTCTTCTCCTCTATGTGCTCTTCGAATTCCGAGGGCGAGAGGCCGTAGAGCCTCAGCCGTTCCTCGTCGGCGTGGAGCTCGGACATCGCCGTCTGGTATTCCGTTTCCGCCTGCAGGATCTCCTTGCGGGCCGCGATCTTCTTCTCGACGAGCGACTTGATCCTGTCCAGGTTGCTTCTCGCGAGGGCGATCCGGGACCGGGCCTTGTAGTACTCGGACAGGGCTTCCCCCAGTTCCACGCTGTCCAGGCGGGCAAGGACCTGCCCGGCGACGACGGTGTCTCCGAGGCTCGCGCCGACCCACACGATCTTTCCGGGAATCCTGGGGGAGACGTGGGCGATCCGATCCGCGTTGGCCCCCACCTTGCCGGTCGCGACGATGACGCCGCCGAGAGACGCCTTTTTCGCAGTCTCCACGACGACCGCGCGGCTTTGCAGGATTTCCGGTTTCAGACGGACGCCTCGGGTCTGCTTGTCTCCCCCTTCCTTTCCCTCGCTGCCCAGCTCGGTTCGGGCGGCTTCCTCTTTTTCGGCGGTCGCCGCCTTTCCTCCTTTTGCGAGGTGGCTGAACCGGTACGCGAAGGCGCCGCCCAAGACGAGAGCGAGGACGATCCCGACGGCCGCAACAATCTTCGTATTCTTCATTGATTTCCTCCGTTGTCCTTGTTCGAGGCGAAAGCCGTTCCGTCAATTGATCCTTCCGCCCACGGCCGCCGTCAGCCTGGCCAGGGCCGTGTTCCATTGATAGAGGGCCGCCAGGTATCCCTCGTTCGCGTCGAGGAACTTCCGCTGTTCCTCAAGGACGGAAAGGATCCCCACTTCGGCGAGCCGGTAGGCCTCCTGCGTCAGCCGAAGGTTCTCTTCGAGTTGGGGGAAGATGTCGCGGCCGTAGATCCGCAGGGCCTTCTCGGAGGAGGTCAGGCGGGCGAAAGCCGATTCCACCTCCCTATCGACATTCCTCCGGACAAAGAGATACCGGCTCTCGGCGCTTCGCCGTCTCGTTGCGGCTTCCTTTTTTCCCGCCTGGTTCCGGTCGTACAGCGGGAGGGGCACCGACAGCTTGAGTCCCACCAGTTTGTCACGATCTTTCGCCGTGATATCTCCGACATCCAGCGAAGAATCTTCCCGCTCCAGGGAGAGCACGGCCGTCACGTTGGGTTTCCCTTGCGCCTCCGCCAGGTGGATCTCCGCGTCGGCCCTTTCCTTTTCGGCAGCCAGGGCCATGAGGTCAGGTCTCCGGGCAAGCGCCAGAGCTCTTAGGTCCTCGATCCGGGCCGGAAATTCCTTATTTTCAAGCGTGCCCGCAATTCCGATCTCCGGTCCCGTGGAGAGGCCCATCAGGGAAAAGAGTTTCAACCGACTCGGTTCGATTTCCCGTTCCGCTTCCGCCTTGCGTCCCTTGCTCCTTGCCACTTCCACGCGGGCCAGGTTCACTTCCAGCTCCGGGATGTCCCCGGCCGCGAACCTGTCCCGGGCGACCCGCAGGAGTTGCTCGTTGATCTCCACGAACCTCCCGGCCAGCTTTAACCGATGTTCGGCCAGGATGAGATCGTAGAAGGCAACCTTGACCTCCTCGTCAAGGAGCCGTTCCGCGTCGGCGATCCGGTAGCCGTACTCCTCCAGGTCCTTCCCGGCAACCTTGAGCCTCTTGGCCCTTTTTCCGGCGGTCAGGATCTCCTGGGAGTAGGCGGCGGAGAATCTCCTTTCGCCCTCGTTCGCGAAGAGGAAATCGCCGGCGCCCTCGAACTCCAGGGAAGGGTTGGGGAGCAGGCCCGCCCGGATCCTCCCCGCCTCGCGCAGGCCCCTTTCGGCACGCAGCGCCTTGATCTCCCCGTTGTTCTCAAGGGCGTAGGAGAGGACTTCGGGCAGACCGAAGACCTTTTCTGCGGCGAATACCGTCCCGACGTTTATTGTGAGCAGGCATCCCAGCAGAGCCGAAAAAACGGATCGTATGGAAGTTGAAGAACTCAATACGGCCACCTCCTTCGAACTGGTGACAATGTCATTTCGCGACCTCCGGAAAAATCCAACGTCGTCCTTTCCCAGGGCACACACTGGACCGGAAGGGGAAATAACGCCTTGCTCCCGGCGGGGAGCGAGGCGACATGGCGGATTGGGAAAGGCCTGGATCAGAAGAACAGTCGTACGAAGGGCGGCCTGTGGGAGGCCGATGATGGACAAGAACCGTATTCACGAGAAGCACCCCACCGGCCGATTCCAAAATATCATCGCTTCGAACGGGAGTCGGCCAAAGCGACATCACGTACCAGGTTAAGTGCCTGAAATGGTACGAGGAGAACGTTGCATGTGTGAGCAGGCCGGAGAGAGATATAACATCCACGCGGGGGCCACAATGGGTGCGGCAAGATCCCCCGATGCTGCCGAGTTTCGAGAGGGAAGGTCCGCGGGGGCCGAAGACGGACGAAAAGGGGGCGCAGGTTCCCGTGTCGGCGGCATCGACCGCGATGTGTCCATCGTTTCCGAGACAAAGGACGTTTCTCTCCCCGATTCCGGCTCCCAGCAGGAGGAGGACCGGGAGGCAAATGGCAGCAACCGCGATTTTTACTTTCCGGCGGAGGATGCTCTGCAAAATATCGTGTCCCTTGCTTCTCTGGTTTTTTCGTTTGGTGGTTAGATCCTATCTCCGGTTGCAGCCTTCAGCTCCCGTAGCTGTGGAGGCCGGACAGGATCAGATTGACGCCGAGATAACAGAAAATGGTCGCTGCGAACCCGGCGATCGACAGGATGGCAGCCCGCCTGCCGTGCCACCCCCTCGTGATCCGGGCATGGAGAAACGCCGCGTACACCAGCCAGACGATCAGCGACCAGGTCTCCTTGGGATCCCAGGACCAGTAGGTCCCCCAGGCGTAGTTCGCCCAGGCCGCCCCCGTGATGATCCCGGCGGTGAGAAACGGGAAACCCCAGATGATCGACCTGTAGACCAGATCATCCAGGACCTTCGAGACCGGGAACAGGCCGACGATGCCGCCCGTCACCTTCGCCTCCTCCCGCTTCGCTTTCATGAGGTACATTACCGCGACGCCCGCGGACACCGTGAAGGCGGCGTACCCGACGAAGCAGGTGATCACGTGGGCGTGCAGCCAGTACGATTGAAGCGCCGGAACCAGGGGATGGATGCCGCTCTCGCTGGTGAGGGCGAACAGCATCGTGGCGAAGGCGATCGGGATCACGAAAGCGCCGAAGGTGCGGTTCTTGTACTTCCACTCTACCAACAGGTAGAACAGGTTGACCGACCAGGCAAAGAAGACGAGCGATTCGTACAGATTGGTCACGGGGATCCTGCCGATTCCCATCTGGTACGACTCGGCCCACCGGACCCCGAGGGCGACGGTTGACACGACAGCCGCAGCCAGGCATATCCACGTCCCGATCCGGGCGAGGGTCTCTCTTTTCCCATACAGGTAGGCGACATAGTTGACGGACGCCGTGCCGAACAAGAGGGTGGTCAGATCGAAGAGATGGACGTTGAGCGTATTCATGCCGGGTTCTCCTTATTTGTCTTGGACGGGTCTTTCCTGATTTTGGCCAGGATGGCGAAGAAGATTTTCTCGAAGACCGGCCGATTCCGGTTCGCGCTCCCGGCCGCCGTGACTTCCACTTTCCCGTGTGGGCCTGGGGACAGACGAATCCAGATGCGCCGATGGGAGACGAAGAAGGAGATCATCATCCCCGCCGTCAGCAACAGGCACCCCAGCCATACCACATTCACCCCCGGATCCTTGGCGACCTGGAGACCGGTGTAGAAGTTTTCCTTGATATTGAGGAACCCCAGGGTAAAGGCGTCCCCCCTCTGCCGGTCGGAGTCGGGGAACCTCTGGAGCAGCCAGAACTGTTGGGGGACCTTATTCGGTTTCTCCACGATGACCTGGAGGGCCGGACCGAACCCCTGGAAGTTCGGTTCGAAGTTGACGGCGCTGACCGTGCCGTACCCCGGGATCTCCCGCTTTTTGTTGGGGGCGAGGGACAGGATTCCCGCATCCTCGCCGGAGGCCTTCTTGACCGATACCTGGACGATGGGTGGTCCGGCTTGTCCGTAGCTCGATTGATAGAACCAGATCCCCTTGTAGACGAGCGGATCGTTTACCTCGATTGTCTTGCGCAGGACCTCGCGCCCGTTCTCGATGACGCTTAAATCCGAGGAATATTCCTTGGGCTGTCCGTTCGGATAGGTCTCCACCCAGAACTTGTTGTTCCGGACGGAGAAGGGCAGGTCGATGTGCTCCTTCCCGCCTCGGGCGTCCAAATGGGAGGCTTCCTTCCCCTCCGGGATATTCACGTACGATTTGAATCCGAAGACGTTCCCGATGATTGCCCCGATGAAGACGATGACGATGCCGGCATGGGTGGCGTACGCGCCGAACCGGGAGTAGACGCCCTTCTCCGCGTAAAGGTGCACCGACCCGTCCGCTTCGGTGACCTTGGGAGCCGCAAAAGAACCGGAAAGCGCGGACCGGTACGTCTCCGCCCACTGCGGAATATCGCCTTTGTGTTTCCACCGCTCCGTGAGCGAAAGGGTTTTTTCCATCGCGGCGTCGATCGTCAGTCGGGGCTTGCGGACCGTTCGGATCACCCGGGGAAGGCGGTCGATCGTGCAACAGGTGAGGTTCAAGGTGAAGAGGCAAAGAAGGAGAAGAAACCACCAGGAGTGGTACATGTCGAACAGGTTGATCCGATTCATCAGGTTGTACGCCCAGTCCTCGTACACCTGGCGGTATTTTTCCGGGGGTTGGTTCTGCTGGATGACTGTACCCAGGATGGAGGTGACGGCCAGCAGGATGATCATCCAGATCGCGAGCTTTATCGAAATCAGAAAATTCCAGATTCGGGTCGCTACCGGCTTTGTCTGCTTCCGGTCGATGGTTGCGGAGGCAGGAACGCGGTCGGTACGAACCTCCGATGCGGTTTCCATAAGGACTCCTTCCACTGGTGAAGCATTCATTTTTTACGGTGCACAAAGATGTACGCACCGGTTCCTTCGGGGACCGGCGGTCGGAAAACGGGGAAGAGCGGGATCAGCGAATCGGAGGTCTAAGCAGAGAGAAGGAGGGTGCTTCGTACAGGATGGAAAGCTCAGGGGGTGCGAAGCGCTGAAAATGATCGTCTCGAAAAACCGAAACGGGATTGTCCCCGATGAAAGGGGAAAGACAGGACGGGCAAAGCATGCACAGGTGGTCTCCCGAATCTTGAGTTGACGAGGGACAGGAATCGTTCCGGCTTTCGGAGAGAGCGAACGATGTCGCCGTCGTTTCATTTGAGGACGCGCAGGCGGCGACCGCCTTGGTGGGACAGGATTTGCAGATCGCAGCTTCCGCGACGGACACAAACAGCTGGAGCGTCAATAACGCAAGAACGACTCCACGGAATATCGTTCGAGTGAACATTTGCGGAATTCTAACGTCCCTCCCCCGGTAAGGTCAATCGGAATCCAATAATCGCTTCCAATGGCATTCCCCCTGCACAAACCACCCCATCGGTCCAGTCATGGTCGGAACGAAATTTTTCCTTGAGCGGTGTCGACAAAAGCCATAACACCAGTTTATAACGTCGTCTTTCCCCTGGCCACCAAGGCGATGTTCCTCGTCCTGGCAACCTTGGGGTTGGCCACCCTCTGGATGGGGGTCGCCGCGGACATGGGAGCGACGCTGCTCGTCATCGGCAACAGCATGCGTCTCCTTTGGGGCTCGAACAGATCCGGAATCCTCTTCCCCCCGGTCGGACGGCACCACAGCAACGGGTTCCGAAATTTCAAAACAAAGGGTGCTCGAAGGAAAGATAGAGAAAAACCCCGTACTCCCCCCTCGAGGGCCCGACCCCGATGGGCACCCCGATCCCCGGAACGACCTGGAGCCCCGATTCATGGTTCCACGCGAAGCGGACTCCCGGGTTGAGGAAAAAGGACGACTCCCTTTCCGTCATCCCGATTCCCGTGACGGCCTCGATGGTCTCCCCTACCGCCTCGATAAGGAAGTTGAAATTCTCCGACACGAGGAACACCGCGCTCGCCCCGTAGAGGAAGCCGTAGGTGTCCTCTCGGGCGCCTCCCGTTCCCCTGGCCCGCGGCACATAGGTCATACCGAGGTTCCAGTGGGTGACCCACCTGTCGGTAAGTTCGACGCTCAGCGGAATGTTCCCCTGGAACCCGAGGGTCCCTTCTCCGAGACCCCGCTCTTCGTCTCCCGTGGGAAGGATCAGCGACAGTCTCGGCGAGAGTGCGACAGGGTCTCTCAAGAGAAGCTGGTAGCGGTAGTTCAGCAGGACGTCGCCGATCCCCGTAACCGTTCCACCCCCGCGAAGCCGGTCGACGGGGATCGTCGCCGAAAGCTGGTGGGTCTCCCGGGGAGCCGGCCACTCTTCGGTGAAAGTGTACCCCCAGGAACCATCTCTCATGTACTGGAACGCCTGGATGTGCTGGATCACACCCGGTTCCTGGTTGTATGCCTCCTCGAGCAGAAACGAATTGTCGCGGATCTTCACCGTTTCCCCCGCCGCGACTGACCCTCCGAGCCCCACGATCAACATGAGAATCGAAGCGGTGAATCTTCTCATCTTCCCCTCCTGAAAACGTCGAATGGATCCGGCGGCTCCGGGGTAGGGAAACCTTGCCCGGCATGTTGTCATTATGCCCTCCGATTTCCGAAAGATATAATGCTTTCCCCTCCGTTCCGATAATCCGGGATGAGAGGCTGCTTTATGCGGGGCGCCATGCTTCTTCCTCAGCGGGCGGTCGTGTTGCCAAGCGGACGCGGAGCGTACCCGTTGCAGACCAAAAGACCGGCCGGATCATCCGAAACCTGTTCGAAACCCCACAAGGGGGGGTGAACCGATGAAGAGCCAACACGATCTTATTTTACGGATATCCGTGTACCGGGTGACCGCCGGGCCAATGGCGTGGAATAATCGGCATGCGCTGGCCTCGTGGTTCGAGTAAACGTACACTGGAATCGCAGGGGACAGCAACGGGACCCGGCGCCGCACCAAGGGGGTACCATGGACTTCGGTCGCAAGGACGTGATCGAGGCGAAGGCGAGGGTCTATCGGATGGCGTACGCCACCCCCCTCGTCGAGGAGACCCCTCTTTCCTCACGTTTCGGAGGAAAAGTCCTCTCCAAGCTGGAGAATCTCCAGTACTCCGGTTCGTTCAAGATCCGGGGGGCCGCCAACAAGGTGCTCTCCCTGCACCGGACCCGGATCTCCGGCGTCATCGCGGCCAGCGCGGGGAACCATGCCCGTGGCGTCGCCCGGGCCGCGAAAGAGGCGGGAATCCCCGCCACGCTCGTGATGCCCCTCTGGGCGCCCGTCTCCAAATGGGCCGGGGCCCAGCGCGAAGGCGGCGAGAACGTGCGCATCATCAGCCACGGGGAGACCTTCGACGAGGCGTCGAAGCACGCCCTCGCCCTCGCAGGGGAAGAAGGCCTCGTGTTGGTCCATCCCTTCGACGACCCGATGGTGATCGCGGGCCAGGGGACGCTCGGAATGGAGCTCGTCGAGGAGATCGGCCTGCCCGGAACCATCTACGTCCCCGTGGGCGGCGGTGGGCTGCTGGCCGGCATCGGGGCCGCGGTGAAGGAGACGTATCCGGAGTCGGAGCTCATCGCGGTGCAGGCGGAAGGGGCCTCTTCGCTCCTTCCCTCCCTCGAGAAGGGGAGGCCCGTGGCGTGCACGGAGGCGCGCACGATCGCGGACGGGATCGCGGTGAAGTCGCTGAGCGATCGGACCTACGAGGCCGCAAGGCGGTGGGTCGACGACGTCGCCATCGTGGACGACGAGGAGATCGCCGCGGCGATCCTGTACGCCCTCGAGGAGATGAAGACCACGCTGGAGGGGGCGGGAGCCGCCCCGCTGGCGGCGCTTCTTTTCAAGCGCCCGCCCACGAAGTTCCCCGCCGTGATGGTCCTCTCGGGAGGGAACATCGACGTCAATTTCCTCTCCCAGATCACCGAGAGGGGGCTCTTCCGCTCGGGGCGGCTCGTCCGCCTGCGGTTCCTCATCCCGGACCGGCCCGGCTCCCTTGCCACCCTGCTCTCCGCGGTCGCGGGGGAGCGGTCGAACGTGGTCAGCATCGAGCACGACCGGCTTCCGCCCGACTGCCCTCTGGGGTACTCGACCGTCGTTCTTCTCCTCGAGACGCGTGACCGGGCCCACGGGGAGGAGCTGGCCGCCCGCCTCGGCGAGCAGGGGTTCCGGTCCACGAGCTGATCCCTCATGTGCGGCTGCGTCTTCCTCCATTGACCGGAATCCAATGATCATGCGCAGACATACCCACAACCACCACCATCCCCCCGCGGATCCCGTCGTGACGACGACCGGGAAGGGAGCCCGTGCCGTCCTGTGGTCGTTCACCGCCCTCCTCGCGACGGCCGCCTGCCAGGCCACCGTTGTCTTCTTCACGGGCAGCGTCGCCCTCCTCGCGGACACGATTCACAACCTGGGGGACGCGGCCACCGCCATCCCCCTGTGGATCGCCTTCCGGCTGGCTCGCAAGGGAGCGAATGACCGCTTCACCTACGGGTACGGCCGGGTCGAGGACCTGGCCGGGGTCATCGTGGTCGGCGTCATCCTGGCGAGCGCCGTCGCGGCCGGGGCGGAATCGGTCCGCCGGTTCGTGAACCCGGCGCCGGTACGGCACCTGTGGGCGGTCGCCGCCGCCTCGGTGGTCGGCTTTCTCGGCAATGAGGCGGTGGCCATCTACCGGGTGCGGGTCGGAAAAGAGATCGGGAGCGCCGCGCTCGTTGCGGACGGGAGCCACGCGCATGCGGACGCGCTGACGAGCCTCGCGGTCCTCCTGGGAGCGGCGGGCGTCTGGCTGGGGGTTCCCCTCGCGGACCCGGCGGTCGGACTCCTGATCACCGCCATGATCCTTAGGATCGTGTGGGAGACGGGGAAAGAGATATTCTTGCGGCTGCTCGACGGATCCGACCCGGCTGCGGTCGGGGAGATCCGGGAGACCGCCGCCTCCGTGACCGGAGTCGTGGAGGTATCGGACGTTCGGGTCCGCTGGGCGGGCCACCGGATGTACGCGGAGGTAAACCTCGCCGTCGACGGCGAACGGTCCGTGAGCGAGGGGCATGCGATCGCGACAGAGGTCCGCCACCGGATGCTCCATCACCTCCGGTACCTGTCGGATGCGACCATCCACGTGGACCCGGCGCATGCTTCGGGGGTCGCCCGGCACGGCGTGCCGTCACACGACCACGACGGCCTGCCGGGGCACTCGCACTGACCTGCTGCGCGATCGCCTTCCTTGCATCAAGCGACGTTCAGGACGACGGCGGGCAACTTTTCCAGGATCGACACCAGGAGTTCCTTCTGGGTGACCAGATCCTCCCGCGTCCGCCGGTCCTTCGCTGCCGTGATCTCCCTCCGCAAATGCGATATCTCCGTTTCAAGGGTCTCTTTCAGCGCCCGGATTTCCAGGTTGGTCAGCACCAGTTCCATGGGGCACCTCCTTTTCCCTCGATTCCGTTGACCGCCCCGCGGTGTTTTCGGGGGGATGATTATTATATCACCGGGTGCGAGCAATGCCATGCGCCCTTCCCCTTTCAGTAGGCAAGTCCCCAACAGGTATGGTAGTTTTGGAAAATTATCCGACGTGCCGGGAGAGGCATTCCCATGCGTCTGCGCCGCCCCGACAAGAAGAGGTTTCTCGCGTTCCTGGCCGTCCTGGGCCCCGGGATCATCACGGCATCGGTCGACAACGACGCCGGGGGGATCGCCACGTACTCGATCGCCGGCGCGCATTTCGGGTACTCCCTCCTCTGGACGCTCATCCCGATCACGGCCGCCCTGATCGTCGTCCAGGAGATGGTGGCGAGGATGGGGGTGGTCACGGGGAAGACTCTTGCGGACCTCATCCGGGAGAAGTTCGGGGTCCGACCGACCTTCTTCCTGCTCATCGCGCTCCTCCTGGCCAACATCAGCAACACGGTCGCGGAATTCGCCGGCTGGGCGGCCGCCCTGGAGATCTTCGGGGTCAGCAAGTACATCTCCGTTCCCATCGGGGCGGTGGCGGTCTGGTTCCTCGTCGTGAAGGGGACCTACCGCATCGTCGAGAAGATCTTCCTCATTGCGAGCACCGTGTACTTCACCTACGCGGTGTCCGCCTATTTCGCCCATCCCCAGTGGGGAACGGTGGCGCGCGCGGTCGTGACTCCCGTTCTGCAGGCGAACAGCGCCTACGTCATCATGCTCATCGGCATGGTGGGGACGACGATCGCCCCGTGGATGCAGTTCTACCTGCAGTCCGCGGTCGTGGAAAAGCACATCCCGTTGGAGGACTACGCCCTGTGCAGAGCGGATGTCATCGTCGGCTGTTTCGTCACCGACATCGTGGCGCTTTCGATCATCGTCGCATGCGGAGCGACGATGTTCGCGGAGGGGATTCACATCAACGACGCCAAGGACGCTGCCCTCGCCCTGGCGCCGCTCGCCGGAAAGTATGCCTCGCTCCTCTTCGCCATCGGCCTGGCCAACGCATCCCTCTTCTCCGCCTCCATCCTGCCGCTGGCGACCGCCTACTCCGTCTGCGAGGGGATGGGGTGGGAGTCCGGCATCGACAAGGACTTCCGGACGGCCCCCCACTTCTTCTGGCTGTACACCGGGATTATCGTGCTTGGCGCCCTGTGCGTCCTGTATCCCGCCGCCCCCCTGATCCTCATCATGCTTTTTTCCCAGGTGGCCAACGGCATCCTCCTGCCGTTCGTCCTCGTGTTCATGCTGAGGCTGATCAACGACCGGGAACTGATGGGGGAGTTCGTCAACTCCAAGGCGTTCAACGGGATCGCGTGGACGACTGCGGTCGTCATGATCCTTCTCACGATCTTCCTCGTGATCCTGACGATTGTCCCGGGGCTTCCGGGGATGCTCGGGGCCGAACCGTAAGAAGCCGGACCGGATGGCGGTGGTGAGGGAGGGGTATGCTCCTACATCTTCCGGCGGCGGCGGCGGGAGGCAGGCGGCAGAAGCAGATCCACGACGTCGTCCACGGTCACGATGCCCAAGAGGCAGTTCTCCCCGTCGACCACCGGAAGGGCAAGCAGGTTGTACTTGGAGATCAACTCGGCGACCGTTTCCTGGTTCGCGTCCGCCCGGACGGTGATCAGCTTCGTGTGCATCACCTCGCCGAGCGTTTTGGAAGGGTCCTCGAGGATGAGATCGCGCAGCCCGACGACCCCCGACAGCTTTTCGTCCTCCACGACGTACACGTAGTAGACCGCCTCGATCCCGCTGGCCTCCCCCCGGAATCTCTCCACCGTTTCCCTCACGGTGATCCCCGGAGGATAGGCGAGGTACTCGTTCGTCATGAGGCCCCCCGCGGTGTCCTCCTCGTGCCCCAGCAGTTCATGGATGTCCTGGGCCTCCTCTTTCTCGATCAGTTCGAGGATCTCCTGGGCCTTCTCGAGGGAAAGATCGGCGATCACGTCCGCCGCCTCGTCCGGCGGCATCCGCTCGATGACGTCCGCGGCCTGCTCCTTGTCCATGTCGGTGATGAGGTCGGCCTGCACCTCCGGCTCCAGTTCGTGGAGCGCCTCGGCGGCCGTCTCGAGGTCGAGCTTCCCGAAGAACCCCTTCCTCTCGTCCGGGGAGAGGCCGCTGATGATCTGGGCGATGTCCGCCGGGTGGATCCCGGAGAGCGCCTCCCGGGGAACGGCCAGGGTGAGCCGGTCGAGCTTCTCGTGGAGGGGCTGGATCAGGGCCCAGGAGATCATCTGGTGGCGCAGCGGGTGGCGGATCGCCCGGAAGAAGGCCTCGCCCCTCCGCTCCACCCCGAGGCGGCGCAGGATCCCGCGCACTCCCACGTCCACGTCCGTGACGCAGGCGGCTCCCCCTTCCTCGGCAAGCTTGACGTCGTTTACCCGGACGACCTTCGCTCCGTCGATGTCGACGATCTGCTTGTCCAGGAGGTCCTTCCCGATGAGCAGCTGGTCGTGGACAGGAGCAAATTCCGCCAGTTCGGAATCCCGTTTGCGCGAGGAGATGATCCGACGGTTGAAGATGCTCAAATCCTCCCACGGAAGGAAAAGCACCGTCTTCTTTCTCTCCAGCAGAAGGCCCGCCGCCCGGGGAAACGGTCCGCCGCCGACCACTGCGATGTCGCGCAGTTTCCCGATCTCCTCGCCCAACGGGTCGAGCACCGGCTTCCCGAGGACGTCGGCTACGAACACTTCTCCCACAAGCGTCATGTCGCGGACTCCTTCCGACGCCAAGCCGGACGATTCCAGTGTATGGGGGGGTTTGAGTTAGGTCAAGGAAGCCGGAGCAGGGATGGGAGAGTATGAAACGGGCGTCCACTCCGCCCCGAGAGAGAGGAATATCGATGACGGAACCCGCCGTGGCGTTCGAACAGGAGGGGCCGGCCCCCGTGAAGTGGCGCAACCCCCATGCGCTCCTCCCCGCGCTCCGGTGGGTGGTCCAGGGTGCCTACCTCCTCTTCTTCGTCCTGGTGGGCATCGAGTTCCACTCCTTCTACCAACAGATCGTCTCGGGAGGCCCGGTCACCGCCCACCGGCCGCCTACGGTGGAGGGGTTCCTGCCCATCAGCGCCCTCGTCAGCCTGAAGCGCTACCTCCTCACCGGCCGCTACGACGAGGTGCACCCGGCGGGCCTGACCATCCTGATCGCGGCAATCCTTTCTTCGTTTCTCGCCCGCAAGGTCTTCTGCTCCTGGGTCTGCCCGGTTGGGGGGATCTCCCGGGCGCTGGAGTGGGTGGGGAAGAAAACGCTCTGGAGGAAGCAAGAGAGGGAGACCCTCGTAAACCGCCGGGCCGACACCCTGCTTTCCTCCCTGAAGTATCTTCTGCTTGCGTTCTTCGCCTGGGCGATCCTCTGGAAGATGGACGGGGAGGCGGTCACCGGGTTCCTGCACACCCCGTACAATTACGCTGCGGACGCCAAGATGCTCCTGTTCTTCACCGACATCTCCCCGACCGCTGGCGTATCCCTGGCCGTCCTCGTCGTTCTTTCCGTCGTCATCAAGAACTCCTGGTGCCGGTACCTGTGCCCCTACGGGGCGCTGTTGGGGCTTGTCAGCTGGATGTCGCCCCAGCGGGTCGTGCGCGACGAAGCGACCTGCATCGACTGCAAGGCGTGCACCCGGGGCTGTCCCGTGGAGATCACCGTCCACCGGAAGGCGTCGGTGTGGACCCCCGAGTGCACCGGGTGCATGTCGTGCGTCACGTCGTGTCCCGTGGAGGATTGCCTGACGGTCACCCGGAAGGGGAACGCATCCCTCTCCCCGTACCTCGTTCCCCTTGCCGGGCTGGGGACGATCTACCTCCTGTGGGGAGTCGCCCGGCTGACCGGCCACTGGCATACAACGCTTTCCCCATCCACGCTGGCCGAGGTCTACCGGATCGCCCGGACGCTGGCACATCCGTAATCCCGAATCGGGTCCGAACCGGTCTTATCGCAGAAATATCCTTCCTGCAGGAATCCCTTTTCTCTCCCTAACCTGCTTAAAATAAACAAAAAAGTATTTCTTGACAGGTGAGGTTTCCCTATATATTCTTCTTTTTCCATAGAATATATATAGTTGCCCCGCATGCCTGCGGGGTTTTATTGAAACATAAACGCTACAAAAACCATGTATTTTATGGAGGCAGCATGAAAAAGGTGATCCTGTTCCTCGCTTCATTGGCCTCCCTTTCCAGTTTGGCAAACGCGGAAACGGTCAAGATTGCGATCAACTCCTGCTGCGTGACGGAGGATGCGACGGTCAAGGAGATCCTTCCTGCATTCAAGAAGTATTACCGGGAGAAATTCGGGAAGGACGTGGACGTCTCCGCATCGTTCGCGGGTTCGGGGACGCCATCGTGACCTACGAGAACGAGGCGCTGCTGGAGAAGGGAAAGGGCCGCGACTATACCATATGCGTGCCCAGGAAGACGATCGAGACAGAGTGGAAGATCTCCCGGATCGACCGGAACATCCGTCCGGAACAGGAGCACGCCGTCAACGAGCTGATCGGGTTTCTCTATATGCCGGAGGCGCAGCGGGCATACGCGAAGCACGGCTTTCGTCCCGTGGACAGGAACGTCGAGAAGGAGTTCGGGGCCAAGTACGCCCTGGTGGCCGAACCGTTCACCGTCGACGACCTGGGCGGATGGCAGAACGCGAGGAAAAACATCATCGATACGGTGTGGAAGAGGACCCAGCAGAAATAGGCGGGAGATGGCGGCACGGTCCCGAAACCTCGATCCCCTCGTCCGGTGGTCCCTCTTCACCTCCGTGATCGGGCTTTTTTTCGTCCTGATCCTTCTGCCCCTCGTATCGCTCAACCAGTACGCGGTCCGCGAGGGGATCGGCGTCTTCTGGGACCGGCTGAAGGAGCCCGACGCCCTCAAGGCGCTCTGGCTGACCGTCGCCGTAGCTCTTGCGACCACCGCGGTCAACGGGGTGATCGGCACCGCCATGGCGTTCATCCTCACGCGATACCGGTTCCCCGGGCGCCGGACGTTCAACGCTCTCGTGGACATCCCCCTCGCCATCCCGACGGTGGTCACCGGGTTCGCCCTCCTGCTGCTCTACGGCCCATTCGGACCATTCGGGAAGTACCTCGACGAACATGACATCCGGATCATGTTCTCCTTCCCGGGCCTGCTCCTGGGGCACGTGTTCGTCACCTTCCCCTTCATGGTGAGGGCGGTGGCCGCGGTCCTCGAGACTACCCCCCGCTCCCCCGAGGATGCCGCGAGAACGCTCGGGGCGACGGAACGGCAAGTGCTCTTCCTCGTCACTCTCCCCTCGATCCGGGAGGGGCTCATCGCCGGCTCGTTCCTCACCTTTTCCCGCTCCCTCGGGGAGTTCGGCGCCTCCATCATGGTGTCGGGAAACCTCGTCGGAAGGACGCAGACCGGCCCGCTGTACATCTTCTCCCGGTTCAACACGGGGGACGTGGAGGGCGCCTCCGCAATCGCCATTCTCCTGGCCGTCGCCTCGTTCCTCATCCTGCTCCTGCTGCAGTTCTTCCAGGTAGGCCGGAAAGGGAAGGAAGGGACTCCATGACGCAACGCCTCTCCGTGGACCGGATCCGGAAGTCCTTCGGCGCGAAGGAGGTCCTTCGCGACGTCTCCCTCTCCGTGAACCCGGGAGAGTTCCTCGCGATTCTGGGACCCAGCGGTTGCGGGAAATCGACGCTCCTGCGCATCGTTGCGGGGCTCCTCCCTCAGGACGCGGGGGTCGTCCGGATCGGCGGGAGGGAGGTGAACTCGGACCCCGCGAGAAGCCGCGGCGTCGGCTTCGTGTTCCAGGACTACGCTCTCTTTCCCCGGTCCACCGCCCTGGAAAACGTCGCCTTCGGCCTTCGGGTACGGGGGGTAGGCCAAGCGGAGAGAGGCCGTCAGGCCCGGGAGATGCTCGACCTGGTGGGGCTGTCGGAGGAGGCCGACCGGCCGGTGGATCACCTGTCGGGGGGACAGCGCCAGCGGGTCGCCCTGGCCCGGGCGCTGGCGATTCGGCCCTCGCTCCTCTTGCTCGACGAACCGCTCTCGGCTCTCGACATCAAGGTGCGGGAACGGCTTCGGAAGGAGATCCTCGCGGTCCAGAAGAGAGTGGGGATCACAACCCTTTTCGTCACGCACGACCAGCAGGAGGCGATGGAGCTCGGGGACCGGATCGCCGTGATGAGCGAGGGAAGGATCGAGCAAGTGGACCGGCCCCGGGACGTGTATCAGCGGCCGGCGACAGAGTTCGTGGCGCGTTTCGTTGGGGAGGTCAACGTCCTGCCGGGCCAGATGTACCACGGGTACGCCTATGCGGGCAGTCTCGCGATCCGCATGGAGGGGGAATGCGAAATGAAAAACGGTGCTCCCGTCAAGGTGATCCTCCGCCCCGAGGACATCACCATGGGACCGGTGGACGAGTGCGGAGAGGGATGCGCCACGGCGCGCGTGAGATCGGCCCGCTTCTTGGGAACGCATTTGCGGATGGAAGTCGAAACGGAAGGGGGCTATCTCCTCGTCGCCCTCCTTCTGCGGAGCCACTCGATGGCCGAGGCGCTCGCTGCGGGGGACGCTGTTTCGGTGAGAGCGATCCGGGGAAGCGTCCTTCCCGATCCCTTGGGAAAGCGGGAACCGGAATATTACCTGTGAGGCAGGCATGAAGGCACAAGATCCCTATCTCCCGATCTTTTTCCGGGCCGAAGGCACGCCGGCCCTCGTCGTAGGGGCGGGCCGGGTCGCCTTACGGAAGATCCGTTCCCTCCTGCGGCGCGGCGCCCGCGTGACCGTCGTCGCTCCCGAGGCGTCCACCCCTGTGCTCCAATTGGCGAAGCGCGGCATGATCCGCCTGATCGAGGGGACTTTCCGGGAGGAGCACCTCGACAGGATGGCGATCGTCTTCGCCGCCACTTCCGATCCCCGCGTGAACCGGTCGATTTTCCGGGAGGCAAGTCGGCGGGGCATTCCGGTGAACGTGGCGGATTCGCCGGACGACAGCACCTTCCTGTCTCCCGCGGTCGTAGAAGGCAAGGGGTTCACGCTCGCGGTGTCGACCGGAGGGAGACACCCCGGGGCGGCCCGGGCGATCCGGGAGTTTCTGGAGGACCGGCGGGAGGAGATCTCGGTCCGCATGGAGAGGGGGCGCAGGCGGAAGAAGATCCGCGCCGCCCCTGGCAAGGTACACATCGTCGGGGCGGGTCCGGGGAACCCGGACCTTTTGACCATCCGGGCCCTGGGGCTTCTGCGCAGTGCGGACGTCGTCATCCACGACTACCTCGTTTCCGAAGAGATTCTCTCGCTTGCCCCGGAAAGGGCGGTGAAGATCTGCTTTGCGCGACGGGGGCGGACCGCAGGCCACGGGTCCCGCCTGAAGCAGGAAGCGATTCACGAGGCGATGGTGCGATTCGCCCGGGAGGGAAAGGCCGTGGTGCGCCTGAAGTCGGGCGACCCGTTCGTCTTCGCCCGCGGGGGGGAGGAGGCGGAATGTCTCGCGACCTCAGGAATTCCTTTCGAGATCGTGCCGGGGATCACCGCTGCGATTGGATGCGCGGCGGCGGCGAATCTTCCCCTGACACACCGGGAGTTCTCTTCCTCCGTCACCTTCGTCGCAGGCCATGAATCGGCGGCGAAGGAGGGTTCCGGGATCGACTGGAAGGCCCTTCCCCGGGACGGCACCATCGCCGTCTACATGGGGGTGGGGCGGGTCCGCGGCCTGGAGCGGGACCTCGCCCGGGCGGGGTTCCCGCCGGACACCCCGTTCCTCATCGTGGAGAACGGAACCCGGCGCGGACAACGGGTCATCCGCGGGCGCATTTCCGATCTTTCCCGCACCACAGACGAGGCGGGAGTCGCGTCTCCCTCCATCCTCTTTATCGGGAAGAGCGCCGGCGCGGCCATCACGAAGGAAACGGAGAGGGAGACGGACCATGGATCTATCGCGGAAAGTGTTTGACGATGTATCGCAGATGATCGGGTCGCCCGGGAACCCGACGCCCCTGTTGCGCCTGCGTCGCCTCCCCTTGCGGGGAAGCGGAGAGATCCTCGCGAAACTGGAGTGGATGAACCCCTTCGGGTCCATCAAGGACCGCACCGCCAAGTTCCTCCTCGAGGGCCTGCAAAGGGACGGGAGGATTGCAGGGAAAAGGATCGTGGAGCCCACGTCGGGGAACACGGGGATCGCCCTCGCCGCCCTCTCGAACATCATCGGGCTCCCCTGCACGATCACGATCCCGTCCGGGGCCCCCGAAGAGAAGATCGCGCTGCTCAGGCTCCTGGGAGCCGAGGTGTGGCCCACGCCCGACGACCTGTGCCCGGTCGACCATCCCAAGGACGGCGCAATCGCTCTTGCGCGGACGTTCGTCACATCCGAGGCGACCCGGGACCGGTACGTCATGCCCAACCAGTACGAAAACCCCGACAACGTGCGTGCCCATTACGAGACGACCGGCCCGGAGATATGGGAGCAGACGGAAGGGAAGGTCACCCACTTCTTCGCGGGATACGGCACCTGCGGGACGATTACGGGGGTGGCGAAGTACCTGAAGGAGAAGAAGCCGGACGTCCAGGTGGTCGCCATCGAGCCCGAGAGGGGACACCGGCTCTCCGGCCTGAAGAACTTCGAGGAGAGCAGGACGCCCGGGATCCTCGACCGGTCCCTGGTCGACAAGACCGTGCGCGTCTCCGATACGCATGCCTACCGCACAACGATCCGGCTCGCCCGGGAGGAGAGCCTCCTCGCGGGGCCCTCCACGGGTGCGATCGTCTGGGCGGCCCTGCAGGAGAACCTCCCCCCGGGGACGGTGTCGGTATGC
The DNA here is from genome assembly GCA_001443455.1 of Deltaproteobacteria bacterium CSP1-8. Taxonomy (GTDB): domain Bacteria; phylum Desulfobacterota; class Deferrimicrobia; order Deferrimicrobiales; family Deferrimicrobiaceae; genus CSP1-8. The sequence continues at coordinate 22,117 of LDXO01000006.1, read as the reverse complement.
ATCTCCCCGGACAACGCGTTCAAGTACGTCTCGTTCCTCGCCGAATACGTGGCGGGCGACGGGGTACCGGAAGTGAGCCTTACCGCATGAACATCGACGACTACAAGGAGCTCAAGAAGGGCGGGATGATGCGTCAGAAGGAGGCAGGGCGGTTCTCCGTCCGCCTCCACATCGTGGGGGGGGACCTCTCCGCGGAGCAGTTGCGGGCGATCTGCGACGCCGCGGAGAAGTTCGGCCGCGGGACCGTTCATCTCACGGCGCGGCAAGGGGTCGAGATCCCGAACGTTCCGACGGAGTCGCTCGCCGCCGTCAAGGAATTCCTCGGCACAACCGGCGTCGGCGTGGGAGTGTGCGGTCCCACCGTGCGGACGGTGACAGCCTGCCAGGGGTGCCGCGTCTGCCCGAGTGGCGTGATCGACGCACCGGAACTGGCCCTTGCCGTCGACCGGGAGTTCTATGGGCAGCCGGTCCCCCACAAGTTCAAGGTCGGGATCTCCGGGTGCGCCAACAACTGCCTCAAGGCCGAGGAGAACGACATAGGAATCAAGGGGTGGATCGAGCCCCGCTGGGGGGGGAAGGCATGCACCTTCTGCGGGATCTGCGCGGCGGTCTGCCCCTCGAAGGCGATCGAGGTCTCCCCGGATCAGGCAGTGGTCTCCGTATCACTCGCAGGGTGCATCGGGTGCGGGGACTGCATCGAGTCGTGCCCGACCCGGGCCATGGGAGAAGGGAATCGGGGATACCGGCTTTACGCAGGCGGGAAGTTCGGACGGGTCCCCCTGCTCGGCAGGAAGATACTCCGCATCCTCTGCAGCCCGGAGGAGGTCATGGCGGCGGTGCGGTCCGTCATCGAGTTCTACCGGGCCGAGGGGAGATCGCGGGAGCGTTTCGGCGACACGCTGATGCGCACCGGCTTCCCCGCGCTGGATTCACGGATAACGGAGAGGATCGCCGAATCGTCATGATCCCTACGCTCGACATTACAAAGGATGTATGCCCGATGACGTTCGTGAAGGTAAAGATGGGGCTCGCGAAGATCCCCCCGGCAGGGAAGCTCAACGTCCTCCTCGCCGAGGATGCGCTTAAGAACGTGATCTCCTCCCTTAAGCAGGAGGGGCACCGGGTTTCCGGGGTCAGCAGACAGGAAAGCGCTTTTCTCATCGTGGTGGAAAAGGAAGGGGAACGCCCTTGACGGTAATATTCTCTACATTTACAATCGTCTTTATAGGATAAGTTCCGGAGGAAGGATGCGCCTGTCGAAAAAAGCGGAATACGCCTTATGGGCGCTCATTTACGCAGCCAGACATCCGGAAGGGACCACGTTCCAGATCAAGGAACTGGCGGAAAGGAACCGGATCCCGAAAAAATTCCTGGAACTGATCCTTCTTGAGCTGAAGAACGCCGGCATCGTGGAGAGCAGGCGGGGCGTCGGAGGCGGGTACCTCCTCGTTCGCCGCCCGGAGGAGATCCGCTCCTCCGAGATCATCGAGGCCATCGAAGGGCCGGTCGCCCCGGCAAAGGTGAGGAAGGGAAGGGGGAGAAAAACCTCCGGGAAGGACTCGTCTTCCGCGGTCTCCCGGCTCGTCCGGGAGACTTCCGAGGCCATCGTGTCGGTGCTCGACCGCTGGACGCTCGCCGACCTCGCGCGGGAGGAGCAGGAGGCGGCGGAACGCAGGCAGCGCAACGTCATGTACTTCATCTGACCCGAAGGAGAACCCGCCACTGAAGCGGAAACGGTCACTCGAAACCGTGGCGGCGCAGGCGGGAGTCGGCGCCGACCGGGCGTTCGGCTCGATCAGCGTCCCCATCTACGCGACGGCCATCTACCGGTACGAGGCGTTCGGAAAGCACCGCGGCTTCGACTATTCCCGCTCGGAAAACCCGACCCGGCAGGCGGCGGAACAGGCGATCGCCGACCTCGAGGGAGGGAAGAAGGCAGCGGCCTTCTCGTCCGGGATGGCGGCCATCTCGGCGGTGATGACGCTCTTCCGGTCAGGCGACCACATCCTGTGCTCCGATGACCTGTACGGGGGCACCTACCGGTTGTTCGAGCAGATCCTCAGGCCCTACGGACTGGCGTTCGACTACACCGACATGGGAAACCCCGGGCAGGTGGCGAAGAAGATCGGAAAGAAGACTCGGGCCGTCTTCGTCGAGACGCCCACCAATCCGCTCATGAAGATCGCGGACATCCGGGAGGTCGCCCGGATCGCCCGGAACAAGGGGATCCTCTCCGTCGTGGACAATACCTTCATGTCGCCGTTTCTGCAGCGCCCCTTAGCCCTCGGGGCCGACGTGGTGGTCCACAGCGCCACCAAGTTCCTGGGCGGGCACAACGACCTGATCGGGGGGGCGGTGATCACGACCGATCCGGAACTCGGAGAACGAATGCACTTCGCCCAGAAGGCGGTCGGGGCGGTCCTTTCCCCCTTCGACTCCTGGCTGCTGCTCCGGGGGATCAAGACGCTCGCCGTCCGGGTGGCCCGGGCCCAGCAGAGCGCGGAAGTCATTGCGGCCTTTCTCGCCGCCCAACCGTTCGTCCGGAAGGTCTTCTACCCGGGCCTTTCCGGCCATCACCGGCGCGACCTGCATTGTTCGCAGGCGGACGGCCCCGGCGCGATCATCTCCTTCGAACTGTCCCGGGAATCAGCGGTCCCGATTTTCCTGAACGCCCTGCAAACCGTCCTGTTGGCCGAAAGCCTCGGGGGCGTGGAGTCCCTCATTACCCACCCCTCCACGATGACGCACGCCGACATCCCCCTCGAGGAACAGGCGGCGGTGGGTCTCACCCCCTTGCTGATTCGCCTCTCTGTCGGTATCGAGAACCCGGACGATCTTGTCGCCGACATCGCGCAGGCGCTCCGGAGGGCGAAAGGGCGTTCCTAGGGCAACGTCTCGTAAATAGCTTGACGCACCGATCCGCCTCCGGGATAGCCCGGGACAGGCGGCCCTTCCGCGCACGGGCTCGCGGGGGGCTTCCTCTCCGCTCGCTGCCGTTGCGCTCGCCGCAATTCACCGGGGACATTCCCAAGGGGGACATTCCTATATCGAGTCGTACGTTGAGGAGTGTCCCCGCCCAGTCCGTGGAACTCCCCGCACCGCCCTGTGCACGGAGACGGACTCGAAGGTCAACGTATTTGCGAGACGCTGCACTAGTCTATCGGCCTTGGCCGGCGGGGGGACCGCCCGGCTGCGGTTCGATCCCCGCGCCGGAATCCGGTGGTTGCAACATCTCCCCCGGCGGGGGGGAGGCCATGGTTTTCTCCACCTTGCTGGACAGGCCCTCGACGTTCGGCTCCTCCGCCAAAGCGGCCCGGTACTCCTCCTCGGTGATCATGTGCGCGGCGACCATCCGGCGAAGGATCCGGTCGGACCGGCGCACGACGCGACCCAGGTTCCGGTACGGATCGTACACCTTCGGGCCGGGCAGCATGGACGCGAGGAAGGCGCTCTCGCGGACCGTCAGGTCGGTGGCCGGCTTCCTGAAATAGTAGCGCGAAGCGTGCCCCACCCCGTACACCATCGGCCCCAGCTCGACCACGTTCAAGTACAGCTCGAGGATGCGGGATTTGCTCAGCCTGTCGTCGATGCGACGGGCAAGGACGTACTCCTTGATCTTCCGGGAGACGGACTTCTCCCGCGACAGGAAAAGATTTTTGGCCAGTTGCTGGGTGATCGTGCTTCCCCCCCGGACGAACCGTCCCTTCTGGATGTCGGTCTTGATCGCTTCCCGGATCGCCTCGTAGTCGACTCCCTCGTGCGTATAGAAGTTGGCGTCCTCCGCGGCGATCACCGCTTTTTTGAGTGAGGAGGGAACGGCGGAAATCGACATCCAGTAAGGGTTTTTGGGACCGACCACGAAGGGGTGCTCCTTCCCGTGCCAGTCCCTCACCGTGATGTCGACCGAGGCGCGAGGATCGGCGAGCGGCTTGACCGGGGGGAGGAAGACGAGGGAGACTCCGGTCCCTGCAGCCCAGAGGACGACGATCCCCGCGAGAACCAGAAGGGTGTTCCGGGCAAAGCGGGGGAGGCGCATGGTGAAATTATACCGCCGGCATGCGCCGAAACGGCGGGAGAAAGCGGTCCGCCCCGGGGGCAGCGTCTGCGCGGCCCACGCGAGGGAAATGTCGGCGGGACTACCCGCGCAGGTAGACGGCGGTCACCATGGCGGCGATCCCCAGCCCGAGCGCGACCTTCGGGAGGATCACCTTCGATCGCTCGCGGATCGTCCCTTCCTTTCCCCCGGAAAGGAGCGCCTCGGAGGCGATGTCGCACACGCCGGGGATCGAGGAGCACGATTTCGTCTTCGGGCAGATCGCGAAGATGACGAGCATCGCTCCGGTGAGTCCGATCTTCAACAGGATGTACCGCCCGGCCGTCGTCGTCCACAGCCCGGAGAACGACCCCAGCAGGAGATACGCCTTGGCGAACCCGCTCCCGACGAGCAGGACGATCGACGTCCCGACCAGCTTCCGGAACCGCTGCTCCATGAGCGCGAGAAGGAACGCGCCCTGGAAATTCACCTCGTTCTTCCGGAAGACCGGGTCGAGAACCACGATGTGGAAGATCATCCCGCCCAGCCAGGCGATGGCGGCCAGGACGTGGACGGCGGTAAGCACCATGGGGATCCGTTCCATTCGGCCACCCTTCTTGATTTTATCTTATTATAGGGCGGACCAGGAAACCGCGGCCTTGATCCACGTCAACCGGTGGTCCCGGTTGCGAAAAAGAACGGGGCGCCGTAAGGTAGGCGGAATGCACACCTCCGCGCTGCTCCTCATCCTTCTGTCCGCTGGGGTAGCGACATGATATGCCGTCTCCGGACGACGGTGCCGTTCCTGATCCTTGCCCTTTTCCTGGCGGCCCTTTCGGGGTGCGATTCCTATTTCTTTTATCCGCAGCGGATCCACGTGGCGAACCCGTATCTCGAACGGGTCCTGCACGAGGACGTGTTTTTCAAAACGCCCGACGGCGTGCGGCTCCACGGATGGTTCTTCCACCCGAACACCGAGCCGCGCGGAACGGTCCTCTTCTTCCACGGAAACGCGGAAAACATCAGCACCCACGCAGGCGCCGTCCTGTGGCTCGCCCGGGAGGGATACCAGGTCTTTCTCTTCGACTACCGGGGATACGGAAAGTCGGAAGGAAAGCCGGATATGGAGGGGATCCACGTGGACGCCCTGGCGGCGATCGACGAGATCTTCCGGATGGAGCGGGTTGACAAGGACCGGGTCGCGGTCTTCGGGCAATCCCTGGGGGGATCCGTCGCCGTCTACGCCGTCGCCAACTCCCCTCACCGGGACCGGATCCGGGCGCTGGTCATCGACAGCGCGTTCTCCGGATACCGGAGAATCGCCCGGGAAAAGATCGCCGGGGTTGTCCTCCTGTGGCCCTTGCAGTACCCCCTCTCCCTTCTCGTTACGGATCGGTACAGCGCCAGCCGCTGGATCGGCCGCGTCCGTCCCGTATCCGTCCTCCTCCTCCACGGGGGAGCGGACAAGGTCGTCCCGGTACGGCACGGGGAACTGCTCTACCGGCTCGCCGGGGAACCGAAGCAGCTGTGGATCGCCCCCGGAGCGGCACACATCGGGGCGCTTTCCGATGAGAATCTACGGAAACGGCTCCTTTCGTTCCTTGCCGCCGTCCTCGGGGAGGGGAAAAACGGGAAAGCGGGACCGAGGGAACGGACGTCGCCGGGGGGATCGTTCCGCGAAAGTCTCTTCATTCTCTGAAACTTTCCCTCGTCCCGATCATTTGAACTATCATGAGTAGCATCATTCCACTATTCGGAAAGGGAGGACCCAAATGAAACGGATACTCGGGATCGTCGCATTAACCCTCATCTTCGCCACCACCTCGTTCGCAGCAGAAACGGGAGGACTGGCCCACCAGAACACCGGGTGCGGCCTCGGGACAATGCTCTTCCAGGCCAACGCCAACGACTCCAGCCTGCTCCAGGCCTTTCAGGCGACCACGAACGGCACCTTGGGGAACCAGACCTTCGGCATCTCCTCCGGCACGTCCGAGTGCACGCAGCCGAAGAAATTCGTCCAGAACGAGCGCCTCAACGAGTTTGTCTACGCGAACCTCGACAGCCTGGCGAAAGACATCGCCCAGGGCCGGGGGGAGTCCGTCCAGACGCTCGCGGAGCTGATGCAGATCGCGCCGGAAAGAAGGGAAGGATTCTACCGCAACCTGCAGTCCCACTTCACGGAAATCTTCCCCAGGGAGAACGTGGAGTACGCGCAGGTGGTCGACACGATCGTGCTTCTTTCCTCCCAGGGGTAAACAACGGGGGAAAACCGTACCGCAGGGGAATGATATAAGAGGGTATGCGACGACCACTCGCATACCCTCTTCTGTTTCTCCTCCTGTTCCCTCCCCCGCCGGTGTCAGCGGAGACGAACACCTACACCGCCGAACTGAAAGAATCGGCAAAACGGCTCCGTCTCCAGGAACACCGATACTGGCACGCTCTCCTGCATTACAAGACGGGGGTCTTCGGCACGGAAAGTCTCGTTGACGACAGGAATTTCTTCCTGTCTCCACGCGGGAAAACCGATCCTGCGGCGGAGCTTGATGCTGCCATCGACGGGTTCTTCGCGCAAGGGGAGGAAGAGCAGACCCTTCCGAGATGCCGGTTCCCCGCCCGGTATGACTGGCTGATCCAGCGGCTTGCCGCCGATCTCTCCCGGCTTCCCGAGGTCTCCTGCCGAACCCTTGAGGAAAACCTGAAGAGGATCGACGCAAAGTCCGCGAGCATGGTCTTCGCGTCGGGCCATATGAACGCCCCTGCCTCCATGTTCGGTCACACCCTCCTTCGATTCGACTCCTCCTACGAAAGCCCTCTCCTGTCGTACGCCGTAAACTACGCGGCCCGGATCGACCGGAGGGACAACGGGCTGGCCTATGCCTTCAAGGGGATCTTCGGGCTCTACCCGGGCTACTTCTCCATCCTCCCGTACTACGACAAGGTGAAGGAATACAGCAACATGGACCAGCGGGACCTCTGGGAGTACCGGCTGAACCTGACGGAAGACGATGTCCGGCGGATGGTTCTGCATGTCATGGAACTGCAGGGGATCTACTCGGACTACTTCTTTTTCAAGGAGAACTGCTCCTACGACCTGCTCTTCCTGCTGGAGGTTGCCGCCCCTTCCGCAAGGCTGACCGACCGGTTCCGCGGGTTCACCATCCCGATCGACACGCTCAAAGCCGTCCGCTCCGAGGGCCTGGTCTCCGATCCGGTCTTCCGCCCTTCCCAGGCCAGAAAGATACGGCACATGGCTTCCTCCCTTGACGAGGCGAATATCCGGAAAGCCCGGTCCGTGCTCGACAATACCGTTTCTCCGCGGGAGATCCTGGCGGACGGCATGCCCGACACGACAAAAGGGCGGATCCTGGACCTCGCCTCGGAAACCATCCAGTTGCGTTATGCCAAGAGGCAATACACGAAGGAGGAGTATCTGAAGCGTTTCCTCGAGGTCCTCGCCGCACGGAGCACGATCCCGGGAACGGAGAGCGGTCTCTCCCCCCTTCCGGTTCCGGAGCCCCCCGAAGGCGGCCACGGGTCCTCCCGGGTGGCGCTGGCTGCGGGGATCCGGGAAGACGATGTCTTCCTCGAGGCGTCCGGCCGGCCGGCTTATCACGACCTCCTCGATGCCGACGACGGCTTCACGCCGGGGTCCCAGATCGAGTTTTCCCGTGCGACGGTCCGCTACTATCCCGACACCGGTCGGCTTCGCCTGCAGCAATGGGATCTGATCCATATCCTGTCGCTTGCCGGGCGGGACACCTTCTTCCGGCCGGTGTCCTGGAAGTTCCGGACGGGGTTCGCAACAAAACCACTCCCGGGCGGTTCGGACGCCCTGGTCTTTTCCCTCAATCCCGGCGGAGGAATGACCTGGGATACCCGCCCACTCGGCCTGGTCCACGTGCTGCTGGAGGCGGAGGTAAATGTCGCCGGCAAGTACAGCCCCGATTACACGGGGGGAGTCGGCCTGGTTGCCGGGATCCTGAGACCGATGACAGGCTCCTGGAAAATCCTCCTGGAGGCGCGCCAGATCTTCGGCGTCCTGGGGGACGAAAAACGGGGGAGGGAGTTTTCGGCGGTCCTCCGCCAGGGGATCTCTCTTCACCGTCACCATGCGCTGTTTGTGGATGTCGGCCGGACCGTTTCCCCCGGGCTCCACTACAACGAAGCGAAATTCTCATGGAATATCTATTTCTGAAGGGAAACGGTGGCAGAGGGATCGCCTGCATCAAGACTGGCGAAAACGGTGCATCTTCTTTCTCCGCAGTTCATCTCATTTTGAAAAGATGCAGGGGGGAGAACGTGAAACGGTTCCTGGCAAGCGCCATCCTTCTCGCGATCGCCGGGTGCGCCGGGCCGCAGGTCCGGGAGGGCGCCATAACACCCGCACCGGGGGAAAAGGTTCTCGACCTCCGGGCGGGGAGTTACTTCTTCGACCCCGCCCGCCTTTCCCTCCCCGCGGGGGAGAGCGTCGTCGTTCGCGTGTCCACGGAATCGGGGATCGCACCCCACTCGTTCGTCCTGGCAGGCCCTGACGGGAAGATCATCGCCCGGCGGGAGTTGAACAAGGGGGGGGAGACGTTTCTCCGGGTGCCGCCCCTGCCGGCGGGAACGTACACGTTCTCCTGCGACAAGTCGTTCCTGGGAAAAACCCACAGGGAAAGAGGAATGCGGGGTGAACTGATCGTTACTGCTCCCGGCACGCCGGGGAAATGAGACGTCGTCCGGAAAAGGACGGGATCGATGCCAGGGGGGCTACCCCCCGATATAGTCCCTCACCTTGGCAAGGAACTCCGCCGATACCGGTTTCACCCGCCCTGTTGCGTAGTCGAACATCACCTGCACGGTTTCGGCCTCGGTGAAGACGCGGCCGTCGCGGGGATCGAACAGATCGGCCTTGAACTTGAACGAACTTCGCGCGATGTCGGTAATGTGCATGCGCAGCCGCACCTGGTCCTGGAGCAGGATGGGGAGACGGTACCGGACGGTCGCCTCGGCCAGGATGAACTCGTAGTCCTCGATCCTTCCTATCCCCACCACCTCGGCGAAGAATTTGGCCCTCCCGAGCTCGAAGAGCGTCATCGCCACGGCGTTGTTCACGTGCCCCATCGCGTCGATGTCGCCGAACCGCAGGGGGATCTCGGTCTCGTACACCTTCGCGGGGGAGGAGGGCAAGGTCCCCCGGAAGGGTTCCCCCCAACGTCCGCGGAAGGCGATCTCCCCGGCGTTCTTGCGAACCCGCGTCCGCTCGTCCTTCTTCCGGGTCTCCCCGTCGAGATCCTCTTTCCTTCCCGCGTACCCCACGGCGATGACCGCGATGGGCAGAAAATCCTCCGGCAGGGAGAGGGCCGTCCTCAGGGGATCCTCCTTCCACCCCGCCATCGGGTGCGCAAGCAGCCCCTGGTCCACCGCGCGGTACAGGAGACTCATGGTGGCCAGCCCCGTATCGTGGTGGAAGTAGTCCCTCGTCTCCACGGAAGACCCGTCGGCCTTCCGCGCTCCGGTGACGATAAGGACAGGAGCCCGTTTCGCCCAGGCATTTCCCGCGTCGAGGGACTCCTCGAGGGCGTGCCGCGAGGGGTCCCCCGCCTCCACGATCACGAACCGCCACGGCTGCCGGTTCGCGCAGGAGGGAGACCACCTTGCGGCCTCGATCATCCGCTCGATTTTTTCCGGCTCGACCCGCCTGTCCGCGAAGGCCCGCAGGCTCTGCCTCGACGATATCAGCCGTGAGAATTCCATCGGACGGTCAGCCCCGGGAAGGGTCGCCGGGACGGGGGCATCGATACGACAGCCAGCGGGGGATGAGAAGCGGGCCGGACGACCGGGGAGACACGGGCGCCCGCTTGACCTCCGGTGAGCGCTTCTTCGACCCTTTCCTCACGGCGCCCACCTTTTTTGCTCCTCGTTTCCTTGCCTCGGCGCGCCCTTTTTTCTTCCCCCGGGCTTTCGCGTAGGCGGGCGGGCGGGATTCCGGATACCCGAAGTAGGAGCAAAACGCCTCCTTCCCGACGTAGCTCCCCTTGATCTTCCCGTGGTTGTCGTTCACCACGAGGGCGGCGACCGCAATTTTCGCGTCCCCTACCGGCGCAACGCCGGCGAACCATTCGAAACGCATTTTCGGGCTCCAGCCCGACAGGGACCCGGTCTTGCCGGCCACCTCCATGTCCCGCAATAGCGGCGTGGAGTCGGGGGTGCCGAACGCCCGCCGCGAGGTCCCCATCTCGATCGTCTTCACCATCATTTTGAGCAGCGCGTCGGCCGTCTCGGGGCTCACCGTGTCCCGCCACTTCGACGGCACCGCCTCGTAAAGGGGTTCACCGTCCTGGTCCTCGACGCTCTCGATCAGGATCGGCCTCGGCATCTCCCCGGAGGAACCGATCGCCGACATGATCATCGCCATGTGGAGCGGGGAGACGTACACCTCCCCGAAGCCCGCGGCGGTCCGGGCGAGATGGTATTCGTCCGACGGCACCAGGCCGTTGCTTACCTCGACGGGAAGGCCGAAGGGGATCCGCTGGCCGAACCCGAATTTCTCCATGAACTCCCCGAGCGTCTCGCTCCCCACGTATTTGACCCCCACCTTTCCGAATACGGAGTTGGCCGACTTGGCGATGGCCTCCTCGAGCGTCATGGTGGGGATGCCTCGCCCCCCGTGCGTATGCAGGCCCTTGCGCGTGATCCGGTAGATCCCTCCGCGATAACTGATCTCCTTCTCCGGGGAGATCGCCCCTTTCTCCAGCGCTGCCGCCGCCGTGACCACCTTGATGAGAGAGGCGGCGGGATAGATCGCCTTCAGAGGGAGCGACGGATCCGTCTCTCCTCCCTTGCGGTATCCCACGAGGGCCAGGACCCTCCCGGTCTTCGGCTCCATCGCGGCGAAGACTCCGTAGGGAGGGTCATACCGGCGGTAGAGCTCGAAGATGGCTTTCTGGAGATGCGGGATGAGCGTAAGGGTGATCTTCGTCCCGTCCTGGGCGGTTCCCTCCGACAAGCCGTCGGCGAGGAATTGCCGGAGGACCTCGGGAGCCAGACCGTGCTCGAACGCCGTCTGTTCGTCCTGGGTCGGGAGCACCCGGGACGGCGGGGGCAACGGGGGGCGATTGGCCGCGCTGACCGCGCGGGAGACCCCCCAGGCGGCAAGGAGGGCGGCAAGAACGGCCAGGGCCCGGACCAACGTGTTTCCCCGGCCCCGGCCCTTCGTCATTGTTTCCCCGCCAGGCACACGAGAGCCTCCGATTCCGGCGTAAAGCCGGAGCCGGCGAAATCCCCGAAAAACCGGATCCCGGAGAAGCCGGCCCGTGACAGCATTTCCCTGAGTTCATCGGGGTAGAGGGGGTAAAGAGGGATGTCGTTTCTCACGATCCTGGGCTCGCCGCCTCGGGAAATCCGGAGCGTCGTCTGGAACCGGACCTTCCGGTTCCCCTCCCACACATAGCTCCGACGGAACTCGATCGCCCCCTCCTCCGCACTCACGAGGGGAAGCGTTGTAACGTTCCCGAGCAGCAGGCGCTCGTAGTTGAGGATCTGGAGGAGGATCTCCCCTTCCCTCGAGGTGACCGAGGCGGCGTCCCGGAGAAAGCGTGCCGCCTCGTCCTGGGGTACGTGGACCAGCGAGTTGCCAAGACAGAGGACGAGGTCGGCCGGCGGGGAGACGATGCGGGAGATGTCCGAGAACCCCCCGGTCTCCACGCGGGCGCGGGGAAACGGGGAAAGTTTCGCCCTCGCCAGGGCGACCAGGGCCGGATCGGGGTCGAGGCCCACGCACTCCACCCCTGCGGAGGCGAAGGGGAGAAGCTGCGCCCCGGAACCGCAACCGGCGTCGGCGACACGGCGAACCCGCCCCGACGCGAGGAGCCTGTCGAAGAGGGCCCGCTGGGCCTCGGATACCGGGAAGAGCGCGTCGTAGACGTCGCTCAGGTCCGTGTAGAACGCCAAAGCACCTCCACCCGTCGCGCCATATTGTAGCAGGGAGAAGCGTGGTTTCCCAAAAGAAAAGGTTGACGGGCAAGATTCTCCGCGGATATGTATGGGGGAGCCGGTTCACGGACACAACGATATCCAAGGAGGGGGATGATGAAACGGGGATGGTTCGTAGTGCTGATTGCCGCCGTCTTCACGGGGATCCCGGGCGCCCCATCGCACGCGTTCAACCAACCGCCGCTTAACCTCGGCCTGACGGACATCCTCGACGGAGGCGTTCCCGGCGTGGGAACGTTTTTCACCGAGTACGTCCAGGCGTACGAGTCCGACACGTTCAAGGACCAGGACGGGGACGACATTCCGGGTCAGCCGGATATCGGCGTGCTGCTGTCCATGAACCAGCTCGTCCATGTATACAAGCACAAGCTCCTCGGCGCCCATATCGGGGTGGACGTCCTCCTTCCCGTCGTATCCATCAGCGGCAACGGGATTCCCACCAATCCCGGCCTCCTGGGAGACCTGACGGTGGGGCCGTTCCTCCAGTGGCTCGACACGAAACTGCTCGGCCGCCCGATCGTGCAGCGGTTCGAGCTGGACTTCACGTTCCCCACGGGGCAGTACGACAAGAAGTACGCTCTGAACCCGGGGAGCAACCACTGGGTGATCGAGCCGTACTACGCCTTCACCTGGTTCCTGACGCCGAAACTCTCTACCTCCTGGCGTATTCACTACACCTACAGCACGAAGAACGACGATCCATTCATCGGTTCGGGACTAAGCGAGATCACGCCGGGGCAGGTCTTCCATTTCAACTATTCGTTCGAATACGAGTTCCGGAAGGGGCTCCGAGGCGCGGTGGCCGGGTACTATCTGAAGCAACTGACGGAGGACGAGGGAGATTCGGGGGACATCCCCGATTCGAAAGAGCAGGTCTTCGCGATCGGCCCGGCGTTGCACTACTTCTTCAGCGACAAGTTCTCGGCGGGTTTGAAAACCCAGTGGGAATTCTCTGCGGAGAACCGCCCCGAGGGAAACCGGACGACGCTCCGGTTCACCTACCTCTTCTAACCGATTTTCCTTGATTGGCAGGTCGACGAAGGGGGCCTTCCGGCCCCCTTTCCTTCTCTAGATCAGCACTCGCCTCTGCTCGTTGGGGAACATCTCCTGATCGATCGGTGGATGGCCCGGCGGAAGATTCATCCCCGGGTGGTCGTGCTGGAACGGAAGCCTTTCCACCGAGTCGGACTCCGGGGGAAGCTGGTGCAGGCCGCACTGCCCCACCCAGGCCACGATGTCCTTCCCCTGCTGGGTGACGCACACGGGAGTCCCGTGAATGTAGATCTGGCTCGAGGATGACACCCACGTTGCGAGCGGTTCGTTCGCCCGGATATGAAGGACGGTGAACAGCAGGACCATTCCCGCCAGCGTGGCAGCGAGTATCGCCTTCACGGGATCCTCCCTTTCTTGCCGTTTCCCGTTCGATGCGGGAAGAGGGATCCCGGATTCTCCCCTGTGAATTCCCTCCCCGGCCTCAATATCCGCCGGTCGACCCGGGAGAGGGGGCCTCCCCCGTCCGTTTCGGGCTCCAGCGCGGGTCTACGGCGACGGCCTCTCCCCCGTCCTCCTTTCCCGGCGGCAGCAACGCACCGGCCGGCAGCAGCACCCTCGACATTGCCTGCAACCTAGATGTTCCCCCCGAAGCCGAGATTCCGCAACCCCCCTACCGTTGCAAAATATTTGCATCTGCAATATAGTTGCAGCAAAGGAGGGAATGCATGGGGCCCCCTGCGGAAGCGCTTCGAAAGCTTGGATACCCCGCCACGCGCGGCAGGGGAGAGATCTTGCGCATCCTGTCGGAAAGCCCCCTTCCGCTCTCGCCCAGAGAGATCCTGGACCGGTTCCCCGCGCCCAGGCCCGACGCGTCCACCGTCTACCGGAACCTTTCCCTGCTGGTCTCCCTCGGGCTGGTGAGAAGCGTGGCGCTGCACGAGAGAAGCCGCCGATACGAACTCGCCACCGACGGGTCCCACCGGCACCGGGTCGTCTGCAGAAGGTGCGGGAGGATCGATTCGTTCCAGCCCCGCAGGTGCGACCTCTCCCGCCTCGAGGCGGACATCCGCGGCACCCTGGGATACGACGTGAAGGAGCACTCGCTGGAGTTTTTCGGCGCCTGCCCGAAATGCAGGGCGACGGAGGAGGGACGATGAACCTCCTTGCCGCCCTTCTTGCGGCCTTGCTGGTTCTCTCCCCCTTTTCACGGGTCGCGCAGGGGGCCGACCTTCGCGTGCTCACCTCCTTTCTCCCGATGTACCTCTTCACGCGGAACGTCGTCGGCGACGCCCCCGGCGTCACGGTGGAGATGATGCTCCCCGCATCCCTGGGATGTCCGCACGACTATTCGCTTTCGCCCGGGGACATGAGGAAGATCGCCGAGGCGGATCTCTTCATCGCGAACGGATTCGGGATGGAGGATTTCCTCGGGGCTCCCATCCGGAGGGCAAACCCGAAGATCCGTGTCGTGGAAACCGCCTCCTCGGTAATCCCCCTCCGGGCGGGCGGGGATCCCCACGGCCATCCGGGAGGGGGCCGCAACGAGGTGAACCCGCACACCTGGGTCAGCCCCCGGAACGCCATCCTCCAGGTCCGCGCCATCGAGAAGGCCCTTTCGGATGTCTCCCCGGGAAACGGCCCCGTCTTCCGCCGGAACGCAGACACATACGTCGGCCGACTCGATGCCCTCGCCCGGGAATTCAACGAGACCGCGAGACACTTCCGGAACCGGAACATCGTGACTTTCCACAACGTGTTCGACTACCTGGCAAGGGAGATCGGGTTGACCATCGTGGGGCGGATCGAGGAAACGCCGGGGCAGGAACCGTCCGCCGGCGAGATGCGGGAACTCGTGCGCACGATACGGGAGACAACAGCGGCCGCCGTTTTCGCGGAGCCCCAGTACCCCGAGAGGCTCGCCGAAACGGTCGCGCGGGAGGCGGGGGTCCCCGTCCGCATGCTCGACCCGGTGTCCACGGGGTCCGCCGCGCCCACGACGTACGAGGACGTCATGCGACGGAACCTGCAAACGCTCACCGAGGCGCTGGGGACCAGGTGACGCCCACGACCTTCCATCACACGCTCGAAATCCGGGATCTCACCGTCCGGGCGGGAGGAACGGAGATCCTCTCCGGGGTCAACGCCGACCTCCGGTGCGGGGAGGTCACCGCCCTCGTCGGCCCGAACGGAGCGGGAAAGACCACGCTGCTCCTGGCCATCCTGAGGCTTGTCCCCTTCACGGGGGAGATCCGCTTCTGTCGCGCCGCGGAGCACGGGAAGGGCGCCCCCCGGATCGGATACGTACCCCAACGGCTCGATTTCGACCGGAACGCCCCGATGACGGTGCTCGACTTTTTCGCCCTTTCCTCCCAGAGGTACCCTGTCATCTTCGGTCACTCCGCGCGGTCGAGAAGGTCAGCCAAGGAGAGCCTGGCCCATGGGGGTGCATCCCACCTGATCTCCCGCCCCCTGGGGAAGCTCTCGGGCGGGGAACTCCAGCGGGTCCTTCTCGCCCTCGCCCTGCGCGACAATCCGGACATCCTGCTCCTGGACGAGCCCGTGTCCGGGGTGGACCTCTCGGGGGAGGAGCTGTTCTTCGACTTCCTCGGTCAGATCCACAGCGAGTCCCGTTTCAGCCTGCTCCTGGTCAGCCACGATCTCTCCGTGGTCAGCCGTCACGCCGACCGCGTCATCTGCCTGAACCGCAGGGTCGTCTGCCAGGGAGCGACGACGGAGACGCTGACCCCGGAGAACATCGCGGCGATGTACGGCAGCGGCGCGCACCTGTTCAGCCACGGACCCGCCGGGGGCCACGGGCGCCTCCACGGACCCTCGCCACCCCGCAGGGCCGGGGGAAAGGAGGATTGATGGTGGAATCGCTCCTAGCTCCCCTGTTCTCCGCGATGGGCCGTGTCCTGCCGTTCGGCTTCGCGGAACCGCTCTTCATGAAGCGGGCGATCCTGGCAATGCTTCTTGTCGCTCCCGCCGCGGCGGCCGTAGGCGTGCCCCTCGTCCATTTCCGGATGGCCTTCTTCTCCGACGCCATAGGACACTCGGCGTTCACCGGCGTGGCGATCGGCGTGCTCCTCGGGGTTCACCCTCTCCTCACGATGGTCGCCTTCGGTCTGTTCGTGGCCTGGGCGATCACCCTGGTCAAGGGACGCACGGAGCTTTCCCCGGACACCGTCATCGGTGTCTTCTTCTCCACGGTCATCGCCCTCGGAATCGCCATCATCAGCGCGCAAAAAGGGCTCACGAGGAACCTCCAGGCGTACCTCTACGGCGACCTCCTCGCGGTCTCCGAAACGGAGATCCTCTGGATGGCGGTGCTCTTCCTCTCCGTCGGCGCCTACCTGTTCCTCACCTTCAACAAGATCATGCTCCTTGGTGTCCACGAGGGATTCGCCAAATCGATGGGCATCCCCGTCCGTGCCCTGGAAATCTCCTTCGCCCTCGTGGTCGCCCTCGTGGTCTCGACCGCCATCCGGGCGGTGGGGATCCTTCTCGTCACGGCGTTGCTCGTCGTTCCGGCCGCCGCCGCCCGGAACGTCGCGCGCGGAGCCGTTTCCGCCTTCTGGGCGGCCGTCGCTATCGCCGTGATCTCCGGCCTCTCGGGAATCGCCGCTTCGTACTACCTGGACACCGCCACCGGAGCAACCGTCGTGCTGTTCGCCGCGGCGTTTTTCGCCGCCACGGCTCTCCTCCGGGGGATTCGGGGGAAGCATTGAGGAAGGTGGCCCGGCAGAAACCCGGGCCCCCTGGAGTTCCGGTGGAAACGATCGGTCCGTCCTTCCCGACAGGCCCTGCGTATCGGAATGGGCTGCTCTATTCGGACTTGGTGTACTTCTCCCTCTCGCGCGTCATCGCCTCCCTGCCCGCGTCGTAGGCGGCCTTGATGATCGCCTTCTCCTCCTCCATGAAGGAATCGACCTTCTTCTTGATGTCGACGCCAAAGCCTTCGGACTTCTTCTTCATGTCTTCCAGGACGTCGCTGATCTTGACCCGCGCCTCCTTGCCCGATACGGGGGCATAAAGAAGGGCCAGTCCCGCGCCGATCAGGCCGCCGGCCAGAAATGCCACGAACACCCCACCCGCATTGCAGTTTTCATTCGCCATGACGACCCTCCTTTCGAAATATTCGGTTCACAACGTACGACACGGCAGCCTTCGAACCCGCCAGCACCCCGACCACGGTTCCGAGAACCGGAAGGACCCCGAAATCCAGAACCCCCGTGGTCGCGTCCAGCGTCTTTCTCAACTTCCGCACCCCTTCCGTCACGTGCTCGACGTTCGCCACGCTCCTCTGGGCGTGGGTCATAATCTCATGCAAGACGGCATTGCTCTTCCGGATCTCCTCCGCCGTCTTCTCGAACTGCTTTAGGGACTCATCCACGCGACTTGCCAATAATTCAATGGTTTTCAGGAGTTTCCATGTGGCCCACGCCATCCCGGCTACAACCACGATGACTGCCAGGGCAAGTACCGTCAGCAGACCCGACTGGGTGACCAAACCGAAAACCCCCTTTTTTTGTTGAGATATTGCAACCGGGTACACAGTTCCGTCGATTCTATAAATAAAATACAGGAAAGCCCCTCCTCCCGCAACCGGCGCCGCAGTACAATGGACGGCACGGAGGGAGGTTTCGCTTCCGGAGTCGCATACCCCGGAACCGAAGCCGGCCGCCGACTGTCAGAAGACATAAGGGGTAGCCGTGGATTCAGCCGCTCCTCCGCCATGCAGTCCGAAGAACCGCGCGAGCGAGGCGGGAACCCGGCCCGTCGACCTTCTGGTGGAAGCCTTCCGGGAGGGGAAACCCGGGGCGTTCGACGCCATCGTCAGGGCCCACCAGGACCGGGTGTACGCCTTCTGCACGCGTATGCTGTCGGACCGGGAGGATGCCCAAGACGTCGCGCAGGAGGTATTCCTGTCGGCCTACCGGAACCTGACGGGTTTCCGCGGGGAGGCGTCTCTTTCCACCTGGTTGCTCCGCATCGCGGCCAACCGGTGCCTCAACCGCATCCGCCAGCGGACGGCGCGGGCCGCAAGGGAGGTTCTGCCCGACGAACCGCAGGGAGACGGCGTCGCGCCCTTCCAACCTCCCGGCAGGGAGGAGGACCGCCCCGACCGCATGGTCGAAACGCGGGAGACCGGGAAAATCCTGGAAGCGGCGATCGCAAGGCTCGACGAGGATTCCCGGCTTCTCGTTCTCCTGTCGGATGTGGAGGGCTTTACGTACGAGGAGCTCGCGGCGGCTGCGGGACTTCCTCTGGGCACGGTGAAATCGAAGCTACACAGGGCGAGAATGGCGCTGCGCAGGATGCTGGCGCCGGTCGTGTAACGGGTGGAAAGGATGGAATGCGCCAGGGCATGGGACCTTCTCTCCGCTTACCTTGACGGGGATCTCCCGGAGAGGGAGAGGGAGGGGATCGCGGAGCACCTGCGGCATTGCGCCCGGTGCGCCGAGGAGGAGAGGGCCCTCAAGGAAACGCTGTCCCTCCTCAAAAACCTCCCCCCCGGAGCAGCACCCCCCGGGCTGCTCGCGGGGGTCAGGCTGCGCATCGAGAAAGAGCAAGCGGCACCGCCGTTGTGGAAGAAACTGTTTCTGCCCGCCCACATCAAGATCCCCCTCGAGGCCGCCGCCGTGGTGCTGGTCTTTCTCCTCGCGTACGGGATCCGGAAAGAGATGCCGGCATCGAAGGTCTCCCCGGCTCCTTCCGCGTCCGTCGAAAGAGGAACTCCGGGAAGCAGGACCGACACGCGGACGGACCGGCAAAAGGCGGGCGCCCCCGTCAAGCGGCCCCCGGATGCCGCCGACCGGGAGACAGGGGAGAAAGAGGCGCCCCGCGAGATATCGTCGACGATGCCAGGGAAAAAGGAACGAGCGGTCGTTTTCGCGCCCCGTCCCGGGAAACCCGCCGGACAGGCCAAGGCGGAACTCCCGTCGGTCCCCGCCGCCCGCGTGAGCACCGAGGGCGGGGCAATCGGACCGACGTCCCTTCGGGACTCCCCGGCGGGGGAATCCACGGCGCCCCGCGTATTTGCCCCCCCGCTGTCACGGCTGCTGCGGCCGATGCCTTCCGGGAGGGAAGTGACGATCGAAGTCGCTTCGGACGACCGGACCGGGCTGGAGGACCGCATCGCCGTCCTCGCCCTGCGTCTGGGCGGGACGGTCCGCAGGGAAGAAACGGGCGCGGCAGGAGGAGTCGGAGCCGAGGAAACGTTTCCCCTCCGCGAGATCGTTCGGGTCCACGTCCCGGTCGATACCGCCGGCGCCTTTCTCGAGGAACTGGGGAAACTGGGGACCATTCCGCCGGAGGGGATGACCGGCAAGGTCGAATTCCACGCCGGCCCGTCCCTGGATACCGTCGCCTACACGGTGCGGATCCGCGTCAGGCACACTCCCGGTTCCCCATCCTCCCCGGCAAGCCGGTGACGCCCGATACGCGCTTCATTCCGGCTCCTTTGCGTAGTCGAACAGGGTCCGGTATTTCCGGCACTGGTCGAACTTGAGATAGGGAATCACCCGCGCGGTCTCCTCCGGGCTCATCGGAAGGAACTTCCCACTCGCCTTCACGCAGACCTTCCCGCCGCAGACGAGTTCCCCCGTGCTGTAGGCGATCCTCCCCGAGTCCTCCACGAGCCTGCTTGCGATCTCGATCTCCTCCCCGACGGAAACCGGGGACAGGTACTTCACGGTCAGTTCGCCGGTGAGGTACATCGGGTGCCTGCCCCCGAACACCGTTGCCGCCCACCCCATCGACTCGTCCAGGAGGGCCGCGGTGACTCCCCCATGCGCGACGTCCTTGTACCCGTTGACGTGCCGGGGAAGCGTCACCCTCGCCCGCACGGCGTCCCCCTGGACGAAGAACCGGGTGCGCACCCCGCACCCGTTCTCGTCCCCGCAGATGAAGCACCGGGACGAGTGGGGAAGATATTCCCTCTCCGCGTCGCCCATCGTTTCTCCTTTCCCGCCGCCCTACCGGAGAGCGCCCTGCCAGGTGTCCCTCCTTCGGAGTTCTGCCGCCACGTCCTGCGCCATCTCCCTGCCCCCTTTCTCCCAAAGGGGAGCGATCAGCGTCCCGGGAGAAGCCGACCCGACCAGACGGAGAACGGCGACCTCGGGGGAGAGCCGTTCCAGGAAATCCGCGCAGGCCGAGACGTATTCCCCGTATTCCGGAACCCTCACCGTTCCCTTTTTCCACTCCCGCGCCATGGCACTGCCGGACACGACGTGGAAGTGATGCAGCTTCACCCCCTGTACGTCGAGGTCGGAGAGGAATCCGGCCGTCTCCACGAAATTCTCCCGCGTGTCCCCGGGGATGCCGTAGATCAGGTGGACCCCGGTGTCGATCCCCCGGGCCCGCACGGCGGCCACGGCGACCACGAACTCGTCGACGGTATGTCCCCGGTTTACCCTTGCGAGGACGGCGTCGGACTTCGACTGGAGCCCGATCTCCACGGAGACGTACCAGTTCCGCCCGATCCCCTCCAGCACGTCGAGCGCCTCCGGCCCGAGGCAGTCGGGCCTGGTGCCCACGACGATCCCGGCAACGTCGGGATGGCAGAAGGCGGCGCGGTATACCCGGTCCAGTTCCTCCGGGGGCGCGTAGCTGTTGCTGAACCGCTGGAAGTAGACCAGGAGGCGGGAGGCGTTCCTGTGCCTCCCGGGGGAAAGGATCGTCCGCATGACCTGCTCCTCGACTGGCAGTCCCGGAAACAGGATCCCGCCGGTGAAGGAGTCGTTGTTGCAGTACCGGCAGCCGCCCGTGCCCCGGGTGCCGTCCCGGTTCGGGCAGGTGAATCCGCCGTCGACGCTGATCCGCACCGCGGCCCCGCCGATACGCCTCCGCAGGTACGAGGCGTAATTGTGAAACCTGAGGTCGGGGTGGATGGGAGGAAACAAGAAACCGCTCCGGTCACCCGTCCGCGCGCGGCATCGGCTCGGGCAGGAAAGCCGTCACCCGCGCGGTTGCGATACGATGATCGCGCAGCATCACTCTATTGTACCAGAGGGGGCGCCGGGGAGGAGGGGATTCGCCCGTCAAGTTCCGCCCGGTGATCCCGGATCTCCCGGAGAATCTCCCCCGGGCACCCGGGCTCCCCTGCCTCGAGGCAGAGCCGTTCCGCCTCGACGAACGCCTCCTCTGCCGTGGCCGCCTGGCCCAGGCGCATCCGCAGCACGCCGAGCGTGTCGAGGAGCGTCGCGGTTCTGTTCCCGGGGCGGGAAAGGACCGCTTCCATCCTCGCCGCGGCCTCCTCCCTGCGTTCCCCGGAAAAGATCGCCGCCCATGCGAGGTTGTTGGTTGCCTCGGGATCGCCGGGCCGGACCTCCAGCGCCTTCCGGTATTCCTCCTCCGCCTTCCCGTACTCCTTCTTCGCCAACCAGGCGTTGCCGAGGTTCACCCGGGCCTGGAAAAACTCCCCGTTCTTCCGGAGGGCCCGCTCGTATTCACGGATCGCCATCTCGAATTCCCCGCTGCGCTCGTACGCCACGCCGAGTTCGAGATGCTCCCCCGCGGTCAGGGGGTCGGAAAGGACGATGATGCGGGGCATCCTTGCGCAGCCTGCCGCCGCGAACACCGCCGGCAGGAGGAAAAGAAAAAGCACCCGCCGCCAAACAGGGGGACGGCGACGGAGCGGCTCCGCTTCCCGGGGACCCGGGGCGATGCGGGGGGTTCCGTGGCTGGGCGGGGACACTCCTCTCCCGCATCCCGGAGATGAATCAGGAGTGTCCCCGGGGAATGCGTCGAGCGGAATGGCAGCGAGCGGGCGAAGGTCGCGCGCGCTTGATAACGGAGCCCCCCGGCATCCAGAGGTCCGTTCCTGAAGAGGCCGTGCACCGAGAGGGTCGATGCGCCCCGTCCGGCGAGGCGCCCGACCGAGGCGTACCCGCCGCGGTACGGTGAGGGCGGGCAACGAAGCCGGCGGGGATGCAGCGGCCCTCAAATGCCGGGATCTGAAGGAATGGATCTCTGGAGGCCGGCGAGCCAGGGTCCTTCCCGTCAAGAAGCCCCCCTTCTCACGACGATCGCCAGCCGCCCCATCTTCGCCCACTGCGCGTCCAGCGTGGAGAAGGGAATCACTTTCCTCTCTTCCCTCCCCGAGTGGGC
>LDXO01000005.1 GCA_001443455.1 Deltaproteobacteria bacterium CSP1-8 | reverse complement strand
CTGGTGGAGCTTGATCAGGTTGTCGAACTTGGAAGCGGCCTTTTCGATGCTGACGATGATATATACCCCCACCAGGGCGAAGAAGAAGGCGTAGAGACTTAAGCCGACGATGATCTTCTTCTTCATTTACTTGTTGGAGTATTTGTATGTGGAGAGATCGAGGTTGATCCTTCGCGCGTACATCAGGACGATTTCATAATCGCTGTCCGTGGTTTCGATAAACCGTCGTGCGCCGAATCGTTCTAGTACTTTACGGCCCTCCGGGTCTTCCTCCATGGAAATCAGGGTGGTCTTGATCTTTTCCTTGAGGGATGCCTCGATCCCTTTTTTCAGGGCCAGGCCGTTTTCGGGGAACGGGGAGGACCGATCGAGAACGAGGATTTCCCGCGCAACCCGGGGATCGGCGGAGGCGAGCCTGTCCACCACGGTGTTTTTACAGGAACCTACATCCGTCTTGCCGTTCAGCACGTCCCAGACCATATCCTCGTGCGTCCCCGTGAAGTAGACCTCCCGGAAATAGGTTTCGGGTCGGGATACGCCGTTTCCATGCAGGTAGATCAGGGGAAAGAGATATCCGGCTGCGGTCGCCCGCGCCACGAAGGCAAGTCTTTTTCCCTTCATGTCCCTGACCGTCCGGATGCCGCTGTCCCTCCGCACCAGGATTACTCCGTGGTAGGTGGACTCCCCGGTGGAGTCCTCGGGCCGGGCGAGCACCTCCAGGCCGAGCTTCGCGTGGGCCAGCGCGTAGGAGAAGCTCCCGAAGAATGCCCCGTCCAGCCCGAGAGATTCGAAGTTGTCGATGAGGTTTCCGTAGAACGGGAGGACCTGAAGCTCGATCCGGACTCCGATCTTCCTTCCGAGGTATTCCGCCAGGGGTTCGTATCTTTCCAGCTGATGGAAGATGTTCTGCTCGGGGACGAGCCCGATGAGGAGCGGTTTTCCCTGAGGCGGCATATTCGGGGGAGACGGATCGCTCGCCTTGGTGCAGCCCACAGCCACAGCGGCACTCATTAGGATGGCAAGCACAAAACGAACCATGCCGGAACGATTCCTCCTCGGCCCCGCAGAGAGGCAACGGAAGCCGGCCAGATATTATACACATCCTTAGACCCCGGCTCAAAACCCGGGGCTTTCAACCCGGGGCTTTCAAGAGTCGGTTCGTTCCGGGGAAAAATGGATGCGAGGGTCCCGTGTCACCGGACGATGGGGAAAAAAGGCACAAACGAAAAAAGGGGCTGCGGCCCATGGACGCCGCAACCCCTTGGTTTTCATGGTCGGGATGACTGGATTTGAACCAGCGACCCCCTGGTCCCGAACCAGGTGCTCTACCAGGCTGAGCCACATCCCGAAGGAAGTTGCTATGGTACCAACGGCGCTAACGGGCCGTCAATATGTAGATCACCCCCATCACGATGAGAACCCCGCCGAACAACCTCTTCAGCAGCAGGTCCGGCAGCCCGACGGTGTACGAGGCGGTCAGGTACGATCCCGCGAGGAACCCCGCGATCATGAGGAGCGCGGCCGGGACGTTCACGTGGCCCGCCCTGTAAAAATGGAGGAACGCCAGGATGCCGATCGGGGGAAGGAGCATCCCGAGCGACGTGCCCGTCGCCGTCTTCTGGCTGAAACCGCAAAGAAAGACCAATGCCGGCACCACGAAGACGCCGCCCGCCAATCCGAACATCCCGGAAACGGCGCCGACGAACAGCCCGATCAGAAGGAACCCGAGGAATGAGATCGGCAAGGTCCTTCCCCTCCTACAGTCCCATCGGCTCGCCGCACAGGAGCACGGTGATGTCCGAGTGGGGAGGTCTGCGCTCGATGATCGAGTAGACCCGGCAGATGCGCTGGGGGGAGTCGCAGTCCTCGCAGAAGCCGGACGTGGCGCACGGGGTGGAAAGTTTCAGCCGCTTCGTGTTTCTCGGCGCGGCGACCGCCTTGATCCGGCGAAGAGCCTCCCCCACGTCGGAGACCACTTTCTGGCCCCCCGCCACCACGACCGTCTTTTTGGGGCCGAACGTCATCGCGTTCGTCCGGTTCCCGTTCATGTCCAGGTTCACCAGGCACCCGTCGAGGGTGACCGCGTTCGTCCCGGTGAGAAACAGGTCGCAGGTGAGCTGGCCGAGCCGTGTCTCCGCCTTCTTCTCGGAAGGAACGCGGCCATGGTCGAGCAGCCTTTTCCCCTTCCCCTCCAGGGCTTCGAAGATCCCCAAATCCTGGATCGAGAGCGATCCCCCGAACCCGATCGACTCCGCCCTCTCGCACTCCGCGAGCACCCGCGTCCGGAGCGACTCCGCATGGGGATAAAACCCCGCGTCGAAGCCGTTCTTCCGTAGCGCCTCGACGCATTTTTTCGCCCGGACCTCAAGCTGCCATAGTCCGATCTCCACCCGGCTCATCCTTGCACCCCCCGTCCGGATTCCCCTGGCCCGCCAGCGTCACGCGGGCGCGGAAACCGCTTTGCGAATGTTTTTCCGCATCTCGGAAATCGTCTTGCCGTACTCCTTCGTGCCGAAGATGCCGGAGCCGGAGACGATCACGTTGGCCCCGGCCCGGACAACCACGGATACGTTGTCCGCCTTGATCCCCCCGTCCACCTCGATGTCGACGGAAAGCCCCGCGCGGGTGAGCTGCGAGCGGAGCAATTCGATCTTTCCGTTCATCGCGGGAAGGTACGCCTGCCCCCCGAACCCGGGGTTGACGGTCATGAGGAGCACCAGGTCGACGTCGGTCAACACCCACTCGACGGCCGAAAGAGACGTCGACGGGTTCAGGGAGACCCCCGCCTTCTTTCCCAGTTCCCGCACGCGGGCCACCGCGCGCTGAAGGTGCGGCGTCGCCTCGGCGTGCACGGTGATCACGTCCGCTCCGGCGTCCGCGAATGCCTCGAGGTACTTCTCCGGCTCGACGATCATGAGGTGCACGTCGAGGGGGAGTTTCGCATATTTCTTGACAGCCGCCACCACGGGGGGCCCGATCGTGATGTTGGGGACGAAACGGCCGTCCATGATGTCGAGATGGAGGAGGTCGGCGCCGGCCTTTTCCACGGCGGCGATTTCCTCCGCGAGCCGCCCGAAGTCGGCCGACAGCAGGGACGGCGCGATGTAATAATCCATTCCGTTTCCCCTTTCCCGGCGGTTCGGACGATTCTATCACGCAGGCGGCGCCGGCGGGAGGGGAGTGCACCATGCGCCGGGTCGGCGGCCCACCCGCGGGCAGCCGTCCTCAGCCGGTCTTGCGGAGAAGCGCGGCGAAGAACCCGTCCGTGCCGTGCCGGTGCGGAGACAGGCGGAGAAACCCCTCGGGCGTCCACGCGTCCAGAGGCCCCGTCCAGCCCTTCGCGCCTTCCCGTTCCATTCTGCCGTCGGCGTGCCTTCCCAGAAACGACGCCACCATCTCTTCGTTCTCCTCCCCAAAAGGAGTGCAGGTGCAGTACACCAGGAGCCCGCCGGCCCGAAGGGAGGCCCAGGCGTGGTCCACGATGGCCCCCTGCAGGCGCGCCATCTCCGCCGGCCCTTCCGGCCGGAACCGCCACTTCGCGTCGGGGTTGCGCCGGATGACCCCCATGCCCGTGCAGGGGGCGTCCACGAGGATCTTGTCGAACCCGCCTTCGGCTTGGGGGAGCGGCCCCGCGGAGAAATCGTGGACCCGCGTCGTAACCCCCGCCGCCCCTGTGCGCGCTACCGTCTCCCGCAGCAGCCGCATGCGCCCTTCCGACACGTCCGCCGCGACGACCTTCGCCCCGCCACCGGCAAGTGCGGCGAGGTGGGTCGCCTTCCCCCCGGGGGCGGCGCACGCATCGAGGATCTCATCCCCCCCCATGGGCGCGAGGAGGGGGGCGATGAGTTGCGCCCCTTCGTCCATCACCAGGTACTCACCCGCCTGAAACCCCGGATCGGCGTGCACGCCGGCCGGCTCGGAGAGCACGATCCCGTCGGGCGCGAAGCGGCACGGGGAAGGGGCCATCCCCGCCCGGGCCAGCCGGGCAAGCAGGCCCTCCCGGGTGGTGCGAAATGCGTTCGCGCGGATCACGAAGGGCGGCCGCTCCAGGGAGGAGGCGAGAAAGGCGACCGCATCTTTCTCCCCCATCGACCGGGACAGGGCGGACACGAGCGAAACGGGGGCCGAAAGCGCAACCGCCAGGCGCTCCTCCCCTTCCGCCGCGGGGAGGGCCGGTACCTTCCCCGCCCGCACCACCTCCCGCAACACCGCATTGACAAGCCCGGCGATCTTCTCCCCCCGTGCCTTTTTCGCCGCCTCTACGGTCTCGAAGATCGCCGCCCTCTCGGGCGCGCGGGTGTAGAGAAGCTGGTAGGCGCCCAGACGCAGTGCGTTGCGCGCGACGGGGTCGGCCCGTTCGATCGGGCGGGCGAGAAGGGAAGAAAGGGTAAAATCGAGGGTGCCGCGGCGCCGAAGCGTTCCCATGACGAGTTCGGTGAGGAGCGCCCGGTCCCGCGGGTCGGAAAACGACCGCTGCGACCGGTCGAGGAGAATATCCGCGTACGCTCCTCCCCGGTCCACCCGGGAAAGGATCCGAAGCGCCGCTTCCCTTACGGAGATAGCCGGTCCCCCTTCCGGACGCGCCGGCCCTGCGCGTATTCCCAGGAGGACATCGCCCTGCCCCCCTCGGGCTGTACCTTCCCCAGCCGGACGGCCCCCTCCCCGCAGGCGACCACGATCCCTTCCCGGTCGACCGAGAGGATCTCGCCGGGCGCCCCCTTCCCTTCCTGGACCGAGGCGGCCAGGATCTTCACCATCTTCCCGGCGTGGTCCGCGCAGGCGGAGGGCCACGGGGTCATCCCCCGGACCAGGTCCCGCACCTCCCGGGCGGGCTTTTCCCAGTCGATGCGCCCGTGCTCTTTTTTCAGCATCGGGGCGTAGGTCGCCATCGCCCCGTCCTGGGGGGTCCCGGCGAGGGTCCCCCGGCGAAGCATCCCGAGAGCCTCGGTCAGGGCCTCCGCGCCGAGGGCGGAAAGCTTGGGGAACATCGTCTCCGCCGTGTCGTCCTCCCCGATCGGCATCGTGCGCACGTTAAGCATCGGCCCCGTGTCCATCCCCGCGTCCATCTTCATGATCGTCACGCCCGTCATCGTCTCCCCCCGGGCGATCGCCCAGTTGATCGGCGCGGCCCCGCGGTACCGGGGCAGAAGCGACGCGTGGACGTTGATGCACATCCGTTTCGGGATGTCGAGGACCTCCTGGGGGAGAATCTGCCCGTACGCCACCACGACGATCAGGTCGGGCCGTTCGGCGGCGATCCGCGCCACCGAGTCGGGGTGCCTCGCCTTCTCCGGCTGAAAGACCGGGATTCCGAGCCGTTCCGCCTCCGCCTTCACCGGGGGGATCGTGAGAGCCCGCCCCCGGCCGGCGGGGCGGTCGGGGTTCGTGACGACCAGGGTGACCTCCTCGGTGCGGGCAAGCGCGGCCAGCGAGGGAACCGCGAACGCCGGGGTTCCCAGGAAGACCACGCGGTATCGGGGCATTATTTCGCGGAGGCGGGGGCGGCGGCGAGCCTGTCGATGAACAGGATCCCTTCCAGATGATCGATCTCATGCTGGATGGCGCGGGACAGGAGACCGTCCGCCTCGACGGTGACGGGGTCGCCGTCCTCGTTCCTCCCCCGGACGACGACCGACTCGGCCCGACAGACCATCCCTTCGACTCCGGGGACGCTCAGGCACCCCTCGGTCCCCTCGACCCAACCCCATTTCTCGACGATCTCCGGGTTGACGAGGGCAAGCGGCTTGACCTCCTCCTCCACCGCGGGGGAGACGTCCACCACGATCACGCGCTTCCCCACGCCGACCTGCGTCGCCGCCAGCCCGATCCCGTTCGAGGCGTACATCGTCTCGAACATGTCCCGGATCAGGTCGCGGATTTTCCCGTCCACGCGCTTCACGGGAAGCGCCCGGGTCGACAGGAACGGGTCAGGATAGGTGAGTATCTGCCTCAGCATCGCTTTCCGTCTTTTTCTTCGGGTAGAACCGGACGGTGTTCTTCCCGCTTTCCTTTCCCCAGTATAATGCCCGGTCCGCGTTTCCCACAAGGTCGTCGGCGCTGATCTCCACGCCCGGCAGGAGCGAGGAGACGCCGAACGTGGCGGTGAGCTTCGTCGGGGTTCCGGCGACCTCGAACACGCTCTCGTTCACCAGCCGGTGCGCCCGCTCCGCGGCGTGGAGCGCCTTCTCCGGGTCGGCATCCATGAGAAGCCAGGCGAACTCGTCTCCCCCCAGGCGCGCCACCGTGTCATAGGTCCGTTTCACCGCAATGAGCACATTTCCGAACTGCCGGATCACGCTGTCCCCCTCGGGGTGTCCGAAATCGTCGTTGATCCTCTTGAAGTCGTCGATGTCCACTAGGATGCAGGACAGGGAACGGCCGATTCGGCGGGCCATTTCGACGTTCCGGGTGAGGTCGAGGGAGAAATGCCTCCGGTTGGGAAGCCCCGTCAGGTCGTCCTGCATGGAGAGCTCGCGGAGTTCCCGGTTGGTTTCCGACAGCGACTGGTACAGAGAGCCGTAGTGCAGGAGGGGCTTCGCCCGCTCGACGAGGTCCTCGGGGGAGATGTCGGCGGGAAGCACGATGTCCACGCCGGACGAGCGGAACTTCTCGGCCCGGAGGATGGCGTTCATCCCCCCCACCAGGATGATGGGCACGCCCAGGGCCCCTTTCCGCTCCCGGAACCGGCGTATGACCTCGAGTTGCTCCGCCGTTTCCCCGTGATCCCCCAGCAGGATGCCGGACAAAAGGCTTACGGAAAGCCCGGAGTCCAGGAGCCGGGACCAGGAGGACGTCTCCTCCACCCGGTACCCGTCCTGCTCCAGGAACCGGGCGGCGCCGCGGAGGACCGTCCACAAAGGCCTCGCGATGATTACGGCGTTTCCCACATTCTCACCCGCACATTCCCCGAAATCGCCGGTTTTCGCCTATTATGAGGAATATTTCGACCGGAGGGAATTCTTTTGGCGCCGGCCGGGGAGGCCGTCACGGTTGTTCTTTCCCGCCCTTGCCGCCCCCGTCGAGCACTTTCGCGTTCTTGAGCGCCACGGCGGCGACGTTCGCGAAGGCGGTGAGCAGGTCCAGGTCCTCCTCGGCAAAAGCGTCCGGGCTGTAGTGATCGAGGTTCAGGACGCCGACGACTTCGGCCCCCCACTTGACCGGGACCGCCAGCTCCGACCGCACCTTCGGATTCGCCTCCACGTACCGGGAATCCTCCCGCACATCGCGGACGAGCGCGGGCTTGCCCTCCTTGGCCACCCACCCGGTGATCCCTTCCCCGATCCGGAGGAGGATCTCCTCCTTGACTTCCGGCCCGAGGCCCCGCTCGGCCTCGATCCGCAGAACGCCGGACCGCCTGTCGATGAGGATCATGGTGCCGCTGGGGGCTCCCATCAGGTCCGTGGCGTGGTCGATGATGAGCTGGAACAGGACCGCCGGGTCGCTCTCCTCGTTCAGCGCTCTGCTGATCTGGAAGATCGCCGTGAGCTTCTTCGCCTTCCTGTGGAGCCGTCCCACGAGGTTGGCGTTCTCGATCGCCACTCCCGCGAAGTTCGCCATCACGGAAAGAAGCTTCAGGTCGGTCTCGTAGAGCTCCCTCCGGTCGAGGGGAGAGGCGGCGGCCAGCACCCCGACGATCCCGGAAGGCCCCCGGATGGGGGCGGCGAGGAACCCCTTGACATCGAGGCGCCGCATGAGGCGCAAAAGCCTCCTCTCGGGCCCCAGCCGCGCCTCGGAAACGATCATCCCCTCGCCGCTCGCCATGATCTGGCCGAAGACGTTGTCGTGGACCTCCTGGCGGTACTTCTCGAACTGCCTTCCCCGCGGGATTCCCGCCACCGCCCGGACGGCGAGCTCCTCTTCCCCGCGCTCCTTGAGGAGGATGACGACCCTCTCCATGCGCAGAATGGAGGTGGCGGCGGAGGCGATCAGGTCGAGGTTGTTCTGCACGTCGCCTGCCGTCGTGTTCATCGCCTGGGACACTTCGTAGAAGCCGGAGGTCAGCGCCCCCGCGAGCGAAACCTCCCGGGTGGAGTCCGGGAGTTTCTTCCCGAAGATCGCCTCGGAGAGAAGGGAGAGGACCGTCATTTCCCCCCCAGCAGCCTCCGTACGGTGGTCTTCAACTCCTTCGTGTCGTGGGACTTCACGATGTAGGCGTCCGATGCCCAGGTGGTGAAATCCTGCTTGAACTCCCCGAACGCGGTCAGCAGGAGAACCGGCACCGACGCGCTTTTCTCCCGGATCCGCTGGAGCACCTCGAGGCCGTCGAGCCCGGGCATCTTCACGTCGAGCGTCACGAGATCCGGGCGGAACGAGTCGAACTTGTTCAGCGCTTCGAGCCCGTCCTCGGCCAGCTCCACCTCGTATCCCTCCTCGACAAGCTCGTCCCGGTACAGTTCACGTATGTTCTCCTCGTCGTCGACCACCAGGATCCGTTTCATGGAGGGAACCTCCTTTGTTCCCCGCGCCGCCCTCCCGGGCTGCGAAGGGGATTCGCTTGCGTTAGGAGCCCGTGCCCCGCCGACCGGCCCGGTTCCCCTTCTTCGACGGTTCGGACGCCTCGCCCCACTTGCCGGTGAGCCCCGCGTCGATCCCGATCCGCTGGAGGATCCGGGAGACGACGAAGTCGACCATCTCCCCGACGGTGGCCGGGCGATGGTAGAACCCCGGGGACGCCGGAAGGATATCCGCCCCCGCTCGTGCCAGGGCGAGCATGTTCTCCAGGTGAATGATGGACAGCGGGGTCTCCCGCGGAACGACCACCAGCGTCCTCCTTTCCTTCAGGACGACATCGGCGCACCGGGAGAGGACCGAAGACGACACACCGTGGGCGATCCGCCCGAGCATCCCCATCGAACAGGGAGCGATGATCATGGCGTCCGGAGGGTTGGACCCGGAGGTGAAGGGGATGGTGAAATCGCCCTCCGCGTGCAGGTGGAACGCCCCCGGAGGCGCGGACATCCTCTCCGCAAGCCAACGTTTCCTCCCCGGCAGCCCCATGCCGGGCAGCCGGCTCCTGCGCGTCGTGCCCGGCGGGGGGATCTTCCCCGTCCCGATCTCCTGGTCCAGGATTTCCCACGCCGTCGCGGTGACGATCAGGTGCAGGTCCACCCCCCGGGAGCAAAGCGCCTCGCCGGTACGGACGCCGTAGACGGCGCCGCTTGCGCCGGATATGCCGAGCAGCACCTTCATGGAGGTTCCTCGTCCCCGCCGTCCCGTCCGACCGTTTCAGAGCGCGAGGTCAAGATAGGTGAACAGGCAAAGCGCGATGCTTACGATTCCGTTCAGGTTGAAAAACGCCACGTTCAGCCGGGAAAGGTCGTCCTCCCGCAGGATGCTGTGCTCGTACAACAACATCGCGGAGCAGATGCCCCATCCCGCGAGGAACCACCCCCCCAGCCCAAAACTATAATAGCCCACCAGCAGGAGGGCCGCCATCAGGAAGTGAAACCCCCGCGCCACCCAGAGGGATTTCCCCACGCCGAGATACCGCGGGATGGAGTGGAGCCGCTCCTTCCGGTCGAACTCGACGTCCTGGAGGGCGTAGAGTACGTCGAACCCGGCCACCCAGAACAGGACCGCGAAGGAGAGGACCAGGATCCTCGGGTCGACCCCCCCCGTGACGGCGATCCAGGCGGCCAGCGGCGCCGCACCGAGGCACATCCCCAGGACAATGTGGGACGCCCATGTGAAGCGCTTCGTGTAGGAGTAGGAGAACAGAATGAGCAGGAGCACCGGGGAGAGCTTGAGACACAGGGGGTTTAACTTCGCCGCCGACAGCTCGAACAGGACCACGGACAGGAAGATGAAGACGCCCGCCATCGGCCTGCTCACCTCGCCCTTCGGGATGGCCCTCTCCCGGGTCCGGGGGTTCTTCGCGTCGATGTCGGCGTCGACCAGCCGGTTGAACCCCATCGCGGCGCTTCTTCCCCCCACCATCGCCAGGAAGATGTAGAAGACCGTCCGGGCGGAGGGGAAGCCCCCCGCGGCAAGGAACGCCCCCATCAGAGCGAACGGCAGCGCGAATACGGTGTGCGCCACCTTGATCATCTCGAGGTAGACGCCTGCCCGGCCCAGCATGTCAGTGGCCTCCCCCGCGCCGGGGGAATGGTGCGGCGCGTGCCCCGTCGCGGAAACACCCGGGGCCGGCTTCGCAGCCTCGGAGGGGGCCTTCGCTTCGTGGCTCGCCGTGCGGTGAACCTGCAAGGCTGCGCTTTACCTCAGCTCCGACCCCCTCCTGCGGCTGCTGCGCCGCCGACAGAGGACCCGGGGCGATGCGGGGGGTTCCACGAAGCGGCCTGTGGAGCGAGGTGCGGATTGCGGCGAGCGGAACGGCAGCGAGCGGGCGCAGGTCGCGAGCGTAGCGGAGGGGAAGCCCCCGCGAGGCAGGGTCCCTCTGCTGCGGTGAGCGGCCCCCCTCCGAGGGGGCGGAGTCGGTTTCCGCGCCCTGTGCCGCATTGGGCGACCTCGGCGGAGCGCAGATGCCGGGATCTGCAGGTCGGCGGACCATCAGAATCCGTACTCCTTCCACCGGCGCGTCACGAGGGCCACGATGTCGTCGTCCATCCGGATGTCCTCGGGCCACTCGCGGGCGAAGCCCTCCGTCTTCCACTTCCGCGTCGCGTCGATCCCCATCTTCGACCCGTAGTGGGGGATGGGGGAGGCGTGCTCCAGGGCGTCGACGGGCCCCTCGACGATCATCGTGTCGCGCCGGGGGTCCACGTTGTTCCCGATCCGCCAGAGGGCCTCGGAGAGGTCCTGGATGTTCACGTCGGAGTCGAAGATGACGACGAACTTCGAGAACATGAGCAGCCCCAGGCCCCACACGGCGCTCATCACCTTCCGGGCGTGGCCCGGATAGCGCTTGTCGATGGAGAAGAGGGCGAAGTTGTGGAAGATCCCCTCGACGGGCAGGTTCATGTCGACCACTTCCGGGACGATCTTCCGCAGCAGCGGAAGGAAGATCCGTTCCGTCGCCTTCCCGAGGTAGACATCCTCCATCGGGGGCTTCCCCACGATCGTCGCGGGGTAGATCGGGCTCTTTCGCCTCGTCACGCAGGTGACGTGGAAGACGGGATAATCGTCGGCGAGGGAGTAGTACCCCGTGTGGTCTCCGAACGGTCCCTCCGTGCGCAGGTCGTCCGGGTCGACGTACCCCTCGAGGATCACCTCGGCGTGGGCCGGGACTTCGATGTCGACCGTCCGGCAGCGGACGAGCTCGACCGGCTGCTTCCGCAAAAAGCCGGCGAAGACCATCTCGTCCACGTCCTCGGGCAGAGGGGCGGAAGCCGCGTAGATCGTCGCCGGGTCGCCACCGAGCGCCACCGCCACCGGCATCCGCTCCCGTTTCTTCCGGAACCCCCGGTAATGCTGCGCCCCCCCCTTGTGGATGTGCCAGTGCATCCCCGTGGTCGTCTCGTCGTAGACATGCATCCGGTACATCCCCACGTTGCGGCGCCCCGTATTCGGGTCCTTCGTGAAGACGAGGGGAAGGGTGATGAACGGTCCCCCGTCCCCCGGCCACGTCTTGACGACAGGGAGGAAGGAGAGAGACGGCCTTTCTTTTTCCACCACCTCCTGGCACGGCCCGGTGGAGATGGTCTTCGGGATGAAGTCGGCCAGGCGGGCAAGCTTGGGGAGCATCTTGAGCTTCTCGATGAGGTTGGACGGGATCTCCGGCTCAATCACCTCCATCATCCGCAGGCCGATCTCGTCCAGGGAGGAGACGCCCAGGGCCAGGCACATCCGTCCCATCGTGCCGAAGAGGTTCATGGCGAGCGGGACGGTGTGCCCCTTCACGTTTTCGAACAGGAGCGCCGGCCCGCCGGCTTTCACTGCGCGGTCGGCGATCTCCGCCGCCTCGAGGTCCGTGGACACGGGGGCCGTGATCCTTTTCAGCTCCCTGCGCGCCTCGAGCGCGGTGAGGAACTCCCGCAGGTCCCGGAACGCCATCCTTCCCCCCAGGTGCGAAACGCAGTGGGAAAATCATAACATACGGGCTGCCGCCCGGAGAGGGATCCCCCGCTTCAGCTCTTGTCCATCCCCGAATCGCCGGCTTCCTCCGGGTCGTCGAGGTTCCCCGGCATCCCCTCGACGAAACGCCTGATCTGGTCCCGGACGTCCCGGAACCGGGCAAGCACCTCTTCTTCCGTCCCGCGCGCGTGGACGGGGTCCTCGAACGGCTGATGGATGCGTTTTCCAAGGCCGGGGTGGTAGGGGCACACCTCGCCGGCGTAGTCGCACAACGTCACGATGCAGTCGAACCGGATCCCGTCCATCTCCTCCACATGCTTCGAGTACTGCTCCGAGATATCGACTCCCGCCTCCGCCATGACCCGGATCGCCTTCGGGTGGACGTAGCACGGCGCCACCCCGGCGGAAAAGACCTCGATCTCTCCCGCTTTCAGCGCCTTCGCCCACCCCTCCGCCATCTGGCTGCGGCAGGCGTTCCCGGTGCACAGGAAGAGAACCGTTTTCCGCCTCCCCGTCGAAATCTTTCCTTTCCCCTCCACGGTGCCCTCCCTCGCCGCCGCCCCCCCCCGATCGCTCCGCTTGACCGGACTGAACGGCAAAGATTACCGTATAATAATACCCGGGGGGGTGATTCTTTTGAAAACCACTACGAAACTGTTCAAGGCCCTGTCGGATGAGACGCGTCTGCGCATCCTCAAGATGCTGGAGGCCAGGCCTTTGTGCGTCTGCGAGATCCAGCACGTCCTGAAAGGGTCGCAGCCCAACGTGTCGCATCACCTGAAGACCCTTTCCGAGGCGGGCTTGGTCGAATCGAAGAAGGACGGGCTCTGGATCGACTACCGGCTTTCCGACAAGCCGGCGACTCCGCTCCACGCGGCTGCGCTTTCTCTCGTGAAGAAATCGCTCGACGGCGAACAGGTCATCAAGAAGGACCGTACCCTCGTCAAGAGCGTGAACCGGATCGAGATCACCCTTCGGAAATAGGGCCGTTACGAAAGGCGCAGCAGGACGAGGGTGGCTCCCCAGCCGCCGGCGTCGGGAGGAGCGTCGCCGAACGCCTCCACGCGCGGGTGGCGGGAGAGAACCTTGCGGACCATGCTTCTTTGCGTTCCGGTCCCGCGTCCGTGGATGAGCCGGACCTGCCGCAAGCCCTTCCTTGCCGCCTCCTCGAGATACTCCTCGACCACGGACACGACCTCCTTCGGGGAGAAGGCGTGCAGATCGATCCGGTCCTCGATCGGGATCCTGCGCGGGGAATCCAGCGCCTCCTCCTTTCTCCCTTCCTCTTCCTCCTCACATTATCACCTACCCCCGGATCCGGTAAGATAGGGATATGCCAAACAGGGTGATCGTCGGGACGGCCGGCCACATCGACCACGGCAAAAGCGCCCTCGTGAGGGCGCTCACCGGGATCGACCCGGACCGGCTCAAGGAGGAGAAAGAGCGGGGGATCACGATCGAGCTGGGGTTCGCCCACCTCCTGCTCCCTTCCGGGACGCTCGCGGGGATCATCGACGTCCCCGGCCACGAGAAGTTCGTCCGGACGATGGTCGCCGGCGCCGCCGGCATCGACATCGTGATGCTGGTCATCGCCGCGGACGAAGGGGTGATGCCCCAGACGCGGGAACACCTCGACATCTGCCGGCTCCTCTCCGTCGGGGACGGGCTTGTGGCCTTGACCAAGTGCGACAAGGTGGATGCCGACTGGGCCGCCCTCCAGGAGGAGGAGGTGCGAAAATTCGTCCGCGGCACTTTTTTGAGCGACGCCCCCGTCGTGCGGGTCTCCGCGGTGACGGGGAAGGGGCTGCCGGCGCTTGTCGGCGCGCTCGATACCATCGCGTCGCGCGTCAGGGGAAAGGACCCGGAACTGTTCTTCAGGCTTCCCGTCGACCGGTCGTTCTCCATGAAGGGGTTCGGAACGGTGGTAACCGGCACGATCACGGGGGGTACCGTCCGGACGGGGGAGGAAGTCCAGGTGCTCCCCGGTGGCCCGGTCGCCCGCGTCCGGGGGCTGCAGGTCCACGGGGGACCGGCGGAAATTTCTTCGGCGGGAACGCGCACCGCGGGGAACCTTCAAGGGGTGGAAAAGGAGAGCGTGCCGCGCGGGTCGGTCCTGTGCCACCCGGGGACGTATGCCCCCACGAAGGCGGCCGATGTGCATCTCGAATACCTGCCTTTGGCTGCGAGGCCGCTGAAGAACCGGGCGCGTGCCTCGTTCCACGCGGGGACGTCCGCTTCCCTCGCGAAGATCCTTCTCTACGGCGTCGCGGAGATTTCTCCCGGCGGATCGGGGTACGCGCGGATCGAACTCGACGAGGAGATCGTCCTCATGGGGGGGGATCGGTTCATCCTGCGCGGCTTCTCCCCCCTCGAGAACTTCGGCTACACCATCGGGGGAGGACGGATCCTTTCCCCCTATCCCCCCCGCCGCAAGGGGACGGGAAAGGCGATCCCGCAGGCGTTGCCCCCGTTACAGTCTCCCGAGGCGGCGGTCCGGGTCCTGGCAGCCCTGGAAGAGGCCGGGCGGAACGGGCTCGGGACGAAAGAGGCCGCCGTCATCGGGGGGATCGGTGTTGCCGCGGCAGGCGCGGAAATCGGGCGCCTCGTCTCATCGGGGAAGGTTCGGGGGGATACGGGGGGAGGCCGGTACTGGCACGGCATTGCGTTGGAGGAGACGGGGGAGGAGGGGATCCGTTCCTTGTCTGCGCTCCACGAACGCTTCCCGGACCGGGAGGGGTTCCTTCGCGAGGAGATCGCCGCCCAGTTCACCGACGGGACCGACCCCGAGCTCATCGCCTTGTCGCTTGCCGCCCGCCCGGAGGCGGGGAAGGCGGGGGACCTCATCTTCCTGCCTGCGAAAAAACCCCGGACGGTGGAATTGTCCTCTCCGCTCGCCCATGCGATCGCGGCGAAGATCCGCGAATCGGGTTTGTCCGCACTCTCGAAGGCGGAGCTCGCCGATGCCCTGCGCCCCGGGGACCGGCGGGAGTTCGAGAAGACGCTGGAGGCGCTCGCCAAGGGGGGCCAGGTCCTGCGGGTGAAGGACCTGCACTTCGACCCCGGCACGATCGGTGCGCTGAAGGAGAAACTCGTCACCTTCCTCGGGAAGAAGGGCGAGATCACCGTTCCGGAGTTCAAGGACCTCGCCGGGGGGATCTCCCGCAAATACGTCATCCCGCTCCTCGAGCACTTCGACCTGTCCAAGGTCACCCTGCGGATCGGCGACAAGCGTGTTCTCCGGAAGGGAAAGTAACGCCACCACTTCGAAGATCCTCAAACTTCTTTCGAGATTTTGCGACATGTCCGGGTGCCCTCGACAACGGGGTCACGATGATCGGGGGGCAACCCCTCGACTTCAATCGGCATCGTTCGCGCAGCGCCCACGGCACGTTCGATGCATCTATAATCATGGATATTTAAATATATCGTTTCATCGGGACAGGCCGAATCCGGAAAGGAGGATCCCATGGGCAGGAAATCGATCAACCGGAGGGAATTCTTCAAGGTCTCGTCGGTCGCCCTGGCGGGAGGGTACTTGGGTCTTAAGACCGCCGCCGCTTCCGGGGGGAGGATGGGGGGAGGCGGCGGAATGGGTGGAGGGGGGGGCGGAGGAATGGGCGGTGGAGGGGGCGTCATCGACCCTCCGCTCGGCCCGCTCTTCCAGGACCCCGCGGAAATGCCGAACATCGTGCCGGGAGTTCCGGGCCTCGTGGAGGTGAACATGGAGGCCAGGGCCGCGGTGGTGGACATCAACGGGACCCCGGCGAACCTGCTGACCTATAACAGCCTGTACCCCGCCCCCACGATCCGGGTCCGGAAAGGGGACCTGCTGCGGGTACACTTCACCAACTCCATTCCCCCCGGGGGGACCAACCTGCTCGGACATGCGATGGATGTGACCAACCTCCATACCCACGGGCTCCACGTCTCCCCCTCGGGAAAGGCGGACAACGTGATGCTCGCGTGGTGGCCGGGAGATTCGTTCACCTACGAGTACGACCTCTCCCTGCAGGACGGGGGATCCCTCAACTTCTACCATCCCCACATCCACGGGACGGTAGCGGAGCAGTACTGGAAGGGACTCGCGGGGGCGATCGTCGTTGAGGACGAGGTTTCCGCGCTCGGAGGTTATGAGACCCATGTCATGACCCTCAAGGACATTGACCTTTCCGGGTCGGAGCCCGCTCCATACGCCATGATGATGGACTACATGCACGGCAAGGAAGGGAACATCGTCATGGTCAACGGCCAGGTGAACCCCGAGCTGCGGATCCGTCCGGGACAGGTGCAGCGCTGGCGGGTCCTCAACGCCAGCAACGCCCGGTTCTACCACCTGAGCCTGGAGGGGCACCCCATGATGTACCTGGTCGGGAGCGACGGCGGACTGCTCGACCGGCCCTACCCGATCTCCCGGATTCTCCTGTCGCCCGGGGAGCGGGTGGACCTGCTCGTCAAGGCGGACCAGGCCTCGGCGAAGTACCGGCTCCTTTCCCTCCCCTACAGCAGGATGGGCGCGAATTCGGGTCAGCAGGTGACCCTGCTCACCCTCTCGTACAAGGGGAGCCGGTCCAATCAGGGGATCCCCTCCATGATCGATCCGGAGGCGAGGCGGGTGAACGCCATGCCCATGGCGATCCGATCCCTCGCCCTGGGCATGGGACAGGGGAGAGGGTACATCAACGGGATCACCTTCGAAGGGATGGACCAGGCGTACCGCATTGCCTCCCACACGGGGACGTGGGAGGAATGGGAGATAGCCAACGACAGCGGGATGGACCACCCTTTCCACCAGCACACGAACCCCTGCCAGGTGCTGGCGATCTCGGGCGGAGACAGCGGGTACGCATCGATTTACACCTCGGCCCCCGCCTGGAAAGACACCGTGATCGTCCCGAAGTGGGGGAGCATCCGGATCCTCATCCCCGTGAAGGACTACGGCGGGATGGCGATGTTCCACTGCCACATCCCGGAGCACGAGGACATCGGGATGATGGGGGTATGGGACATCATGGGCGGAATGGGAGGGATGTAAGGGCGCGCACCACGTGCCCGGACGGAATCGGCGCCCGCAGGGTCGGGGCCCGCGAACGCGCGGGCCCCGATTCCTGTCTCTGACACCCCCTCCACGAAAGCTACGACGGCCGTTATTTGGAAGGCGCGACGGAGATCAGCTCGACCTCGAAGATCAGCGCGCTGTTGGGGCCGATGCGGGAGCCGGCGCCCCGCTCACCGTAGGCCAGGTCCGGCGGGATGAAAAGCCGCCACTTCGCGCCCGGCTTCATCAGCTGCAAGGCCTCCGTCCAGCCTGCGATGACCCCGTCGACCCGGAAGGTCGCCGGTTTCCCCCGTTTGTACGAACTGTCGAACTCGGTACCGTCGATCAGCGTCCCCTTGTAGTCGACCGTCACGCTGTCGGTCTTCTTGGGAGAAGCCCCGGTCCCCTTTTCGATCACCTGGTACTGCAGTCCGCTCGGAAGGGTCCTGACGTCCTTCTTCCTCGCGTTCTCCGCGAGGAACGCCTTCCCTTCCTGCAGGTTCTTCCCGGCAGCTTCCTTTTTCTGTCTCTGCTCCTCGGCCACGATCTTCTTTTTCAGGTCGACAAGGGTCTTGTTCATCTCCTGCTGGGTCATAAGGGGCTTGGCCCCCGACATGGCGTCCCGGACGCCCTTCACGAACAGGTCCGGGTTGAGCTCCACCCCCTGCCGTTTGAAGTCGCCGCCGACCTGGTGCCCCACGCTGTAGCTGATCCTGTCCTTCTCCTCTTTCACCTCCGGTTGATCGGCAGCGAAACCGACGCCGAGGAAAAAGATCGTCGAAATAACCAACGTCCATGCGCATGTTCTCATTGCCTCTGCCATCCTCCTTTGCGGATCCGATTCGAGTACTATAATCAAGCAAGGCTTGTCCGCACAAGACGCTCCCCGTCGGCGATCCGGCCGAACCAGGAAAAGGAAAGGCGAACGGAACCGATGACATCGTCGTGCTTGATGCTCTTTCCCCCGATCTTCCTGCTGTTCATGATTTCCTCGTGCAGTACGACCCCGGACAAGGCCCGCACGGACCTGGAAAGGAGGAACGTGGCGTACGACTCGGACACTTTCGTCCGAAAATCAGGAGAGGGGGACGCGGAGGCGGTGATCCTCTTCCTCGACGCGGGGATGGACCCGAACGCGACGGACAAATACCGGGAGACCGCCCTGGTCGCCGCGTCCAAGTCGGGCCGGCAGGAGACCGTCGAACTCCTCCTCGCGCACGGCGCGGACATCGAGGGCAGGGACGGAAAGTCCGGCGGGACTCCCCTGATCTGGGCGGCGCTCCACGGCCACGTCGAGACGGTCAGGCTGCTGCTCTCCAAGGGGGCGGACCTGAAGGCGCGGGAGAACCACAGCGGCGTGACGGCCCTGCACGCAGCAACTTTCAAGGGCCATTCCGGAACCGTCCCGGTCCTGCTCGACGAAGGGGTGGATGTCGAGATCAGGGACGAGCACGGCAGAACGCCCTTGATCTGGGCGGCGCGGGGGGACGACCCGGAAACGGTTACGCTGCTGCTTGACCGGGGCGCGAGGATGGAGGCCGTCGAGGACGAATACGGCCAGTCCGCGCTGATGGCGGCGGCGATGATGGGGCACACGGCGGTGGCGCAGCTCCTCCTGGACCGGGGCGCGCAGATCGAGAAGAAAGACAAGGCCGGGAAGACCCCGCTCATCTGGGCAGCGTGGTACGGCCGCGCGGAGACCGTGGAGCTGCTGCTTGCACGCGGCGCGAAGGTCGACGCCAGGGACGACAAGGGCCGCACGGCGCTTTGGTGGACGAGGAAGGTCCAATGGAAGGAAAACCGGAAGAAAACGGGAGAGATCCTGCGAAACGCGGGCGCCCCGCCCGAGGAAGAAGGAAGAGAGGAAAAGAGCCGGGCCCATTCCGGACCCGGCCCACGGTAACAGGGAGGGACGCCCCTGCGGGGGGCCCCCTCGTCCCAAGGAAATTACATGCCGGGCTCGGGCGGCATGGGCTGCCCGGGCTGTTCCGGGCCGATACGGAACGGCCGCATCATCTCGTTGTCCTCGTGCTCGACGATGTGGCAGTGCCAGACGTACTGGCCGGGGGTGTTGAACTGTACCCTCACGCGGGTAACCTGGCCCGGGTAGGCGATGACCGTGTCCTTGAACCCGGTCTCCCAGGGCTCGGGCGGAGCGATGACGCCGTCAAGCTGAATCGGTTCGACGACTTCATCGTTTGCATCCAGAACCAGCCCCTCCCGGTTTACCACCTCGAAGATGATCTCGTGGATGTGCATCGGGTGGGCGTCGCCGGTCGTATTGTAGAACTCCCAGACCTCGGTGGCACCGAGGGCCGGGTTCTCCGTCACCGGTTCCATCCACTTTCTTTCCACCGCAACACCGGCTTCTAGGGTGCCGAGGAGAGCCTCCACCGGGCCATCCATCGGGTCGCCGTTCGCATCGACGCCCTTCCCCATCTTCTCGATCAGCGCCAGGGGGCGGGTGACGGTTGCAGGCGGGAGCGGCATGATGGCCGGCAGCGTCAGGAACCGTGGCGGCGTGGTGGGGTCGGGGGCCACGGCCGGGACGACCTGGAATTCCATGATCTGCCCGGTCGTAGCGGGGTCGGCAGGGTCGAAGTCCACTCCCGGTACGCCCCCTCCGAACGGCTCGTCGGGACCGACGTTGCCGAGCACATGATGGCCCACCGGCACGTTGGTGAAGTCCACGATCACGTCGGCGCGCTCGGCCAGACCCATGAGCAACTGGTTGCCGTTCGTGGCCGTGATGTTCACCGGCGCGGCCAAGAAACCTCCTTCATTTCCGATCTGCCACACCTCCACGCCGGGAATATCGTTGAAGTCCAGGATCAGGAAGCGGGAGTTGCAGCCGTTGAGGAACCGGATGCGGTAGCGCACCTGCTCCACGGTCTGGAACGGCCAGGTGTTGCCGTTGACCATCATCATGTTGCCGAAGAACTCCGGGTTCCAGATCGGGGAGAACTCGCCGGTGGGAATGAAGTCGCCGACGATGCCGTCGAAGAACCCGCGTGAGTCCGGATAGAAGAGCGAGCCGTCGGCATTGAAGGAGCGGTCCTGGATGGCGATCGGGATCTCGTAATAGGTCTTGTTGGGAGGGAACATGTCGTTCGCCTTGGGCGCCGGGCCCGGCAGCACGGCTGTCAAGTCAGTCCGGGAGTCCAGCACGGCCTTATCGCCATCCGGGCCGCCCCGGATGATGTAGAACCCGGCCGGACCGGCGTAGACGTTGAGCCGGGTCATGCCCAACGTGTGGTCGTGGTACCAGATTGTCGAGGCGCGGTTCGCGTTCGGGTACTGGAACGTGGCGAAGCCGGCCCCCCAAGTGACGCCGAAGTTCGCCGCGGCTTTGCCTGCGAAGAAGTTGTACCAGGTCCCCTCGGTGGCGTATCCGCCGGGGATGTTATTGGCCGCCGGCAGGTACCAGGCCTCGGCGTACCCGTCGCTCTCGTCGCCGACGCCCACCGCACCGTGGACGTGGACGACCATGGGAACAGGGCCCGTGTATGCGCCGGGAGTCGGTTGACCTGTGGTATCCGGGCGCGTGTCACGATCCGTCATCCCGCCTGGTGGGTTGGCCCAGTGCAGGGTCGGGTCCACCGCCAACAGATGGGGAAGATAGTCGCCGTTGCCATCGACCAGGTCGTTGATCCACTTCACCCGCACGGGCCTCTTCCATTGAGCCTCGATGGTGAGGGACGGGGCGTTGTGCAGCAGGAGGCCTCTCTTGATATCGCTCGCAACGGCTCCGTAGCCCC
The DNA here is from genome assembly GCA_001443455.1 of Deltaproteobacteria bacterium CSP1-8. Taxonomy (GTDB): domain Bacteria; phylum Desulfobacterota; class Deferrimicrobia; order Deferrimicrobiales; family Deferrimicrobiaceae; genus CSP1-8. The sequence continues at coordinate 115,184 of LDXO01000005.1, read as the reverse complement.
AGACCGTCGTGGCAGGCAATCCTGCCGGCAGGATCTGCTGGGGGAATTGCTTCACGGAAATCTCGAAATAGTCGATGTTCATGCCGCCCATCTGCACGATCGTCCCCGCTTTCGGCATCACCGGCGGGATCAGCATCGGCGTCTGATATTTCAGGACGCTGCAAGGATCTAAGGTTCCGCCCGGGATCGGATTGCAACCGTTCGCGAGTGCCTCCGGTACCGCAAGGATCGAGACGCCGAGTGCTGAAATACACAGGAAAACGATTGCGTAAAAACCCGTTTTTCGCATCGATTCCCCTCCTTTTGGATTTCGATCATCTGGTTCTGCGGCGAGAGTACGGAACCCTTGCCCCCCAGGGAAATGTTTCGACGCACCGCCTTTCCATCTCTTTGATGGCCGGTTATCCTTGCCACCCATCGGTTCCTTCGGGGACCCCGAAAATCCGGGAGGGGCCTTTCGGCAAGGAGAAAAGCATATTGGTTTATAAGAATCTACTATTCTAATCCCTTCCGAAATGCAAGCAATTCCTGTTCCTTATAGGATTTTTTTTGGAAGTCACATAAACTTATGAAAAACATAAGAAAAAATCATGTCCTGAGATCCCGTGACCCTTGAGAAGAAAAGACCGGGGAGGGGTGAAGCAGTTGCGGAAAGACCGTCACCCGTCGGCCCGGAGGGGAGGAACGGTGGACGCGCCCTCCCAAAACCTCCAGAGGGCCGCTCCGGAAACCCCCGTCCCGAACCCCGCCAGGCTGCCTGACAGCGAAAGGGGAGCGGGGTTGAAGAGATCCATGAAGGGGCCGGGGCCGATGAGAAACGCGGCCGCCACCCAGGCGCAGGCGAACAGATATGTCGGAACGGTCGCAACTTTTCCCATCCCGTACATCTCGATGGGAACGTCGGGGAAGAAGACGAGGTAGGCGCCCAGCACCCCCGCCACCGCGCCCGCCGACCCGAGGGCCGCATATCCCCCCGGCTTCCCCCAGAGAACGTGGGCCGCGCCCGCGAGGACGCCGCACAGGAGATAGAAGAGGAGAAACGGCAGCCATCCCATCCGGTCCTCGACGTTGTCGCCCAGGACGAAAAGGAAGAGGGAGCCGGCGCCAAGCGGCACGATCCCCGCGTGCAGGAACAGCGAGACGAGCGACGCGGGAATGGATACCCCGGAAAGCCCCGCCCCCGAAGGCAGGCCGGGAAGGCCTCCCGGCAGCGCGGGGGGCCCTCCCCCGATTTGGGCGAAAAGGTAGACCCCGATCGAAAGCCCGATCAGCAGGTACGTCACGACGGGGAACGACCGGACTTCGGTGCCGGCGTCCGCCAGCGGTACCACGACGGGAAGAGGGATCGGGATCCCGGAAGCGCGAATCGCGGGGCCGTGTGCAAGCTCCATCCGGCGCTTCATCGTCTTGGCCAGCGACTCCCCCAGCCGGGCGTACTCCTCCCCATGCTCCCTGAGGAATCGGAACCTTTCGGAAATCGCGGCCGCGGATTTCCGCGGAGCGAGATACCCGTTGCAGTCCCGGCAATGGAAGACGGGAATCCCCGTCATCTGGAAGTCGATCGCCCCGCCCCGCCCCCCACACCGCGGGCAGGTAAGCGACGTCGCCTGCCGGTGCATCCGCCCCAGCTCCCCTTCGGGCGGGTCGTGGGGCGTTTCCTCCCCGGCGTCCGCCGCCAGCCGACCTTCCGTAAGTTCGCGTATCTCCCCGTAGTCGAACCACAGGGCACCGCAGGCGAGGCAGCGGTCGATCTCCCTGTCCCCCGCCATCACCCGGCGCATCGGGGAAATCTTGCAGAAGGGGCACTCCATCCGCACCAGTATAACCGTACCCTGTGGCGATCAGGACAGGGAATCCTAAGGATCCGCAGGAAAAACGCCCAAGTGGTATAGTCCGGAGAGGGGGGGCGATGGGCGCCTTGCGGGTCATCCTGGCGTGGACAGCGTTTGCGGTATTCCACAGCCTGACTGTCTCGGAAGGGTATGAGAACCTGGCGCGCCGATGGATGGGAGACCGCGCGTTTGACGGGTACCACCGTCTTCTCTTCACTGCGTATTCCATCGCCGTCTTTCTCCTGCTCGTCCTGTATCTGCGGACCGTGCCGGACCGGTCCCTGTACCGGCTGGAAGGCTTCGGCCGGCTTCTCTTTCACGCCGTTCAGCTGTGCGGCGTCGCCTTTCTTTTCTGGACTCCCTGGGACCTCCTTGAATTCGTCGGGTTCCGCCAGTGGGAGCGGAGCCGGAAGGGAGAACCGCAGGAACCGGTCCGGAACGAGCGCCTCTTCACGCAGAAAGCGTACGGCATCGTCCGCCACCCTCTTTATCTCGGCATCTCCGTGGTCCTGGCCTTCCAACCGGTCCAGACCCGGAACTCCCTCCTCTCCACCGCAATGGTCGTCCTGTACCTCTACGTGGGCACGTTCTTCGAGGAACGCCGGATGGTCCGCAAATTCGGGGAGGAGTACCGGAAATACCAGGAGCGCGTCACCCGCTTTCTTCCATTGCGATGGCCACCTTCCGGTTGATGCAGGCCCGCATCCGAAACCCTCCGTCTGCCGGTCTGAAGGTGGACCTGCGTTTCTCAAGAGACCTGCCTGGAAACCCCGGAAGCGAAGCCGCAACCCGCGCCTTCGCGACGGGGAGCAGCCGGCAGTTGCCGGTACCCGGGGTCCCTCCGCCGCGGGAGATGAAAAGTTTTAAGAACGTCCCTTTGCTTTTGTCCCTTTGCTTTACATCAGCATGGAGAGGACGGAGCGCTCGGCGATCTCGAGCACGGAGCGGGGGACCACCCCCAGGACGAGCACGACGGCGGCGGAGGCGCACAGGGCCATCGAGAAGGAGAAGCGCGGCGGGCGCGGGACGGGCACCTCGCCGTCCACGGGCACCATGTACATCGTGACGACCAGGCGCAGGTAGTAGTAGATGGAGGCGGCGCTGTTCAAGACCCCGATGACCGCCAGCCAGATGTAGCCGTTCTTCACCGCGGCGCTGAAGAGGTAGAACTTCCCGACGAACCCGGCCGTCGGCGGGATCCCCCCGAGCGACACGAGGAAGAGGGTGAGCAGGGCCCCCAGCGCCGGGTACTTGAAGCCGATCCCTTTCAGGTTCCGGATGTCGTACCCCTCGTCCTCCTTCTGCGCGATGAGGATCACCACGCCGAAGGCGCCCATGTTCATGAAGGCGTAGACCAGGAGGTAGAACAGGGACGCCTGCCCGCCGAGGACGTCGCCGGAGACAAGCCCGACGAGAATGTACCCGGCGTGGGCGATCGAGGAGTAGGCCAATAGCCGCTTGAGGTTGTCCTGCACGAGCGCCGACAGGTTCCCGACGGTCATCGTCAGCACGGCCAGGCCCCAGAGGACCTTCCACAGGACGGGCTGCACGCCGGGCAGCGCCACCAGGAGCACCCGGATGAGCGCGGCGAAGGCGGCTGCCTTGACCGCGGCGGACATGAAGGCGGTGACCACCGTCGGGGCCCCCTCGTACGCGTCCGGGGTCCACATGTGGAAGGGGACCAGCGATACCTTGAAGGCGAGCCCCACCAGAAGGAGGCCCGTCCCGACGAGGAAGAGCGGGCTCTCCACGATCCGCGGGTCGTAGAGCATCGTGGCCAGGGCGGGGATCTTCGTCGTACCGGTCGCCGCGTACATCAGGGCGATGCCGTACAGGAGGAACCCCGAGGCGAAGGCGCCGAGGAGGAAGTATTTCAGGGCCCCCTCGATGGAGGACATCCGGTTCCGGTGGAATCCGACGAGGACGTAGATCGGGATCGACAGCGTCTCCAGCCCGAGAAAGACCGTCATCAGGTCGGTCCCCTTGGCCATGACCATCATCCCCGAGGTGGAGAGCAGGATCAGCGAGTAGAACTCCCCCTTGTGCGTCCCCTCCCATTCGGAGTACCCGGTCGCCATCAGGAGGGTGAGCGCGCAGGCGGAGAGGATGACGACGTCTACGAACGCGCCCACCCCGTCGTGGACGATCATCCCCGAGAACCCCTCGATCTTTTCCTGCCCGAGGAGGTACACGGAGAACAGGGCGATGAGGATGCCGACGAGGCTCGTGCCGCAGAGGACATGCTTGTTCTCCTCGGGGATCACCACGTCCAGGAAGAGGACGAAGAGCGCCGTGCCCACCACGAGGATCTCGGGGACGATGCTATAGACGCTCGTCAACAGCGTCGCTGCATCCAGGGTAAACGGTCCCATCGCTTCCTCACTTCCCCGCGTGGAAGTAGCGGGCGACCAGCGTCTCGCCGGGGGGAGAATCGACCAGCGCCGCCTGCCTCTTCGTTTCGATCCGTTCGACGAGTGCCGTAACCGACGCGTCCATTTTCCGCAGGAACGTCTGCGGGTAGACGCCGATCCAGAAGACGAACACGAGGAGAGGCAGCATGAAGGCCACCTCCCGCGCGTTCATGTCCGGCAAGTGCCGGTTCTTCTCGTTCGTGATCGTGCCGAACATCACCCGCTGGAACATCCAGAGCATGTAGACCGCCGCGAAGATGACGCCGCTGGCCGCCACCACCGTGAGCGCCCGCATCGGCTGGAACGCCCCCACCATGATGAGGAACTCCCCGACGAATCCGTTCATCCCGGGCAGCCCGATCGAGGAGAGGGTGATGATCATGAAGCAGGCGGCGTACAGGGGGAGCACCCTGGACAGCCCCCCGTATTCCGAGATGAGGCGGGTGTGGCGCCGCTCGTAGAGGATCCCGACGAGGAGGAAGAGGGCTCCCGTCGAGATCCCGTGGTTGACCATCTGGAGGATGCCGCCCTCGATCCCCTGGACGTTGAACGCGAACAGCCCGAGCATCACGAACCCCAGGTGGGCCACGGAGGAGTAGGCCACGAGCTTCTTGATGTCCTTCTGGACCATCGCCACCAGGGCGCCGTAGAGGATCCCGATCACGGCGAGCGTCGCGATGAGCGGCGTCAGGTCCACGGCGGCGACGGGGAACAGGGGCATCGCGAACCGCAGGAACCCGTACGTCCCCATCTTGAGGAGAACGGCCGCCAGGATGACCGACCCCGCCGTGGGGGCGTCCACGTGGGCGTCGGGGAGCCATGTATGGAACGGGAACATCGGGACCTTGAAGGCGAACGCCAGCGCGAAGGCGGCGAACATCCAGAACTGGAGTTTCACGGGGATGGCCAGGTCATACATGGCCAACAGGTCGGTGGAGTAGACCCCGGTCACCTCGTAGTGGTGGAAATAGAGCGCGATGATGGCGACCAGCATCAGCACCGACCCCGCGAACGTGTAGAGGAAGAACTTGATCGCCGAGTAGATCCGCCGGTCGCTCCCCCACACCCCGATCAGGAAGTACATCGGGATGAGGACGGTCTCCCAGAAGACGTAGAACAGGAAGAGGTCGATCGCGAGGAACACCCCCACCATCCCGACCTCCAGGACCAGCATGAAGATCATGAACTCCTTGACGTGTTTCTCGACGGACGTGTACGTGGACAGGATGGTGATGGGCATCAGGAACGTGGTGAGCAAAAGGAGCCACAGGGAGATGCCGTCCACCCCCACGTGGTAACTGATCCCGTACTGCGGGATCCAGGGGACCTTCTGGACGAACTGCATCGCGGCGGTCGACCCGTCGAACAGGATCGCCACCGGCAGCGACAGGAGGAACTCCACGAGCGTGACGACGAAGGTCACGTTGCGCAGGAGACGGTGGTTTTCCCTCGGCAGGAAGACGAGCAACAAGACCCCGGCGAGCGGGAGGAAGATCAGCACGGAAAGCAGGTTCGTCATCACGGGATGGAAAACGGATGTCATCAGCACACGCTCCTACTGCAGCGTATCGTAAATGGCTTGACACACCGATCCGCCACCGGGATAGGCCGGGACAGGCGGCCATTCCGCGCACAGGGCGCTGCGGGGGGTTCCTCGACGCGGCCTGTGGAGCGAGGCAGAATTTGCGTCGAGCGGAACCGGCAGTGAGCGGGCGCAAGGTCGCGAGCGTAGCGGCGAGGAAGCTCCCCGCGAGCCCTTGCGACGGACCCGTTGGTCAATGTGTTTACGAGACGCAACACCAGGAATCTCCCTTCTCCGTTCTCACGGCCAGATCAGGAATCCGACGAGGATCACCGCGCCCACGAGCAGGGAAAGGGCGTAGTTCCCCACCACGCCGGTCTGCACGCGTCTCATCCTGTCGCCCGCCCCGCTCACAATCGTCGCGACGCCGTTCACGATCCCGTCGATGAACGTCGCGTCGAACGCCTCCCACAGCCAGATCGAGCCGTTCACGATCCTTTGCACGATGACGGCATCGTAGATCTCGTCGACGTAATACTTGTGGAACACCACGTCGTAGAGGCCCGGCACCCTCCCGGCGATCTCCTTCGGCTTCTCCGGGCGGCCCCGGTACAGATAGTACGCGAGCCCGATCCCGCACAGCGCCACGCCCACCGACCCGGCCATGAGCAGATACTCGAGCGCCGCGGAGTGGTGTGCACCGCCGTGGGCGGCCCCTTCGGCCCCGTGCCCGAACACGGGCGCAAGCCACGCCTCGAAATAGTTGTGCCCCCCCAGCGCCTCGGGGATGCCGATCCAGCCGCCCCCCACCGACAGGACGGCCAGGAGCATCAGCGGGACGGTCATCGAGTACGGGGATTCGTGGACGTGCTTCTCCACCTCGGGGTCCATCCGCGACGGTCCGAAGAAGGTCAAAAACACCAGGCGGAACATGTAGAAGGCCGTGATCCCCGCCGCTGCCGTGCCGACCAGCCACAATCCCACGTGGCCGTGCCCGGAGGAGAATGACTTCCACAGGATCTCGTCCTTGGAGAAGAATCCGGAAAGGCCGGGAATCCCCGAGATCGCCAGCGTGGCGATGAACATCGTGGTGAAGGTGACGGGGAGGCGTTTTTTCAGCGACCCCATCTTCTGCATGTCCTGCTCCCCGGAGAGGGCGTGGATCACCGAGCCGGAGCCCAGGAAGAGGAGCGCCTTGAAGAAGGCGTGGGTCATGAGATGGAAGATTCCGGCGGTGAACGCCCCGACCCCGCAGGCGAGGAACATGTATCCCAGCTGGGAGACGGTGGAGTACGCCAGCACCCGCTTGATGTCGTTCTGGCAGATCCCGATGGTGGCGGAGAAGATGGCGGTCGCCGCGCCCACCACGGCCACGACCGCCATCGAGGCGGGGGCCAGAAGGAAGAGCGGGCTCGTGCGGGCAACCATGTACACCCCCGCGGTGACCATTGTGGCGGCGTGAATGAGGGCGGAGACGGGGGTGGGGCCCTCCATCGCGTCCGGCAGCCACACGTAAAGGGGGATCTGCGCCGACTTCCCTACGGCGCCGACGAACAGGAGCAGGGTGATCGCCGTGGCGACGCCCGTCGTCAGGACGCCGCTATCCGCAAGGCCCGGGATCCTGGCGAAGACCTCGGGGTAGTCGACCGTCCCGAACGTCCAGAAGATGAGGAAGATGGCGACGAGGAACCCGAAGTCCCCCACCCGGTTCACGATGAAGGCCTTCTTCCCGGCGTCCGCGGCGCTTTTCTTCTCGTACCAGTACCCGATCAGCAGGTAGGAGCAAAGCCCCACCCCTTCCCACCCTACGAACATGAGGAGGAAGTTGCTGCCGAGCACGAGCAAAAGCATCGTGAAGGTGAAGAGGTTCAGGTAGACGAAGTAGCGCGCGAAGGCCTTCTCGTGGGACATGTATCCCACGGAGTAGACGTGGATGAGAAAACCGACCCCGGTGACCACCAGGATCATCACGGACGAGAGCGGGTCGAGCTGGAAGGCCACGGCGGCGTCGAAGCTCCCCGCCGTAACCCACGGGAAGAGGACCTGGACGAAGAGCCGGTCGTGGGCCGGGCGCGCGGCCAGTGCGAGGACCGACAGGAGCGACACGAGGAAGGAAGCCCCCACCACCGCGGGTCCGAGGAACGCGACCAGTCTCCGGTACGGGGGAGCCGCGTGGTGGCCGGCCCCGTGGAGCGAAGTCCCATGCCCGTGCTCTTCGCTCCCCGCCTCCGCCAAGAGGAGCGGGCGCTCGGCGAAGAGCGCGATCGCGCTGTTCACGATCACCCCCAAAAGCGGAAGCGCGGGCACCAGCCAGAGGTAATTGAGGATCCCGCCTACCATTTGAGTATGCTCAGCTCGGTGATGTCGATCGTCTCCTTGAGCCGGTAGATCGCGATCAGGATCGCCAGCCCCACCGCGGCCTCCGCCGCCGCGACCGTCATGACCATGAAAGCGAAGATCGACCCCGTGACGTCGCCCAGGGAGGACCCGACCGCGATGAAGGCGACGTTGACGGCGTTCAACATGATCTCCACGCTCATGAGGATGATAAGGACGTTCTTGCGCGCCACCACCCCCGCCACGCCGATCCCGAACAGGATCCCGGAGAGGAGCAGGTATGCCGACGGTTCCATCATTTACGAAGGTCTCCGCTTGTGGTGCGCGATCGCTTCGCGCACCGTCAGATCTTCTTCTTCGCCAGCGCGATCGCCCCGATCACCGCGGCCAGGAGCAGGACCGACGTGAGCTCGAAGGCGAGCAGGTAATCGGTGAACAGCGCCCTTCCTACGGCCTCGACGGAGCCGGAGTCCGCGGCGGGAGTCCCCGCCATCCCGGAGCGGCGGACGATCAGCGCGGACTCGAGGATGAGGAGCCCCGCGACGACGACCCCCAGGAAGCGCATCCCCGTCACCCTCTCCACCGGAAGCTTGTCCTCGGGGACGTTGATCAGCATGATCACGAAGACGAACAGGACGACCACCGCCCCCGCGTAGACGATGACCTGGATCGCCGCGAGGAAGTGCGCCTGGCGCAGGACGAAGAGCCCCGCGACGGCGAAGAGCGTGAGGATCAGGTAGAGGGCGGAGGCCATCGGGTGCCGCCGCGTGACCACCATGATCGCGCCGCCCACCGCGATGGCGCCGAAGACGATGAAGAGGGCCGGTTCCATGGGGCTCTTATTTCTCCAACAACATGTCGATGGTATAGATGAGCTTCTCCCGCGTGTTCTCAGGGGGAGTGAACCATCCGGTGTCCATCCGGATCGCGTCGCACGGGCACGCCTCCACGCACAGGCCGCAGAAGATGCACCGGAGCATGTCGATGTCGAACCGCACCGGGTACTTCTCGACCTTCGGGTCGGGGGACTCCCCCGCGACGATCGTGATGCACACCGCGGGGCACGCCGTGGAGCAGCAGAAGCACGCCACGCACCGGGGGGACCCGTCGGGCCGCTTCATCAGCCGGTGCAGACCCCGGAACCGGGGGGGCATCACGCGCCGCACCTCGGGATATTCGATCGTGGGGATGTTCTCCTGCCGCACGATGTTGCGCAGGAGGTGCCCCATCGTCACCCCGAGTCCCTTCACGATCTCCAGGAGGTAGAGGGTCTCCCCCATGGACATCCGACGGGGCCGGGCGACCTTTTTTATGCCGATGGCCATCGTTTCCGTTTCCGCCTCACGCAACCAGGAGCAGGGCGATCCCGGTCGCAAAGATGTTGAGCAGCGACAGCGGCAGCATCACCTTCCACCCCAGGCGCATCACCTGGTCGTACCGGAACCGGGGGATCGTCCACCGGACCCAGATGAAGAGCCATGCGAAGAAGACCACCTTGGCGAACAGGGCGCCGATCCGGAGGAGGAGCACCACGGCTCCCGGAAGACCGATGGAGAACCCCCCGGGGAGCACGAACCCGGAAGAGGCGAGGTAGGGGAACTGCCACCCGCCGAAGAAAAGGGTCGCCACGAGGAGGGAGCCGACCACCAGGTGAAAATATTCCGCCATCATGAACATCGAGAACTTGAAGGAGCCGTACTCGGTGTGGAATCCCGCGACGATCTCCGACTCCCCCTCCGGGAGGTCGAAGGGGGTCCGGTTCGCCTCCGCGTAGAGAGCCACGAGGAACAGGATGAACCCGAGGGGCTGGACGACGACGCCCCATTGCGGCACGATCCCCCACAGGAGCTCCCCCTGGGAGGCGACGATCTGCGAAAGCTTGACCGACCGGAACACCATCACCACCCCGATGATCGAAAGCCCCAGGGAGACCTCGTAGGAGATCATCTGCGCCGAGGAGCGCAATCCCCCCAGGAGGGGGTACTTGCTGTTGGAGGCCCACCCGGCCAGGATCACGCCGTAGACCGTCAATCCCGACATGGCGAAGACGTAGAGGATCCCCACGTTCAGGTCCGCGATCTGCAAGGGAATCGTCTTCCCGGCGATCGTCACCGGCGGCCCGAACGGGATGACGGCGATCGTCATGAGCGCCGGGGCCAGGGCGAACATCGGCGCCATCTGGTAGAAGAGGCGGTGGACGTGGTCGGGGATGAAATCCTCCTTGAAGAGAAACTTGATCGCGTCGGCCAGGGGATGGAAGATGCCGCCGAGCGTCAGCCCCAGGATCTTCGCCCGGTTGGGCCCCCGGCGGTCCTGCATGTAGGCGGCGCCCTTGCGCTCCGCCCAGGTGAGCACCACGACGAACGTCAGGCAGAAGATCAGCATGATCGCGATCCGCGCCACGGCCACCGCGAGGTCGAACAGGCCGCTCATCCCTTTCCTCCCGCCGTCTGGCCCAGCTCCCCGAGGGACTCGTAGCTCATCCCGGCGAAGGGGGCCTCGGACTGCGCGATCGCCCGGAACACCTGCGCCTCCCCGCCGGACTTCCACCCCGCGCCGAGCCGGTTCGCCAGCCCGGTGATGATCTCGATGGCACTTCTCGCCTTCCCCCGGGGCGGGAATCCCATCCAGAACCGCTGGACGCGTCCCGCGTGGTTGGTGAATGTCCCCCCGCGCTCGACGAACGACGCGGACGGCAGGATGGCGTGCGCCGCGCGGGAGACGGCCCCCTCGTTCGTGGCGATCTGGACGACGAAGGGAACGTTGGCCAGAAGCCGCCCGGTCTCCGCGTCGGAGAGGTCGGCGATCCCGTTTCCGAACACGAGCAGGGCCCTGATCTTCCCGTCCGCGACGTTTTGCACGATGTCGTCGAACTTCTCCTCGGAGATCCCCAGCAGTTTCGCCCCCCGGGTGTTGGGATTCTTGTCCGCCTTGATGAGGAAGTCGTCCGCGAACCCGTCGCCCACGGTCCTTAAGGAGAACCCGAGGTGCGGCGTGCGCAGGACCTCGTCCGCCAGCTTTCGCGCGAGGAACAGTTCCTCGTTGGAGAACTGCGGCGAGGCGATGACGGCGACCGATCCGGGCCCGTGCTTCTCGACCATCTCCCACAGGCGAAAGGCGACGGAGGAAAGAGCCGCCTCCCACGGCGCCGCCTTCGGGATCCCGTTCTCCCGGTTTACGGGGGTAAGGAGCCGCGCCTCGTTCGCCTTCTTGTACTCGAGCCTTCCGGGATCGCACATCCACGTCTTGTTGACCTCGTCGTTTTGCCTGGGCTTGAGCCGGTAGAGGATCTCCTCCTTGAAGTGCGCCTCGACGTTGCAGCCGTTGGCGCAGCCGGGGCAGATCGACCGGGCGCCGCGCAGGAGCCAGACGCGGCACTTGAACCGGAAATCCTTGCTGGTCAGGGCCCCCACGGGGCAGATGTCCGCCAGGTTCCCCGTGTACCGGTTGTCGAGCGGCCTCCCCGGGAAGATCGATATCTCCGAGTGGTCCCCCCGCTGGAAGAACTCGAGCTCGCCGGTGCCGGTGACCTCCTGGAGGAACCGGATGCAGCGGGAGCAGAGGATGCACCGCTCGGCGTCCAGGATGATCTGCCCGCCGATGTCCTGCACCTTCTTCTTGTGCACCTTGTCTTCGACGGCGTACCGGCTCTTGTGCAGGCCGTACTTCATGTAGTAGATCTGCAGCCCGCACTCGCCGGCCTGGTCGCAGATCGGGCAGTCGATCGGGTGATGGATGAGCAGGAACTCGAGGACCCCCGTGACCGCCTGCTTCACCTTCTCGGAGTCGGTCTTGACCGCCATCCCGTCGGTCACGATGGTGTTGCACGCGATCTGGAGCTTGGGGAACTTTTCGACCTCCACGAGGCACATGCGGCAGTTCCCCGCGACCGAGAGCTTCGGGTGGTAGCAGTAGTGGGGGATCTCGATCCCCGCCGTCTTCGCGGCCTCGAGGATCGTCGTCCCCTGGGGGACGTCCACGGAGATTCCGTTGATCGTGAAGTTCGGCATGGTTCCCTAGTGTCCCGTCCCGGAATGATCTTGGTGCCACGGTCCGCCGCCGGGATAGCCCGGGACAGGCGGACATTCCGCGCACGGGCTTGCCGGGGGCGCCCTGTGCGCGGAGACGTGCCCGCATGTCAACTCACTTGCAGGACGGCGCATTAGAATGTATTCCCGTACGGGCATTTCTTGTCCCGGACGTGCCGGTCGAACTCCTCGCGGAACTTCCAGATGAACGACTGGGCGGGCATCACCGCGGCGTCGGCCAGCGGGCAGATCGTCCGTCCCATCATGTTGTCGCACACGTTCAGGATGAGCTCGACGTCCCCCTCGCGCCCCTCGCCGTTCTCGATGCGGCGCAGGACCCTCGCCAGCCAGCCGCACCCTTCCCGGCACGGCGTGCACTGGCCGCACGACTCGTGGGCGTAGAAGTTCATGAGCACGGAGAGGGCGCGCACCATGCACGTTCCCTCCGGGATGACGATGACGCCGCCCGATCCCGCCATCGTTCCGATCTTCTGCATCGAATCGATGTCGTAACCCACGTCGATCTCGTCGGCCCGAATCACCGGCGTGGACGAACCGCCGGGGATCACCGCCTTGAGCGCCTTGCCGTCCTGCATTCCCCCGGCGTGCTCGTAGAGGATCGACCGGAGCGAGATCCCCACCGGAAGTTCGTAGACGCCCGGTTTCTTCACCGGGCCGCTGACGCAGACCAGGCGGGTCCCGCCGTCCTTTTCCACCCCCAGGGAGGCGAACTTCTCCCCGCCGTGGGTGACGATCCAGGGGATGTCGGCGATCGTCTCCACGTTGTTCACGATCGTGGGGAGACCGAACGCCCCCACCGAGGCGGGGAAGGGGGGCTTGACCCGGGGCCACCCGCGCTTCCCCTCGAGGGAGTTGAGCAGGGAAGTCTCCTCGCCGCAGATGTAGGCGCCTGCACCGCGGTGGACGGTCACCTCCAGGTCGTACCCGGAGCCCAGGATGTTCTTCCCGAGGTATCCCTTCGCGTACGCCTCGTCGATCGCTTCCTGCACGATCTCCGCCTCGCGGACGAACTCCCCGCGGATGTACACATAGCCGTTGTGGATCGTCAGGGCATAGGAGGTGATGACGATCCCCTCGATCATGAGGTGGGGCCCCCGGCTCATGATGAGCCGGTCCTTGAAGGTCCCCGGCTCCCCCTCGTCGGCGTTGATCACGAGGACCCGCGGCCGGGAGAGGTCCTTGGGGAGGAACCCCCACTTGACTCCCGCCGGGAACCCAGCGCCGCCGCGGCCTCGCAGGTTCGCCTTCCTGACCTCCGCCACGATCTCCTCCTTCGGCATCGAGAACGCCTTGCGCATGGCCGCGTACCCGCCGAGCTGCTCGTACGTGTCCGCGTGGCGGTACCGGTCGTTGCCGAAGTGGGTGGTCAGGACGAGTTCCATCGTCTTCTATCCGTGTTCCTGCCGCAGCCCGTCGAGGATCGCGTCGATCGATTCCTCGGTCAGGTCCTCGTGGTAATCGTCGTTGACCTGCATGACCGGCGCGGTGCCGCAGCTGCCGAGGCACTCCACCGTGGAAAGGGTGAACGTCCCGTCCGCGGTCGTCCCGCCGGGTTTGATCCCCAGTTTCCTCGACATGTGCTCGATCAGGTGTTCCGCACCCATGAGAGAGCAGGAGAGGTTCCGGCAGACCTGCAGGTGGTATTTCCCCACCGGCTTCCGGTTGTACATGGTGTAGAAGGTCGCCACCCCCTCGATGCGCGCCGGCGTGAACCCGAGCAGCGTGGCGACGTAGTCGATCGCCTCGCCGGAGAGGTGCCCGAATTCGCGCTGGGCAAGGTGGAGCGTCGGAAGGATGGCCGCCTCCTTGTCGGGGTAGCGGGCGAGCATCCTCTCGAACCTCGCCCGGGTCGCCTCGGAAAAGGACGGGCTCACCGGTCCAGCTCCCCCGCGATGATGTTGACGCTGCCCAACACCGCGATGAGGTCGGCGATCATTCCCCCCTCGCACAGGCGCGGCATCCCCTGGAAGAGAGGGAAGCACGGCGGCCGGACCTTGATCTTGTAGGGGCCCCCGCCCCCCTTGCTGACGATGTAGTAGCCGAGTTCCCCGTTGGCCGCCTCGGTGGCCGAATAGACCTCGCCGGCGGGGACCTGGACTCCGTCCATAATGTGCTTGAAGTGGTTCATCAGGCCCTCGATGCTTCCGTACACCTCCTGCTTCGGCGGCAGGTTGAACCGCGGGTCGTCCACGTTGACGGGCCCGCCCGGGAGCTGGTCGAGGGCCTGCAAGATGATGCGGACCGACTGGCGCATCTCCTCCATCCGGACCATGTACCGGTCGCAGGTGTCGCCCTCTTCCCCTACGGGCACGTCGAAGTCGAAGCGGTCGTACACGAGGTACGTCTCGTCCTTCCGGAGGTCGAGAGGGACACCCGCCGCCCTCAGACACGGCCCCGTGAAACCGAGGGCGATCGCGTCCTTCGGGGTGATGGGCCCCACCCCCATCGTCCGTTCGATGAAGATCCGGTTCTTGGTCAGCAGGGCGTTCACGTCGGCGATCGCAGGCAGGATGACGTGCTCGATGACCCCGCGCGCCTTCTCCTCCCATCCGTCGGGGAGATCCCAGGCCATCCCGCCGATCCGGGTGTATCCCGTCGTCAGCCTCGTCCCCGTGAGCGGTTCGATGAGGTGCATGTACACCTCCTCGCGGGGCTTCCAGAAGTACCAGAAGTTGGTCAGCGCCCCCAGATCGACCATGTTGGTGCCGATGCATACCATGTGGTCGATGATCCGCGAGAACTCCGAGATGAGCACCCGGATGTACTTGCACCGCTCGGTGACGTCGATCCCGCAGAGCTTCTCGACGGCCATCGCGTATCCGACGTTGTTCATCAGGGGGGAGACGTAGTTCAGCCGGTCGGTGTACGTCACCACCTGGGTCCAGGTGTGGCTCTCCGACTCCTTCTCGAAGCAGCGGTGCAGGTAGCCGAACTCGGGGGTGAGTTTCAGGATCGTCTCGCCGTCCAGCTCCGCGATGAGCCGAAGCGTTGCGTGCGTGGCGGGGTGGGACGGGCCGATGTTCAGGAGCATCGGCTCGGCCTGCATGTCGAGCTTCCCGGCTTCCCTCTTGTACGTGACGACCTCGGTCATCTCTGTCTACTCGTCCGGCCCGATGGTGGGCTGGCGCCTCGCCTTGGGGTAATCCTTGCGCAAGGGATGCCCGACGAACGATTCGTACATGAGGATCCGCTTGAGGTTCGGGTGGTTGCGGAAGACGATCCCGTACATGTCGTACGCCTCCCGCTCGTACCAGTCCATCCCGGCCCAGACCGGGATGACCGAGTCGATCACCGGGTCCTCCTCCGGGACGCGGGTCTTGATCCGCACCCGGTGCTTCTTCTCCAGGGAATAGAGGTGGTAAACCACTTCGAACCGGGGCTCCTCCCCAAGGTAGTCCACGCCGGTCAGGTCCATCGCAAAGTCGAAACGCAGGGCCGGGTCGTCCCGCAGGAAGGTGCAGATCTCGACGATCCTCTCCCTCCTGACGAGGGCCGTGTCGTCCCCGAAGTCGGAGTGGGTCGAGACGATGTCGTCCCCGAACTTCCCGACCAACGTCTCCAGCACCGCGCTCTTTTTCTCTTCCGCCATTTCCCTTCCGCTTCAGATCTTGATCGGCCAGCGCTCCGCGGCCCGCGGTGCGCCGGTCTCGAGCAACTTCTGGATCGCCACCACGGCGTCGATGATCCCCTCGGGGTTCGGGGGGCAGCCGGGGATGTACACGTCCACGGGGAGGATCTTGTCGATCCCCTGGAGCACGCTGTAGTTGTTGTAGAACCCGCCCGAGGCGGCGCACGCCCCCATCGCCACCACCCACTTCGGCTCGAGCATCTGGTCGTGGATGCGCTTCAGCACCGGCGCCATCTTGTAGTTGACGGTTCCCGCGACGAGGAGCATGTCCGCCTGTCGCGGGGAGAACCGGACGACCTCCGCCCCGAAGCGGGACAGATCGTAGTGGGTCCCGAAGGCCCCCATCACCTCGATCCCGCAGCACGCCGTCGCGAACGTGAACGGATAGATCGAGTATTTCCTGCCCCAGGCGAGCAGCGCCTCGAACCGGGTGGTGAGAAATCCCGGGGCGCCGTCCTTGGCGCGGTTCACTGCCATTCGAGCGCCCCCTTCTTCCATGCGTAGAGAAGCCCCGCGAGGAGGATCCCCACGAACACGGCCATCTCGACGAATCCGAACCAGCCGAGGTCCCGGTAGAGAACCGCCCACGGGTAGAGAAACGCCGACTCCAGGTCGAACAGGATGAACAGCAGGGCGACCAGGTAGAACTTGACCGACACCCGGACCGAGGCGGACGTGATGGGGTCCACGCCGCATTCGTAGACGCTGTACTTGATCCGGTCGTACTTGCTGGGCCCCAGGGCCTGGGAGAGGAAGACGAACCCCACCGCCATCCCGACGGCGATGATCAGGAGCAGGAGGACCGAGAAATACGGGTCGGAAAACTGGATGGAGGAAACGAAGTTCGCCACCGGCCCTTTCCTCTCAGTGTGTCAGGATTCGCACCGACGCTTCGGTGACGCGGATGACAGGCTCCCAGTATATCCCCAGCAAAAGCGTGGGAACCACCAGGATGGCCAGCATGACTCTCGGCACGAGGGCCAACGGGAGATCTCCCGCCTGCGTGGGGTCCTCCAAAAACATCACCTTCACGATCCTCGCGTAGTAGTACAGGGAGATCACGCTGTTGAGCGCCGCCACGAGGGCGAGCCAGTAGACCCCCCGGTTGATCACCTCGGCGAACAGGTAGACCTTGCCGATGAACCCCGAAAACGGCGGGATCCCCGTGAGCGCGAACAGGAAGATGGCCAGCGAGACCGCGGCGAAAGGCGCCCTGCTGCCCAGCCCCGAGAAATAGGAGATGTCCTCGCTCCGGCTGCCGTTGGCGACCAGGACGACCACGTAGAAGGCGCCCAGGTTCATGAAGAGGTACACGACGAGGTAGAAGAGGATCGCCTTGAGCCCCACCGTGGTGAGCAGGACGAATCCCATCAGCATGTACCCGGCGTGCGCGATCGAGGAGTAGGCGAGCAGGCGCTTCACGTTCCTCTGGTTGATGGCGACCAGGTTCCCCACCGTCATCGTCACCGCGGACAGGACGGCGAACAGAAAAGGCCAGTCCACGGAGGAGGAGAGTTTCCACATCCCGTCGGCCCCGTCGGGGGAGGCGAAGACGGTGTAGAAGAACCGGACCAGGACCGCGAACCCCGCGGCCTTCGGCCCGACGGAAAGGAAAGCCGTCACGGGAGTGGGCGCCCCCTCGTACACGTCGGGGCTCCACATGTGGAACGGAACGGCGGCGATCTTGTACCCGAATCCCACGGTCACCATCACTGCCGCCAGCATCGCCGGCAGGGGCGCCGTCCCCAGGGTAAGGACGCGCCCGATCTCGGAAATCTGCGTCGACCCCGTCATGCCGTACAGGAGCGAGAATCCGTAGATCATCACCCCCGAAGCGGTCGCCCCGTAAACGACGTACTTCATCGACGCCTCGGTGGAGGACGCCTTCCCCTTCAGGTAGCCGGCGAGCAGGTACGAGGGAATCGAGACCAGCTCGAGCGCGAGGTAGAGCATCACGATGTCGCTGGCCGAGGAAAGGAGGAACATCCCGAGCAGCACCGAGAGGAGGAAGAGATAGTACTCGGCCTGCGTCCTGTCCGTGAGCTCGTAGCAGTCGATCGACATGAAGATGACGATGGCGGTCGCCAGGGCGGTCAGCACTTTAAAGAAGACCGCGAAACCGTCCAGGACGACCATCCCCTCGAAGAGCCCGATCCCCTCCCCCGCGGGGGTCATCCACGCGACCCAGAGCGCCATGCCCGTTCCGACCAGCGCCAGGATTGCCGCTTCGGGCGAGCGTCGGTTCCTCCCCACGACGTGGAGGACGACGAGCAAAAGGATCGTCGCGGTGATCGCGAGTTCCGGCAGGAAATACCGGAGGCTGGCGAGGTTCCCCAGAGGCATCTAGATCACCATGTTCACGACGTCGACGAGATGATTCAAGGACGCGCTCATCAGGTTGAGCACCGGCATCGGGTAGACCCCCAGGATCAGCGTCATCAGCGCCAGCGGAGCGAGGCAGAAGATTTCCCGGGAGTTGATCTCCTCGAGCTGGGCGTACTTGGGGTTGAGCGGCCCGAGGAAGACGCGCTGGAGCGCCCAGAGGTGGAACGCGGCCACGATGATGATCCCCGAGGCGGAGATCATCACGATCGTCCGGAAGACGGAGAACGACCCGATGAAGACCATCGCCTCGGCGACGAACCCGGAGAAGCCCGGCAGGCCCAGCGAGGCGAAGAACGCAACGGTGATGAAGAAGGTATAGACCGGAACGACGGCGCCCAGTCCCCCGAACCCGTCGATGTCGCGGTGGTGCGCCCGGTCGTAGATGACCCCGACCAGGAAGAACAGCATGGAGGTGATCATGCCGTGGGAGAACATCTGGAACGACGCGCCGACCATCCCGGCCGGAGTGAGCGCCGCCATCCCGAGGAGGCAGAATCCCATGTGGCTCACCGAGGAGTAGGCGACCAGTTTCTTCAGGTCGGACTGCGCCATCGCGCACAGGGCGCCGTAGACGATGTTGATCGCCCCCAGGACGGCCATGGGGATGACGAACCACTTCGTCACGTCGGGAAACATCGGGAAGGAGATCCGCATCAGGCCGTACGTCCCCATCTTCAGGAGGATCCCCGCCAGGATGACCGAGATGGCGGTCGGCGCCTCGACGTGGGCGTCGGGGAGCCACGTGTGGAACGGGAAGAGGGGGACCTTGATCGCGAACCCGATGAAGAGCCCGAGGAAGAGGAGGATCCGGATGTCGAACCCCTTGAGCCATCCGTTGTGGGTCGACTGCTGCATGTAGTGGAGCATGTTGAAGGTGTGCCCGCCCGTCTCGGGATTCGTCGTGTTGAAATAGAGCGCCAGCATCACGAGAAGCATCAGGACCGAGCCCAGGAGCGTATACAGGAAGAACTTGATCGCCGCGTACTCGCGCCGGGGACCTCCCCAGATCCCGATGAGGAAGTACATCGGCAGCAGCATCACTTCCCAGAAGACGTAGAAGAGGAAGAAGTCCAGGGCGCAGAAGACGCCCATCATGCCGGTTTCGAGGAGGAGGATCAGGGCCATGTACCCCTTGATCTGCTTCTCGATCCCCCAGGAGCCGACCACCGCCAGGAAGGAGACGATCGTCGTGAGCATGATCATCGGCATCGAGATCCCGTCTGCCCCCAGGAAGTACTCGACGTTGATCGACGGGATCCAGCGATAGTGCTCGACGAACTGGAACTGGCTCGCCACGTTCACGCCGGCCACCGTGCGGTCGTAGAGGAACCAGAGCTGGACCGCGAGCAGGACCGGCAGGAAAGACGCCACCGCGGCGATCGTCTTGACGAGGTTGTCCCTGCCCGAGGGCATCATGAGGATGATCGCCGCTCCGGCCACGGGAAGGAACGTCATCAGGGTCAGGATGTGGCTGTTGATAAAGTCCAAGGAAGACCTCCTCCGGTCAGAACGCTTTTACCAGGAAAATGATCAGCACGCCGCCCGCCAGGATGAAGACATAGTGGTAGAGCTTGCCGGTCTGGAACCGGCGGAAGAAGGAGCCGCTGCCGATCGTGACGTCCGCGACGCCGTTCACCGCGCCGTCGACCACGTAATTGTCGAACTTCCCCGTCAGGTAGGAGAACCAGACGCCCAGGTGCGCGCAGAGGTTGACGAGTCCGTCCACGACGGTAAGGTCGAACCAGCCCAGCGCGCGGGAGAGGGCCTTCGTCCCGTTGACGGCCGTCGCCTCGTAGAGTTCGTCGAAATACCACTTGTTCACCAGGAACGTGTGGACGGGCTTGAGCGTTGACGCCACCTTCACGGGGTTGATCCAGCCGAACAGGTAGACGACGAACGCCAGGCCGATCCCCAACCCCGCGAACAGGATCGACAGCCGCATCGCCCAGGTATGGGCCGTGTGCGCCAGGTGCTCGTCGTGGGCGGCATCGGGGGAGGCGGCCGCGTGGGGCCCCACCCCTTCCGCGTCGTGCCCGCCGGCCGGCCCGTGCCCCGCGGGAGGAACCGGCGTCCCGTGCCCGCCTTTCGAATGCGCCGGAGGAACGGCGGAACCGTGTCCGGAGGCCCCCTGCGGCGCCTTCGGGGTCCCGGCGTGCGCCAGGCCGCTCGCCAATCCGAATCGCCCTTCCGGCGAAGGCGCGGAACTCACCGCGTGAGCCCCGGCAGGCGTTGCCTTCAGGGCGTGGACGGCCGGGATCGCGGAAGCGGGCTTCCGGACCAGGTCGCCGAACCACCCGCTGTACCAGAAGGAGAACGACAACCCCGCGAGAATCACGAGGGGAACCCACATGTTGGGGGGCGACTCGTGCGCGTGCTCGAACTTGTGGCGGTCCACCGGTTCCCCGAGGAACGTGCGGATCACCAGCCGGAACATGTAGAAGGCCGTCATCCCCGCGGTCAGGAGCGCGCCTGCGAACAGGATCATGTGATGCGGATTCTTCAGGCCGAACTCGAGGGCGGCTCCCAGGATCATATCCTTGCTGTAGAAGCCCGAGAAGAGCGGGACCCCCGCGATCGCAAGCGTGGCGATGAGGAAGGTGACGAAGGTGATCGGCATCTTCTTCCGCAGGCCCCCCATCTCCGTGATCTCCTGGCTGTGGACGGCGTGGATCACCGACCCGGAGCCCAGGAACAGGCACGCCTTGAAGGCGGCGTGGGTGGTCAGGTGGGCCAGGCCCGCCGTGTACCCGCCCACCCCGAGACCCAGGATCATGTACCCCAGCTGGGAACACGTGGAGTAGGCGAGGACCTTCTTGATGTCGGTGGCCGTGATCGCGATCGTGCCCGTGATGAAGAGGGTGAGGAGCCCGACGTAGGCGATGAAGAGAAAGGCGTCCGGCGTGAAGATCGGGTAGACGCGCCCGACGAGGTAGACGCCCGCGGCCACCATCGTCGCCGCGTGGATCAGTGCCGAGACCGGTGTGGGGCCTTCCATCGCGTCGGGAAGCCAGACGTGGAGCGGGAACTGGGCCGACTTCCCGATGGCGCCGCAGAAGATCCCGATCCCCGCCAGGGTCAGGAGGGTCCCGCCGATCTTCCCTTCCCCGATCGCCCGGAAGACCTCGTCGTACCCCAGCACCCCGGTCGTGGCGAACAGGAGCAGGAACCCGATCAGGAAGCCGAAGTCGCCCACCCGGTTCACGATGAACGCCTTCTTGCCGGCGTCGGCGGCCGACTTCTTCTCGAACCAGAACCCGATGAGTGCGTAGGAGGAAAACCCGACCAGCTCCCAGAAGATGTAGATGAAGAAGAAGCTCTCGGCGAGGACGAGCCCCAGCATGGAAAACGAGAAGACGGAGAGATAGGCGAAATACCGGGAGTACCGCGGGTCGCCGTGCATGTAGCCGACGGAGAAGATGTGGACCAGCGTCGAGACGCCCGTCACGACGACGAGCATCACGGCCGTCAGGTTGTCGATGAGGACCCCCGCATGGATGACGAACCTGCCGCCCAGGGAAAGCCACGGGACCACGACGTGGTACCGGAAGTTCGGGTCGTAGATCCGGAAGACCTCGAAGAAGATCACGATCGACATCACGAGGCCCGCGCCGATCGTGCCGATGGAGAGCCAGTCCCCCTTCCGCGGCAGCCGCTTCCCGACCGCGATGTTGACGAAGAAGGCGGCGAGCGGCAGGAACGGGATGATGTAGGCGTATCGGATCAACGGTTCACCCTTTCGTTTCGTTTACTGCATCAACCCCTGAGATGGTCGGCCGTGTCCACTTCCACGGTTCCCGTCGTGGCGAACAGCCGCAGGAAGATGGCCAGCGCGACGGCCGCCTCGGCGGCCGCGAGCACGATGACGAATACGGCGAAGATCTGCCCCCCGATCATCCGGGATACGTAGTGCGAGAACGCCACGAAATTGATGTTGGCGGCGTTCAGGACCAGCTCCACCCCCATGAGGACGGCCACCGCGTTGCGCCGCGTCAGGATCGTGTACAGGCCGCAGCAGAAAAGCGCCGCGCCGACGACCAGCATCTTGTCCAGGGCCATCTACTACGGCTCCTCCATGTCGGGTCTCGGGATATCGGGCCGGTCCGGGCGCGACAGGAGCGCCGCGCCGATGAGGGCGGCGAGCAGCAGCACGGAGGCGACCTCGAACGGGAGCAGGTACCGGGTCATCAGAAGCTCGCCGATCTCGGCGGTGGTCGGCTGGTACGTGACCTGCGGCTTCGGGATGAACGCCGGGGATACCGCCGTGTGCGCCAGCACGCCGAACAGGGCGAGGCAGATCGCCGCCGCGGGCAGCCGGAAATGGACCGGGTTGGACAGCTCGACGGAGGAGATCCGGCTCGACAGGAAGACCGCGAACATGATCAGCACGAGAATCCCCCCGACATAGACCAGCACCTGCGTGGCCGCCAAAAAGTCCGCGGAAACAAGGATATACAGCCCCGCCACGCCGAAGAAGGCAAACAAAAGCGCCACCGCGGCGTAGATGATGTTCGGAAGGGTCGCCACGAGGATCGCCGACCCCACCGTGACGGCAGCCAGCACGTAGAAGACCAGATCCACCGGGCCCTTCATTCCGCCTTCTCCCCACCCTCTTTCGGGGGCTCCTCCCGATTCGCAGGCTCCCCCTTCGGCTCCTGCGCGGGCTTTTTCTCGGCGTCGGCGCCGGCCCCGGGATTTCCCGCCGCAAACACCGGCGCGGGCCAGCCCATCGGGGGGGCTTCCGCCTTCGCCGACTTTTCCGCTTCCGCCTTCGCCGCCGCTTCCGCCACCTGCTTCGCCACGCGGGCCTTGATCTCTTCCGCATCTTCGGGGACAAAGTGCAGGATCAGCTCCCCGCGGGTGACCGTCGCCTTCTCGTATCCGCTCGTATGCGTAAGCGATTTCGGGGGGCACACCTCGACGCAGAGTCCGCAGTACATGCAGCGCCCGATGTTGATGTCGTAGGAGGCCAGCACCAATTTCTTGTCGGCCCCCCGGACCGATTCCAGGGAGATGCAATCCACGGGACAGACCTTCACGCACATCGTGCAGCTCGTGCATCTCTTGATGTCGTTGTGCAGGAACCCCCGGAACCGCTCGGACGGCTCCCAGCGCTCCTCGGGGTACTGGAGGGTGATCGTCTCCCTCGGGTCCACCCCGTACCGCGCGGTGATCCGCATCCCCTTGGCGGTGGTCGCCACGGCTTCCCAGATGTCGTGCAAATAACCCTTCAAGCCCATCCCGTTATCCGAAGAGCGACGCGATCATCCGGGGAATCCCCTTGCCGTGGAAAACCAGGAGCCAGAGGGAGACGCCCAGCAGGTTGAAAAACGTGATCGGGACCAGGTACTTCCACGACATGCGCATGAGCTGGTCCACGCGCAGCCGGGGCAGGGTCCACCGGATCCACATCATGAGCAGGACGAGCCCCAGCGCCTTGGCGAGGAACACGCCCAGCGAGAACAGGTTGCCCCAGGCGACGGGAAGCGCCTCGGCGTCAAGAAACGGCACGTGCCACCCGCCAAGGAAGCAGGCGGTCGCCAGCGCGGACACGACGAACATGTCGCCGTACTCGGCGAGGAAGAAGAAGGCGAACCGGATTCCCGAGTATTCCACGTGGTACCCGGACACGAGTTCCGATTCGGCCTCCGGGATGTCGAAGGGCGTCCGGTTCGTCTCCGCCAGCGCCGCGGTGTAATACAGGAAAAAGGAAACGAAAGTGAACGGGTTGTGGAAGAGGTTCCACCCGAAGATCCCGAGCAGCCCTCCCTGGGACCGGACGATGTCCTGGAGGGAGAGAGAGCCGGCGATGAGGACCGCGGGAAGGAGCGCCATCCCCACCGGGACCTCGTACGAGACGATCTGCGCCGCCGCGCGCATTCCCCCCAGGAGGGCCCACTTGTTGTTGGAGGACCACCCCGCGAGCATCACGCCCACCACCACGAGGGAGCTGATGGCCATCACATAATAGACTCCGATGTTCAGGTCGGAGGCGATCAGCCCCACGCCGAAGGGGACGACCACGAAGGCGGCGAAGGAGCCGATGAACACGAGGTACGGTGCCAGGGCGAACAGGAACCGGTCGGCCTTGGCCGGGATGATGTCCTCCTTGAGGAGGAGCTTGATCCCGTCGGCCAGGAACTGGAGGAGCCCCAAGGGGCCGACCCGGTTCGGGCCGATGCGCGCCTGGATGTCGCCGGCCACCTTCCGCTCGACGTAGGTCGCCAGCCCCGCGTACAGCAGGGCGAAGGTGAGGACGACCGCCGCGACCACCACCATGACCAGGAGGGTCATCGTCCACAGCGGGACGCCCGAGAGCGCCGGCACGGCATTGACCAGGGATACCGCGAGCGATTCCATCATGACGTCACCGGTCGATCTCCGGGAGGATGATGTCGAAGCTGCCGATGACCGCCACGATGTCGGCGATCATCAGCCCCTTGGTGACCTTCTCGAAGATGTTCATCGTCACGAAGGAGGGGGCGCGGAGCTTCAGCCGGTAGGGATTCACGGTCCCGTCGCTGATGAGGTAGATCCCCGTCTCCCCGCGCGGGTTCTCGGCGCGGAAGTACACCTCCCCGACGGGCGGCTTGAACGCCCGGGGAACCTTGGCCATGACCGGGCCGCCGGGGATCTGCGCGATCGCCTGGCGCAGGATTTTCACGCTTTCCCTCATCTCGTTGATCCGCACCATGTACCGGTCGAAGCAGTCCCCCACCGTCCCCCGCTCCCCCGTCCCGACGCAGACGTCGAAGTCGAGCTTCGGGTAGACCGAATACGGCTCGCTTCTCCGCAGGTCGAAGGAAACCCCGGAGCCCCGAAGGTTCGGCCCCGTGAGCCCGTAGGCGACGGCCTCTCCGCCGGAAATGGCCGCCACGTTGGCGAGCCGGTGGACGAAGATCTTGTTGTAGGAGATCAACTTGTTGTACTCGGGGATCTTCGGCTCGAAGTAGTCGAGGAATTCCTTCGTTTTCTCGAGGAACCGGTCCGGCAGGTCGGCCGAGACGCCGCCGATGCGGACGTAATTGTACGTCAGCCGGTTCCCGCAGATGTCCTCGAACAGGTCGTTGATCCTCTCCCGCTCGCGGATGGCGTACAGGAAGGGGGTGAAAGCCCCCATGTCGGCGGTGAACGACCCGAAGGCGATCAGGTGCGAGGAGATCCGGTTGAGCTCGCACACGATCACCCGGATGTACTCCGCCCGCTCGGGGACCTCGATGCCGGCCAGCTTCTCCACGGTCCAGGCCCACGCCGCGTTGCAGTTCATCGAGGCGAGGTAGTCGAGCCGGTCGGTGAAGGGCATAAACTGCGCGTAGGTCACCCGCTCGCCGATCTTCTCCAGCGCCCGGTGCAGGTACCCGACATCCGGCCTGGCGTTGACCACCACCTCGCCGTCGGTGCGCAGGATCACCCGGAGCACCCCGTGGGTGCTCGGGTGCTGCGGCCCCATGTTGATGAGCATCTCCTGGGTGGGGAGCGCTTCCGCGCGGGCCTTCATACCTTGATCCCGTGGTAGAACTCGGGGTACTTGTAGTCCTTGCGCAGCGGGTACCCCACCCAGTCCTCCGGGAGCAGGATGCGTCGCAGGTCCTTGGACCCCGGAAAGACGATCCCGTACAGGTCGAAGGCCTCCCTCTCCTGGAAGTTTGCCGCCGGCCATACCCCGTCGACGCTCGGCAGGGACGGCGCCTCCCGGGGGAGGTACGCCTTGACCCCGATCCGGTGGCCAATCTCCAGGGAATGAAGGTGGTAGGCGACGGCGAAGCGGTCCTTGTAATCGACGCCGGACAGGCACATGAGGGAGTCGAATTTCATCGCGGGGTCGTCGCGCAGGAACAGGGAGATCTCCCGGACCGACTCCGGGGAAACGACCACGAACGCCGGGCGGAACCCTTCCTCCTGGAGCTCCACCACCGCCTCGCCGAATTTCCCCTTCACCGCTTCGAAGATCGCTTTCGGTTCCAATCGGGTTCCCTTACGCCTTCGCCGCGAAATTTCTCTTCTGCTCGATGATCTTCTGGAGCTTGAGGATGCCGTCGATGAGCGCCTCGGGCCGGGGGGGGCAGCCGGGGACGTAGACGTCGACCGGGATGAGCAGGTCCACCCCCTTGACCACGCAGTAGGAGTCCTTGTAGAAGGGGCCGCCCGTGTTGGCGCAGGAGCCCATCGAGATCACGTACTTGGGCTCGGGCATCTGCTCGTAGAGCCGTATCAGCCGCTCGGCCATCTTGTGCGTGATGGTCCCGGCGACGATCATCAGGTCCGACTGCCGCGGGGTCGCCCGGAAGACGGCGCCGAACCGGTCGAGGTCGTACCGCGAGGCGCCGGTCTGCATCAGCTCGATGCCGCAGCAGGCCGTCGCGAACAGGAGGTACCAGAGAGAGGACTTCCGGCACCAGTTGATGAACTTGTCGGCGTTGCCCACCATCACGTGCGCCTCGGGGCCGAGGGAAACCGGGCCGACGGCGGGAGCCGGGCCGCTGTGCGCGGGATCGTGGCTCATTTGCCTTCCTTCGGGGGGGGCGTTTCCTGGACGGTGCGCACCCATTCGAGGTCCCCCTCCTTCCACAGGTAGGCCAGACCCGCGAGCAGGATGACGATGAAGATGAACGCCTCCACGAACGCCAGGAGGCCCAGGCGCCGGAAGATGACGGCCCACGGGTAGAGGAGCGCCACCTCCACGTCGAAGATGAGGAAGATCAGGGCGACCACGTAGAAGCGGATGTTGAACTGCACCCACGAGGAGCCGAACGGGACCTCGCCGCACTCGTACGTGGACAGCTTGACCGGCGTGGGGTTGCGCGGCCGGAGCAGGCGGGAGATCCCCAGCATGAGGGCCACGGTCACCGCGCCAAGCACGATAAACACAAGAACCGTTGCGAAATCAGCGAGCATCCGAAGCATACCGCCTGAATGTTTTAATCAAAGCAGAACCCCTCTACCTGGGATAGAGGGGCGGGAAGATCGCCTCATTTCGGGGGACCGCATGTATACAATCGACACTATACATTACTCGGCGATCGGCCCAAGTCAACCGAAAAAATCAACCCCCCGCCCGGCTTTCGGACTTGGCGGTACCCGGCAGGCCGATCGATTCCCGGTTCCGGATATAATAGCACAGATGGAAGACAACAGAGGGATAGCCAAGCCGGAACTTCTCGCGCCCGCGGGCAGTCTCGCTGCGGTAGGCGCGGTCCTGTCCGCAGGGGCAGACGCCGTCTACGTCGGCTGCCGGGGATGGAGCCGCGACGGGGAGAGATCTTCGCTTCCGCCCGGACAGGTCCGGGAGGCCGCCGCGATATGCGAGGAGAAGGGGGCGCGGCTGCACGCGGCGCTCAACACCATACCGGGCGCCTCGGAGATCCCTTCCTTCCTGGCCACCGTGAGGCGGCTTACGGAGGACGGTGTCTTCGCGGTGATCCTGTCCGACCCCGGGGTGATCTCCCTCGTGCGGCGGGAAGCACCTCCTCTGCGGATCACGGCCTCCGTGGGGGTATCCACGCTCAATCCCTCCGATGCCCGGTTCTACCGGGATATCGGAGCCCACGCGGTCGTCCTGCCGACCGCCCTGACCCCGGCGGAGATCCCCGCGATCAAGGAGGAAAGCGGCCTGCTGGTGGAGGTTTTCGTGCACTGCCGGCCGGAAATCCTTCTCCAGGGGAAGTGCGCGCTCCCCGGGTACGCCAGGGAGGGGGCGTCTCCCCCGGAACGCCCGCAGATGGCGGGAACGGGGACACCTTCCTCCGCCAAGCGGTCCGGCCGGTGCCATCTCGTCTGCCGGGCGATTCCCCTCTCCCGGGATCTCCACTCCATCGAGGATATGCTTGCGCCCTGGGTCGCAGCCGGCGTGGACGCGTTCAAGGTTCAGGGCAGGGAACTTCCCGCAGCACGCCTGTTCGATCTGGTCTCGCGGGTCCGCGGCAAGCTCGACGCGGCGATCGCCGTTGCTGGGCGGGGACACTCCTCTCCCGCATCCCGGAGATGAATCAGGAGATGTCCCCGGTGATTTGCGTCGAGCGTAACCGTCCGCTCGCTGCCGTTCCGCCCGTCGCGAGGGCGAACGGGGCCGGCTCCGCCGCAGACCGCGGCAACGCGTCCGGGGTTCCTGACTCGCGGAGGGGTCCCCTCGGCTACGCTCGCGACCTTGCGCCCGCTCGCTGCCGGTTCCGCTCGACGCGATTTCTTCCTCGCTCCACAGGCCGCCTCGTCGACCCCCCCGCATCGCCTAGGGCCCCCGGTTGCCGGCGCAGCAAGCCGAAGGAGTGGGGGCGCAGTGAGGTTAAGCGCAGCCGTGCAGGTTCACCGCACGGCGAGCCACGAACGGAGCCCCCCTCCGAGGCTGCGGAGCACGTCCCGGCGGTCGCAACCGCGATCCTATCCGGTCAGCGCTTTGCGCAGGTCCTTCGGGATGGGGATCGGCTTCCAGGAGGCGTCTATCGAGCGGCAGGAGATCTTCCCCTCGGCGGCGAGGACGTCCTTTCCCTCCACCGGCCGGAAGAGGGAGAACCCGAAGGTCGCCCCCTTCTCCTCGACCCGGACGACCCGGGTGCGCAGGGTGAGCAGGTCGTCGAACCGGACGGGGGACCGGTACCGGCACTGGGTCGCAATCACGGGGAACCCGAAACTCCTCCGGACGTTCCGGTAGACGCCGTCGGGGGAAAGTCCCCGCGACCGGAGGAACTCGTCCATCCCCCGCTTGAAGTAGTCGAGGATGGCGGCGAAGTACGCCACGCCGTACGGGTCGGTTTCCCCGAACCGGACCCGGATTTCGATGGTGTGGGAAGCGGTGGCCATCGTCCCCCCGGCCTCAACTCTACCCGCGCGCCGTTTCCGGCATTCATACCACAAAATGCGGATGGCGCGGGAGGTGAATAAGGGTAGAGTATTCGAATGCAACGCACAACGCTTCCCAGAACGACCGTCGCGAGTCTCGCGCTCCTGGCGACCCTCGGGGTGATCGCCTTCCTCTACTTCGCCGCATCCGTGTTCATCACGATTCTCTCCTCGGCCCTGATCGCCCTCGCGCTGGAGCCGTTCGTCCAGTTCTTCTGCCGGAAGGCGAAGATCGGCAGGAGGGTGTCCAGCATGGTCGTCGGGTTTTTTGCGATCGCCTTCCTCTACGGGCTTTTCTACCTCCTCTACCGGAGCGCGATGCAGTTTTTCACCGACCTGCCGATCCTCGTCGAGCAGATCCGGAACGCCCCGCTGGTGCAGGGCATCATCGACCGGATCTATCAGATCACGGAGACCTTGAGCGAGGCGGGAAGGCGCATCGCCCCGCCGCCCGGGTCGGCCGCCGAGAAGGGGACCGAAGTCGTCCTCCGCGGGGGGAACTCCTGGTACGATGCCGTCTTCCACGGCCTCGGGTCGGTCACGACGATCATCTTCTCGCTCTCCTTCATCCCTTTCCTGGTCTACTTCATCCTCGCGGAAAAAGAGGTGCTCTCCCGGAAAACCCGCGAGCTCTTCCCGGGGGAATACCAGGAGATCGCGGGGGCGATCATCCACGATATCGAGCGGATGATGCAGCGGTTCCTCGTCGGCAACGCGATCGTGGCGGGGGTCTTGAGCCTTTCCACCACCCTCGTCTTCCTGCTCGTGGGTCTTCCCTACTGGGTCGTCCTGGGGATCCTGAGCGGGACGCTTTCCACGATCCCGTACCTCGGACTCCCGCTGGCCCTCCTGCCCGCCCTGGTCGTGGGGCTGGTCACCTTCGACTCCGGAGTGCCCATCGTCGTCATCGTCGCAAGCGTCTCCCTGCTCCACCTCGTGGCCGCCAACTTCCTGATCCCGAAGCTCGTCGGCAAGGGGGTCCGGCTGAACGCAGTCGCGGCAACGGTGTCGATCATGTTCTTCGGGTGGATGTGGGGGGGGATGGGGCTTATCCTGGGAATTCCGATCGTCGCCGTCACGAAATGCATCCTCGAGAACGTCCCCTCCACGCACCACCTCGGCCAGTGGCTCGGAGAGTAGGCCGCCGCGACCCAAGAACAGGGAAGTTCCTAAGAACTCGTCCTCCCCTGCGGCGGCCGCGACACATGCGCCCCCCGTTGCGGAGCATCATGGCCGGCTTCCGCATCCTCGGAGGGGGCTCCTCGCTTCGTCGCTCGACTTGCGATGCACCCGCAAGTCTGCGCTTGACCTCCCTCCCGGAAAGCTCCGCTCGGATCCCCCTTCCTCGGCTGCTCCGCCCATGGCGCGCCCCATTGCGAGGGTGCCTGCTACCGGGGACCCTAGGCGATGCGGGGGGGTCGACGAGGCGGCCTGTGGAGCGAGGAAGAAATCGCGTCGAGCGGAACCGGCAGCAAGCGGGCGCAAGGTCGCGAGCGTAGCCGAGGGGACCCCTCCGCGAGCCAGGGTCCCCGGTCGACGGCGCAGCAAACCGAAGGAGCGGGAGCGCAGTGAGACCGGCCTCCAGGGGGCCATTCCCGGAAGATCCCTGCATTCGAGGGCGGCTGCGCCGACGCACGAGGATTCGGGACGCCCTGAACCGGCTTCGGCTCCGGCGCAAAAAGGCCCGGCGGCCGGAAACCGCCGGGCCAAAAAAAAGTGTTAAGAACGTCCCTTTCCTTTGCGTCCCGTTACTTTGCCTTGTCGATCTCCTGCTGGCGCAGCATCCGGCGCAGCAGTTTCCCCACCGCGGTGCGGGGCATCGCGTCGATGAACTCGATCTCCCGCGGGAGCTTGTAGACGGCGATCTTCCCCTTGCAGAACTCGACCAGCTCCTTTTTCAGCTCCTCGGTGGGAGTGACGCCGGCCTTGAGGACCACGAACGCCTTGGTCTTCTGCCCCATGACGGGGTCGGGGACGCCGACGACGCCCGCGTCCGCCACCGAAGCGTGCATGACCAGCGCCTCCTCGATCTCCTCGGGGCCGATCCGATAGCCGGAGGATTTGATGAGGTCGTCCTCGCGGGAAAGGAACTGGACGTTCCCCAGCTCGTCCATCGTCACCACGTCGCCGGCCAGGCACCAGCCGTCTTTCACCGCCGACTTCTGCTTGTCGTTGTCCCGCCAGTAGATCGTCCCCGTCGGCCCCTGGGCGATCATCTTTCCGACCTCGCCGGGCTTGACCGGCTCGAAGTTCTCGTTCACCACGCGCACCACGTATCCCGGACAAGCGGAGC
Source organism: Deltaproteobacteria bacterium CSP1-8 (assembly GCA_001443455.1). Lineage (GTDB taxonomy): Bacteria > Desulfobacterota > Deferrimicrobia > Deferrimicrobiales > Deferrimicrobiaceae > CSP1-8. The sequence continues at coordinate 83,897 of LDXO01000005.1, read as the reverse complement.
CGATCCACCCCGGCTTGACCTTCTTGGTGACCGCGGCGGAGATGAAGACGAACATCATCTCGGTGGTCCCCAGCCCCTCGTAGGTCTCGAGGCCGAACTTCTCCTTCCAGTCGAGGTAGGTCTTCGCCGTGAGCGCCTCCCCTCCGCCGGTGCAGAACCGCAGGGAAGAGAAGTCGTAATCCTTCGGGTTGATGTCGACCAGCATCTTCCGGTAGGCGGTGGGCAGGGCCGACATGATCGTGATCTTGTGGTTCTGGATGTTCTTGGCCATTCCCACCGGATCGAACCGGGGAATGAGCGAGACGGCCGCGCCGTACCGGAACGGGATGACCGCCACGGTGGAGTAGCCGGCCGCCATGGCGATCGGCGCCGGACCCCCGATCACGTCCTTGTCGGTAACCTCCCAGCAGTACTTCCCGAACCCGTCGGCGACAATCAGCGACTCCTCCATGAAGTGGGCCGTCCCCTTGGGCAGCCCGGTCGTCCCGGAGGTGAACAGGAGCACCGAGACGTCCATCCGGTCCCTCTTCACCGCTTCGCACTGGTCCGGGTTCTTCATCAGGTCGGCGTAGGGGATATATCCCTTCGCCCGGACCTCGTTCTCGTCTCCGCCCACCACGACGATCGTCTTGACCGTCTTGAGATCCGGCTTCGCCGCCTCGACTTCCCCGAGCATCGCCGCGGCGACGATCATGACCTTCGCCTCGGCCAGATTCGCCACGTGGGAGATCTCGGTGCGCGCGAAGAGGACCGAAGTGGGAAGCGAAACCCCCCCGATCTTGATGATGGCGAAGTTGCAGACGATCGCGGGCGGGATGTTGGGCATCCGCAGGAACACCCGGTCGCCCTCCTCGACGCCGAGTTTTTTGAGCCCGTTGGCGACCCGGTTGACGCTCGCCTGGAGCTGCTTGTAGGTGATCCGCTGGTCATCGAAATAGACGGCGACCTTGTCGCCGTACTTCGCGGCGGTCTGATCGAGCAGGACTTCGGTGGAATTGAATTTCTGCGGGATTTTCTTGAACTCGTCAAGCGAATAGATCCGCTTGGGCCGCAACTCCGGCGGCGGAAGATAGCTTTCCGGTATTTTCCCCATCCGTCCTCCCCTCCTTCGTAAGGCGGTTACGGACCGCGACCCCCCGCGGCCCCGCTCCGCCGCTCTTGGTTTTCGATCCTTACGCCTTTTCCAGAAGCCCCTGGAGGGCCTCCTCGCAGCCCAGGGTCCGCTGCAGGTCCCTGTCGGACCGGGGGAAGGCCTCCGTCGGGTAGCGGTCCGCGTCCTTCTCGAAGACCAGGAGGGCCGGCACGGTCTTCCCGAAGTCTTCCTGGAGCGCGCCTTTCGCGCCGAACACCGCGCGCACCTGCGCCTTCGGGCCCGTCAGCGCCGCGTTGTACGTCATGAAGGCAACCTGCGCGCCCTGTAAGTCAACGGCCTTGGCGTTGACGCCCTTGGCCGCCAGCTGGTTGACGAGCTCGACGGCCTTCGCGTTGTTGGTGGCGAATGTGGCGCCGGGTTGCACCGTGCTGTCGTAATAGAATTCCACCTTCATCGTTGCATGCCCTCCTTCCCAGAATGGTGTTTGGGAAAATTGCCGCATAAAAAGGCAAAATCCACGGCCGCACCCGATTTTTCCCAAAGGCGGCCGTGGATTTGCCGCGTCGCTAATCTACCAGACCGGCGACGGTCGGTTCAAGAATCTTTTTACTTTGTCGCGGGGCCGGGTCCTTCGTAGAAGCCGCACTCCCCTTCGATCCCATCGTCTTTCGGGATGTTGATGTTGTAGGGCCACTCGAGCTTCAAGCACGCTCCCATGTACGCCTTGCTGATCTCGGGGTCGAGGGCCGCGAGGAAGTTCTTGCAACCTTGACAATTCGGAACGATTTTTGCCACGGTATCCCCTCCTGTCTAAAAAATGGTCAAGCGATCAGATGCCTGTGTAGAACATCTTCGGAATGCTCCCGACCAGCTCCTCGGTCGAAAGCGGCTTGCCGGAGACGGCTTTCCCGCGGATGCTCTTGGTAATCGGGATCGGCTTCCCCTGAAAGTCTTCCCGGGCCTGCGGCGCGGGCGCCACCTTTCCCGGAGTGGTGATCGGCTTCCAGTCCGTCGTCTGCGCGAAGCCCGGCAGCTTGTCGTGGGGCGGTTTCCCCTCCACCGGGGGACCCTTGCGGTGGCCGTTCTCGAGCGCGTACTCCCAGATCGCGTCGCAGCCGGCGCATTTGATCTTTCCCTTGAAGTTCCAGAACGTGAACGGATCCAGATAGTTGATCGTCGTGCACTTCGGGCATTGAAGAAGAAGTGAAGAATCCTTAAATATCATCGTATCCCCCTTTTCGGTTCGTTAAATGATCTCTTTCTGCTCCAGTTCGGCGATGTGCGAGCCGCTGTAGCCGCACAGCTTGGCCAGGACGTACTCGTTGTCCGCGCCGACCGGCTTGAAGACCCAGCGGGTCCGGGGCGGAGTATCCGAAAGGAGGCACGGCAGCACCTGCGTCTGCACGTCGCCGAACGTCGGGTCGTCGATCCAGGCGAGCGTCCCCCGGAGGTGGTAATGCTCCTGTGCGGAGACCTCCTTGGAGTTCCACACCGGCTGGGAGACGAGCCCGTTCTTCTTGCACTCCTCCCAGACCTGCTCTTTCGTCTTGTCCGCCGACCACTTCTCGAGCTCGGGGTAGATGGCGCTCTGCGCATCGGCCCCCACCCGGTCGGCGTGGGTCGGGTACTTCTTGGCAAGATCGGAACGGTTGATCATCGTGCACAGCTTCGCGAAGTCCTCGTCCTTGTACGCCGAGACGAGGCAGAAACCCACTTCCTGCTCCTGCGGGTTCTTCGAGTTCGGGTACGACGACTTCCCGCACTTGAGGATCCCGTGGACGCAGAGCAGCGGCTCCCAGTTCCCGAACCGCTGGGCGACGATTCCGGTCCTTCCGTAGAGAGCGATGAGGTCGGTCAGGTGTCTCTGGGCGCCGTGCACCTGGGAGTATTCGAGGAAGTTCCCCCTGCCCGAGACGTTGTCGCGCCAGTAGAGGCACGCGATGATGTTGAACGCCGAAATCGCCCCGCCCCAGTAGTCCATGATCCAGATGGTCTGCTTGGAGGGCATCCCGCCGTACTCCTTGTGCCACCCGGTGATCGAGAAGCAGCCGCCCTGGGCCTGGCCGAGGATGTCGTAGGAGGCGCGGTTGCGCCCCGGGCCCCAGCCGCCGAAGCCGCCCATCCACTGGTAGACGACTCGGGGGTTGATCTGCATATGCTGCCGCGCGCCGATCCCCCACCGGTCGAACGTGCCCGCCCGGTAGTTCTCGGCGAAGACGTCGGACTTGGCGGCCAGACGCTTCATGATCTGGATCGCTTCGGGCTTGTGGAAGTCGAGCGACATGAAGTACTCGTTCGCGTTCGCGCCGAAGAAGCCCAGTCCCGTCCCCTTGTCCGGCATCCAGCGGGACAGCGGATAGAGGAACGGCTCGTTGAACGGCGTGGTGTGCCGCATCGGCTCGCCCCGCTTGGGCAGCTCGACCTTGATCGTCTCGGCGCCCAGCTCCGCGAGGTAGTTCGCGCAGGAGGGGCCGAGGATGTACTGCGTGGTGGAGATCGCCCGGATCCCTTTCAGGGTCTCGGGCTTGTCGTACCGCTTCGTGGTGTCGAACACGGACCGGCAGAAATCCTCGAACGTCATATCTTTTACGTCTTTGCTGATCGCAGCAGTCATTAGATTACCCCTCCCTTCCTGAGAGCTTTCAGTTTCTCGCGGTCCAGCCCGGCGAGGCGGCGGTATACGTCCTCGTTATCCTGGCCGACCGTGCGGCCGATCCACTTGATCCGCCCCGGGGTGTTCATCCCGATGAAACTGGATGCTCCGAGGAGGACTTTTCCATAGTTGATGTCGTCGCAGATCTCGATGTGGCCGCGGTACTTGTAGTGCGGGAACTCGCAAACCTCGTCGAGGAAGGAGACTCCTCCGGAAGCCACTTCCTCTTCCTGGAGCGCCTTCTCGCACTGGGCCCGGGTCTTGTCCTTGGTCCAGTCGCACATGGTGGTGTAGGTCTCGACCTGCATGTAGTGCGGGAGCCGGTCGGTCACCACGCGCAGCTTCGGGTCCTCGCAGATGTGCTGCTCGAGCTCGGGCCTGTCTTTCCCTACGGTCCGCCAGATCCGGAACCAGAGCCGGTCGTGCCCGCCGCCGACCATGATCTGCCCGTCGGCGCAGGGGTTCACCGCGTAGATGTTGATCGCCAGGTCCCAGTTCCCGTAGCGGGGCCTGACGGAGCCGTCCATGCCGTGCCATCCCCAGTTGTAGTCGATGATCCGCATGACGCCTTCGGCCGCCGTGCACTCCACGAACTGGCCCTTCCCCAGGAACCTCTCCCGGGCGAAGAGGGCCGACATCACGCCCATCGCGGCGAAGGTGCCGCCGACCTGGTCGGCGAGCCACCACCCGGAGCGGGTCGGCGTTCCGCCGAACGCCACCGGGGCGCCGGTCCCGTGGGTAAAGCCCATCGCGTTCTGCCCGACCGGGTCCATCGCTCCCGGCTGGTCTTTGAGCGGGCCCCACTGGCCGCGCTCCCCCACCCAGAGGTAGACGAGACGCGGGTTGATCTCGGAAAGCTGGCGGTAGCCGATCCCCAGCTTGTCGAAGTGCCCCGGGGCCGCATTTTCGATCAGGACGTCGACCTGCGGGATTATTTTTTTGAGCAGATCCTGCCCCTCTTTCGTCTCCACGTTGAGGGTGACGGAAAGCTTGTTCCTTGCCTCGGCGAGGAACCGCGGGCTGCACTTCTCGCCGTTGGCGGCGGTGAATGCATACTCTTCACGGCCGAACGGAACCCTTGTCCGCAACGGGTCGCCGCCCGGCGGTTCGACCATGATGACCTCGGCCCCCAGTTCCGAGAAGTGGGACGAGCACCAGTGGCCGATGATCTGGTTCGCCGTGCAGTCCAGGACGCGAAGTCCGTCCAGCGATTCCGGCTTGTCCGCGTTGAACTGTTGCCGAACCGCGGATTCAATCCACAGGGAATATGCCTTCTTCTTTTCATCCACGCCGGCGTATACTTCGTCGGTTGTCGGCGTCGGTATGGCTGGCCACTGAAGAACCTTGATTTTCGGCCGTTTTTTCTCTGTACGCCACTTTTCAGCCATTCTACCCCTCCTTAAAAATTTTCCGGACCACAGCACACTTCACTACGAAAACACGGTAGGCATCGCGCCTTCTATCTCCCTTGTCCCCCTCTAATCCCCCCTTTCCGTTTTCCCCCGGGACAGGCGAAAATGATGTCTCTACCCCGTTTTGCAAAACCGGGAAAACTCTAATCAAATCAGGATTTTTTACCGGATCTGACGTTGCACTTTTATAAATATGTTTTATTTATATCCCTTTAATCGCGGGCGTGTCAAGCAAATTTTTCTTGATGACCCTATTTATAAAACCTTTTTTTGGCGTTTGAGGATCATGTGGCTTCCCACAGTGCCGTACGCGATGCCGTCGCGGTTCGGCGCGATAAGCGGTATGGCCGAGACGAGCTCCCACCCTTCCTGCCCCGCCTCGTGCAGCCACTCCATATCCGTTGTCAATCCTTCGGGCGTTTCCTTGAACATAACGATTTTTTCCATATATTCCAAGGCCATAGGTTACGTCTCCTCCTCGTTGGTTTCGGGCGGGATCCCCGCTGTTTCCGCGATCATCGCGCGGATGGCATCGAACATCTCCTGTTTTTCCGCCTCCCTGCGGTACATCATCCGCAGGGCGAGAACCGTCACCTGGTCGTAGAGCCTCTTCACTCCTTCTCCTTCCTGCCCTCCCCCGAGGTTTTTCAATATCGAACCATGGTTGGAGGTAAAGTTTTCGTTCGTAAGAAGGGAGATCTGCCGGCCGGCGTCCCCCAGTTCGGCGGGGGAGGAGGAGCGGAGGAACCGGGCGAGATGGCGCGCCATCATCGCGGAGTCCATCCGTTCGTTGTCCTCCCGCAGGAGGCGAAGCTTCTCCTCCTCGGGCGAGAGCTTCCACACGAGGAAGGAGACCGGCTTCGTCATCACCATCCGCCCTGTGGAGTACCGGTCGAAAAAGTAGGTGATCAGCCGGTCGGTGACGGATCCGGCGATGGCCACGATCAACTCCCGAAGAGCGTTGCCCGGGATTTCATAAAAGGAAGGGAACCGGGCCATGAAGGGGGAGACGATCTCCCGGACCTCCTCGGTGGTCAGGATGTCCACGTGGACGAGGGCGGACAGGCGCAGGTCCTTGAGCGACATCGTCTCCAGGGTCATGCGCAGCTCCCGGAGCTTCCACCCCGGGGGGGCCTCCCGGGGATACCTCTCCATCCCGGGTCCCAGCAGCGTCTCCGGATCGGCGGGAAGCCGCGCGGCTTTCGCGGCAATGGCCCGAATCCGGGGGAGAATGATTTCGCACTCCCCGATCGACTTCGCCGCGACGGCGCTTCCCACCAGGGGAGCGATCTCGCGGGCCGCGGTGCGAAGGTCCGCCGTAGGAACGACCGTGAGCCGGTCCAGCAGGTCGAAATACAACGCGAATTCGAGAACCCCCTCGTTGAAGCCGGGGTCCGAGAGCATGTACGGCCGGAAGAGCATCCCCATGCGGGCGACCTCGCGACGCAGCTGCAAGGGAGAGACTTCCTCCAGGTGTTCCGCGATCCTGGGCCACTTCTCCCGGACCGCCATCTCCTGGTACTCTTCCTGCGTGAGGTAAGGGGGGTGGAACCGCTCCCCGTCTTTTTTCTTCTCCAGCAGCTCCGTGACCGCGTACTCGGTGTACGCCGGGACGAACTCTTTTGCGAAAGAACGGATCTCCATCTCGGTCCAGTACTCCGTGTATCCCGTAAGGAGCTTCCCGCGCGCTTCCTCGTCGAGGCAGTCCCCGAAGATCCGCATCGTGAACCGGAGGTGCCCCTCCCCGAGCTTTTCGAGGTTCGCCATGATGTTGGCGCTGCGATTCTCCAGGCGGTGCCGTACCAGTTCGACGTAGGAGTCGATCATCCGGTAAGCCCCTCGCAGGGACCCGGAAGCCGAGTCACCTTCCCGATGAACGCCTGCCTGTCCTCCTTCGGAAATACCCACAAGCATTCCAGGATCAACGAGGCCTCCTTTTAAGGATCGGGCGGATTCCCCCCTCCTTCGAGGATGGGGGAAAAGGAATTTCCTTATAAATAGGGGGACGGGTTCGGAGGATGCCGCTTCGGCTCCTTCCGGCAACCGCGGGACGGGCGTCAGGCCGGCGTCCGGTTACCCGCCCTCCCCCTTCACCTTCCGGTGGAGCATACCCACGATCCGGTCGGCCAGGAACGCCTCGATTCCGCTCTTGTAATATTCCTCCTCGAGCCATTCGGCGATGTGGGCACGGAGTTCCCTCACGATGTTCAGTTCCGAATCGAGCATGAAGACAACGATACGCCGGTCGTCCCCGTCGTAGAACCGGAATGCGAAAAGGCCTTCGGGAAGGGCGTGGAGGTCGATTCCCACCACGTCCGCCGCCTCCAGATCGAGCGCCCGCTTCATCTCGATCATGGTATAGATCCGGTCCCCGATCGAGACGGAATCCCCCCCCGACCAGAGGGGCCCAAACTCCGTCTCGATCTGCACTTTTTCGCTGATTGCCTTCGTCATCCCTTCCCCCGGCGGCACCGCCGCCTCCCACGGTCGTTCGCCAAAGAGTAATATGTACACTCCGGCTTCCGCGCCTGTCAAGCCAAACCAAAAATATTGTTTTGCGACGGATGGAAAACCGTTTGCAATTCCGGTGGATACTCCCCTTGACACCCCGCTCGGTCAGCGGATACAATTCGCCATCCTTTAAAACAGTTCGGCGGCGGCCTGGAGGAGGGGATCCGGATGAAAACGGCGACATCGAGGAAACTGTTCCGGCAGGCGAAACAACTGATCCCCGGGGGGGTCAACTCGCCCGTCCGGGCGTTCCGGTCGGTCGGGGGAACGCCGCTGTTCGTCGCGAAAGCGAAAGGGGCCACCGTGACCGACGCGGACGGGAACACGTTCCTCGATTACGTCTCCTCCTGGGGGCCGATGATCCTCGGCCACGCCCACCCGAAAATCGTTTCCGCGATCCGGAAAGCCGCGGGCCGGGGGACGAGCTACGGGGCGCCCACGGCCGGAGAGGTCGCGCTTGCCCGCCTCATCCGCAGGGCATTCCCCTCGATCGAGAAGGTACGGCTGGTCTCCTCGGGGACCGAGGCGGCGATGAGCGCCGTCCGTCTGGCGCGGGGCGCAACGGGGCGGGACAAGATCGTGAAATTCGAGGGGTGCTACCACGGCCACGCCGACCCGATGCTCGTCAAGGCGGGTTCGGGGGCGCTCACCTTCGGGCAACCGGACTCCCCGGGCATCCCGAAAGACACGGCGAAGCACACCCTGACCGCCGCTTACAACGATGCGGCCTCCGTTCGTCGCCTCTTCGAAAAGAATCCGGGGCAGATCGCCGCCGTGATCGTCGAACCGATCCCGGGAAACATGGGGGTGGTCCTCCCGGCCCCTGGTTTTTTGGACGAACTGCGGGAGATCACCCGCACGGCGGGGGCCCTCCTTATTTTCGACGAGGTGATCACCGGCTTCCGGGTCGCCTTTGGAGGCGCGCAGGAAACGTTCGGGATCTCGCCCGACCTGACCGTCCTCGGGAAGATCATCGGGGGGGGGCTGCCCGTGGGGGCGTTCGGCGGTAAGCGCGACGTGATGGCCATCCTCTCCCCCGAGGGGCCCGTCTACCAGGCGGGGACCCTCTCGGGGAACCCACTGGCCGTTGCCGCGGGAATCGCCGCACTGACCGAACTGTCGAAGAAAGGCACCTACCGGAAGCTCGCAGAGAAATCCGACTACCTCGGCGAGGGGCTCCAGGGGGTGTTCCGGAAAACGGGCGTCCCCACCTGGACCAATCGGGTCGGGTCGATGTGGACCACCTTCTTCCAGGAAGGCCCTGTCGTCGACTACGCGACGGCGAAAAAGAGCGATACGTCAGCCTACGCCAGATATTTCCACGGGATGCTCGACCGGGGCGTCTATCTCGCCCCCTCGCAGTTCGAGGCGGGGTTCGTCTCCCTGGCGCACACCCGCCGGGACCTCGACAGGACGATCCGGGCCGCCCGGGAGGCCCTCCGGGGATGGGGGTCGCGGTTTTCCGGTTGACGGCCTTCCGGAGATTGTGATAGGTAACTGGGGTTTATCGACGTGACCGACAAACAGGACCGAAGGGCGCTCTTCCGGGAACTGGGCCGATACAGCGCCCTGGGGCTCGAGCTGGCCATTGCGGTCATTATCGGTCTGGCCGTCGGGTATTACCTGGACAAGTGGCTCGGAACCGGTCCCTGGATGACGGTGGTCTGGATCGGGATCGGATTCGCGGCGGGCATACGAAGCCTGTACCGCGCCGCCCTCCAATCCGGGAAAGACATGGAAAAAGACGAAGAGGACAAGAGGAAGCCTGGTGGAAGGTGATATGCCCGGCGGAAGGGGAGGAGCCACGGTGGCAGACACCGGCGCCCCGCGCGGAAGCGACGGGGCGAGCGTTCTCACGTCCCGGTCCCTGGAGAGGAAGATCCTCGTCTCCGCCGGCGTGGTCCTTGCCGGGATCGCGATCGTCGGGGAGTACCGGATGCTCCCGGGGGCCGCGTGCGGCGCGGCGATCGCCTACGGGAACTTCTTCCTGATCCGGAAGATCCTGGGGAAAGCCTTCTCGGTCGAGGGCGGCATCAGGAAGGGGTTCGTCGTCCAGTACGTCCTCAAGTTCCTTGCCCTGGTGGCCGCGGTCTACCTCGTGGTCCGCTCGGGGCGTTTCGACGTCCTGGGGTTTTTGCTCGGCCTGTCGTCGCTCTTTTTCGGCGTCCTGCTCGAAGGGCTCTCAAGTGCGGTGGAAACCAAGTGACGTCACGGAAGGGGAGCACGATGAGCGGATGGGCGGGCGGAATTCTGGGGGTTCTGCTGCTGCCGGCCACGGCCCTCGCGGCCGGCGGCCACGAGGCCTTTTCCTGGTTCCAGCTGCTCCCCCTCCACGTCCCGCAATACGTCCTGTCCGCGATCATGATCGCGGTCCTGCTCGTCGCCGTCTCCGTTTTCACCTTCGCGGGAAAGAAGCCGGCCGATCTCGTCATCCCCGAGCCGGGATTCACGCTGCGCAACCTGTTCGAACTCATCCTGTCGTTCCTCGTGAACCTCGCCGAGGACATCATCGGGCACAAGGCGAAACAGTACGTCCCCCTGCTCGCCACCTGCTTCATTTTCATCCTCTTCATGAACCTTTTGGGTCTCATCCCGGGCTTCGTCCCGCCGACCGACAAGATGAACATCACCGTCGGCCTGGCGGTCGTCATCTTCCTGTCCACCCACTACTACGGCGTCAAGGAACACGGGATCGCCTACTTCAAGCACTTCCTCGGGCCGGTCTGGTGGATGGCCCCGATCATGCTGCCGATCGAGATCGTCTCCCACCTCGCCCGGCCGCTGTCCCTTTCCCTGCGTCTCTTCGGGAACATCACCGGCGACCACCTCGTGGTGGCGATCTTCCTGGGGCTGGTTCCCTTCGTCGTCCCGTCGATCTTCTACGGGCTGGGCGTGTTCGTCTCGTTCATGCAGGCCTTCATTTTCACCGTGCTGTCGATGATCTATATCTCCGGGGCGGTCGCGCACGAGGAGGAGCATTAAGGGGCAAGTCCGGCATCACTCCCTGCCGGGAGGGCGGAGCCAACCGGCGGGGTCCACAATACCATCTGCAAAGGGGGGTACCCGATGTTCCGCAAAGTTTCCTTCACTTTCCTGCTCGCACTGCTCTTCGTAGCAGTGGCCACCGCGGCCTTCGCGGCGGAAGGGACTGCCGCCGGGACGAGCGACAGCGTCAAAACCTTCATCGCCCTGGCCGCCGGGTTTGGCATCGCCATCGCATCCTTCGGCGGAGCGCTCGGCCAGGGCCGGGCCATCGCCGCCGGGCTGGAGGGGATTGCCCGCAATCCTTCCGCCCAGCCCAAGATCTTCATCCCGATGATCGTCGGGCTCGCGCTGATCGAGTCCCTCGTCATCTACTCCCTGGTCATCGCGTTCATCCTCGTGGGGAAGATGTAGATCCGGCGACGCATTCAAGGCGCGCGTCAACGGAAAAGGGCTCCGGAAAGGAGCCCTTTTCGTTTCCCTGGCGGGATCGAAAACCCTACCAGTCCTCCTTGAACGGGAGAATGACATCGTAATGCCTCTCGTAGTCCGCGGGGGAATGAAGCTTCGCCTTTTTCCCCTGCAGCAGGTCGTTGATCGCGTGATGGATGTACGAAAGCGTCTGGTCCATGTGTTTAATGGAGGAATACGGGTCTTCGTCCACGTCCGCCATAGCGAATGCCTCGCCGGCCTTCTTGAGGTTCTGCCGGGCAGGCTCGAGGTTCTCCTTCTCTACGACTTCTTTCATCTTGGACAACAATCGGCCGAGCTTCGCGAATGCCCTCTTGATATCGTTGGGGTCGGCTTCCATTTTTCTCCATTTCCCGAAATAAAGCTTGTCGTGAAGCGAGCACAATTCCGGGTACGCCGTGTTCAAGTAGGGACATTGCGGCGGGATCTTGAACCCCGCATCCTTATCCTCTTCCAGCGGGGCGTTGCACACCGGACATCGATACGGTCTTTCCATACCGCATCCCTTGATCGCACGTCATCCGTGGGGGACTCCCCATAGGAAGAACTCCCACGGGTAGTCCGAGGCGATCCACGGTGCGCTCCGTTCCATCTCCCCCTGTCTCTCCTTCAGCTTTTCCACCCGGATCCGGAGGATATCGTTCCCGGGATCGTCCCGAAGGGCCGCCTCGGCGTCGCGCAGCGCCACGCGGATCTCCAGATATTCTTTTTCCAGAGGCAGAATATCCTTCTGGAAGGCCTGCCACTCTTCCTGGTCCCCCATCTCGTCGTAGAACCACATGGGATCCATGGCGCATACGCCTCTTCCCTGTATGGATCATGTCAGGCGCGTCGATGTCAAACCGTGGCCTTGTGAAACCATACGGATGCTCATGGTTTGTTGATTTCCATCTTCATCATGTAGAAACTTCCGTTTTCATTGCTCATCGTGTTGTTTTCATCCATGGGAATGCCCCGGATGGTTCGAAACCCGACGTTTTCATACAGACGGATGGCTCCCCGTTTCACGACTTCCACGTCGATCTCGACTTCCCGCAAGCCCATCTCCCTGAACGTCCCGATCGCGGCTTCGATCAGCCTGGTCGCGATCCCGCGATTGCGGTGACCGGGATGCACCGCGATCCGCAGGATGACGGCTCTCTTTGTGTCTTCCCAGCAGCTGGCGATCAGGAACCCGGATATTCCCCCGTCCGCGAAGACGAGAAACAGATCCTTCAATGCCTCCCGGAAATCGCCGACATCCCACTGATTCCGGATCGGGAAGGAGAGTCTTTCGACCTCCAGGATCCCGTTCAAGTCGCCTTCCGCGGCGGACCGGACGGACACGGGAACCTCGCCTGTCCATCCATCCCTGCTGACCTGCCCTGACATGAGAAAGGGCCCGACGGTTTATGGGCCGACGGGAACGGCGTTCCCGCAACGGGTGCAGAGGATTCCGTTTTCCCGGGCCTCCCTGGCGGATACCGGATCGATGAAACCCCTCCGCATCGAAATCTCTTCCGCGGCCGTCATGCAGTCCCGACAGACGGCATCCTTCGCGATCCAGGCTCCCACCGGCGGCTCTTCGCCGATCTCGGGGGCGACAAATGGCTTAATGCCATAGTGCGCAACATCTTTCGGTCCATTCTCGTCGCTCATCCCTTATTCCTTCCTGCCCCCTTCCTAATCCCTCCCATGGCCGACAAACGCCGGATACGAAAGCATTTCCCCCTCATCCCTCTTGCCGGTTTTTATGCGTGCAGTAATGCTCGAACAGCAATCGGTAAATCCCCGCACCGTGGTCCACATCATCGTATTGCGCCTGCCAAAGATCGGAATGCCGTTGCAGCTCTTCGCGACATTTTGGGCAGTTCGGGTCCCACGGTTTCCGTTCCGGCGGTTTTTTTTCCGTCTTCCCCATCGGGTACGCCGCCTGTCACGCGGGCCCGGCGCCTTTGTCCTTCCTGCGTAGCTCCTCCTGGAATCTTCCGACGAATTCTTTTTGGAAAAGCTCGATCTCCATCGCCGCATCGTAGTTTCCAGCGAGATAGAGAGCCATCCCCTTGTAGATCAACGCGTCTTTCATGCCGGGGGTCACCTTCAGCGCCTCGTCGAAATATTTGACGCTTTCCTCGTACCTGCCAAGTCCCATCAGCGCGTATCCCCTTCCGACGAGCGGGAACGGATCCGCATCGTCCTGCGGACCAAGCCCTGTCAGTTTTCCCAGGGATTCGAGCGCCTCGTGGAACCGCCCGAGATCGTTGAGGCAAACGGCCTTCAATTGATGTGCCCTTCGGTTCTGCGGATCGAGGAAGAGCTCCCTGTCGCAGCAATAGGCGGCCTCTTCCAGGCACCCCCTTTGGGCAAGCGCCGTCGCTCCGTCGATCCACGGGGTTTTCGTCTTCGCTTCAACGCCGATGACTTTCATCATCAGGCCTTCGTACGTCTCCTCGATGACCTTCCTGCCCGACGAGAGGACGGGCAGCCCATGTCCTGGAAGAACGTGCTCGATCTCCTTTCCGAGCAGCGTCCTTACTCCTAACAGGTAGTGGTCCAGCCTTCCTCCGGCATTTTCGTCCGGCTCGGACATGGCGTGGGGCAACACCGTATCCCCGGTAAAGACGGTTTTGCTCGGGGGATGATAGAGGCAGATCCCGTCGATGGTATGCCCCGGCGTGTGGATCACTTCCCAGTCAAGACCGCTGATCTCCAGGGTTTCTCCGCCCCGGACCTCCTTGACGCGGCAGCCGGATTTCCTGACCATGTCTTTGAGCTCGCGGGGGCTCGCTTCGTGGAGGATGAGCTCGAAACCACCGTTTTCCAGGATGGTCGGATACGATCTCAGGAGATCGAACACTCCCATCGCGTGGTCGCGGTGGCCGTGGGTAACGACCACTTTTTTAACGTCCGCCGGCTTGTACCCTCGCCGGAAGAGATCGATAAAAGACGTGTAATCGTTTCCGGGATCCACGATCGAGAGATACGTTCCCTCCACGATGTAAACGTTCGAGGAAAATTCGTATCCGGGCAGGAAGAGAACGTTTTCGAAAAACGGATCCGCCCCGTCAAGAAGACCCGACAGAGGCAGCCAACCGGGATGCTTCGTCTCCCACTCGTGCGAGGTTTTCCCGTTCTCTGTCATATCCACCCGGCCCCTTTCCATGATCGGTGCCGATACACCCCCCCGTATAAGTGACCCCCTCCCCCGGACGGCCCGACCAGGAGAGGGGGATGAGGAGGGGGAGGAAAAATCCCGGCGATCGGGTGAAGCCCGCCGCCGAAATTTCCCCGGGCCTCATTCGATATAGCCCACCTTGTATTCGAGCTTCATTTTCGCCTCGGGCCACCATTTCATACTCATCTGCTCCTTCCCCGGATAGACCTCTTTGTCGCCGATCTTTTCCACGAGGAGTTCCAGGAAATGGAATGCCGTCAATTTGTACTTGCTGATCACATCCGGCGGCAGAAGGACGGCAAGGCCCGACTCCTTGGCCGTCTTCCAGTTGAAGGCGTCATTCGGGGAGGAGACCTTTTTCCCTTCCCCATCGTAAACCGCGAGGATCTTCCCCGAGACCGGGGTCCCTGGCTTGACACCGAGTTCTTCGTACAGTTCATCCGACAGGTGCCACCACAGGCCTCGCTCCCCCGTCTTCAGGTATCCTCTCACGAGCATAGGGTCGAACCCACAGACCCCCACACGGCATTTCTCGGGCATATTTATCCTCCTTTTGCGGAAAGCTGCTCTGCCTCTATTTCCCCCAACGTGTTCCGAAGGTCCTCCACCTGCAGGTAGCAGCTCTCCATGAATTCCCGAACCTCGGATGGGCTGAGGTAGTCACACTCGTACATTCTTCTTATGTACGGGGATATGTGGGTCTCGATCTCCTCCAGGAGCTCTCGAGGCAGATACTCCCATCCCCCGTCGGGGGGTGCCCAACCGAGATAATCCTTTTTCCAGTTGAGCACCATCCCCTTGAGCGTTTCCAGTTCCTTGCGAACGTTCTCTTCCATAGGCTAAAACTTCTTCGGGGTATAGATCCCCTTTTCCATGGCGTAGCACTTCTTGACTACGTTGAAATCCGTGATGCACCAGTAGAAGGGCCAGTGGATCATCGTGCACCAGCCGATGAGGTCTGCGGGCGGGAACTTGGAGCCCTTCAGAACCGGCTTCAAGTGTTTGCAATCCCAGCAGACATGCCCGGTCTCCCGCCCCTTCTCCGGAACAAGAATCGTGGCCAGGTATTCTTCGGGCGTCAGTTTCGCCTTATCCACCATTTCCGCCTCTCCTTTCTCTCACCACTCTTTGACTTCGCCCTTTTTCCGTTTCTCCTGATACTCCGCCCACACCTCGGGAGACAACTTCTTGATATCCCACTTGTACGGGAACTGACCGGCCAGCCCGCCGCTCGGCGGCTGAGGACGCCATCCGCGAACGGGCTTCCCCCGGATGCTGAACTTGACCATGTCCGCCCTGCCCAGATAGATATGCCTGGGCAGGCACTCATAGGGCCTCGTTCTGCCTTTGACGCCCGGCAAATAATACGTGTAGCCTTCCAGCGGCTTGTCCGCATAGAGGGGACTCATGTCCGGCTTCTCGCCCGGTTTTTCATCCGGTCCCCTGTACATATGCCCCTGGATCATGTAGATGTAATAGACCGTCCCGCACTCCGCGCAGTTGGTCTTCCCCTCCCAGTTCCAGAAGCAATAGGGATCCAGGTAGTTGACCGTGTTACACGGTTTTCCACCCACCACTTTTTTACACCAAATGACATCCGCCACGGGGATCCCTCCTTTTTTTATTAGATCCAGGCCTTGTTGTACCACTCTTCGATCTTGCTCAACGGGATGCCGAGCAAGTCACGGTAGATACCGACGTTATCGGCGCCCACCGGCCTCCAGATCCAGTTGGTTCTCCTCGGGGTCTTCGTCATCATCCCCACGCTGTGGCCGCTTGCGACCAGGACGTCTCCGTAGAGGGGATCGTCCAGCCACCGGAGGGTCCCCCTCTCCCGGTAATGCTTGCATTCGTAGACCTCCCGGTCGTTCATCACGGGGGCGGCCAGGATGCCCGCATCCGTGAGGGTCTTTACGACCTGCGTCCGGGTCTTGTCGGCGGCCCACTTCTCCAGGGCCGTGTAGATCTCGACCTGGGGCCTGGCGTCCACCCGGTCCTTGTGCGCCTTGTATCTCCCGTAGAAATCCTTCAGCCCGGTGATGTCGCAGAGTTCCTTGAAGTCCGGGTCGTTGAAAGCGGAAACCATCACGTACCGGGCGTCGAACTTGTCCTGCGGGTTCTGCGCATCGGGAAAATCGGACTTTCCGCACAGGATGATCCCGTGGACACACAACTGGGTGTCCCAGTTCCCCCACCGCTGGCGGACGATCCCGAACCGGCCGTAGAGCGGGAAGGTATACCCGGAGATCCGGGTCGGGGTCTGGACCTGGGAGAACTCGATCATGGTGCCCAGGCCCGTCTTCCTCCTCCAGTGGATGGCTGCCAGGATTCCGTGGGTGATCATGGTGCCGGACGCCCAGTCGATGCACCAGTTGGAGTGCTTGAGGGGGTGCCCGCCCATGTACTCGTGCATCCCCGTGATGGAGGCGAGCCCCGCGTGGGCCTGGCCCAGGATGTCGTAAGATCCGCCGAAGACCTTCGGCCCGTATCCGAAGCCGCCGCCCCACACGTAGATGAACCTCGGGTTCATCTCCTGGAGATACCGGTAGCTCATCTTCCACCGGTCGAGGGTTCCGGGCCGGTAGAGCTCCGTCAGGCCGTCGCTCATCTTGACGAGCCGGTAGAAGACATCCACCATCTCCGGAATGTGGTAGTCCATGCTCAAAAATCTCTCATTGGAGTTCGCGTTCAGGAAGCCGAAACCGGTGCCGGTCATCGGCCTCGTGTCGTGGAGGGGATATAGGTACGCCTCGTTGAACGGGGAGGTGTGCCGCATGGCATCCCCCATCCTCGGGATCTCGATCTTGATCACATCGGCCCCGAGCTCGGCCAGGTTGGCCGCCGAGTGAGGCGTGAAGATGTACATGGTGCAGGAAAGCCACCGGATCCCCTTGAGCGCCTCGGGCTTCGCCCACTCGTTGCCGGGGTCGAACGCCTTCCGGCAATACTCCTCGTAGGGCATCTTCATCTCTTCGAGTTCTCCTGGGCTTTTGGGGCCAGGAAGATCCTCGATCCTTGTCTCTCTGGGGTCTTTCGCCATCTAGATCACCCCCTTCTCTTTGAATTCGTCGACCTTCGTCGGGCCGAGGCCGCTATACCTCTGGTAGATCAGGTAGTTGTCTTTCCCGAGCGCTCTCCCCATCCACTTGAGCCGGTGTGGCGTCTTGACCTGGAAGGCGTTCGGATTTGTCCCGTAGAGGATCGTGCCGTAGTCGGACTCGGTCGTGTAGATCCACGGGCGGTACTTGAAGTGCGGGAACTCCGCGACCTCGTCGGTGTAGAGGATCGGCCCGGCCGCGATTTCATAATCCAGCAGCTTCTGCTCCGCTTCGATCCGGTTGATTTCCCGCAGCCACCGGGTGGTCAGGGTGTAGGTCTTGATCAGGGCGTGCAGGGCGTTCCTCGCCCCCACCTCCTTGAGGAAGGGGTCTTCATGGATCAGCCTGCCGAACTGCGGATAGTCCCGCTCGATGCACATGCCGATCCGGTACCAGAGCCGGTCGCTCTGGCCGCCGATCATCATGTAGCCGTCTCTGCACGGGTTCCATTCGTACTGGTTCAAGTTGGGGTCCCAAGCTCCGGTTCTCCCCTTGATGCTGGCGTTGAAACCGTACCAGGCGATGTCGAAATCGAGGATGTCGAAATAGGACTCGGCCCCGGTCATCTCGATGAACTGCCCTTCTCCGCTGAACTGATCTCTCCAGTAGAGCGCCGCCTGGATGTTGACCGCCGCCTGCTCGCCGGCGACGTAGTCGTTGATCCAGAGCCCGGACCGGGTGGGGTCGCCCCCCTTCCCCCTGGGGAGCTGGTCCTGGGGGAAGCCGGTGTTGTGGACGAAGGCATTCGTGCACTGGGAAAAGGGGTCAAGCTCCCACTGGCCGTGCTTGGAGACCCTGTCCTTGTAGGAGCCCCACGACCCGCGGACGCCCACCCAGCAATAGACGGCCTTCGGGTTGAACCGGGAGATCTGCCTGTACCCGATCCCGAGACTGTCCATATAGCCGGGGAGATGCCCGTCGACGATGACGTCTGCATGCCTGGCAAGTTCCTTGAAAAGCTCCTGGCCTTCCTCGGTCTCGATGTTGAGCGTTATGGAGTACTTGTTGATCATTTCGCTGATGAAGTCGAGTCCGCACTTCTCCCCGGTCTCCTTGTCGGTGAGCATGTACTCTTCTCTCCCGAAGGGGGTCAGCTTCCTCAACGGGTCCCCCCCGGGCGGTTCGATGCAGATCACCTCGGCTCCCGCCTCGCCGAGCAGAGAGGAGGCGAACTTGTGCCCCATCCTCCAGAGGCCGATGTCGAGAACCTTGAATCCCTGAAGCGCCTCCGCTTTTCCGAACCCTTTCTCGAACCTCAAGTTGTCCTCGCACCATTTCCCGAACTCTCCCGCCTTCCGCTTTTCGTAGACCTTCGTGACTTCCTCGGGCGGAGGGGGCGGCGTCACGGGCCAGGGCCTGACCTCGGGACTCGTCAACGGAAGGGTATCGGCCCGGCTCTTGATTTCCACTTCCCGTTTCTCATTCGCCATCGGTTTACCTCCCATTCTTTCGTCACAGGAGTGTTTTCCAGACATTACGCCTCGATCAAATCCCGCAAGACCCTCCTTCTGAAAACGAACCACATCTTAAAAAAACCTTCCCTGAACGTGCTCTCCGGGCATCACCCCCCATTTTGGCCCCGTCACGATTTCCTGTTCGCCGGAGCAACATCTCCCGTCAATTGATGGGCTCCATCCTCATCTTCTCCTGCGGCCACGGCCGACCGCGTGCGGCCTGGGCCACTTCGAGAATGTCACGGGCCACCAACTCCAGGGTTTCTCCGAGCTCCCAGTAATCGTTCCTGAGGCAGTTGATATAGAAGTTGTAGAGCATTTTCCCCACCCTCTCGCTGTTTCCGAAAGCCAGAAAATGTCCCTCCTCGACATCCCTCCGGTGCGTTATTAAAAGGAAAGCGTCGATACCCACCCCTTTCTGTCCGTCGAAGTGGATATCGTCTACCTTCCCGTCGACGATATGGATCGTGGCTTCTTTCATGGCACGGTCGCCTCCTCGCGGGCGTGACCGATGTTTTCGGGCACCCCCTTGCGTCTACCGATTGACGTCCTCCCGGAAACGACGGACGGCGGGCGCGGACTCGCGCTGCTACGCCACCTCGATCAGTCCGGCGGGGAGTTTGTCCTTGATAGAACGAAGTGCGTCCTTCCTCCTCCCAAGTCCTTTGCGGGTTTCCGGGTCTGTAAGACCGGCGATTTCCCTCTCGAGGCCGGAGAGAACGCTCTCCAGAGTCTCCCTGAGTTCATGTACTTCTGTCCCTGTCAGATGGATTTCCATGGCGTCCCTCCTTACATCGCGGTGCGATCCTGCCGATTTCCTCGACGCCTTGCGAAGATCACGTCCGCCGACCGCCGTCCTCCAGGCAACCACGATCGGCGACCGCGTCCGCTTCCGACTCATCCGTATGCCCCGATGCAGCGCTACAGGCACGTATTAAGTAACAAGAAGCGTGCCAGGGGGGGAAATCCCAGCGCCTCGCCGGGGGCCGTACCGGATTCTCTGTGGATTATCGAGGGACTATCGACAGGTTCAACCGGAACACGAGAGGGATGGGGCCGTCAAGGAGAGAGGGTGGGGATGTACGACATCGGACCCGCGGCGACAAAATATCCTTGCATCAAGAGGAGTTCACGATTTCCTGTGGGCGTACGAAAACGGACCCCCACCATCTTCCCATCAGCCGGTCCCGGCCTCCTTCTCCAGGCCGTAACGGCGGATCTTGCTGTACAAGGTGCTCCGGCTCACCTGGAGGCGGCGGGCCGTCTCGTGCTTGTTCCAGGACGATTCTTCCAGCGCTTTCAGGATCATCCTCCGCTCCATGTCGCCCAGGGAGACCCCGGCCGGGTCGCCGCTGGATTCCTTGAGAAAGGACGGCAGATGCCTGATCGTAACCTCTTCGCCCTGGCAAAGGATGACGGCATAACTCAAGGCGTTCTCCAACTGTCGGACGTTTCCGGGCCAGTGATAATCCATCAACGCCTGCATGGCGTCGGGTGCGATCTTCGGGATGGTTTTCCCTTCCTTCCCGCTGAACTTGGCGAGGAAATGCCTCGAGAGAAGGGGGATATCCTCCCGGCGTTCCCGCAAGGGGGGGATATTGATGGAGAACACGTTCAGCCGGTAATAGAGGTCGTCCCGGAACCGCCCCTCCTCCACCTCCCGGCGCAGGTCCCGGTTGGTCGCCGCCAGCACCCGGACGTCTGCCTCGATCATCTCTTCTCCGCCCACCCGCTCGAAACGGCGGTCCTGAAGAAACCGAAGCAGGAGGACCTGGGTTGCCAGCGAGATATCCCCGATTTCGTCGAGGAACAGCGTCCCCCCCTGGGCCCGCTCGATCCTCCCCTTTTTCCGGCGGATCGCCCCGGTGAAGGCCCCCTTTTCATGCCCGAACAGTTCGCTTTCCAAAAGGCTCGGCGAATACACCGAGCAGTTGGCGACCACGAACGGCCCCCTGCGGCGGAAGTTCTGCTTGTGGATCGCCTGGGCCACCAGCTCCTTGCCGGCGCCGTTCTCCCCCGTGATCAGAACGGTTGCGTCGGAGGTTGCCACGAGGTCGATCAGGTCGTAGATATCCCGTACCTTCTTGCTCTGGCCGATGATTTCTCCGCGGGAGACCGATTCACCGGGTTCTTTGTGGAACCGGCCGATCTCCGCCTCGTAGAGGATCAGGCTCCGTATGTGCCCGGCGATCTGGGCGAACAGGGCCTGGAAGAAGCGCAGATCTTCCGGGGAGTAGCTTGTCGCGGTTTTCGATCCGAGGAGGAAATACCCGATGCATTCCTGCCGGACGATGATCGGGAGGCCGAACCAGCTCGGATAGGGCTCCGTGATACTCCGGATGAGGGTGTGCAGGTCCTGGCCGTTTGCGGAGGTGACGACCCGGGGGTCCCTCACCGTCCGAATGGAACGGGCCAGCTCTCCAACGATTCGGTCCCGGTCCGGATGCTGCCGCAGTTCCTGCAGGGGGTCGATCACGTCGGGGCAACACTCTTCGTAGGAAAGGAACCGTTCGCCGGCCGTCTCGAGCAGCAGGAACATCGGATCGGAATCGGGGAAGACTCCTTCCGCGAAATCCCGGAGAAAATGGACGAGCCCGTGCAGGGAGATCTCCCCCCCCACGCGCCGCGAAACCTCGAAGAGCATCTCCAGTTGGTGCTGTGTCCTTTGCAGTTCCTTCGAGCGGAAGGCCAGCGCCTCCTCCATTCTTCTTTTTTCAGTGACGTCGCGCTCCAGCCGGATGACCAGCTCCACTTCCCCCTTACTGCCGATGAGGGGATACGCATGGATGTGCAGCATCCGCTCATGGCCTTCTGCATTCGGATAAACCTTGTCGCACTGGGACAGACGCCCGATGGCCGCCGCTTCCCGGACGGGACAATGGATTCCATCCTCCCAGCAGGGTGTCTTCCTCCCTAGTATGATTTCGTGGCACGTCTTGCCGATCACTTTCTCCAGAGCGTGCCCGACCCGGTCGAGGAAGGAAGCATTGGCCTGGACGATGCGGTGCGTAGAGGGGTCGACGACGATGAGATTGTCGGTGATGTTGTTGATGATCTTTTCGCTGAATTCCTTGGCCGTCCGGAGCTCCGACTCGACCTGTTTCATCCGGGTGATGTCCGTGACGATCCCTACGGACCCGAGGAACGTGTCATCGACCATGAGCGGCGCGGCCGATACCAAGCCGACGAGATACGTTCCGTCCCTGCTCCGGAAGCTCAGTTCGTATACGTCCGAGGCTTCCTTCCTGCGACGGCCCAGCCGCTCTTTCACGGCGGTTTTCGATCCTTCGTCCATCAGATCGAGCAGCGACCGGCCTACGATCTCTTCAAGGGGGTACCCCAACATGCCCGCCAGCCGGCTGTTCGCGAAGGTCACCCTGGCTTCGCCATCGGCGATGAAGATCCCCTCCCGGGCAGTCTCCACGATGGTCTGGTACCTCTCCTCCGATGCCCGGACCTGGTCTTCGAGGCATTTCCGTTCGGAGATGTCCCGCCCGTGTTCGATCGCATGGATGACGGTTCCCTCGGCATCCTTCACCGGGTAGGCGTGGATCTCGAAATACCGGAGACGCCCGTCCGGAAGGCGGATGACTTTTTCCCGGACCTGCGTCTCCCCGGTCCGGAATACCTCCCGGATGTGGCATGCCTCGCAGACGGTGCTGCGGCCGTGAAACAACTCGTAACAATACCTTCCGATCGATTGTCCAGGTTCGAACTTGTAGGTGGAGAGCAGGGCCTGATTGCCCATCACGATCCGGCAGTTGCGGTCGTAGATGACCAAAGGGTCGGTGATGCTGTTCAGGACCCTTTCCAGGAAGTGGTAATTCGGGGGAGCTGCGGCCATTCCCTTTCTCCGTGAGGCACGGAAGGGATCGTTGCATCCAAAGATCAAATCATGGAGCAGCCGACGATTTCCGCTTCGAAGCGGGAATTGGAAATGAACTGCGCCGTGGTCGCCGGTTCGGGCGTGTGAGATGGGTTGGATAAAAACCGCAATTTTTATCTATTATAAATCAAACCCCGCTTGTTTGCCAACGTTTCACTACCAGGTGATCGTGACGGTTAGGGTGTCGCTGTATGCGCCGGCCAGGACATACCAGCGGAGCAGGACTCCCCGTGAAAAAAATTTCCCCCGGAAGAAGAAAGAGGCTTTCCGGGAAACGATTTTTTGTATAATACTTCCCTCGACAAACAATCCACGATCCCGAGGTCTTCGGTTTTCTTGAAGATCGACCCGCTCGTATTCTCCGCGAAATTTCCCGACCGCTGCCGGCTCGACCTGTGCCGGAGCCGGTGCTGCCGGTTCGGCGTCTGGGTGGACGTCGAGGAGCGGAAAACGATCCTGCTGCATCAGGACCTCTTCACCCGTTACCTGCGACCGGAGGCGAAGGACCCGAAGACCTGGTTCGGCAAAACGGAGCCGGACCGGGACTGTCCGAGCGGGCTGGCCGTGGAGACGCAGGAGGTCGCGGGGGGATGCGCCTTCTACCATCCGGATCACGGATGCGCCTTGCAAAAAGGCGCCGCGGAGGGCGGCCTCCACGAGTGGGCCATCAAGCCGCGGTTCTGCGTCATGTTCCCGCTGGTGGTCTCCGGGGGGGAACTGACGGTCGACGACGACATGAAGAGCCTCTGGTGCATGAAGGGGAAGAACCGGACCCGTCCCCTCCTCGACGCCATCCGGAAAGAGGTGGAGTTCCTGTTCGACGAGACGCAGCGTAAGAGGCTGTTCGCAGAAGAGGAGCCGTTCCCGATCCTCAACGCCCGGGGACACCGGTAGGGGCCGTCGCCGTCCTCCTCGCTCAGGCCAGGGCTCGCCGCCTTTCCCCGCCCCCCAGAACCTTCCGCAGGAACCGTCCCGTGTGGGAGCGCGGGTTCTCCGCGACCTCCTCGGGGGTCCCGCACGCGACCACATAGCCGCCCCGGTCCCCCCCCTCCGGCCCCAGGTCGATGACGTAGTCGGCGGTCTTGATCACATCCAGGTTGTGCTCGATGATGATCACCGTGTTCCCCGACTCCGCGAACATCTGGAGCACGGAAAGCAGCTTCTTGATGTCGTCGAAGTGCAGTCCCGTCGTCGGCTCGTCGAGGAGGTAGACGGTCCTTCCCGTCGCCCGCTTGGAAAGCTCTTTCGCCAGCTTCACCCGTTGCGCCTCGCCCCCGGAGAGGGTCGTGGCGGGCTGGCCGAGCCGGATGTATCCCAGCCCCACCCGGGAGAGAGTGGAAAGCTTCTGCCGGATCGCCGGGATGTTCTCGAGGAAGGAAAAGGCCTGGTCGACCGTCATGTCGAGAACGTCCGCGACCGTCTTCCCCTTGTAGGCGATCTCGAGCGTCTCCCGGTTGTACCGCTTCCCCCGGCACACCTCGCACGTGACGTAGACGTCCGGCATGAAGTGCATCTCGATCTTGATGATCCCGTCCCCCTCGCACGCCTCGCACCGTCCGCCCTTGACGTTGAACGAATACCGCCCGGGCCGGTACCCCCGCGCCTTGCTCTCCGGGAGCATCGCGAAGAGGTCGCGGATCGGCGTGAAGGTGCCCGAGTAGGTCGCCGGATTCGACCGGGGGGTGCGGCCGATCGGGGACTGGTCGATGTTGATCACCTTGTCGACGAGATGCAAGCCTCCCAGGGAGGCGTACGCTCCGGGCCGCTCCCGGGAGCCGTAGATCCTCTGCGCGAGCGCCCGGTAGAGGGTGTCCAGCACCAATGTCGATTTCCCCGAGCCGGAAACGCCGGTGACGCAGGTGATGACACCCAGGGGGAAGGAGATGTCGATGATCTTCAGGTTGTTCGCCGCACACCCGGCAAGCGTCAGGAAATTCCCGTTCGGGCGCCGCCTGGCCGCGGGGATCGGGATCTCCCGCTTCCCCGACAGGTAGAGTGCGGTGAGCGAATCGTCGCATTCGAGGATCTTCCCCGGCGTCCCCGCCGTGACGACGCGGCCGCCGTGCTCCCCCGCCCCGGGACCCATGTCGATCACGTAGTCCGCCTGGCGGATCGTCTCCTCGTCGTGCTCCACCACGAGGACCGTGTTCCCCTGGTCGCGCAGCTGCTTCAGGGTGTCAAGCAGCCTCCGGTTGTCCCGCTGGTGCAGCCCGATGGACGGCTCGTCGAGGATGTAGAGGACTCCCATCAACTGCGAGCCGATCTGCGTGGCCAGCCGGATCCTCTGCCCCTCCCCGCCCGAGAGGGTGGAGGAGGCCCGGTCGAGGGAGAGGTAGTCGAGTCCCACGTTTGCGAGGAAGGACAAACGCGACCGGATCTCCTTCAAGATCCGTGTCGCGATCTGCTCCTCCCGATCCGTCAGGGACAGGTTCCGGAAAAACGCGAGGGACTCCCCGATGGAAAGCCGGGTAAGCGCGTCGATCCCCAAGGTTCCCACCGTGACGCACAGCGCTTCTTTCTTGAGCCTCGCGCCTCCGCATGCCCGGCACGGCCGGTTGTTCATGTACCGGGCGAGCTCCTCCCGCACGCCTTCCGAGTCCGTCTCCCGGTACCGCCGCTCCAGGTTCGCGATCACCCCCTCGAACGGCTTGGAGAACGAGTAGCGTCGCGTCCCCTCCTCCAGGGAGAAGCGAATCGTCTCCCCCCCCGATCCGTTGAGCAGCATCTCCCGGACCCGGGCCGGGAGCTTTTCGAACGGCTCCGTCAGGGAGAACGCGTAGTGGGCCGACAGCGCCTCGAGCATCTGGTAGTAGAAAACCGTCGTCCGCTTGCTCCAGGGGGCGATCCCCCCCTCCCGGATGCTTTTCGTCTTGTCGGGGACGATCAGGTCGGGGTCGAAGTAGATGGTCGTCCCCAGACCATCGCACTCCGGGCAGGCGCCGTGGGGGCTGTTGAAGGAAAACAGTCGCGGGGTCACCTCGGGGTAGCTCACGCGGCAGTCGGGGCAGGCGAACTTCTCGCTGTAGATGGCGCCGCCGCCCTTCCCGTCGACGATGCGCACCAGCCCGTCGGAGAGGGTAAGGGAGAGCGCCACGGAGTCGGACAGCCTCCCCCGGGAGCCCTCGGAAACGCGCACCCGGTCCACCACCACCTCGATGTCGTGCTTTTTCTTCTTGTCGAGGACGATCTCCTCGTCCAGGGGTTTCTCCTCGCCGTCCACGATGACGCGGGAGAAGCCGTCCCGGGCGAGCCGGGCGAGCTCCTTCCGGTACTCCCCCTTGCGGCCGCGCACGATCGGGGCAAGTACCTTAACCTTCTCCCCCTCGCCCATTCCCATCACGGTGTCGACGATCTGGGAGACGGTCTGCTGGCGGATCTCCCGACCGCAGGAGGGACAGTGGACGACCCCCACGGAGGCGTACAGGAGCCGCAGGTAGTCGTAGATCTCGGTGACGGTGCCGACCGTGGACCGGGGGTTCTTCCCGACCGACTTCTGCTCGATGGAGATGGCGGGGGAGAGCCCTTCGATCGCGTCGACATCGGGTTTCTCCATCTGCTCGAGGAACTGGCGTGCGTAGGCGGAGAGGGACTCGACGTAGCGGCGCTGCCCCTCCGCGTAGATCGTGTCGAAGGCCAGCGACGACTTCCCCGACCCCGAGACCCCGGTGATCACGACAAGGCGGTCCCGGGGGATCTCCACGTCGATGTTTTTCAGGTTGTGCTCGCGCGCGCCGCGCACGAGGATCCGGGTAAGCGCCATGGAGGCTACCCTCGCACGCCGGCCATGGCCGCGGCCAGGCGGATCGCGGCAAGGAGACTTCCGGGGCTGGCGACCCCCTTCCCGGCGATGTCGTAGGCGGTGCCGTGGTCGACCGAGGTGCGGATGACGGGAAGCCCCATCGTCACGTTGACCCCGTCCTCGAAGTGGACGAGCTTCAAGGGGATGAGGCCTTGGTCGTGCGTCATCGCCACCACCACGTCGAACTCCCCGCGGTACGCGCGGAAAAAGAGGGTGTCGGGGGGGTAGGGGCCCGACGCGTCGATCCCTTCCTTCCGGCAGGCGGCAACCGCAGGCGCCACCATCGTCTCCTCCTCGTCGCCGAACAGCCCGCCCCGCCCGCGTGCGGGTTGACTCCCGCCACCGCGATCCGGGGAGCGTCCGTTCCCATGTACTTCCGGAAGAAATCGTGCGTGATCCGGATGGTACGTACGATGACCGGGAGGGAAAGAAGTTCCAGGGCCTTCCGCAAGGCCACGTGGATGGTGACCAGCGCGACGCGGAGGCGGTCCCCGGCGAGCATCATCACCACGTCGGCGCCGCCGCAAAGGTCCGCGAGGAACTCGGTGTGCCCGGGAAAGGGCACGCCGGCCATTTTCAGCCCCTCCTTCGTGATCGGGCAGGTGACCACTCCGTCGACGCGTCCCGCGAGCGCGTCCCGGGCCGCCTCCCGGATGTAGTCCGCCATCGCGCGGGACCCTGCTTCCGAAATCCGGCCGAACGGCACCTCGTCGGGCGATAAAGAAGAGAGCGGTCGCACGACGATCCGGCCCGGGCCGGACTCGCCGCCGTCGGCCACCTCGACCGCTTGCCCCAGGACGGCCGCCGCCCGGCGCAGGATTCCGGCGTCCCCGTACACCACGGGCCGGCAGATGGAAACGACTTCCGGAAACCGGAGGGCTTGCACCACGATCTCCGGGCCGACCCCCGCCGGGTCCCCCATCGTGACGGCGATCCTCGGCCGCATCGCCTTCCCCAACGCCTTCCCCCTACTTCCCCAGGTCCCGGAGGATCCTTTCAATCTGCGGGTGGTGCTGCCTCTCGTGCTCCAGGATGATCCGGCGCGGCCATTCGTAGAGATTCATGCTCCCGAAAAACGGGTGGGGAAACTCCACGCTTCGGGGGTCCGCACCGGCCAGCATCGTAAGGGAATCCCGCGTTGCCTCCCTGGCCTGCGCGGCGAGCCGGAGGATCTCCTCCTTCCCGTAGGAACCCTTCGGATGCGCCACCTCGGGCGCCTCGGTCATCCGATCCAGCGAGCGGGCGGTCTCCCGCATCGTGAGGACCGAGTCGTCGGCCGGATAAGCGGGGAGCTTCCCCGCGTTCTCTTTCAGCATCTTCCGGATGAGCTTGCTGGTACCCGTCTCGGCCAGGACCAGGTGCTCGAGGATCTCGGCGATCGACCACTCCCCTTCCTTCCGGCTGACGAATTCGGAACCGGAAAGACCGGAGACCATCGTGAGGGTGATCCTCCGGTTCTCCTCCATCCCGACCCATAGCTCCTTCAGTTTTTGCGGCAGCAACCGTTCGTTCCTCCCTCCCGAACCTTTCCGCCCCGGGATCCGGGGGGTCGGGTCGGCCTTCTCTCCCGCCCCCGCGAGGGGTCCGTTCAGAGGCGGATATCGATCGAGGCGGCTTTCTTCAACTCGACCAGGATGTCGGACAACGCATTCTCGCTGCGCCGGTCCACCAGTTCCTCCGTCAGCGAAGCCTTCACGGTGGCGAACTCGGGGAGGACTCCGCCGCGGCGCTCGAGGACCTTGACCAGGTGGGCTCCCCCTTCGGTGAAGACCGGGGGAGACGTCTCTCCCGTCCTCAGGCGGTGGACCTCCTTCCCGATTTCCGGGAGGAGATCCTCCGTCTTGACGAAATCGGAGGAGAGCGCCATGATCCCGGGCACGACGGGCGACAGCAGGCCGGACGCCTCCGCGAGAGTCATCCCGGACCGGATGGACTCGGACGCCCGCTGCGCGGCGATCCGGATGCGAACGTCGTTGTCGGTTGCCGCCCCCTCGGCCGGAAACGGGATGTAGATCGCCTCGAGCCGCACCTCGGCGCCGACCAGGAACCTCTCCGCGTTCTCCCGGTAATACGCCCTCGTCTCCTCCTCCGTGACGATGACCTCTTTGAGCTTCTTCGCCCGGACAATGGTACTTCGCTCGATCTGCCACCGGAGCCGCCTCCGGTACCCTGCCGGGCTTAATCCTTCCCGGTCGAGCACCGCCCGGAAGTCGGCCTCCGACATGTTGTTGGTCTTCATGACCGACTCCACGGCGCGGTCGACATCCTTTTCGGTGATGGGATTGCCGATCTTCTGGAGCTCCTGGTGGACCAGGACCGACTCGATCAGCGACTCGAGTCCCGCAAGAACGCGGTTCCGGTCCTTCTCCTCCCGGAGATGGATGTCCGCGTCCCCCTCCGGGATGCCAAGCGATTCCGCAACGGACTCCCGGAACTCGGAGAAGGTGATCGGCTCGTCGTTCACCACCGCGACGACGCCGTCGACGGTCCGGGCGCGGACCGTCGACGCGAGAGAGGCGAGAAGCAGCGAGAACGCCAACACCTTGAGGAGCGCGGGTCTGTTCACTTCCGCTCCTCCGAAAGCTCCGCGAGGATCCCCTCCCGGACCTTCACGTCCGCTTTGCCGACCTCCGCCTCGAGCCACTTCCGGAATTCCGCTTCCTTCCGCCGTTCGAGCAGATCCTTGCGGATCTCCGGCTCCTTCTCGGCATAGGTATACGCCCCGGGGGGCGATTTCCGGACCACAAGGAAGAGGCTGTATGTCTTGTCCCGCCGGGTCACGCGACTTACGCCGCCGGCAGGCAGGGCGAAGAGCTCCGCAGCGACCTCTACCGGCAGTTCTTCGCGGGTGAGGAGCCCCAGATCGACATCGAGCGGCGCGCCCTCCCCGGTGGAATACCGCGTCACCACGTCCTCAGGGGAGGTCCCCTCCTCCAGCTTCTCCCGCGCCTGGGCTGCCGTCTCCGGGGAATCGAAGAGGAGCTGGCGGACCTGGATCCGCTCCGGCCGCGTGGCCTTCCCGAACCTTTCGCGGAACACCCCCTGCATCTCCTGCTCCGTCACCTTGGCAAGCGGCCGGGTGATCGCCTCGACGGACTTCCGGTACAGGATGGACCGCCGAAGCCCTTCCCGCCACTCCTCCGCGTTGATCCCCTCCTGGAGGAGCGCCTTTTCCAGCCCACCCGGGGGGAAGTCGGCGCGATACCGCCTGACCTCCTCATCGACCTCGGCCCCGGTCACGGTGACCCCCAGCCGCTCTCCTTCCCGCAGGACCAAGGATCGCTCGATCAGTTGCCGAAGGGCCCGGGACACCTCGGTCCGGGTCCCGCTCCGGGCCGCCACGGAAGGGACAACCCCGCGGATCCGGGCGATCTCGGCTTTCAGGTCCTGGAGCGTGATCGGGGCGGCGTTGACCATCGCCACGACGACATCGGAGTCTGCGGGGGGTCCCGGGCTCCTCGCGCAGGAAACAAGGAAGGCTGCCATCGTCCAAGCGGCCGCCATCCGGCAAATCGCGCGAACCCGGGGGTGCTTCATGCGGCGACCGGCGATCAGCGGCCCCCTTGAGACGGATTGGCCCCGACCGACGGGGCTTCCGCCCCGGCCGGAGGAGATACCGCCAGGCGAATCTTTGCCTGTTTTTTAAGTCCGTTCAAAAGGTTATCGAAGGCCTCCCGCTGAGCCCCCTCGCGCAGTTCGACGGCGATTTTCCCTTTCACTTCATCGAACGGCGGAAGGCCGGCCGGCCGCTTCTCCAGCACCTGGATGACGTGATATCCGTACAACGTCTTCACCGGACCCGTGATCGAATTCTCCGGCGCGGCGAACGCGGCGTCCTCGAACTCCTTGTCGTATGCGCCCCGCTCAATCATCCCGAGGTCTGCCATCGTCCCGCCGGCGACCTCGGCATCCTTCATCAACTGATCGAACGGATCTCCTTTTCTCGCCCTTCGAGCCGTCTCCTCCGCTTTTCCTTCCTCCTTGAACAGGATGTGGCGCACCCGGATCCGTTCCCCAGTCTCGAGGTTTGCCTTGTTCTCCTCGTAATACCGCCGGAGCACCTCGTCGGACTGGACCCGCGCATTCTCCGCGACCTCCCGGAAAAGAGCTTCCAGGAGGATCGACCTCCTGGCCTGCTCCAGACGGTCGCGCACCTCGGCCCTGCGTTCGACGCCGCGGCGCAGCGCCTCCCGCATAAGGAGGTCGCGGGCGATCAGGCTGTCCAGAAACTGCATCCTGCCTGCCGGGGTGTCGACGATCGGGCGAATGTACGGCGGGAGGCCCTCGGCTTCCTTCCGGAACATCGATTCGGTGATCCGGTCTCCGTTCACCTCCGCCAGGACGACGTCCCGGTCCTTCTTCCCCGCGCCCCCGCAGGCGAAAAGGGACGGGACCATCACGACCGCAAGAACCCGGACCCAAGCGAGCTTGCGCATCCGCCGACTCTCCTCCCGGCTGGATCAACCGGTTTTGTTTGCGAGAAAGATTATATGCTACCGCCCGGGGATAACCGGTTCAACAGGTTTTTGGCCGCCGCGAGCACATCCGGGGGGGAGTCGACGGGCAGGCGCATGGACAGCATCTCCCCGCGCGCGAAGGAGAACGTCCCCTTCTCCTTGGTCACCAGCCGCACGAGGACGGAGCGGTCGACCTGCGACCGCCCGGAAAGCGCGAGAAAGAGCGCTCCGTTTCCCCGTTTCATCTCCCTCACCCCCACCTCCCTCATCCTCGCCCGAAGACGCGTCAGATCGCACAGCGCTTCCGCGGGAGCGGGGAGGCGCCCGAAGCGGTCCAACAGCTCCAGCTCCAGCTCGTCGGCCTCCATGACGGTGCGCGAAGCAGCCAGCTTCCGGTAGAAGTCCAGCCTCGTCCCCGCCTCCGGGATGAAGTCGTCCGGGAGGAACGCCGGGATTCGGAGGTCGAGTTCGGGCACTTCTTCCTCGCAGGCCTCCTGCCCGGAGATCTCCGCCACCGCCTCGGACAGAAGCTGCGTGTACAGCTCGTAGCCGACCTGGTGGATGTGGCCGGACTGGGCCCTCCCGAGCAGGTTTCCGCCGCCGCGTATCTCCAGGTCGTGCGAAGCGATCCGGAACCCCGAGCCAAGCTCCGTGAGCTCGGCGATCACCCCCAGGCGCTGCGTCGCCTCCTTCGTCATCATCACGTCCTGGGGCAGGAGGAAATAGGCGTAGGCGCGGTGGCGGTCGCGCCCCACCCGCCCGCGGAGCTGGTAGAGCTGGGCAAGCCCGAACCGGTGCGCCTGGCTGACGAGGATCGTGTTCGCGTTGGCAATGTCCAGTCCCGCCTCGATGATGGCGGTGCACAGCAGGAGGTCGGCGCGCCGGCCGGCGAAGTCGTCCATGGCGCACGCCAGATCCTCCTCGTCCATCTGCCCGTGGGCCACCACGATCCGGGCGTGGGGGAGGTTCTCCCGCAGGAAGCTCTCCATGGCCGGCAGGGTCTCCACCCGGTTGTGCACGAAGAACACCTGCCCCCCGCGGCGGATCTCCCGGTCCACCGCCTCCCGGATGACTTCCTCGGAAAACGGGAGGACAAACGTCCGGATCGACAGCCGGTCCTCGGGGGGGGTCGCGATCACGCTGATGTCGCGGATTCCGGACAGCGCCATGTGGAGCGTCCGAGGGATGGGGGTCGCCGTCAGCGTCAAGACGTCCACCGAGGCGCGCATCCGTTTCATCCTCTCCTTGTGGGCAACGCCGAATCGCTGCTCCTCGTCGATGATGACGAGCCCCAGGTCCCGGAAAGAGATGTCCTTCTGCAGCAGCCGGTGGGTGCCGATCACGATGTCCACCTTCCCTGTAGCCAGGTCTCTCGCCACCCCCGACTGCTCCTTCCGGGACTGGAACCGCGAGAGGCTCTCCACGCGGACCGGGTACGCGGAGAGCCGTTCCCGGAAGGTCCGGTAATGCTGCTCCGCGAGCACGGTCGTGGGGACGAGGACCGCCGCCTGCCGACCGTCGAGCACCACCTTGAATGCCGCCCGGACCGCCACCTCCGTCTTCCCGTATCCGACGTCCCCGCAGACGAGGCGGTCCATCGGTTTCTCCGACGTCAGGTCCGCAATCACCTCCCCGATCACTCTTTGCTGGTCGGGCGTCTCCTCGTGGGCGAAGCCCGCCTCGAACTCCCGGTAGACGGCGTCGGGCAGGGAGTTCGGGGGGCGCGTGGCGACCTGCCTCCTCGCGTACAGGTCCAGAAGCTCCTGCGCCATCGACAGGAGGGAGTCCCGGACCTTGCGCTTGGCCCGCTGCCAGGCGGTCCCCGCCGGCGTACTCCAGCACGAGAAAATCCCCCTCGACGCCCGCCGCGACGCGCCGGAGCAGCCCGCGGTACACCCCGATCCCGTGGTCGACGTGGACCGCAAGGTCGTTCACCCGCAGCTCCCGCAGCGAGAATTC
Source organism: Deltaproteobacteria bacterium CSP1-8 (assembly GCA_001443455.1). Taxonomy (GTDB): domain Bacteria; phylum Desulfobacterota; class Deferrimicrobia; order Deferrimicrobiales; family Deferrimicrobiaceae; genus CSP1-8. Next base: position 50,968 of record LDXO01000005.1, on the reverse strand, counting down.
CTCGAGGGGCGCGGCGGTCTCCCTCCGGCGCTTCCGGGCGCGGGTCTTCTCCCCGAACACTTCCGCCTCCGTCACGACCGCCAGGCCCAGCTCCGGCAGCCGGAATCCCCTCGCCACGTCGGATCGGCAGAGGGCCACCCCCTTGCCGTCCCGCACGAAATCCCGGAACGATTCGGCGCGGGCAAACGGGAGGGGATACCGGGACAAGAACTCCTCCATGCGGTCCACCTGCGAGGGGGAGAGCGACGTGATGGCGAAGCGGGCCCCCCGCTTCCACCATTCCTTCGCCTCGGTCACCAGCGGGAGGAGAAGCCCCTCGGACGCGGAGGAGACGGTGCGGCGGCGGATGTCCTCGTTTCCCTCCACGTCCATCCCTCCCCGGAGGGGAGCCGCCCGCCCGAACGGGGCAACCTCGAGGGAGTCGAAGCTAAGGAGGGGGAACCCGTGGAGAGTCCGGGACAGCTCCTCCGGCGGCACGAACAGTTCGCCGGGGGCGGGAAGACCTTCCTCCTGCCCCGCGAGGAGGAAGTTCTCCTCCGCCTCCGCGAAGGCATTTTTCGCCGCGGCAAGGCAGGCGGGAGAGTCTTCGGCGACGACCACGACCCCTGCGGCGAGGTGGTCGAACACGGAGGACGCGCGGCCGTAAAGCCGGGGGAGCATCGCATCGACCCCGTGGTACCGTATCCCCTGCCTGAGAAAATCGGAGCCGGCCCCGGGGGATGCCGCAGCCGCCGCTTGCAGGAACTCCCCCCGGGTGATCACCTGGGTGCAGGGAATGACGGTCAGATCCTCTCCGCTTTCGCCCGTCCGCTGCGTCGTCGGGTCGAACCAGCGGATCGACTCGACCCGGTCTCCGTCCAGCGAAATCCGCGCAGGCCGGGGGTGGGCGGGGCTGTACACGTCCACGATTCCCCCGCGGACGGAATAGTCCCCCGGGTCGGACGTTGCGGGCAGCCTCGCATAGCCCAGCTCGGCGAGCCGCCGGGAAAGATCGTCCCGGTCGATCTCCTCCCGGACGGCGACCCGGAAGACCGACGCGGCGAACACCTCCGGCGGAAGCGTCTTCTCGAGCGCGGCAGAAACCGGGCACACGACCACGGGGGCCATGCCGGGCGCTGCGCCCCCGCGGGCAAGGGACAGCCGGAATAGGGCCCGCATCCGGTCGTGGACGGCGGGCGGGTAGGGGGAAAGTTTTTCGTACGGGGCGACCTCCACGGAAGGGAAAAGACACGCCCCCTCCGACCCGAGGTAGGAGGAAATTTCCCGGAACATCTCCTCCGCCTCGGCGTCCGACGGGGAAAGGGCAAGGATCGGCCGTCCCAGCCTGCGGGAGAGCGCCGCAACCAGGAACGATCGCGCTCCGGGGGGGACGTTCATCGCCTGGAGGCAGGGGGATCCCGACTCCTTCGCGAAGGCGCGGGCGATGTGCTCGAACGACAGGGTCGGGACGGAGCGGAACATCATCCGGGCGGGTCAGGAGACGTCGCGCGGGACGCGGAGCATCGCCTCCAGGGCGGACAGCGCCTTCTCCCGGATGGCCGGGGGAACCGTCACGACGGGGGAAAGGCTCACCAGGGAGTCGCGGACGTCCTCGAGGGTCGTGAGCTTCATGTTCGGGCAGATGAGCGCGCGGGAGGCGAGGAAAAACGTCTTGCCGGGGTTCTCCTTCCGGAGCCGGTACAGGATCCCCAGCTCCGTGCCGACGAGGAACTCCTTCGCCTCCGACCGGCGGCAGTAGGAGCACATCCCCGAGGTCGAAAGCACGGCGTCGGCCATCTCCACCACCTCCGGGGGGCATTCCGGGTGCACCACGAGGACGGCGCCGGGATGAGCCGCCCTCGCCCGGACGGTTGCCTCGATGGTGAGCCGCTCGTGCGTGGGGCAGTAGCCGTCCCACCAGGTGAGCCGCCTGCCGGACATCTTCGCCACGTAATGGGCCAGGTTGCGGTCCGGCACCATGTAGATCTCCCGTTCGTCGGGGATCGAGCGGACCACGTTGACCGCGTTGCCGGAGGTGCAGCAGATGTCGGAGAGGGCCTTGACCTCCGCGGACGAGTTGACGTACGTGACCACAACCGCCCCCGGGTGTGCGGCCCGGTAGGCGCGCAGGTCGTCGGCCGTGATCATGTCGGCCATCGGGCAGCCGGCTTCCAGCCGGGGCAAAAGCACCGTCTTGTCCGGCGAGAGGATGGCGGCGCTCTCCGCCATGAAGTGCACGCCGCAGAAGACGATCACTTCCGCCTCGCACTTCGCCGCCTCCTGGCTCAATCCCAGGGAGTCCCCCGTGATGTCGGCGATCTCCTGGATCTCGTCCCGCTGGTAGTTGTGAGCGAGCATCACGGCGTTGCGCTCGCGCAGGAGCCTGCGGATCTCCCCTTTCAGCCTGGCCTGTTCCTTCACGCGTTACTCCTTCTCCCTGCGCAGGGCCCTCGAGAGAAGCTCGGTGACCGCAACCCTGACATCCTTTCCCTCGTGCAGGATGAGATGCACCTGCTCCGAGATCGGCATCGCCACGCCCGTGCGCCGGGAAAGGTCAGCCGCGGCCTTCGCGGTCATCACCCCCTCCGCGACCATGGTCATCCCCGCGAGGACGTCGGCGACCCTCTCTCCGTTTCCGACCCGGACGCCCACGGTCCGGTTCCGGGAGAGGTCCCCCGTGCAGGTAAGGACGAGATCGCCCAGCCCGGAGAGGCCGTAGAAGGTTTGCGGGTCCGCACCGAGCCGGACTCCCACGCGGGAGATCTCGGCCAGGCCTCGGGTGACCAGCAGCGCCCGGGCATTGTCGCCGAAGCCGAGCCCGTCGGACATCCCGGCGGCGATCGCCATCACGTTTTTCAGCGCCCCGCCGATCTCGATGCCGGTCACGTCCGTGCCGGCGTAGACGCGGAACCGTTTCCCGGAGAACACGGCCTGGAGGGCCGTCGCCACCTTCGGGTCCTCCGACGCCACGGTCGCCCCGGCGGGCATCCCGCGGGCGACCTCCCGCGCGAATGTCGGGCCGGAGAGGACGGCGAACCTGGCCCGCGAGAGGGGCAGGACCTGCGCCAACACCTCCGTCATCCGGAGAAGCGTCCCGTTCTCCAGACCCTTCGCCAGGGAGACGACGACGGCCCCCGGAACGAGGTGCGGGACGCACATTTCCGCCACGTCGCGCAGGTGCAGCGAGGGAACCGCCAGAGCGACGATTTCCCGCCCGGCAAGGGCCTCCCCAAGGTTCGTCGTCGGGAGCACGCCTTCCGGCACCTTCACCCCGGGGAGAAACGCGCGGTTCTCCCGTCCGCTGCGGATCGCGTCGCAGACTTCCGGCTCCCGCACCCACAGGGAGACGTCCCCGTGCTGTTCCGCCAGCATCGCGGCGAACGCCGTCCCCCACGACCCGCCTCCGACAACCGCGATCCGCTCTCCGATTTCCGCCGCCATGCGCCCTGCCCCCGCTCCTGCCGCCCGTGGGAAAAAAGGTTACCTCGTGTTCAGCCGCGTTTTGAGCCGCTTCACTTTTTGTGCGACGTAGTCGGGGTCCTCCCAATCCTCCCGGAGCGCCTCGTACTGCGCAATCGCCGCCTCGAGGTTCCCCTCCCCTTCCATCGCCTGTGCCACCCCCCACCGCGCCCTCGCGGCCTCCTTCCGGCCGGAGACGAGGTAGAGGATCTTCCGGAATTCCCGGTCCGCCTCCGCGTACTTCGCCTGCGCGAGGAGCAGGTAGGCGTTCATCCACCTCGCCTCCATCGCGCGCGGGGAGTCCGGGAACGTTTCGATCAGCTCGGCCAGGACCCTCGCCTGCCTCGCGGGGTCGGGCAGGCCCCCGTACGCCTTCGCCAGAAGGAGCATCACGCCGTCCATCCCCGGGAACCCGGGGTACTGCTTCCGGATCAGCTCGAGGTCCGTCGCCGCGGAGGCGTAGTCGAAAAACTGCAGCAGGCGGATCTCCGCCCGCCGCAACACCGCGCGCGGGGCCTCCGAGGAGCCCGGGTAGTTGAACACGAGCGAGCCGTATGCCTCCACGGCAGCCTCGTGATTCCGGTAGTACGAACCGAAGAGGTCCCCCTGCCGCAACAGAGCGGTGGGCGCGTACCGGGACTGGGGAAAATCGATCGGGATCGACCGGTAGTCGGCCAGGGCGGCTTCCATCTTCTGCTCGAGGAACGCCTTCTCCGCCCGCTCGAACCGATTCCGCGCGGGGTCCGAACAGGCCGCCAGGGCGAGAACGAGAACGGATGCCGCAGCGAGGAACGCGCGCGCTGTGCGGGCCATATGGGGTCCCATGTCATCAGGAGGACGTCGCACAGGGGGGATCGATGCGCCGCTGCCGGCAGCGGCGGCCGAATGCCGCCATATCGGTGATCGGACGCACTCCGTGGGCTACTCTTCCTTCTCCGCGAGGCGGGCGAGGGAGGCGACGCGCTCGTTCTCCTCCATCCCGATCAGGCGGACCCCCTGGGTATTCCGGGCGCTGATGCGGATCTCCGCGACCGGCATCCGGATGATCTTCCCGCCGTCGGTGACCAGCATCACGTCGTCCTCTTCGGATACCTGCGCCACGCCGAGAACCGCCCCGGTCTTCTCGGTCACCTTCAGGGTGATGACTCCTTTCCCCCCCCGGGACTGGACGCGGTACTCCTCCACCGCGGAGCGCTTCCCGAACCCCTTCTCCGTGACGGTCAGCATGGTTCCCCCGGGACGCAGGATCTCCATCCCCACGACCTCGTCCTCTTCCTCCAGGGCGATCCCCCGCACGCCCACCGCGGTGCGTCCCACGGCGCGCACGTCGTCCTCGCGGAAGCGGATCGACATCCCCTGCCTCGTGGGAAGGAAAACGTCGTCCTCCCCCCCCGTGATCTCCGTGGCGATCAGGGAATCGTCGTCATTTAGCCCCAGGGCGATGATGCCCCCCGACCGGGGTCGGGAGAACTCCATGAGATCGGTCTTCTTCACCACCCCTTTCGCGGTGGCCATGAAGACGAACTTCCCCTCCGTAAACTCCCGCACGGGAAGAATCGCGGAGATCCGCTCCCCCGAGGAAAGGATAAGGAGGTTCACGATCGCCTTCCCCTTCGCCGCCCGTCCCGCTTCGGGGATCTCGTGGACCTTGAGCCAGTGCACCCTCCCCGTGTTCGTGAAGAACATGATGTACGTATGCATCGTGGCGACGAACAGCATGGAGACGAAGTCCTCCTCCTTCGTCCCCATCCCCACTTTCCCGCGCCCTCCCCGGCGCTGCGTGCGGTAGAGGCTGATCGGGTTCCGCTTGATGTACCCGGAGTGGGAAACCGTGACCACCATCTCCTCGTCCACGATCAGGTCCTCGATCCCCAGTTCCCTCACCTCCGGGACGATCTGGGAGCGTCGAACGTCCGCGTATGCCTCCCGGATCTCCCGGAACTCCTCCGCGATCACCCGGAGCAGCTCCTTCTCCTCGGCGAGGATCCTCTTCAGCCGGGCAATCTCCTTCTGCACCTCCTTCAGTTCCTCGAGGATCTTCTCCCGTTCCAGGCCGGTCAGGCGCTGCAACCGCATGTCGAGGATCGCCTGGGCCTGGATCTCGGAGAGGGCGAATTTCTTCACCAGCCCCTCCTTCGCCTCCTTCGGGTCCTTCGACGCCCGGATCAGCTTGATCACCGCGTCCAGATTCGACAATGCGATCTTCAGGCCCTCCAGGATGTGGGCCCTGCCTTCCGCCTTCCGGAGGAGGTAGAGGGATCGCTTCGTGACGACATCCCGCCGGTAGGCGAGGAATTCCTCGAGGGTCTGCTTGAGCGTGAGCGTCCTCGGCTGATTCTGTACGATCGCCAGGAGCTGCACCCCGAAGGAAACCTGCATCTGGGTGAGCTTGTAGAGGTTGTTCAAAACCACCTCGGCGACGGCGTCCTTCTTCAACTCGATCACCACCCGCGTCCCGTCCCGGTCGGACTCGTCGCGCAGGTCGGCGATCTCCTCGATCTGCCGGTCCCGGGCCAGCTCCGCGATCCGCTCCAGGAGGCGCGCCTTGTTCACCTGGTAGGGGATCTCGGTGACCACGACCGACTCCCGGTCCCCTTTCTTCGTCTTCTCGATAAAGGCGCGCGCGCGGATCTGGACGTTTCCCTTTCCCGTCCGGTACGCCTCCCGTATCCCCTCGAGTCCGTAGAGGATCCCGCCCGTAGGGAAGTCGGGGGCGGGGACGAACTCCATCAGTTCCTCGGCCGTGAGGTCGGGGTTCTCGATCAGGGCGAGGAGAGCGTCGATCACCTCCCCCATGTTGTGGGGCGGGATCGAGGTGGCCATGCCGACGGCGATGCCGGAACTGCCGTTGACGAGGAGGGCGGGAATCCGCGCCGGGAGGACCCGCGGCTCCGTAAGCGACCCGTCGTAGTTCGGCACCGTTTCCACCGTCTCCTTGTCGAGGTCGGAGAGGAGTTCGGAGGCGATCTTCGAGAGACGCACCTCGGTGTACCGCATCGCGGCGGCGGAGTCGCCGTCCATCGACCCGAAGTTCCCCTGCCCGTCGACCAGGGGGTAGCGAAGGGAGAACTCCTGGACCATCCGCACGAGGGCATCGTAGACCGCCGTGTCGCCGTGGGGGTGGTACTTCCCGATCACATCCCCCACGATGCGGGCCGATTTCTTGTACGGTTTCCCGTACTCGTTCCCCAGTTCGTACATCGCGTAGAGGATGCGGCGCTGGACGGGTTTGAGACCGTCCCGCACGTCGGGCAGGGCCCGCCCGATGATCACGCTCATCGCGTAATCGAGGTAGCTCTGGCGCATCTCGTCCTGCACGGTGCGCGCCACGGCCTGCTTGGCAAAGAGGTCCATGTGGTTCCTGGTGCTCCTGTGAACGCCGGGATCTAGTGCCGAGTTGAATCAAACGTATGATTTTATCATGGTACAGACCTTTACAGTGCGGGAAACGGGAGTTCGGAAGACAGGGGGAGCACGTCCGCGATCCTCGCCGGCTCAAGGTCCCACCGGTTCCACCCGACACCGGATGGATACGTACGGTTACCGTCCGCCGTGGTGGCCGGAAAATCACTCTTTCAACCGGATCTCCAAATGACCCTGCCGTACCAGGTTCCCCAGCCAGGCATTCGGCAAGGGAATTCCCCCCAGGGACACCCCCTTGAGGGCAATGTTCGGTTTGTCCCCCTCATTGTTGATGGTGAGTCCCAGATGAACCTTGAGCGTCTTTCCCCCCAGAACGGGGACCTCGTCATCGACGGGCAGGACCTGTTTCACGCTGACCAGGTCGTCGGAAAGATCGATCGCGACCCGCTCCGCGATGTCGGGGGTGTTTGCGACGAGTCCGTTCAGTTCCCGCTCGGTGAGGCGTATCTCCCTGCTCGCACCCTCTTCGGTGTAGGGCTCGGGTGTGAGCGGCTTGCCTGCTCGGATCAATCCTGTCCATGTTCCTCCACCCGCTCCCATTGTACCAAACGCGCTCTCCGTCCCGCAAAATCGCCCTCCCGCCCCGTTCCCCCCCTTTCGAGGGCCGGCCTCCGGTAAACACCGGGGTTCCCCCTGGCTTCCCCTGTCGGCGATCCCTCGATCCCGCCGGCAAACGGGCGGCCTGCTGCACGGAGTTGCGGCATCACGGGGTCATGAGCGGCGAGAAGACCCGGGCGTACTCCCGCCCCGACCGGTCCCGCCCCCGGACGGCGATCCGGAACGGGGTCTTCGGGACGACGCACTCCCCGATCAGTTCCTCCCCGTCCACGGCGATCGGGTTCGGTCGGATCAGGACGGTTCCGTCGGGAGCCACGAGCTCGAACGAGACGGTGTCGAAGGGGCCGTTCATCCGGACGGAGAACTGCATCGTTTTTCCCGCCCGCGGTTTCACCTTCTTCGGCATATACCCTTCCCGGCCCAGGTATCCCTTCGGATCGATGAAGTCGGCTCCTACGACCGAGATGGGAACAGGTCTTTCCCCGCCTTTCCCGGGGGGCGCCGAAGCGACGCGCGCGGAGAATGCGTGGAGCCCCTTCCCCTCCGCCACGAGGCACCACTCCCCCGGTTCGGGAGCGTCCACGGAAGCGATCGTCATGTGACGGAATTCCTTAAGGTCCGTGCCCCCGCCATGCGTCATCTCGATGCCGCCGGGACGGAGGATGCGGAAGCGGTCCTTTCCCTGCGCACCGAGAAAAAGGGCCAGCCGGGGTACGACCGTGTCCACCGGGAAGCAGAACCTTCGCATGCCTCCGGAAAGCTCCCCGTACGAAAGGAGGACGGCATCCTGGCCGAGCGGGATCCGCACCCCGGAGGAGGCGAACTCCCCGGGGACCCAGAAGTAGAAGTCGCCTCCCGTCGCCGCGGAGAGGTCGTAGGCATCCCGGTTGATCCGGAGCAGGTCCGCCGCCGGCTCCGCCGACGGGAAAACGCAGAGCGCCAGCGCCGCGAGGAACGCCGCCGTCATCCGCATCGCGCCCCTTTTCAGCAAGGCCGGTCGTCCCGGGGTTTTCCGGGCGCCATCCCCCGGGGTCTGTACACGGGTCGGTCTTGCTCTCCCGGATCGCCGCAACAAACTCCTCCTCGTCCGGATAACGCTTCCGGCTTTCCGCCGCAGGGGCCGTCCTTCCCCGTCCTTGCTACCCGATGTCGATCACCCGGTCGATGCTCTCCCCGTCGGGACCGGCCGGATCAAAATTCCGCCAGGATCGCGGGCATGCCTCGATCGGCTCCGCCTCCAACCGCGTATCACGCCAGCCATGCCGTCTGCTCCAGGCGATCGTCAGCGGGGGGGGCCTAAGAACCGTGCTTGACGACGTCGGATGCCTCCCATCTCCCGGCGCGGCACTCAACGGACCCCGAGCAGGCCCGAGGCAAAGAGAAGGAGACCGGTTCCGACCACGACGAGAATCGCGGCAGCCCCGCCCGCCGACCAGGCAAGTCCTCGTGTCCACGAAAGACCCCGTACCCATGCGACCACTCCGATCGCCAGGAAGAGCGCGGACCAGACAAGCCATGGGATCACGAGGAACAGATCCTTTTCCCCGCCGCCGAAGTTCAAGGATCCCCTCGCGATCAGAAAAATCCAGATCGGTGTCACCGCCAACGGAAAAAGGCAGATGCCGGCCCGAAAGAACCAACGCCGCATTCTTCCCTCCGGATCACTCATCTCGTCCCTTCCCTCCCTGTTGCCCGCCCATCGAGGCGAACCTCCCGCATCGCAACCCCCGATCCTATCGTTCTTCCGGGGGGCCACCCTCCCCCTTCCTATCCCGAATCGCATCGAAATATTCCGCTTCCTCGGCCAGGTGCCGCGCAAGGCTCTCCGCCGAAGGAGCCGTCTGCGCCCTCTCCCGCCAGAACGACCGAAGCGCCTCTTCGATCGCATCCCCCTCGAACGCGGTCGAGGCGCCCTCCCGCTTGTATTCCAGGTAGTTGACGATCGCGGCCGCCTCCTCGCGGGGGAAGGACGACAAACGATACCTCGCGTAATCGTGATACGTCGTCGCGCCGTACCTCCTCGGATTCACGAAGACCGACTTCCCGAGCTTCCGCAGGAACGTGCGGCCCTTTGCGGGGACCTCGACCGACGAGTCGGAGAACCCGTGGGTCAGGTGGAAGAGGGGGTCAGCCGTCTGCAACCGGTCGAACAGGTCGGCCACCAGGTAGGCGGGAAGGAAGAACCGGAACCCCGCCTGTGAAAAGAAGCTGAGCGCATCGGCATGGGCGTCCAGGAACTCCGCCTCAAGAGAGATCCAGTCCGCCTTCCCCCGGAAAACTCCCACCTCCTCGAACGGTTCGCACCCATCGAAACTGCCCTGGAGGAACGGATCCCCGGGATACTCGTTCCTCCCGAACGCGTCGCGGATCATCCGGACGACGGACTCCCTGTCTCTCACGGCGGTCCTCCGTATGTCGCTTCCCTCGCGAGGCTCCCGCGCCGGTCGCAGGCGGCGACGGTTTCCCGTTGCACGGCCGGTCCGCATTTTCCCCATCCCTTTCCCGGATGCCCCACGGCCGCCGTCATCAACCTGTTCGTCTTCCCCATCCGCGTGTCGGGCTCAGGGCTTGCGGGAACCCTTTCCCTTCCTTCCCCGAGTGCCCCACGGACTCCACGTGGAAGTTCTCTTCCAGCCACCTCCAGAAAGGGAATAGCGCCACGGTGAATACGATGCTGACGGGCGCCGAGGCTGCGAGGATCCCGACGGCCACCAGCAGGAATCGCGCTCCGGGCCTCACGATTCCGTTTCCTGCGCCCGCCCCGATCGGCATGGCGGCGGCTCGAAGGAACGACCAGGCCGATTCACCCCGTCCTTATCCTTTCTTCCGATCCTTTACGCTGAGCTCGAGGACGATTCGCCCCCAGCCGCCGCACTGCACCCCCACGTCGAAGCAGGCGGCGCGCCGGAACCGCATCTCGTTGGGATCGACGCCGGCGTAGAAGAGCTCGTTGGAGGCGAAGATCATCGAGGTCGCCGCGTTGAGCGCGTAGATGCAGACCTTCTCCGGGCAACGTTTCGTGAGGAGGTTCCCGGCACCGTCGAAGTAGAATTTGTCGCCCGCCTTGTGCTGGCTGTTGCATCCGTGCGAATCGACAACCTCCAAAACGATCGTCTTGCCGAGCAATGCGGACGCTTTCGAGAGAACGTCTTCATTCCTCGGGTTCTCCCGAAATGCCTTCATTTCCTCGTCGGTGTACCCAAGACGGGTTTTCATGACCTTCCATTTGACCACGTTCCACGCGGTGTCCCGAATCCCCATTCCTCCCTCCCGTTCCGGATCCATCGTTCACTCCCGAATGACCGAGCCGACGATCAGACCACCCACCATCGCCTCGATCATGGAACCGAAGCACCAGGTGAACGCCATGAAATACGGAATGGGCATGACCGAATAGCTCCCGTATCCCATCGGCAATCCGGTGCCGATGCCGAACAGCAAACCATACGCCAGGCCGGTGGAAATCCCTTTCCGCGAGAAAAACAGGGAATAGATCAGTACGAAGGCAAGGGCGGATATCAAGACGGTGAAGTACATCAGCGTCATCTTCATCTCGCCCATCGGTCGCCAAAGCGAAGTCGTGGCGGCGTACGAGGATCGGAGCATCAATCCATGAATGACAAAATCCATCGCGGACCACGCAAGGAATACACCGAAAGTCGCGAGAAGCAGCTTCTTCATCCTTTCTCCTCCCTTCCGCCCGTCACCGGGCAGATCCGGCCGATGGACATTCGGAAACGCGTTCGCCCTCCCGGCTACATGTTCGCTTGGAACACCATGACGATATCAATATGATCTAATCATCGGGATTCCATGAGAATTGAAACCGGCGCGGTTGGTCGTCATAGGTACTTCCCTTGCCACTCACGATGATCGTATCCACGGTAACCGCCTCAAAACGAAAACGGTAGTCGAGCCATCTCGGCGTAGCCACAATCTTTAGTACCTTGATGATCCGGCTTAGCGATGCGTCAAGCACAAAGAAACCGAAGAGTTCGTCGGAGAAGTCGCCGCTGAAGCTTCTGTCTTGACGGATGCCCCATCCGATCATGAGGTATGTGCGTGGCTCAGGGAAGGGAACGGGGCGCAGTTCGACAACCGCTACGTGATGGATGCGTGGGTTTTGGCGTTGCAGTTCGAACTTGAGTATCTCGAGAAGAGGATTCTGCGAAGGGCTTGATGATGTGCCCGAAGCAACAGGTTGAACTTGGGGAGTTGCCTCGGGAGATGTGCCTGAAGAAACCGATGTCGGCAGCGCGAGCCAAATGACAACAGCCAGAAAGCAAACCCCCAGGCGCCAGAAGTTCACCGTAGCGCGAAATGGAACCGGGTTCCTCATCGCGATCCTCATGCGCCCAGACATTATGGAGTGACCGGTCCCATTGTGTACAACGTGGGTGAGTCGGGCGCGAACCCGGCCAACGTCCCCATTCCGGAGGGACCGGGCATACACGATTCTATCAACTGGATCGGAATGGACCAATTGGCGCATGATCTTGCCTCCCTTTCCGAGGGGACGCGCGGATCGAAGATGAACTCACGCATCGACTTCGTTGTCACCGGGAGAATCTGAAGAGAGGCCTGCCGATTTTCGGACGCGTGTGTGATGAAGTATTTCCTCAGACAAGGCCGGAACGAGAAACCCCTTCCGCAGGGGGTTGCCCCATGACCGCTTCCCCCCTGTTTGCCGGCATCGATGTCGCCTGCTTTGTTCCTGTGTAGACGAACGTCAGTGCTGAGGATCGGCGAGCGTGCGAGCCGTATCCTCTGGCTCTTGGTTCGCCGATTTCCCTTCCGGGCTTTCTTTCTGCACTTCCTCGTAGGTGAAGAGGCAGATATCAAAGTCGTCTCTTGTTTCCTGAATCTCAACAGAACTGATCACGCGGCGGAACGCAGTTGGGTTCTCGCCCGGTTTTCGGGCATTGGCCTGAGTCCCTTCGAGAAGGACAGATCCATCGGGCAGTTCTTTCCACTCACCATTCGCACTCCATGAAGCCAAGCCGGTCAATGCACTTGCAGTGAAGGTTCCGTTGGTCCGGAAACTCCATGACACAGGTGTCCCACGGGTCGACTCGTGAATGGTTCGCTTGGGCTGGATCAGCGATCTCACGATGGTGGCGGCATTTGCGCCGGCATGTACGGTGCCGGGTATAACGGCAACCAGCAGGAGCATCAGGAGTGCATGGGTTCTTTTCATCATCATCTCAGGCGGACACTCCAGTGAAGCTTCGGGGCCTCAAGTGTTTCGGCGGGCAGCCGTCCGCACCAGCCGGTGGTCAGGTTGCGACCTACATGATGCCCCATTTTTTAATCACAAATTCTTCAACGGAGAACGGGTTTTTTGGTGCGTTCTCAAAACGTTTCTGTAACTCATAGGCCTCTCGTTCGAGAGGGATTTCTGCGTAAACAAATCCATTTTGAGCCCATCCCTGAACATAATGCGATGTGAATGCGGAGACTCCTAACCAGCCGTACTGAACCACATGAACCATTTCGTGGAACAACAGGGAAATACGCGGCTGAACGTGGGCATATAGATCACTGAGCAATATTGTGTCGACAAACGTTATTCCTGCCATTTGGCTGAAATCCAATGGAATGGAAATTCCGGACCGTGCCAAATCGGTGTAGAACGATGGATTCACAATCTTCGGCACATGCCTTATGCGAGTCCGTTCCATTGTCGCTTCACGATAGAACCATTTGAGAATTTCGATTTCCCTTCCACCGAGTGGAACCGAATGCGGATAGTGAACCTCGCGTTGATCAATGATCCACTTTCGCCCATTCTGGATGAGGAAGACCACCAACGCGTGGACATCCAATACCTTTCTCCTGAAGCGCAAATTCCTTATCCGTATGAAAATGACAACTTGACGCTCCTGCTCTCCTGCGGGCGCTTATGCCTCATCAAAGGCAAGCCATTCGCTTCCGCCGGTGATTACATGCCCTTTCGATAAACCTCCCGACGGATCCCCTCGGCCACCCGCTCGTGGATCGCCGGTTCCCTGTTGGAAACGACGATCAGCTTCGCCCCGGGGGAGATCCGGGAGAGAATGGCGGGGATCTTCCGGGAAATCATGGGCTTCCAGCCCCCGCCTTTCCAGGGTTCCGTCTCCGTTCCGAACGCGCGGGAACGTTCACTTCATTCGAGAACAGGAGTTGCGGAGGGATTTGGCGGGCCCCCAGGATGCCGACCAGCAGTTCCAGCCCTTCGGAAACCGCTTCCAGCTGCTTGTTGTCCAGTTCCTTCAGGCCGGTCAGGAGAAGACCCTGCGCCACCTGGGGGATCTTTCCCACCGTCTTTTTTCCCTTCGCCGTCAGGGTCACCGTGACTACCCTGTGGTCCTCCGTGGAGCGGGTCCGCGCGACCTGTCCCTGCCGCTCCAGCCGGTCGAGGATCCCGACAACGGTTGGGGGCCTCAGGTACATCCGCCGTGCGAGGTCGGACACCCGGATCGGCGCGGACTCCGCGAGCACCTTCATCGCCCAGAGCTGGGGGCCCGTGAAACCGGCGACGCGCTCCGCCCGTTTCGAAAAGCCATGGATCACCTGGAACACTCGTCGAAGGTTGTCCAGGATTTCCGTGATCCATAGATCCCTTTTGGCGGCGGTTGTCGTCATCCCCGGCATCCCCTGGAGGCTTGATCCGTCGGACGGAATTCCATTATACTAACAGTTAGTATGCTAATCAATCATGCGGCCAGCGGGTGATGTCTCCGCCGATGACGGGCCCCGCCGACAAAATCCGGGCGTTCACGGGGAAGGGACGCGACCGGGTTTCCCGCGGGCTCTCCGCGTGGCCGACGCAGTTGCGCCTCATGCTGCTGAGCGCGGCCGTCGGGGTCGTGGCCGGGCTCGGGGCGATCTGTTTCGACGCCCTCCTCGGGTTGGCCCTCGACTCCCTGCTGCGTTCCTTGACCGGCTACTTTGAACCGGTCCCGGGGGCGGCCCCTGCAACCCTATTCGGACCGGCCGCCTCCCGGTCGTTCTGGCTGATTCTTCTTCCCGCACTCGGCGGCCTGGTGTCGGGGGTAATCGTTTTCCGTATCGCCCCCGAGGCGGAAGGACAGGGGACGGACGCGATGATCGAGTCGTTCCACGAGAGAGGCGGGCAAATCCGGAAGCGGGTGCCTCTGGTGAAGATCGTCGCTTCCGCGCTGACGATCGGGAGCGGCGGCTCCGCGGGAAAGGAAGGACCCATCTCCCAGATCGGGGCCGGTTTCGGATCTGCCGTCGCGACAACCCTCCGGCTAAAACCCCGGGAGCGAAGGATCCTCGTGCTAGCGGGAGCGGCGGGAGGGATCGGGGCGATCTTCCAGGCCCCGCTGGGAGCCGCGCTGTTCGCCCCGGAGGTCCTTTACCGGGAGACGGAATTCGAATCCGAGGCGATCCTGCCCTGTGTCGTTTCCTCCATCATCGCATACGCGGTCTACTCCCAGTTCTACAAAAAGGGAGCGCTGTTCTTCCCGGGCCCTGTGGATTTCTCCATCCAAGCGGAACTCCTGCCGTACGCCGTTTTCGGCGTCCTCTGTGCGCTCGTGGGATTTCTCTTCGTGCGGATCTTCTACGGGGCAAGAGACCGGTTCTTCCGGCCGCTCCGGATCCACAAGATGCTGAAGCCCGCTCTGGGCGGCCTGATGATGGGGTGCATCGCCTTCTTCGTCCCCCAGATCATGAACGGAGGGTACGGCTGGGTCCAGACGGCTCTGGAAGGGAAGCTGCTATGGCGGCTGATGCTGCTCCTCGCGGGGTTGAAGATCGTGGCCACCTCGTGCACGATAAGTTCGGGGGGAAGCGGAGGTGTCGTCGGTCCCTCCGTGTTCATCGGGGCGATGCTCGGAGGGGCGTTCGGCTTCCTCGGCCATGAGGTCGCTCCCGGCTGGGTGCTCCACCCCCACTCGTTCGTTCTCGTGGGGATGGGAGGCTTTTTTGCCGGCGTCGCCAAAGTTCCGATCGCCTCCATCATCATGGCGTGCGAGATGAGCGCGAGCTACACCCTGCTGGTTCCATTGATGATCGTGTCTTCCATCTCCTGCCTGCTTCTGCGAAACGTCAACCTTTTCGAGAAACAGCAAGTCAGCCGGTTCGCCTCCCCCGCCCACCTCACCGAATTCGCCAGGGGCATGCTGGAAAGGATCCGGGTCCAGGAGGCCGTGACCCCCCAACCGATCACGCTGATCCCGGAAACCATGCCGTTTGGGGAACTCGTCCGTGCGGTTTCCCGCTCCGGAGAATCCCATTTCCCCATCGTCGATGCGGCGGGCCGGATGACCGGAATCGTGTCGATCAACGACATCCGCGCGGTTCTCTTCGAGACCGACATCGACCACGTCATCATCGCGCAGGACGTGGGAACACGCAGGGTGGTGAGCGTCTTCCGGGACGATACGCTGCAACAGGCCCTCGACAAGATGGCGGCCATCGGGGTGGACGAAATGCCGGTCGTGGATCGGGAGAAACCGGACGCGATCGTGGCCATGATTTCCAAGCGCGACATCGTGAACTACTACTACGGCAAGAGCGGCGGCTGACGGTGCAGAGGCCCGCCGGCCGGTCTTTCGGGAAACTCCGGTCGCATGAATCGATGAACCGAACGTTTCTCATGTGTTGTCTGTGTCTCGCGGCCTCGCTCCTTCTCCCGGGCGCGGCCCACGCCGCGGGAGAGGACCCTTCGCTGTCCCTCCTTCTGTATCTCGTCGTGATCCTGTTGTCCGCGAAGCTCATGGGGCACCTCGGGGTCCTCCTGGGCCAGCCGGCCGTTCTCGGGGAACTGTGCGCCGGGATCCTCGTGGGAAATCTCCACCTTTTCGGCATCCAGGGGCTCACGGGGATCGCCTCGGACCCGTATGTCGACATCCTCGCCAGGATCGGCGTGGTCGTCCTTCTGTTCTCCGTCGGACTCGAGTCGACCATCCGGGACATCCTGAACGTGGGGTTGTCCTCCCTGCTGGTGGCCTTGTTGGGAGTCGCCGCGCCGTTCGGCCTGGGGTGGTTCGTGGGCGCCTGGCTCCTGCCGGACCAATCCATCTACGCCCACGCTTTCCTGGGGGCCACCCTGTGCGCGACAAGCGTCGGGATCACGGCACGCGTTCTCCAGGACATCGGGAAATCCCGCGACAAGGAGGCGCGGATCATCCTGGGGGCCGCGGTGATCGACGATGTCCTCGGCCTCATCATCCTTGCCACCGTCTCCGGCATCATCCTCGCCGCGGACCAGGGGGAGAAGATGAGCCTCTGGTCCCAGGCACGGATCGCACTCAAGGCGGGGGGGTTCCTGGTCATCGCCCTCATGCTCGGATCGTTCCTCACGCCGAAGATCTTCCGGAGGGCCGCGAAACTGCGGGGGCCCGGGGTCCTCCTGGGGGTCTCCCTCGCCTTCTGCTTCCTCCTCTCGTTCCTCGCCGGGATTTCCGGCCTCGCCCCGATCGTGGGGGCCTTCGCCGCCGGCCTTCTTTTGGAATCGGTCCACTTCCGGGAGTTCGGGGAGCGGGAGATCCACTACCTCGAGGATGCCCTCCGCCCCCTGATGGAATTTCTGGTCCCGGTCTTCTTCGTCCAGATGGGGGCCAAGGTGGACGTCCGGGTCTTCGCCTCCACGGAAGCCCTGTGGCTCGCCCTCGCCTTAACCGTTGCCGCCATCGCGGGGAAGCAGTTGTGCTCCCTGGGGGTTCTGGGAAAAGGGATCAACCGGTGGGCGATAGGATTCGGGATGATCCCCCGCGGGGAGGTCGGACTGATCTTCGCGAGCATCGGGGCGACCCTGATCCTCGGGGGAGAGAGGATCATCGACAACACCACCTACTCGGCGGTCGTCATCATGGTGCTCGTCACCACGCTCATCACGCCGCCGCTGCTGAAACGGTCTCTGATCCCCCGGAACATCCCCGGGGAGGACCGGGGGCAACAGGAGGAACCGCCGTAGACATCCGACGACCTTGTTGCCGAATGCGGCGTCCGGGAGAAGCTCGGTGCCCGGCCAGCGTACGAGTCCCCACCGAACACGTCTTGAAAAAAACAAGAATCTGGCAACGTATCCGTACCTGCCTCCCGGTGCCAAGGGGCACAGCGGGGGATTCCTCGAAGCGGCCTATGGAGCGAGGGGAAAATCGCGTCGAGCGGAATGGCAGCGAGCGGGCGCAGGTCGCGAGCGTAGCGGAGAGGAAGCCGCCCGCGAGCGCCTGGCACCGGGAGGGGAAACGCCTCAGGGCGTCGGCCCGGCACGAGACCTTCATTACGAGACGCAGCGCCAAGTTTCGACCGACTGGTGATGCGCGAATTCCTGCCGGTTCATGCGCATGACTCGTCAGGTCATGCGCAATCCGGAGAGAATCAACCCTCAGATGTCGAGCGAGGAAACCTCCAAGGCGTTCTTCTCGATGAACTCCCGGCGGGGCTCCACCTGGTCGCCCATCAGTTTCGTGAAGATCTCGTCGGCGTCGGTCTCGTCGCCGATCTCCACCCGGAGCAGGTCGCGCTTCTCCGGGTCCATCGCCGTCTCCCAGAGCTGTTCGGGGTTCATCTCGCCCAGCCCCTTGTACCGCTGGATCGTCTGTCCCTTTTTCCCCGCGTCGAGGACTTGCTCCAGCAGGCACAGCGGGCCGTCCGCCTCGGGGAAGTCGCCGTCCCCGTCCAGGCGGTACGGGGGCGGGAGCGTGTCGCGGATTTGGGTGTAGAGGGCGTTCGATTCCCGCAGGTCCGCCATCCGGAGGCGATGGCGGTCGATGGCGCACTCCATCGGCAGGCCGCCCCGCTTCCACCGGAGGATGACCTGGACCGCGCCCTCGGCGTCCTCGTCCGGGTCGGGCCCGATGACGAAGGCCACGTGGGTCACGTCGGGCCGGGAGACCTTCCACTCCGCGACCATCGAAGAGAAGAACTTCTTCGCCCCCTTCTCGCTTTCCAGGGCCTTTACCCCTTCCGCCGCCCGCGGGGCAAGCGACAGGAGCACGAAGGAGGGCATGCCGCGTCGCTCCGCCCGGAAGGCGATCTCCTCGAGGCGGGAGATTTTTTTGAGCCAGGCCGACATCCGCTGCCCGGTAAGCATCCCCTGGCCGTTGGCGCCCGCGACGCGCCGGCCCTGGGTCCCGTTCTCGATCAGGAAGTCCCGGTAGGCGGCGTCGTCCTTGAGATACGTCATCCCCTTCCCTTTCCGGAGGCCGTAGAGCGGGGGCTGGGCGATGTAGATATTGCCGCCCTCGATCAACTGCCGCATGTGCCGGAAGAAAAAGGTGAGAAGCAACGTCCGGATGTGCGCGCCGTCCACGTCCGCGTCGGTCATGATGATCACCTTGCCGTACCGCAGGCGCGCGGGGTTGAAGTCCTCCTTCCCGATCCCCGTGCCCAGGGCCGTGATCATCGTGCGGATTTCCTGCGAGGAGAGCATCTTGTCGATCCGGGCCTTCTCGACGTTCAGGATCTTTCCTTTCAAGGGGAGGATCGCCTGGTACCGGCGGTCCCGGGCCTGTTTTGCCGAGCCGCCCGCCGAGTCCCCCTCGACAAGAAAGAGTTCGCACCGGGCCGGGTCGGTCTCCTGGCAATCGGCCAGTTTCCCGGGGAGGCCCGCCGAATCGAGCGCCCCCTTTCGCCTCGCCAGTTCCTTCGCCTTGCGCGCCGCCTCCCGCGCCCTGGCGGCCTCGAGGGCCTTCTCCACGATCTTCCTGGCGACGGAAGGCGTCTCCTCGAAGAAGTTGGCCAGCTTCTCGTAGACCAGAGAGTCCACGATCCCCTTCACTTCGCTGTTCCCCAGACGGTGCTTCGTCTGCCCATCGAACTGGGGCTCAGGGACTTTGACGGAGACCACGGCGGTCAGCCCTTCTCGCAGGTCGTCGCCGGAGAGGTTCTCTTTCACGCCTTTTACCAGGTTCCCCTTCTGGGCGTACTGGTTCACCGCGCGCGTGAGCGCCGAACGGAAGCCGATGAGATGCGTTCCGCCGTCGTGGGTGTTGATGTTGTTCGCGAAGGCGAAGACGGTCTCCTGGTAGGAGTCGTTGTACTGGAGGGCCACCTCCGCCTGGACGCCGTCCTTCTCCCCTTCCACAAAGATCGGCTTGCCATGGAGAGCGTTCTTGTTCCGGTTCAGGTGCTGGACAAAGGATACGATCCCGCCCTTGTACTGGAACTCGTGGGACTTCTCGGAACGCTCGTCGAGGATCGTGATTTTCAGCCCCGCATTGAGGAAGGAGAGCTCGCGCAGGCGCTGCGAGAGGGTGTCGAAGTGGAACTCCCTCTCGGTGAAGACCTCGGGGTCGGGCTTGAAGGTGATCTTCGTCCCCGTCTTGCGGGACTTCCCCGTCACCTTCATCGGGGCGGTCGTCTCCCCGCGGGAGAAGGCCAGACGGTAGACGGATCCGTCCCGGCGGATCTCCGCCTCGAGCCGCTCGGAGAGCGCGTTCACCACGGAGACGCCGACACCGTGGAGGCCCCCGGAGACCTTGTACGTCTCCCGGTCGAACTTTCCGCCGGAGTGCAGGACGGTCAGCACGACCTCGGCGGCGGGTTTCCCCTCTTCCTCCATGACGTCCACGGGAATTCCGCGGCCGTTGTCGTCCACGCTGACGGAGTTGTCCGGATGGATGGTGACGGAGATGGTGTCGCAATAGCCGGCCATCGCCTCGTCGATGGCGTTGTCCACGACCTCGTAGACAAGGTGGTGAAGGCCATGGACGTCCGTGCTCCCGATGTACATCGCCGGGCGCTTCCGGACTGCCTCCAGGCCCTTTAATACCTTAATGTTTTCGCCGGTATAGTCGTCCGCACCGTTCCCGTTTCGGACGATATCATTCGGCCGGTTTGCCATAGGCGGACAATCCTCGAAAGATGAATCAACTAATTATACTACGGATCGGTTCTGGCAGGAAAAATCTCTTCGCTACAGAATCCTCATCGGCATGATGATGGCGAGGTAGTTCTTCTCGGCCGCCGGTCGCACGATCACCTGGGAGATTTCGTCCTTCAGCTCCATGCGGACCGTGTCCTCGGAGATCCCGCCGAGGGCATCCTGAAGATACCGGCCGTTGAACCCGACCTTGACCGTTGGCCCCTCGTACTCGATCGGCAGCAGGTCGCGCGCTTCCCCGAGGTCCGGGCTGCTGGTGGAGACTTCCAGTTGCTTTCCCGAAAACGAGAGCCTGACGCTGTTCACCTTGTCCGGAGCCATGACGCTCACCCGTTTCAGGACATCCAGGAATGCGCCCCGGGGGATGCTTGCGACAATCCGGTTCTCCCTGGGTACGACCTGCCGGTAATCCGGGAAATCCGCATCGAGAAGCCTAACCCACACCTCCGTGTCCCCCTTCCCGGCGAAGAGGAATTTCTCCGTGGCGGACAGCTCGAGGGAACCCGGCCCCCCGTCGGAAAGCTTCCGGATCTCGATCAGCCCTTTTCTCGGGACAAGCACGCGCCTTTCCCCCAGGAGTCCCGCGAGGTTCGGGGCCTCCCCGTCCGCGATCGCAAGCCGGTGGCCGTCCGTTGCCACCATACGGAGCATCGTCTTCCCCTCCTCCTCCTGTTTCTCCAGGAGGACTCCGGACAGGTTGTACCTCGTCTCGTCACCCGTCGCGAAGGGGCTCACGCGGTCCACCAGTTTGCGGAACGTCTCCGAATCCACGGCGACGGGTCTTCCCTTGGGACGCTCCGGCATCTCCGGAAATTCCTCGCTCCCCAGGCCCGCCAGGCGGAAATGGCCTCGACCCGCGGAGATTTCCACGTAGTTCCCCTCGCGTCCCATGAGCGTGACGGGTCCTTTGGGAAGGACCTTCGCAATGTCGAACAGCTTCCGCGCCGGGAGAGCGAGGGAGCCGGGCTCGACCACATCCAGCGGTTGCGAGCAACGGATGACGATCTCCAGGTCGGAGGCCACAAGGGTTAGCCCCGGACTCCCCGTCGGTCCCGCCTTCGGACCCGCGGTGAGGAGCGTGTGCGACAGGATCGGCATCGTGTGTCGCCGCTCCGCCACTCCCTGGATTCGGGATAGGATCCCCTCAAACTGGTCACGGTCCACGGTAAAGTTCATCGTCACCCTCTTCTTCTTTTTAATATTAAAAAAGATCGTAGTTGCAGTAGAGGATGTGAATTTGTGGATAGCATACGGAAGGTCGTGTTCTCCTTCCGGAAAACGGGAGCGCAACCTGCGCGCAATCCTTGCGGCTTTGCGCCGGAACCCGGGGAAAAACGATCCATCCGCAATCCATCCACAGGGTTATCCATTGATCGCCTTGCGCAGCGCCTCGATGCTCTTTCTTAACGATACATCTTCTTTCGTTTTTATCCCTATCATTTTTACGGCGTACATGACGGTGGAATGATCCCGGCCGCCGAAGCGCTGCCCGATGTCGGGAAAGGAGCAATGGGTCATCTCCCGCATGAGGTACATGGCGATCTGCCGCGGGAAGGCGACCACCTTATGCTTGCGCCCGGACCGCAGATCGGAGACCTTCACGCCGAAATGCTCGGCAACGACTTTCAGGATGGTATCCGGGGGAATCTCGCGCACCGAGGATTCCACCAGGCGGGAGAGCACCTCGCGCGCCAGGTCCATGTTGATCTCTCGCTTGGTAAGGGAAGCGTGCGCCCCGATCCGGATGAGAGACCCCTCGAGCTCCCGGATGTTGTTCTTGATCATGGTGGCAAGAAAGAGGGAGACGTCCGGGGGAAGCGGAATCTGGTCGGCCTCCGCCTTCCGGTTCAGGATCGCGAGTCGCGTCTCCAGGTCCGGCGGTTGAATGTCCGCCACGAGTCCCCACTCGAAGCGGGACTGGATCCTCTCCTCGAGATCGGGGATCTCCTTCGGGAACTTGTCGCTGGACACGACGATCTGCTTCCGGGAGGAGTACAGGTCATTGAAGGTATGAAAAAACTCCTCCTGCGTGCGCTGCTTTCCCGCGATGAACTGGACGTCGTCGACCAAAAGCATGTCGACGTTTCGGTACTTCTCCTTGAAGTCGGGCATCCGGTTTGTGCGCAGGCAGAAGATGAGCTCGTTCGTGAATTTTTCCGAGGTTATGTAGGAAATCCGGACGCGTGAGCGCTGTTCCTGGATGAAGTTTCCGATGGCGTGGAGCAGGTGGGTCTTGCCCAACCCGACACCGCCGTAGATAAAAAGCGGGTTGTAGCTCTTGGCGGGGTCGTTCGCCACCGCGAAGCAGGCGGCGTGAGCGAACTGGTTCCCTGCGCCCACGACGAAACGATCAAACGTGTACCGCGGATTCAGCTCCCCGTTGTGCATCCTCGGTTTCGCCGGTTTTGCCTCTACCCCGCCATCCAGGGACAAATCGGGGGCGTGGACGGTCCGTTCCCCCTCTCCTTCCTCCTCGCTTCCCACGACGATTTCGACGGAGACGTTTTTCCCAAGCTCCTTGCGCGCCGCCTCCTCGAGCTGCGGCATGTAGTTTTCCTCAATCCACTGCTTGAAGAACTTGTGGGGAGTTGCCACCAGGATCAGGGAACCCTCGCGGGAAACGAAACGAAGCGGACGCAGCCAGGTTTCGAACACCTGGTCGCTCACCTTGCTCTTGAGCTGGGAGAGGACCGTTTCCCACGCCCGGGATGTCACCTGTTGGCCTGCCTCCCTCGGTATCGCGAAACGGAGAAAAGAGGGGAAAATGTATTCATTGTCCAGCGGTTAAGCTCGTTTTTGCCAAGGAGTTGCCAACATGGTTATCCACAGCTGTGGAAAAGACAAAAACAACTTGAAAAACAGAGAGATATATTCGTTGCCCCCGGGTTATTTCACCGTGCGTCCCTTGCCTGTTTCCCCGTTGGGAGTGGGAGTATTCCCTCGCCTGCGGTGCTTGAGGCGAGGGAAGGGTACCATACCGCGAAAACGAGAATCAAGGATATTTTCCGGGGCCTCCAATCGGGGCGATTTTTTCCCGATAGCGATCCCAGTCCACGGCCACCCGGAGGCCCGATCTGACCTCGTCGCGGACGCGCCGGTACCCGGGGGATCGAAGATAGCGACGCAGGGGATCGCGCAACGGCATCACCTGCTCGGCCGGCTCCCAGGGAAGCGGCATGCCGGTGTCGCAGTTGACCAGGCACCCCTCCTGGACGGCTTCCGAGGCGAGCGCAAGGGGGATCCCCTTGAGATCCCGCACCATCGCCAGGAACCTCCCCTCGGCCTGCGGGTCGAGGAACCGGAACTTCCGGGCGTAGAAACAGGCGGTGTGAAAGTGGTCGGGGACGTCGAGCACGCCGTCGAGCGGAAACTCCCTCCCGATTCCCAGGAGGAGAGACAAACATTCCGACACGAGCCCCAGGCCCGGCCGCTCCTGGCCGGGAAGCCGGGGGCGGTCGATCGAAAACGGTCGTTCCGGGTCGGATAGGACGAGCCAGTGGATCAAAAGAATCCGGAAGACGGTCTCCCTCGAGAACGGCCCGATCTGCCTCCCCGGGCGGAACGAGCGGATCTGAACACGCACCTCCATGAGGAGGCGGTCCCGCGACTTTTTCCCGGCGTACAGGCCTACGCGCTGGTCTTCCGGGTCTCCGCACTCGAGCGCAAGGAGAGGTTCGTGGTATCCCCTGCGCGCGAGCCCCTCGAGAATTCCCGCACCCCGGATCCGATCCCGGATCTCCTTCGGCCCGAACCGGCCGAAGAGGAGGTTTCCCGGGTTGTGGCCTGCAAGCTCGAACAGGAGTTCTTCCTCGGAAGGAGGGGTAACCCCCCTTTTCCTCCCGGCCCGCAGAAGCGGAAAGGAAAGGAGCCGGCGCAGGGGAGAAAACCGCACCGGACGGGTTCGTCTCATGGCAAGCGCAGTGTACCATGGAGAAGGGAAATTGAGGTTGACAGGGGCGGAACAAAAGAAATATCTTATCTAATTTCCAGGGAAAGCCGTTTGTTCCAAGGAAGGAGTGGCCCGTAGATGAAACGCACCTATCAGCCGCACAACAGGCGGCGGCTGCGAACCCACGGATTTCGCCGGCGGATGTCGACTCCGGCGGGCAGGCTGGTCCTTTCCCGCCGCCGCGCGAAGGGGCGGAAGCGGCTCGCCGTCTCGGTCAGCGGCAAGAAGTAACCCATCCGGATCGGACAGGCCAAAGCGCGGGTGGGGGGTTTCCGGCTGTCCAAGGAGGAGATCCTTCGCACCGACCGCGAATACCGGCAGGTGGTTCGCATGGGGATGCGCGCGTCCACGGCGCACTATACCATCTACCGGGACTGCCGCGTTCGAACGAGGGCGGAGGGCGAGCCCGTCGCAAGGAAGATCGGCATCTCCGTCGGACGGCGGGTAGGGTCCGCGGTGGTCCGGAACCGGTTGAAGCGACTCCTCCGGGAGTTCTACCGGCTCAACAAGAGCGTCTTCCCGGCGGGGACCCGAACGGCCATCGTGGTGCGGAAAGCCCCCGGGGACGCGGATCTCGCGTCGGTGTCCGCCGAGCTCCTTCCCGCGATCGAACGACGTTGGGGGAAAAAGGGGGAGCCTTCCCTGTGCAGGCAAGAGACATCCTGATCGGTCTCCTCAGGGGATACCAGCGCCTGGTATCCCCGTACCTCGGAAATTGTTGCCGATTCTATCCGAGCTGCTCGGAGTACATCATCGGCTCCCTTCGGTTGAACGGCGCGCTGCTGGGCATCCTGGACGGGATGCGGCGGATCGTGCGGTGCCACCCCTTTCATCCGGGGGGGGTGGAGGAACCGAGGCGCATCCACATCTTCGGCACGAGGTATCGATGGAAAAAAGGATGATACTGGCGATCGTCCTTTCGATCATCATTCTGCTGGCCTACCAGCGTCTGTTCGCTCCCGAACCGTCCAAGGCCCCCCCGCCTGCGCAGCGGCAGGATGCGGCGAAGGCGGGATCGGGGGACAATGCAGCCGGCGCCGCAGGAGCCCCGGCCCTCGCCGTGCCCCCTTCTCCGGCGTCCGAGGGGCTTATCCCCGGCCGGGAGAATCCCCTCCGGTGGATCACCGTGCGGACCCCTCTCTACATCGCTACCGTAACCACCGCCGGGGGCGGGATCCAGTCGTTTACCCTGAGCAGGTACAACGATCGCACCGGGCCGAAGGGAAAACCCCTGGACATCATCGGCTCCGGGTCGTTGCGCCCGCTTCCCCTGGACCTGTACCTCGCGGAGAGCCAGCCCGCCTTTCCGCCGCAGCCGGTCTTCGCCTCGAACGCGCCCGGCGAACTGTCCGTCGCGGCCGGGGAGAAGAAGACCGTCTCCCTGTCCTGGGAATCCGCGGGGGGAGTCCACATCATCCGGGAGTACACCTTCACCGGCGGCGGATACGATTTCGAGGTGGACCAGAAAGTGACCAACGGGACGCCGGGATCCTTGCGATTCAAGCCGGGGATCGAGCTTTCCCAGGTTTTCGCGGGAGAGCTGGGCGGCGACTCCTATTCCTTCCTGGGGGCAGTCGCGGACTCCGGAGGAAAGATCGAGCAGCTCGATTTGAAGAAGATCGCGAAGGGGGGGATCGACAAGGTCCCGGTGCGATGGGCGGCCGCGGACGCCAAGTATTTCACCCTGATCGCCATCCCCGGGAAGGAGTGGAGTCTCGAGCAGGTCTCACCGCTCGGGACGGAGGGGATCCGGATCGCCCTCTCCGGTTCCCCGGTGGTTCTCGGGCCGCGGGAGGTGGTCTCCTTCTCCGTCCGGACCTTCATGGGGCCGAAGGAGTACAACCTCCTCGAGGCCACCGGCAAGGGCCTGGAGCGCCTGGTCGATTACGGATGGTTCTCGATCATCGCCAAGCCCCTCGTCTGGGTGCTCACCGCCAGCAACCGCGTGACGGGAAACTACGGGATCGACATCATCCTTCTCACCATCCTCATCAAGATCCTCTTCTACCCCCTCACCCAGAAGTCGATGGCCTCCATGAAGAAGATGCAGGAGCTAAGCCCCATCCTGAACAAGATCAAGGAGAAGTACAAGGACGACAAGGCGAGGCAGCAGCAGGAGATGATGAATCTCTACAAGACGTACAAGATCAACCCCATGAGCGGCTGCCTCCCGATGCTCCTCCAGATCCCGGTCTTCATCGCGCTCTACAAGGGGCTCCTCGTGGCGATCGAGCTCCGGCACGCCCCGTTCTTCCTCTGGATCAACGACTTGTCCGCCCCCGAGCTCCTGTGGGACATCGCGGTGGCGGGGTACACGATCCCGATCCGCCTGCTTCCCCTGCTCATGGGGGTCTCGATGTTCTTCCAGCAGAAGCTGACGCCGTCCGCGGGGATGGACCCGACCCAGCAGAAGATGATGCTCTTTTTGCCCGTCATCTTCACCTTCATGTTCTGGGGGTTCCCGACGGGACTGACGATCTACTGGCTGGTGAACAACCTGCTTTCCATCGGACAGCAACTGATCCAGAACCGGAAGGCCGAAGCGGAAAAGGCGGCCCGGGCGTAAACAGGGGCCAGGGGGCTCCCCGCTCCCCAAGGAGGAACCCGTGGACGACCAACGGCCCCGGGCTCGCGCGACGAAACGGGGGGAGGCGGATGATGGCGACGTGACGACGATCGTGGCCCCTGCCACTCCCGCCGGCTCCGGAGCGGTCTCCATTCTGCGCCTCTCCGGCCCGGAAACCTTTCCCATCGCCTGCCGCATGACCGGGGTGAATCCTTCCCATGTCCCATCGCGTGCGCTTACCCGGTGCACGGTCCGGGACGGCAGGGGAGAGGAGATCGACTCCGGCCTGGTCGTCTTCTTCCCGGCGCCGAGAAGTTTCACGGGAGAGGACGTGGCAGAGATCCATCTGCATGGGAACCCCGTGCTCGTGGAATGGGCAGCAGCCGCAGCGTGCGCTCTCGGTGCTGTTCCCGCAGCCCCCGGGGAATTCTCCCGACGCGCCTTCCTGAACGGCAAGATGGACCTGACGCAGGCGGAGGCGCTCGCCGACCTGATAACGGCCAAGACGGACGGAGCGGCGCGGGCGGCCCTCCGGCAGCTCCGGGGAGGCATCCGGGAGGCGATTTCCCCGTTGCGGGGGCAGATCGTGTCCCTTCTTACGCTGTTGGAGGCCTCCATCGACTTTTCCGACGACGACATCCCTCTTGTCAGCAA
Organism: Deltaproteobacteria bacterium CSP1-8; assembly: GCA_001443455.1. Classification (GTDB taxonomy): domain Bacteria; phylum Desulfobacterota; class Deferrimicrobia; order Deferrimicrobiales; family Deferrimicrobiaceae; genus CSP1-8. Next base: position 23,542 of record LDXO01000005.1, on the reverse strand, counting down.
CGATCAAGTTAAAGAACGGGTATCAGAATTAAGGAAAAAAACGGGGCGGTGCCTCGAATCATACGCCCGTGGCCACCGATACCGGGACGGGGCAACGGTGGCGATCGCGGGAGTGGCCAATGTGGGAAAGTCGCGCCTGCTCAACCGCCTCCTGGGGGAAGAAAGGGCCATCGTCACGGAGATCCCGGGGACCACGCGGGATTATCTCTCCGGGGAAATATCCTTGTCGGGGGTACCGCTTCGGCTTGTCGACACGGCGGGGTTGCGGGAAGCGGAAGACCCGGTAGAGCGGGAAGGGGTCCGGCGGAGCCGGGAGATCATCGCCGGGGCGGACCTCACCCTGTTCGTCCTCGACGGAAGCCGGCCTGTGCACGAGGGGGACCTCGAAGCGTACCGGGAGGTGGCGGACCGCCCCCACCTGGTCCTCCTCAACAAGCAGGACTTGCCCGCTGTCGAGGAGGGCGCCCTTTTCCGCGGTTCCGGCCGGAAGGCGACGGTTTCGGTGTCGGCGAAGACCGGGGAGGGGGTCGGCGCGCTCCTCCGGGCGATCGCCCGCGATCTTGGTCCGGAGGAGGATGCTATAATGGCCGAGGCGCCGCTCACCCGCCTGCGCCATCTCGAGGCGGTCCGGAAGGCGGACGTCGCCCTGGGGCGGGCCCAGGAGGCGGCCGGGAGAGACCTTTCCCTGGAATTTTTGGCCGCCGACATCCGGGAGGCGGCCCAGGCGCTTGCCGAACTCACCGGGGAGATCGCCCCCGAAGAGGTGCTAAGCGCCATCTTCAGATCCTTTTGCATAGGAAAATAGTGGAAAGAAAAAGGGTTTTATATCCCTGTTCCACGTGGAACAGGGAAGGAGATAAGCGGTGAGCGTGTACGAGTATCCAAAGGAGTACGATGTGGTCGTCGTAGGCGGGGGGCACGCCGGGTGCGAGGCGGCCCTGGCCGCCGCCCGGATGGGGTGTTCCACCCTTCTCCTGACAATCAACGCCGACACCATCGGCCTCATGTCGTGCAACCCCGCCATCGGGGGGCTGGCCAAGGGGCACCTCGTCCGCGAGATCGACGCTTTGGGCGGGGAGATGGGCAGGAACATCGACGCGACGGGGATCCAGTTCCGCCAGCTGAACACGAGCAAGGGGCCGGCGGTTCGGTCCTCCCGGGCGCAAGCCGACAAACAGCTCTATCGTCTCCGGATGAAGAAGATCCTCGAAAGCACATACGGGCTGGACGTCAAGCAGGCCATGGTCGACGCGGTATTCGCGGAAGGGGGGAAGGCGAAAGGGGTCGACACGAGCCTTGGGGTAAGGTACCGGGGGAAAACAGTCCTCCTGTGCACGGGCACCTTCCTGAAAGGGCTTGTCCACATCGGCCTGGTGAACTTCCCGGCGGGGAGGGCGGGGGATTTCCCCGCAATGAAGCTTTCCGACTCCCTGAAAGAACTGGGGTTTTCGGTCGGGAGGCTCAAGACCGGAACCACCCCCCGGCTGGACGGGAAAACGATCGATTTTTCCCGGACCGCCCCGCAATGGGGCGACGACCCTCCCGTTCCGTTCTCCTTCGGGAACCGGGAGATCCGCAGGCCCCAGGTAGCGTGCTACGTCACCTATACGAACGAAAGGACCCACGAGGCGATCCGGTCCGGTCTCTCCCGCTCCCCCCTCTATTCCGGGGTGATCCGGGGGATCGGGCCCAGGTATTGCCCCTCCATCGAGGACAAGGTGGTCCGGTTCGCAGACAAGGAGCGGCACCACGTCTTCCTGGAGCCGGAGGGCCTTCGAACCGCCGAGTATTACCCGAACGGGGTCTCGACGAGCCTGCCGTACGACATCCAGGTCAAAATGCTTCGGACCATTCGCGGCCTCGAGGAGGTGGAGATCGTCCGCCCGGGATACGCCATCGAGTACGATTTCGTCGACCCGGTGCAGTTGGTCCCCTCCCTGGAAACCAAAGTGGTGGAGAACCTGTTCCACGCCGGGCAGATCAACGGCACCAGCGGGTACGAGGAGGCCGGGGCGCAAGGGGTTGTCGCGGGGATCAACGCGGCGCGGAGAGTGCAGGGGAAAGAGCCCGTGCTGTTTCAGCGCAGCGAGGCGTATATCGGCGTGCTGATCGACGACCTGGTCACGAAGGGGGCCCAGGAGCCGTACCGGATGTTCACCTCCCGGGCCGAATACCGCCTTCTCCTGCGGGAGGACAACGCCGACCTGCGCCTGTCCGAAACCGGGCACCGGGTGGGGCTGCTCGCAGCGGAACGGTACGAAGAATTCCGTGCGAAGCGGGAGGGGCTTTCCTCCCTGATTTCTATTCTCGAGACGTCCCGCGTCCCGGCGGGGCATCCCCTGGCACGGGCCGTGGAGGAAGCAGGAGGGGCGCCGGTCCGTCCCGGGACTGGATACGCGGAGCTGTTGCGCCGCCCCGAGGTGACAGCCGCCCTGATCGTGGCGAACGACCCGGATCTTGCGCGGTTCTCCCCGGAGGTGGTCTCCCAGGCCGAACTCATCGTCAAGTTCGACGGGTATATCCGCCGCCAGGAGGAAGAAGCAAAAAAACTTCGCAAATACGAAGAGGTAAAGTTCCCCGGCGACTTCCCCTTCGAGTCGGTTTACGGCCTTTCCACCGAGGTCCGGGACAAGCTCGTTCGGGTACGCCCGGTCTCGATCGGGCAGGCCCAGCGGATCCCCGGTGTCACCCCGGCGGCGGTGGCCCTCCTCCTCGTGGCGCTGAAAAAAGGGAGGGCGGCCACCCAGGCGAGCGGCTAGCCCGCGAGGAGCGATTTTCCGCGGTGCCTAAGACCCGATTCCGGGGAAAGTTGGGGGGGGTGTTCCACGTGGAACAAGGGGGCCCCGAAAGGAGGTTTCCTTGAAAAAAATCCCTGACATCCCGGTCCCCTCGGCGGAGTTTCTCGCCGGGCTGATCGCCGGCGCGGGGCTTTCCGTGCCGCAGGGGGCCGTCTTGAAGCTGATCGCCCACGCAAGAGAGATGCTTCGCTGGAACCGGTCGATCCGGCTCACCGCGATCACCGACCCGGAGGAGGTCGCGGTCAAACACGTCCTGGATTCCCTGCTCCTGTTGCGGTTTACCCCGTTCCCAGGCCGGATCCTGGACTTCGGGTCGGGGGCCGGTTACCCCGGGATCCCCCTGGCGGTTGCCCTTCCCGGGTCAAGCGTCGTCCTCCTGGAGTCCTCGGCGAAAAAGTGCGCGTTCCTGTCGCACGCCCGCCGTATCCTCTCCCTTCCCAACGCGGAAGTGGTTCAGGGCAGGCTGGAAGCGCGGAATCCGCTCGCACTCGGGCGGTTCGAGCACATCGTCACCCGGGCCACCGTCCCGGCGGAGGAGATGGTCCCGCTTCTCCTCCCGCACCTCGTTCCGGGGGGGCGTTTTCTCGCGATGGGGGGCCCCGGGAGGGGGGGGAGGAAGGCGAAGCCCCCGAAGAAGGATCGGTCGTTGTCACGGAAGACCATCCCGGGCCGCACCGTCCGGTTCGAGCTTCCTTTGGGCATGGGGATCCGGGAGATCCGGGAGATCCTTGCCCCGTAAGGCAAAAGAAGTACCCGGCGCAGAAATGTCCGCCTCCCGGCTGGGGGAGCCAGGGGACAGCGGCAAGATTTTCATTCCTCCCGCAAGCCCCGGCGTGGTAAAAGAGACCGTTGATTTTTTTAAAAATCACCCGGGTTTGCCGGGCTTTGGAGGATCGCGGCTTGGTCCACGTCATCGCGGTTGCCAACCAGAAAGGAGGGGTGGGGAAGACCACCACGGCGGTCAATCTCGCCGCCTCCCTTGCCGTGATGGAGAAGGCCACCCTTCTCGTGGACCTGGACCCCCAGGCAAATGCGACATCGGGGGCGGGCGGCTCGCCGGGAGGGGAGGCCGAGAAGAACATTTACCGGGTGCTGATGGCCGAGATCCCGGCAGAGGAGGCGGTTCGCGGTACCGATCTGCCGTACCTTCATCTCTTGCCCGCGTCGGAAGATCTGATCGGGGCGGAGATCGAGCTCGTCTCCCAGGAGGGGCGGGAAACGCGGCTCCGGGAGGCGTTGCGTCCCCTCGAGGGCAGGTACGAAGTCATCCTCATCGACTGCCCCCCGTCTCTGGGCCTCTTGACCGTCAATGCGTTGTGCGCGGCCCGGTCCGTGCTGATCCCCCTGCAGTGCGAGTATTACGCCCTCGAGGGGTTGGGCAGTTTGTACCGCACCATCGAGAGGATCCGGGAGTCGGCAAACCCCTCCCTCCGGGTGGAGGGGGTCCTTCTCACCATGTTCGATCCGCGGAACAACCTGGCCCACCAGGTCGCCGCCGAGGCCCGGGAAAACCTAAATTCTCAAGTATTTCAAACAGTTATACCGCGCAACGTCCGGCTTTCCGAGTCCCCTTCCTTCGGGAAACCGGCGATTCTGTACGCAGTGAGCTCGCGGGGGGCGCTGGCCTACCTCGAGCTCGCCAAAGAGATGGTGAGCCGATGGAGCGAAAACCCGATCCGATGAAAAAGAAGGTGTTGGGGAGAGGCCTGTCGGCCCTCCTGCCGGGAGCCGCCGAACGGGAGCCCGATTTCTTGCGCATCCCGGTAAGCGAAATCCGGGGCAGCGGCCAGCAGCCAAGGCGGTCCTTTTCCCCCGAGGAACTGCGCGATCTGGTCGAGTCCGTTCGCGAGAAGGGAGTCCTCCAGCCCGTGATCGTGCGCCCCACGGCCGCCGGGTACGAGCTCGTCGCGGGGGAACGCAGGCTTCGTGCCGCCCAGGCAGCCGGCGTGGGGACGATCCCCGCCATCGTAAAGAAGTTCTCGGACCGGGAGTCGCTCGAGGCCGCCCTGGTCGAGAATGTCCAGCGGGCGGACTTAAACGCCATCGAGCTCGCGGAGGCGTACCATCGGCTCGCCGTCGAGTTCTCGCTCTCCCACGAGGAGATCGCGCGGCGCGTGGGGAAGGACCGCGTGACAGTGGCAAACACGGTCCGGCTGCTCAAGCTCCCCGCCGCCGTGAAGCAGGCCGTTGTCGACGGCCGGCTCTCGGCGGGGCATGCACGCGCGCTTCTGTCCGCGCCTGCCGGGCGTCTCCTGGCGATTTTCGAGGCCGTGTTGCACAAGGGGCTCTCCGTACGCGAGGTGGAGCGGCTGTGCCAGGAGGGGGAGAGAAAAGCCACCCCGCGCAAACCACCGCGACACAACCCGCACCTGAAGGATCTGGAGGACCGGCTGTCCCGGAGGGGAGGCACCAGGGTGCGCATCCGCGGAACGCCGAAAAAGGGAAGGTTCGAGGTCTCGTACTTCTCCGAGGGGGAGTTTGAAAGACTGTGCGACCTCCTTTTCGGAGGGAAGTAGAAGACCCTTGCGGGAACCTCCTTCTTAAAAGAGGAAAAAGCCGCAAAAAAACAGTTGCAACGCTTTTGGCATGTGCTATATTTCGCCGCATAAGCCATTAAAAATCTGTATCCGGAAACGGATAAATTCCGAAAGGAAAGGAGCGTAAAGAAATGCGTAAGTATTGGTCTCTGTTCCTGGGTTTGTTGCTTGCCGCATCCATCGGACTCGCAGCATGCGCGGAGAAGAAGGCGCCGCCTCCCCCTCCGCCTCCGCCTCCTCCGGCCGCGGCTCCGGCTGACAATGCAGCGAAGCCAGCGGCCCCGGCGGAAGCACCGAAGCCGGCGGAAGCGCCGAAGCCGGCCGAGGCCCCCAAGAAGTAACGCGAGGGGCGCGGCAAGTTTCGGGAGGCAAGGGAACCCTTCCGCAAACGGAAGCGAGTCCGGCAACCGAAAGGGTACCGCGGGAAACCACGGTGCCCTTTTTTCGTTTTGCTTCCGGACCTCGCCGGATGGACAGCGGTTCTCCCATTAACCGCTTGACAGCGCCTTTCCTCCCGTGATACCAATTTCTCGTTCGCCTATCCGATCCTGTCGATAGCCTGCAGGGAATTCCGGGGGGAGACGGTTCCGTGGAGCTCGTCCTCAAGATCCTCGAGACGCTGGACATCACGCTGCTTGCCGTCCTGCAGATGGGGCTGGTGGTTGCCCTCGCGGTCATCCTCTCCGTCACGCTCGTCCGGCCGGTACTCGCCACGTTCCGGGAGCGCGAGAACCTCTCGGTGAAGCCGCTGGAGGAGGCAAAACGGCTCGTCGGCGATGCCGCCGCCAAGACCCGGCAGTACGATGATTCCCTGCGGAAGGCGGCCGCGGAGGCCCTCGCCCGCAAGCGCGCGCGGATGGAGGAATCGGCCCGGGCCGAGCGGAAGGAGATCGAGATCGTTCTCGAGGATACCAACCGGCAAATCGATACGATGAAAGGGCAGATCACCGCGGAAAAGGAGGCGGCCGCCCGTGCGCTGCGCATCGAGGTGGCCGGCCTCTCGCGGGAGATCGCCGGGAAGATCCTCGGAAGGCGGGTGACGTGAGAGCGGTACTCCTCCTCCTTGGTGTTCTGGCCGCACCGGAGGTTGCGGCGGCCGCGCAGGAAGCGGGCGGCCGCGCGGGCATCCCGTGGTGGGAGATCTTCAAGCAGGCCGTGAATTTCAGCATCCTGGCGGGGGTGCTCTTCTATTTCCTCAGGAAGCCCGTCAGCGCATATCTCAAGGAGCGCTCCGACCTCCTCAGAAAATCGATCGACGAAGCCGCCCGGGCAAGGGCAGACGCCGCGGAAAAGCTCGCGGCGATCGAGGTCCGTGTGGCCATGCTCACCGGGGAGATTGCGGAGATGAACCGGAAGATGGACGCCGAGGCCGACGAGGAGACACGTCGTCTGCGCAAGTCGGCGCAGGCCGAGATCGAACGGCTCCGCGCACAAGTGCAGGGTACCGCCGACCAGGAGGTGAAAAAGGCCCGGGCCGAGCTTCGCAGGGAGGCGGCCGAACTTTCCGCACGGGCGGCCGAGGAGATCGTGGCGAAGACGATCACCCCGGGGGACCAGGAGCGGATGGTGCGGGAGAACATCGACAGGATCCGGGAGATCGTTCGTTGATCGGGGGAAGCCTGGCAAGAAGATACGCCCGCGCGCTGCTCGCCATCGGCCAGGAAGAGGGCCAGATACGCAGGATCCTTACGGAAGTCGAGCAATTCAACAAGCTCGTTGCCGAAACACCCCTTCTGCGCGAGATGGTGGAAGCGGCCCAGATCAACCGCCGGGACAAGAAGGCGGCCCTCGAGGCCACCATCGCCCCCGCCGGGTTCTCGTCCGCGACGAGGAATTTCCTGTTCCTTCTGGTCGACAAGGGGAGGATGAACATCCTCTCCCCGATCGCATTGGAGCTTCGCCGGCTGCTCGAGCAGTTCGAGGGGATCGAGCGTGTCGAGGTTTCGGTGCCGATGCCGCTTACCGACACTCAGCGCGACCTGCTTCAGTCCGTCCTCGAGCGGCAGACCGCCAAGACCGTCGTGCTGGAGGAGAAGGTCGACCCGGACGTGCTGGGGGGGATGGTCGTCAAGGTCGGCTCGACCGTCTACGACGGAAGCGCCCGAACGCAGATCCAGCACATCCGGGAAACTATCGGGAAGGGGTGAGACAAACGTCATGAACATCCGCGCCGAAGAAATCACGGAGATCCTCAAAAGCCAGATCAAGGGCTACGAAACCCGCGTCGACGTCGCCGAGACCGGCGTCGTCCTGTCCGTCGGAGACGGCATCGCCCGGGTCCACGGCCTGGAGAAGGCGATGGCGGGAGAGCTTCTCGAGTTCCCCGGGGACGTCCGGGGGATTGTGCTGAACCTCGAGGAAGACAACGTCGGCACGGCGCTTTTGGGCGACGACCACCTCATCAAGGAAGGAGACGTTGTCCGCCGCACCGGCCGCATCGTCGAAGTGCCGGTCGGGGACGCCCTGGTCGGACGCGTCCTGAACTCCCTCGGGCAACCGATCGATGGAAGGGGCCCGCTCGAGACGAAGGAATTCCGCCGCATCGAGATCAAGGCCCCGGGGATCGTCAGGCGCCAGCCGGTCAAGGAGCCGCTCCAGACCGGCTTCAAGGCGATCGACTCGATGATCCCGATCGGCCGCGGGCAGCGCGAGCTCATCATCGGCGACCGCCAGACGGGAAAAACCGCCGTGGCGCTCGACACGATCATCAACCAGAAGGGGACCGGCGTCATCTGCGTCTACGTGGCGATCGGCCAGAAGCAGTCGACGGTCGCCCAGGTGGTCGAGAAGCTCCGCCAGTTCGGCGCGATGGACTACACGATCGTCATCTCCGCGACCGCCTCCCAGTCCGCCCCGATCAACTTCATTGCCCCCTACGCGGGGTGCACGATGGGGGAGTACTACCGCGACAGCGGCCGTCACGCCCTGTGCATCTACGACGACCTGTCCAAGCACGCCGTGGCCTACCGGCAGCTCTCTCTCCTGCTGCGCCGGCCGCCGGGGCGCGAGGCGTACCCGGGCGACGTCTTCTACCTGCATTCGCGTTTGCTCGAGCGGGCGGCCAAGCTCTCCGATGCCGAGGGGGGCGGGTCGCTGACGGCGCTGCCGATCATCGAGACGCAGGCGGGCGACGTCTCGGCGTACATTCCCACCAACGTCATCTCGATCACCGACGGCCAGATCTATCTCGAGGCCGACCTCTTCTATGCCGGCGTCCGGCCGGCGGTGAACGTCGGGCTGTCGGTTTCCCGAGTCGGCGGGAACGCGCAGATCAAGGCGATGAAGCAGGTCGCGGGGCGCCTGCGGCTCGAGCTCGCGCAGTACCGCGAGATGGCGGCGTTCGCGCAGTTCGGGTCGGACCTCGACAAGGCCACCCAGATGCAGCTGGCGCGGGGCGCCCGGCTGGTGGAGGTCCTCAAGCAGGCCCAGTACGAGCCCCAACCCGTCGGGCAGCAGGTCGTGACGATCTTCGCGGCGACCAACGGCTTCTGCGACGGCTACGAGGTCGCATCGCTTTCGCGCTACGAGACGGAGCTGTCCGCCTTCATGCGGGACAAGCACGGCGCGGTCCTCACGGAGCTGGTCGAGAAAAAGACCATTGACGACGCCATGAAAGCGAAGCTCACCGCCGCCCTCGAGGAGTTCCGGGGCGTCTTCCGGGAATAACGGCTAAAGGGGCTAGGGGCAAGCCATGGCGAACCTCCGCGCGATCCGGAAACGGATCGGCAGCGTCAAAAGCACCCAGCAGATCACGAAGGCGATGAAGATGGTGTCCGCCGCGAAGCTCAAACGGGCGCAGGATGCCATCGTCGCCGCGAGACCGTACGCCCGCAACATGCGGGAGGTCGTAGAGAGGCTGGCCCGGCGGGCCGGCCCGGAGGCGCATCCGCTCCTGTCGTCCCGGGAGAGGAAGAAGCTCGGACTCCTCGTGATCACTTCGGACCGCGGGCTGTGCGGGGGCTTCAACTCGAACCTGCTCCGCGTGGCCAACCGGTTCCTCCAGGAGAACCGGGGGAGGTACGAAGAAGTCGCGCTGTTCGTGGTGGGGCGCAAGGCGCGGGACTTCTTCCGGCGACGCCGGGTCCCCCTGCGGAAGGAGACCATCAACATCCTCGGATCGCTCTCGTACTCCCACGCCGAACAGCTGGCGCACGATATGGTGGACGGGTACCTCGCCGGGGAGTTGGACGAGGTGGTGATCGTGTTCAACGAGTTCCGGTCGGCCATCTCGCAGAACGTCCGGATGGACAAGCTCTTCCCCATCGCGTTCGAGCGGGCGGAAGGGGAAGCGCCCGAGGCGGGCATCGATTATCTCTATGAGCCCTCCCGGAAGGAGATCCTGGCGACCCTCCTCCCGAAGTACGTCGAGACGCAGATCTTCCGGATGCTGCTCGAATCGGTGGCGGGGGAGCACGGCGCGAGGATGACGGCGATGGATTCGGCCACCAACAACGCGGTGGACATGATCTCCCGGCTCACGCTCCAGATGAACCGCGCGCGCCAGGCCTCCATCACCAAGGAACTGATGGAGATCATCGGCGGAGCCGAGGCGCTCAAGGGATAACATCCGTGGCCCGCCCGGGGGCAGGCCGCTTCGTTGCGGATATCGAAGGAGGCGAGGAAATCATGAACAAGGGAACTATCGTCCAGGTGATCGGGCCCGTGGTCGACCTCCGGTTCGAACCCGGCCAGCTTCCGGCTCTCTACAACGCGATCAAGCTCACGAACCCGAGCATCAGCGACAAGGAGGGGAACTTAACCGTCGAAGTGGCCCTGCACCTGGGCGACAACGTCGTCCGCGCCATCGCGATGGACTCGACCGATGGCCTCGTCCGCGGGATGGAGGCGACCGACACCGGCGGCCCGATCACCATCCCCGTCGGCCCCGAGACGCTCGGCCGCATCATGAACGTGATCGGGGATCCCGTCGACGAGATGGGGGAGATCACCACGGAGAAACGGTACCCGATCCACCGGCACCCCCCCTCCTTCGAGGAGCAGTCGACCAAGGTCGAGATCCTCGAAACCGGGCTCAAGGTCGTCGATCTTTTGGCCCCCTACTCCAAGGGCGGCAAGATCGGGCTGTTCGGAGGCGCGGGCGTGGGGAAGACCGTGATCATCATGGAGCTGATCCACAACATCGCGATCGAGCACGGCGGCTACTCCGTGTTCGGCGGCGTGGGGGAGCGCACGCGCGAGGGGAACGACCTGTGGCTCGAGATGAAGGAGTCCAAGGTCCTCGAGAAGGCGTGCCTGGTCTTCGGGCAGATGACCGAGCCTCCCGGCGCGCGGGCGCGCGTCGGCCTGTCGGCCTTAACCGCCGCGGAATACTTTCGCGACGAGGAAGGGCAGGACGTGCTGCTCTTCATCGACAACATCTTCCGGTTCACCCAGGCCGGTTCCGAGGTGTCGGCGCTTCTGGGCCGGATTCCCTCGGCGGTCGGCTACCAGCCGACCCTCTCCACCGACCTCGGGGAGCTCCAGGAGCGGATCACGTCCACGAACCGCGGCTCGATCACCTCGGTGCAGGCGATCTATGTCCCCGCCGACGACCTGACCGACCCGGCGCCTGCGACGACGTTCTCGCACCTCGACGCCACGACCGTGTTGTCCCGCCAGATCGCGGAGCTCGGGATCTACCCGGCGGTAGACCCGCTGGACTCCACCTCGCGGATCCTCTCCCCGCTCGTCCTGGGGCAGGAGCACTACGATGTCGCCCGCGCGGTCCAGAAGGTCCTCCAGCGGTACAAGGACCTGCAGGACATCATCGCGATCCTCGGCATGGACGAGCTCTCGGAAGACGACAAGCTGCTGGTCGCCCGGGCGCGCAAGATCCAGCGGTTCCTCTCGCAGCCGTTCTTCGTCGCCGAGCAGTTCACCGGGATTCCCGGAAAGTACGTCCGGCTCGAGGATACGGTCCGTTCCTTCAAGGAGATCGTCGACGGGAAGCACGACGACCTCCCCGAGCAGGCGTTCTACATGGTCGGCACGATCGAGGAAGCGATCGAGGCAGGGAAGAAGCTCCTCGCCGTCGTCTAAAGGAGCGCCCGAGGAAAGAGAGCCCGGGTCATTCCGCTACGCGGTGTAGCGGGGGGAGGACACGATGGGATCCAGAATCCGTCTCGAACTGGTCACCCCGGAACGCCTCCTCGTATCCGAGGAGGTGGACGAGGTCATCGCGCCCGGCTACCACGGGGAGTTCGGAGTGCTCCCCGAGCACACTCCGTATCTGGCGATCCTTTCGATCGGGGTGCTCCGCTACCGGAAGGGGGACGGGACGAAGAAGGTGGCCGTGGGCGGCGGGTTCGCGGAGGTGACCCCGGAGCGGGTGGTCGTCCTGGCGGACGTGGCGGAGAAGGCGGAGGAGATCGACGTCGATCGCGCGCGGCAGGCCCATGAACGGGCCGAGGCCGCCCTCAAGGATCTTTCGATGGACGACGCATCGTACCACAAGATCAACGCCGCCCTCCGGAGGGCGATCGTCCGGATGGCCGCAGCAGAGTAACCGCTAAGGGGGGGGTATCCCCTTACCGCAGCCCTGCCTTGACTTTCGGTTTCCCCCCCTCGATGGTGACCCGGAATTCGACCCGGCGGGCGCCGGATTGCTCGGCGATTTCGGAAGCGCGGGACCGGAGCATCTCCCGGAGGGAATCGATGTCCTTCTCTTCCGTGGGGATGCCGCACTCCTGCCGCGCGCTCCGGAGCTGTTCGAGCACCTGGTCGAGGTGATCGGGGGTGACCGGTTCCCCTCCGAGGCCATTCGTTCGGACGAGGTTCCCCCGGGCGTCCCGCACGAGGCGTCCTTCTTCCAGGTCCCGTACCATCCGGGTCCACAGGCCGGAAAAGGAATGGAACCTGCTCTGCAGGCTGTGGAACCGGAACTGGTCGGAGGTATTCGGGATCTTTCGCTGCCCCACCCGCCTGACCATCCACTCCAGGATCTTGCGTTCCTCCTGGGGCTCGGATCGCCTGGCCCCCTGGAAGAAGAGGTCGTACTGGCGTTTCAGTTCCGCGAGTTCCTCATCGATTCTGTCCAGTGCGTCCTTTAAGGTCGTCACTTTCGGCGTTCCCTTTTCCCGGGGAAACCGGGTACACTTGAATACGGCCGGACGTGGCCAATTCTACCATCCCGGAGGGGATCGGTCCATGGCAGCGATCTGCGCGGTCATTCTTGCGGCAGGCCTGGGGAAAAGGATGAAGTCCTCTCTTCCCAAGGTGGCGCACCCCGTCGCAGGCAAGCCGATGCTCTGGCACGTCGCGCGCGCGGCAAAGGGCGCCGGGATCACCGAGATCGTTTTCGTGCTCGGCCACGGCCGGGAAAAGGTGCTCGGGACGGTGGAGGAGTTCGGTGGGAAGGTGGCGGTCCAGGAGCGCCAGCTGGGGACGGGGGACGCCGCCAGCTGCGCCCTTTCCGTGCTGTCCCCCAAGGCGAACGAGGTCGTCGTCCTGTGCGGGGACGCCCCTCTCATTCTTCCCCAAACCATCCGCACCCTCATCTCGGCCCGAAGGCGCAAGAAGGCGGCCGCGTCCGTGCTGACCGGGATCCTCCCCGACCCCGCCGGGTACGGGCGGGTGGTTCGGAACCCGGACGGCACCGTCGCCCGCATCGTGGAGGAGAGGGACGGTGGCCCCGAGATCCGGAAGATCCGGGAAGTGAACTCGGGGACGTACGTATTCGACCGGAAGTTCCTTGCGAGAAACCTCCCCCGCCTGACGGATGTCAATGTGCAGAGGGAGTATTACCTGACCGACCTCGTCGTGCAGGCCCTCCAGGAGGGGAAGACCGTCGTCCCCACCGTCGCCAAGGACCCCGACGAAGTGCGCGGGATCAACTCCCGGAAGGAGCTTGCCGAAGCCACCGAGGTCCTGCGGCGGGCGAAGATCGACGCCTTGCTGGACGAAGGGGTGACCGTGGTGGCGCCTGACCGGACCTACATCGAGCCGGAGGTTTCCGTGGGGGCCGACTCGATGATCGAACCCGGGGTGATGCTGCTCGGGAAGACGAAGATCGGGAAGGGGGTCAGGGTCCAGACCGGCTGCGTGGTGGAGAACTGCCGGGTGGACGACGGCGCACAACTGAAACCGTACTCCGTGCTCACGGATTCCCACGTGCGTAAAGGCGCAATCATAGGCCCGTTCGCTCACTTACGCCCGGAAGCGGACATCGGGGAGGATGCCCGCATCGGCAATTTCGTGGAGGTGAAGAAAAGCCGGATCGGGAAGGGGTCGAAGGCGAACCATTTGACCTACATCGGCGACGCCATCGTGGGGAAGAAGGCCAACATCGGCGCCGGGACGATCACCTGCAATTACGACGGGCTCGCCAAGCACACGACGTTGATCGGCGACGGGGTCTTCGTCGGCAGCGACACCCAGTTCGTCGCCCCGGTCACCATCGGAAAAGGAGCCCTGATCGGGGCGGGCGCGACCATCACCAAGGACGTCCCGCCGTTCGCCCTCGCCCTGTCCCGGGCGGAACAGAAGAACATCGCCGACTGGGTGATCCGGCGGATGCCCGACCTTCTGCGCAAGGCGGGGCTGAAAGTCCCTTTGGTGAAGGAGAAGAAGTAACGATGTGCGGGATCGTCGGGTACACCGGGACGAAGCAGTGCGGAGAGATCCTCCTGGACGGCCTGCGGAAGCTGGAATACCGCGGGTACGATTCGGCGGGGATCGCCGTCCTCGACGGCGGCGAAATCGCCATCCGCAAGAGCGAGGGGAAGATCGCGCGGCTCCTGGACCTTGTCGCCCGGGACCCGCTCGCCGGGACGTGCGGCGTCGGCCACACCCGGTGGGCGACCCACGGCCGCCCTTCGGATGATAACGCCCACCCGCACAAGACGGGGCATGTGGCGGTCGTCCACAACGGGATCGTCGAGAACCACCGCACGATCAAGGAACTCCTGGTCGCGAAGGGACGGCGCTTCCTCTCGGAGACCGACACCGAGGTGATCGCGCACCTGGTCGACGAGTATGTCTCCGGGGGGCTGGGGCTCGAGGAGTCCGTGCGGAAGACGGTGGCGGCGCTTCACGGGTCGTACGCCTTCCTCTGCCTTTCCGAAAAGGAGCCGGGGACGGTGGTGGGGGCGCGCCTCAACTGCCCGATGGTGGTAGGGTTGGGCGAAGGGGAGACCTTTCTCGCCTCGGACCTTCCTCCCTTGCTTTCGCACACCCGCAACGCCCTGTTCCTCGAGGACGGGGAGATCGTCATCGCAGGGCCGAACGGGGTCCGGCTGACCGATTTTTCCGGGAACCTCAAGAAGCGCCCTCCGGTCCATATCGACTGGTCTCCCGTCATGGCGGAAAAGGGCGGCTACCGCCACTTCATGCTCAAGGAGATCCACGAGCAGCCGCGTGCGATCCTGGACACGCTGGCAGGCCGGGTTCTCCCCGAAACCGGCGATATCTTCTTCGAAACGCTTCCGCTCGGGGAGGAGGAGCTGCGAAATCTCACGCGGGTGCTCATCGTCGCCTGCGGCACCTCCTGGCATGCCGGCTTGGTCGGGAAGTTCCTGATCGAGGGGCTCGCACGCCTGCCGGTGGAGGTCGACCTGGGCTCCGAGTACCGGTACCGGAACCCCGTGGTGGAGCGAGGGACCCTCTGCGTGCCGATATCGCAGTCCGGCGAGACGGCCGACACGCTGGCGGGCCTGCGGGAGGCGAAAGGGAAAGGGGCGGTGGCGGTCGCAATCTGCAACGTGGTCTCCTCGACGATCGCCCGGGAGTCCGACGGGGTGATCTATACCCACGCGGGCCCCGAGATCGGAGTGGCGTCCACCAAGGCGTTTACGACCCAGCTGACGGCGCTCTACCTGCTGGCGATCCATCTCGGGAGGGTCCGCGGGAAATTGTCCCCGCAGGAAGCCTCCTCCCACCTGATGGACGTGAGCGAGTTGCCGCGGAAGATCGAGGAGGTGCTCAAAAGAGAGGACGAGATCGCGGCGATCGCCCGCAAGTACAAGGACTCCCGGGATTTTCTCTACCTGGGGCGCGGACCCTCCTATCCGATCGCGCTCGAGGGGGCGCTGAAACTCAAAGAAATCTCCTATATCCACGCGGAGGGGTACCCCGCCGGGGAGATGAAGCACGGGCCGATCGCCCTGATCGACGAGCGGATGCCGGTGCTGGTCCTCTGCGCGAAGGGGGACACGTACGTGAAGACCATCTCCAACCTCGAGGAGGCGCATACCCGCGGAGGGCGCGTGATCGCGGTGGGGACGGAAGGGGACTCCGGCCTTTCCCAGAAGGCGGAGGACATCTTCTTCCTGCCGCCGTGCGGGCATCTTGCCCGCCCGATCCTCGAGGTCGTCCCTCTGCAACTGCTCGCCTACCACATGGCGGTGCTCAAGGGCACCGACGTTGACCAGCCGAGAAACCTCGCCAAGAGCGTGACGGTGGAGTAGACGGCGGTGGCCGGGCCCCCGAAGCTATTCGGACAGAAGGATCACGACGAGGGAGTGCAGAAGCGGGAGTGAAGGGTCATCTCCGGCTGCGAAAGCGACCGGGGGCAGCCGGGTCGCGAAAAGGAGGACAAGGAGAAAGGCCCGGTTCAGCGGCTCGACGCGATCGTCCGCTCCCCGGATTCCGGAACCGGCTCCCGCGGGACGGGAACGATCGAGGCGAGCACAAGCCCCAGAGCGTGCCGGTTCCTGTCGTAGTCGGCGATGAACGGTTTCGGGATTCCTCCGCCCCGCGGGACGTTGACCCCGAGGGGATTGACGAACCGGTCGCCCTTCTTCATCCGGAAATCGAGGTGGGGACCGGTGGAGAGGCCGGTGGACCCGACGTATCCGATGACGTCGCCCTGCGCGACCCGGGCGCCGCCCCGGATTCCCGTCCGGATCCTCCGGAGGTGGCCGTAATAGGTGATGAACCCGTTCGGGTGGCGGATGATCACGAGGTTCCCGTTGCCCCCCTTGTACCCGGAGAACTGGACGCTTCCGTCCCCCAGGGCCGAAACCGGGGTTCCCCCGGGAGCGACGTAGTCGACACCCAGGTGGGGACGCCGGATCTTCAGGATCGGATGCACCCGGCTGAAGGTGAACCCGGAGCTGATACGGCGATAGCTCAGCGGGGCCTTCAGGAAGGACCGCTGCAGAGATTTTCCCTCCTCGTCGTAATACCCGGCCCGCCCGTCGGGGCCCTCGTAACGGAACGCCCGGTGCGTGTTCCCGTCGTTTACGAACTCGGCGGCGAGGATGTTTCCGAAGCGCTTGAACCGGCCGCCCAGCCACAACTCCTCGACGACGACCTTGAAGGTGTCGCCCTTCCGAAGGTCTGTCGTGAAATCGATGTCCCAGGAGAAGATGTCGGAGAGTGCGCACCCGAGCAGGGCGGACTCCCCGTCGCCTCCCAGGGAATCGTACAGGTTGTTCTCGATGACCCCCCCGAGTTTCCCCTCCTTCCTGTCGTACGGGATCGCGATTTTTTCCGCCCGGAATCCGGGGTCGATGCGGGTGATGTTGAGCAGAGCGTCGTGATTGATCTGGTAGGTGAGGGAGAGGACGCTGTTGTCCGCCCCCAGTTCGATCTTGTACGGTTGTCCCGTGGAGATGTCCCGCAACCGGTGGACGCTGGCGGACGCTTCCCGGAGGCGGAACAGATCGCGCAGATCCAGCCCGTTCTTTTGAAAGATGTCGAACATCGTTTCCCCCGGCTTCACCACGCCCTGGATCTTCCGGGAGATGCCGGGTGTTGTTTCGGAAGGGGGCGGAGAGGGATCTTCTTGTGAGGGAAGGGGATGGATGGAAATTCCCATGAGAAAAATGGCAATCAAGATTGAAATCATCGGGATGATCCGTTTCATTACACCCCCGACCCACATGGCAGTTGGAACCATTCTCTCCAATAGGATCATTCCGTCAACCCAGAAATCCGGGAAATGGCATATACGGGGTGGTTTTTTATTCCGAAATCCGCCCATCCGCCGCAGACAAATCGCTCCCCCGGGCATCTTTTTCCTTCCAAAAACGTTATCGGCCGTTTTTTTCCCGCTCTTTATCGCAGACCCAGTGGCATGACAACGGGGAGACGAAACCGACGGCGAAATGCCCGAACGGAGGGGCAGACTGGTTGCCCCCCGGTTCGTGGGCTTTTCGGGCGCGTCGTGCGGGATTGAACCCGTCGGGTCGGCCGCGGCTTCCTTTACGATCCGATGAAGAGTTCGAACTCTCCTTCCCTTTCCCCGCCTTCCGGACGGGAGTAGGGCAAGGGCATCGCGGTCCTTTCCTGCCTGGCCACGGCGAGGAGGAAGGTGAGGGCCCCGGCGGCCACCAGGGCGGCGAAAAAATAGCAGTTGCGGTGATATTTCACGGATGGCTCCCGACATGCCGGAAAAAGCCGGCGTTTCCTTGGATTGTAAGCCAAATCCCTCGCGCGGCCAAGGGCGAAAGGGTGCAGGAAAGCGCGGGGCGGCCCTTGCGCCCGCGTGGAAAAACATGGTAATCGTTGAAATTCAGGGATCCTATCCGAAACCCGATAACCGCGGTCGAATCTAAGCAGGTGTCGTGCATGCACGCTGAGCGGTTGCTCGACGACAACATTCTTCTGGAGGAACTTCGGAAGGGCTCTTCCGAGGCGGTCGAGGCGCTGTTCGAACGGTTCCACGGAAAGATTTACGGCCTCGCGATGTCGATCCTGAAGAACGAGAGCGACGCCGAGGAAGCAGCCCAGGACGTTTTCCTGACGGTGTTCCAGAAGGCGCATACGTTCAAGGGGAACTCGGCGCTGTATTCCTGGATCTACCGGATCTGCGTGAATGCCTGCCTGATGCGGCTTCGCGGAAAGCGTCGGCAGGAAACGGTCTCCATCGAGGAGTTCATGCCGGTCTTCACGGAAGACGGAATGCATGCGAGCCCCGTAGGGGACTGGAGCAAGGAAGTCGAACGGAAGACGCTCGACAAGGAGCTGGGGACGGTGATCAAGAAGTTCACGGAGGATCTCTCCGAAAAGTACAGGGTGGTCTTTGTGCTGAGCGATGTGGAAGGGCTGTCGAACGAGGAAACAGCGCAGATCCTGGGCCTGACGGTCCCTGCAGTGAAATCGCGACTCCATCGGGCGCGCCTGTACCTGCGGGAACAGCTCTCCCGATACCTGCGGGAAGGGAAGACGGCGTAGATGCCATGAACTGCAAGGAGTTGGTCTACCTGCTGGGGGATTATCTCGACGGTTCCATGGAGGAGCATCTCCGGGCGGAACTGGATACCCACATCGAGATGTGCGAATCCTGCATACACTTCCGCAACACCTACGACAAGACACGGATCATCTGCAGGCAGGTCCAACTGAACGAGATCCCGGAGGAGTTCCGGGAACGGTTGAGGTCGTTCGTAACCGCAAAGGGGGGGGAGTACAGCCGGGAAATCGAGAAGTACAGGAGGATGGCCGCGGAGGACCGGAGGAAACAGGTGGAGTCCCTCCTCCGGGCATTCCGGGAACAGCGTCTTTCCCCCTCCCTCACCCTGCTGTTCGATACGCACCGCGACCGGTGCGAGAAGTGCGGGGCGTTCATCCGTACCTTGAACGGCGGAGAGGAAGCGAAACACGTTCCCCTGGAAATCGAGGAGCACCTTGCCGAATTCCTGGACGCACTTCCTCCGGGTGAAGAGCCGTTCCGGGCATGACAACCCCCCTGCCATGCTCCCTTTGTATCCCGTTGGATTGAGATTTCTGGAGTGACCATGCGCCTTTTTCCGTTCAGCGCGATCGTGGGGCAGGAGCTTCTGAAGAAGGGTCTTCTGGTGAACGCGGTGGACCCTTCGATCGGCGGGGTCCTGATCCGTGGGGAGAAGGGTACGGGGAAGACGACGGCGGTGCGGGCGTTCGCGGCGGTTCTTCCGGCGAAGGAGACGGTGTCGGGATGCCGGTTCGGCTGTCTTCGGGGGGTTCCGCCCTGCGGGGAGTGCCAGTCGCGGGAGGCGCAAGGGGAGTCGCTTGCGTACGAGGAGCGCCCGGTGGAGGTGGTGGACCTTCCGTTGAACGCCTCGGAGGACCGCGTGGTGGGAAGCCTGGACCTGGAGGCGGCTCTTCGGGAGGGTTCGAAGAAGTTCGAGATGGGGGTGTTGGGGAAGGCGAACGGGAACCTTCTGTACATCGACGAGGTGAACCTTCTGGACGATCACGTGGTGGACGTGCTGCTGGACGTCGCGGTGTCGGGTCGGAACGTGGTGATGCGGGAGGGGGTGACGTACTCGCACCCGTCGCGGTTCATCCTGGTGGGGACGATGAACCCGGAGGAGGGGGAGCTCCGGCCGCAGCTGTTGGACCGTTTCGGGTTGTGCGTGGAGATTGCCGGGGAGAAGGAGATCGCGTTGCGGAAGCAGATCGTGGACCGGGTCCTCTCCTTCGAGAGCGAGGAGCCCGGGTTCCTCACCCAATGGGGGAAAGGGGACCGACGTATCCTGCGGCAGGTGGAGGAGGGACGCGCCCGCCTGCACGACGTCCCGATCCCCGACCATATCCTGAAGACGGTGACGGAGGCGGTCGCCGCGCTCGGCGTGGCGGGCCACCGCGGGGACATCGCGATCCTGAAGACCGCCCGGGCGCTTGCGGTCCTGCGGGGAGGGACCGGTCTTTCCGCCGCCGACCTTTCGGATGCCATCCGGCTCGCCCTGCCGCACCGCATTCCGAGGAGCGGGGTCGGGGACCGTGCCGCACGCCACGTGGAGCGGCTCCTCTCCTGGGCGTTCCCCGGGGAGATGAAGGAAGAGGACCGCGAACCGGTCGTCCCCCTTCCCGACACGACCCACGGGATGAAGCGGGCCGGGGTCGTCTTCCGGGCCCCCGTTCACTCGGACGAGGAACTGGAACGGCAGGCGATCGAACAGGCGACGGCGGCGAGAAGGCGCAGCGAGAGGGGGGCCGGGGCCGGAGGCTCCTCGTCTTCCACCTGCGGCGACCCCGACTGCGACCTCTGCCAGGGGTTTGTCGAGGAGAACATCATTGCCCCCTCCGCGCCCTACCAGGTCCGCAAGATCGTGGTCCCGAAAGGGAGGAAGATGCTCGACGCCCCGGGGAAGCGCAGCCGGGCGAGGACCGCGAGCGTTCGCGGGCGCTACGTCCGGAGCGGGCCGTGGAAGAAGGGGCGGGATGTCGCCATGGACGCGACCCTGTTCACCGCAGTTGCCAACGGGCACGTGGAGCGGTCGACGGGCCGGATACGGGTCGCGGTGGAGGACCTGCGCGGGAAGCGCCGGGAGCGAAAGGTGGGGAACCTGATCCTCGTCCTCCTGGACGCCTCGGCGTCGATGGAGACGCAGAAGAGGATGGTGGCCACCAAGGGAGCGGTGCTGTCGCTTCTGCGCGACGCCTACGTGAAGAGGGACCGGGTGGGGCTGATCTCCTTCCGGGATACGGTCGCGGAAGTGGTAGTGTCTCCGACCGGCAGTGCCTCGATGGCCGCGATGCAGCTCACCTGGCTTGCTTCCGGCGGCACGACGCCTCTCTCCATCGGGATGTTCGCCGCGGTCAGGACGCTGGAGGTCGAGCAGGTCCGGGACCCCGGGCGCAAGCCCCTCCTGGTGCTCATCACCGACGGGAGGGCGAACGTGGCGTACGTCGGGGGGGAGCCGCTCGAGGAGGCGGTGCGGATGGGGAAGATCCTCCGCCGGATGGGCGTCACCTCGCTGGTCATCGACACGGACCGGATGATGATGGGACCGGCGGCGCTTCGGGCCTCGATGGAGGCGACCGAGAAAACGAAGAAGACGCGGGGGATCTTCTCCGGCGGCCCGGCGAAGACCGTCGCGGACGCGATGGGCGCGAAGTACCTCTCGCTCGCGGAGATGAGCCAGTCCGCCATCCTGGCGGCGATCCGCGCGCGCGCGATCATCTGACGAGGACGGCCCGGACACGGGTCGTCCCGCGCGGTTCGAAGGGAAACGGGAGGAGCGCATGGATCCGAGAATGTCGATATCCCGAAAGACGATCGAGGAGCGGTACGGCCGGATCGGTACCGGGAGGAAGGTCCTTTTCCTCGACGGCGTCCCCATGTCTCTCAAGAAGATGTCCCGGAAGCTCATGCTTTCGTACGAGGATTTGATCCCGATCGACGGAGGAAATCTCCCGGACGGCCGGTTCTGGCTCCGGTTCTACGACGGGGATCAGCGGAAGGTTGTCGTGATCGAGTTCGACCGGGAGATGGAGATCGTGGGGGAAACCGGAGCGGACATCATGGACTGGCTCGGGGAGGACTATTTCCGGATCCACTGGAGGGTCTTCTGCCCCGCGGGCGGGGAGGAGTGGCTGGGCGCCGACATGTCGAAAGCGAAGAAGGGGGGATGAGGTGCGCCTTTTTCCGTTCAGCGCGATCGTGGGGCAGGAGCTTCTGAAGAAGGGTCTTCTGGTGAACGCGGTGGACCCTTCGATCGGCGGGGTCCTGATCCGTGGGGAGAAGGGTACGGGGAAGACGACGGCGGTGCGGGCGTTCGCGGCGGTTCTTCCGGCGAAGGAGACGGTGTCGGGATGCCGGTTCGGCTGTCTTCGGGGGGTTCCGCCCTGCGGGGAGTGCCAGTCGCGGGAGGCGCAAGGGGAGTCGCTTGCGTACGAGGAGCGCCCGGTGGAGGTGGTGGACCTTCCGTTGAACGCCTCGGAGGACCGCGTGGTGGGAAGCCTGGACCTGGAGGCGGCTCTTCGGGAGGGTTCGAAGAAGTTCGAGATGGGGGTGTTGGGGAAGGCGAACGGGAACCTTCTGTACATCGACGAGGTGAACCTTCTGGACGATCACGTGGTGGACGTGCTGCTGGACGTCGCGGTGTCGGGTCGGAACGTGGTGATGCGGGAGGGGGTGACGTACTCGCACCCGTCGCGGTTCATCCTGGTGGGGACGATGAACCCGGAGGAGGGGGAGCTCCGGCCGCAGCTGTTGGACCGTTTCGGGTTGTGCGTGGAGATTGCCGGGGAGAAGGAGATCGCGTTGCGGAAGCAGATCGTGGACCGGGTCCTCTCCTTCGAGAGCGAGGAGCCCGGGTTCCTCAAGGAGTGGGCCGAAAAGGACGTGGCCCTCCGTGAACGGCTCCTGGCAGCCCGCCGGAAGCTTCCCTTCATCCGGCTGTCCGACGACGTGCTGCAGGCGGTGGTGGAGGTGGTCTCCGAGCTCGGCGTGGCCGGCCACCGGGGGGACATCACCATCCTGAAGAGCGCGAAGGCACTCGCGGCGATCAAGGGGATCGACCTGCCCGACGAGGAGTGCCTGGCGGACGCCTTCCGGATGTCCCTTCCCCACCGGCTCAAGGAGGATCCGTTCGAGGAGACGGCGACGGGGAGGAAACGGCTCGACGCCGTGCTCAACCGGTTCGGCGTGCAGAAGCAGAGCCGGTGACCGGCCCGTGAAGCCGAAGACCGAGAATTACGCACAAAAGGTACGGACGATCTTTGAACGGGCCGCTTTCGTTTCCGACCTGGGGATCCGGCTTTCGGACCTGGGACCGGGATGGTGCGAGTCCGTGCTGGATGTCGCGCCGAAGCACCTTCAGCAGGACGGGTACGTCCACGCGGGGGTGCAGGCGACGATCGCCGACCACACCGCCGGGGGGGCGGCGGGGACGCTCGCGGCGGAAGGGGACCTCGTCCTGACCGTCGAGTTCAAGATCAACTTCCTGCGGCCCGCCCTGGGGGAGCGCCTCCGGTGCCGGGCGACGGTCCTCAGGCAGGGGAAAACCCTCAACGTGGCGGAGTCTGAGGTCTTCGCGGAGCGCGACGGAAGCGAGAAGCTGGTGGCCAAGGCGATGGTCACACTGGCGGTCGTCCCGAAACCGTAAGGGGGATACCGCCGCCGGAAAATACCTTGTTATTTTTTCGGGGCAAACTTATACTATCAGTTCATAGGTGGTTTTCTTTATTAACCATTTTCCCATCGTGATGCAATCGCCTTATTTATTGGATAGTTCCAGGTGTTTGTGGAGTATCCTATGGGAAAGTGTTTTTTACCGAGTAGAGCTTCTCTTCTAGGAATCCCCAACAAATTGTTTCCCATGTCGAATGGGACTATTGCGCCCCTCGCCCGGCAACCGAATCCTTACGGAGAGGGTAACCTCGTGATTTAGGAAAGGAGACCGGCCATGCGATCGCGATGTGCAGGGGGGGCACTTGGGTTCTTGTTGACGGTTGTATTGCTATCTCCGGGGATGGTGTGGTTCGGCTGCGGGGGAGGGGGAGGAGGAGACGGTTCCACTCCCTTGCCGCCTGCGGCTCCCTCGAGCGTGACGGCGA
>LDXO01000004.1:23339-137476 GCA_001443455.1 Deltaproteobacteria bacterium CSP1-8 | reverse complement strand
GATCGACCCGTCTTCTTTCAACCGGTCGAGCAGGTGCGCGATGGCGTCCGCCATGGAGAGACGGTCGACGAAGATCTCGTGGGCGCCCTTGTCCGGCATGTTCTCCAGGACGTCCTTGAAGGCGGAAATGAGGTCGGCAAGGGAAAGCTCGGTGATCGCCAACTCCCCTTCCGGGATCTCCTCGGCCAGAAAATCCCGGATGAAGACGTCCCGGCCCAGAAGCGGCCGCTCGGAGAGGCGCGCTGCCGCCTCCTTCATCTTCTCGTATTCGACCAGCCGGCGGGAGAGCTCGGCCCGCATCACTTCCGGGTCCTCTTCCGGCTCCAGGTCGTCGTCGTGCCGTGGCAGGAGCGAGCGCGACTTGATGTACAAAAGCGTCGCCGCCATCACCAGGAACTCGCCCGCGATATCCAGGTTCAGCGCCTTCATCACGTCGAGAGTGGCCAGGTATTGCTCGGTGATCTTCGCGATGGGGATGTCGTAGACGTCCAGCCGGTTCTCCCGGACGAGGTGGAGCAACAGATCGAGCGGCCCCTCGAAGACCGCAAGCTTGACCTGGACCCCGGGAGTCTGGCCGTCCGCGGACGAGGGTTCGCCCCCCGCCGCGCCGGCGTCGAGGTACACGTTTTCGTCGTTTCGGTCAGATCCGGACAGCGTCGCGCACCTCGTTCATCTTCCTTACCGCCACCTCCCGCGCCCGCCGCGTTCCTTCCCCGAGGAGTCCCCGGACGGAGACGCCGCTTTCGACGATCTCTTTCCTGCGCTCGCGGATGGGGGCCAGAACCTTCTCCATGCGGTCGTACATCCACCGCTTGCACTCGATGCAGCCGATCCCCGCGGTGCGGCACCCGACGTTGACCTTCTCGATCGTCTCCGGGTCGGAGAAGATCCTGTGGTACGAGAAGACGTTGCAGATTTCCGGGTTGCCGGGGTCGGCCCGCCGCACGCGCGCCGGGTCGGTCACCATCGGCTTGACTTTCGTCCAGACTTCTTCCGCGGTGTCGGACAGAAGGATCGCGTTGCCGTACGTCTTGCTCATCTTCCGGTTGTCGGTCCCCATGATCTTGGGCGTTTCGGTCAGGTACGCCTCGGGGATGGTGAAGACCTCCCTGTAGAGGAAGTTGAAACGCCTCGCGATCTCGCGCGTCAGCTCCAGGTGCGGGACCTGGTCGATCCCCACCGGCACGAACGAAGCGTCGTACATGAGGATGTCCGCCGCCTGGAGGACGGGGTACCCCAGGAATCCGTAGGTGTGCAGGTCCCGCGACGTCTGTTCGCGCAGCTGCTCCTTGTAGGTGGGATTGCGCTCCAGCCACGGCAGCGGGGTGATCATGGACAGAAGCAGGTGCAGCTCGGCGTGCTCGGGCACGTGGCTCTGGATGAAGATCGTCGACTTGTTCGGGTCGATCCCCGACGCCATCCAGTCGATGACCATGTCGTCGATCGTCTCGCCGATCACCTCCGTCCGCTCGTACTCGGTGGTAAGCGCGTGCCAGTCGGCCACGAAATAGAAGCAGTCGTTCCCCTCCTGGAGATCCCTCCAGTTCATGAGAGCGCCCAGATAGTGCCCGAGGTGCAGTTTGCCGCTCGGCCGCATGCCGCTCAACGTCCGCTTGCGCACGAAGGCTCCCCCTTTACGGTAATCCACCCAGAAAGATGGAGAAGAGCAGGTTCATCACGGGATAGATGATGCCCCGGATTATACCAAACGGGTCGAACATGAACAGCGCGATGATGATCAGCATCCCGTACCGCTCCACCGAGGCGAGCGCCTGGGAGGGGCCGTACGGAAGGAGCCCCACGGCGATCCTCCCGCCGTCCAGGGGGGGGACGGGGATCAGGTTGAAGATCGCCAACAGGACGTTCCACTTGATCGACGCCATGCACATGAGGGCCACGGGGATCAGGACCATCTGGAAAGAGTCGTCCGGCTGGGCCGAAAGGCCCTGGAAGAATGCCTGTTGTATGGCGGCCGGGTCGATGAATCCGATGATCCGGATGAGGACCCCCGACGCGGCGGCAAGCGCCAGGTTCGTCGCCACCCCGGCGGAGGCGACGTAGATCGGGTCGCGCTTCTGGTCCCGGAGGAGCCTGAAGTTCACGGGGACCGGCTTGGCCCATCCGAACAGAAACGGGGACCCGGTCAGGATGAGAAAGGCCGGCAAAAGGATCGTCCCTATGGGATCGATGTGCGCGAGGGGGTTCAGCGTCACCCGGCCGAGCATCTTCGCGGTCGGATCCCCTTTCTTGAGCGCCACGTACCCGTGCGCCGCCTCGTGGAAGGTGATGGCCAGCACCAGGGGGAGCGCTTCGACGGAGAGCCGGTGCAGAAAGGATACGATGTCGGGCAACCTGGAAAACCCCTCTCTTCGTGAAAGTTCTATCTTATCAGATCGAATCCGCAACGGGGGTCGTGCCGGCCGGATTCGGGAATGTCACGGCTTGAGGAAGTGCGTCAGGACGAACGACATCTCGTCCGCCTTCGTGCGCAGCTCCCCCACGAACTTGCGCTCGAGGACCTCGTCCAGGATCTGCTTGAAGAGGGGTCCGGGAGGGTATCCCAGGTCTTTGAGGTCCTTTCCCGAAATCACCGGCCTCACGTACTTGAGCTGGGTGAAAAAAAGGGAAATATACCTTTTGATATCGTTGCTTTTTGCCTTTGCCATCAAGTAAAGGATCACTTCGTTCGGAAGCGGGCTCAGGCAGTCGTAGATGAATTTTCGGGAGACGACCCGGGCGGACAGGAGCCGGCTGGTGATGTCGGCCGCATCGTCCTTGGCGATGCGGACCCAATCCCGGACACGGCGCCCGACACCGAGTGCGGAGGAAAACTTCTTCGCCTCCTCGGGGGACAGGGGATTGAGGAGCGACAGGAACAGGACCGCCCACCGTTCCACCTTCTCCTCAAGGAAGAGGAGGGAGAACCAGACCAGGATCTCGGAGGTCTCCTCCAGCAGGGCGATCTGCGCCTTGTCGAGGGTGATCTTCGGATGGAGGGAGGGGCCGATGTGAAAATCGGCAAGCCGTTTCAGGATCCCGACGGGCTCCTCCTCCATAAGGATCAGCTCCAGTTCGTTGAAGAGCCGCGGCTTGGGCAGCCTCCCGATCAGGTCGAGCCGGACGGCGTTGCGGATCAGGTTCTGGGTGTGCCGGCCGATGGCGAAGCCGAACCGCCGCTCGAACCGCGTCGCCCGCAGGATCCGGGACGGATCCTCCACGAAGGACAGGGAGTGGAGGATGCGCAGCACCCTTTCCTTGATGTCGCGCTGGGCGCCGAAAAAATCGATGAGTTCCCCGAACACCCCGGGGTTGAGCCGCACCGCCAGGGTGTTGATCGTGAAGTCCCGCCGGTAGAGGTCGAGTTTCAGGCTGCTGTACTCGACGGTCGGAAGCGCCGCCGGCTCCTGGTAGTACTCCACCCGCGCCGTGGCGACGTCGACCTTGTAGCCGTCCGGGAAGACGAGGACCGCGGTGCCGAACTTGTGGTGGGGGCGCACGCGGCACGGGTACTCCTGCGAGAAGGCCTCCGAGAAGGCGATCCCGTCCCCTTCGAGCACAATGTCCACATCGAGGTTGTGATTGCGCATCACCAGGTCGCGGACGAACCCCCCGACGACATAGGCCTTCATCCCGATCCGCTCGGCCACCTCCCCCGCTGCCGCCAGCAGGTTGAACACCCGATCCGGGAGGAGCTCCCGCATCAGGTTGTGGATGACCTTGCGCCGGGTGAGAATCCCCTCGGCGGGAATATCCTCCTCGGGGCCCGGGTGGACCACGTCGCGCACGTCGTGGAGGAACCGCAGGAAGGCGGTCCGGGTGATGACCCCGGTCACCTGGCCGTCCGAGACGACCGGGATCAGGCGCTGGTTCTTCCCGATGATGATCTCCTGGACCCGCTCGATCCCCTCCCCCGGCCCGATGGTGTCGAAGTCCGTATTCATGTAGTCCTCGACGCTTTCATTCCCAAGCCCGTGAAATAGCGCCTTTTCCACCACCTGCCGGGTGATGATGCCGACGGCCTCGGAATTTTTGAAGACCGGCACGGCGTTGATGTTGTACCGCGTGAGGAGGTAGTGGATGTCGGTCATCGTGTTCTCGACCGTGGCGTGGCGTACCGGAGAGGCCATGAGGTCGGCCGCGGTGCGCCGCGGGATGACTTTTTCGGCCAGAACGTTTAGGATTTTTTCCCGGATCTGGAAGATCGTGGCGTCCTTCACCGTGGCCGACGCCGCGTAGTGGTGCCCGCCGCCGCCGAACTCGCGCATCACCGCCCCGACGTCCACCTCGGGCTTGCGGCTCCGGGCAACGAGGACGGCGCGGTCCCCCATCTGGCAGATGGCGAACAGGACGCTTACCGCCTCCATGTCGCGCAGCTTGTGGACCAGCACCGCCAAATCCCCCACGTACTCTTCCCGGCGGGCCTCGGCGATGATCACCTCCACGCCGTGGACGGTGTAGGCCTTCGACGCCTGGATGAGGTCGTACAGGAGCGAGATCTGCTCGGCGGTGAAGTCCTTGGCGAGGATGTCCGAGACCGATCCCAGGTTCGCCCCGCAGGCCCGAAGATGCGCGGCGGCCAAGTAATCCTCGACGGTCGTCGAGGGGAAGGAGAGCGACCCCGTGTCCTCGTAGATCCCGAGCATCATCACCGTGGCCTCGTCCGGCGTGATCGGGATGTTTTTCTCTTTCAGGATTTCCACGAGGATCGTCGTCGTCGACCCGACTTTCTTGATCACCTCCAGGCTGCCGCGGATATCGGCGTCTTCTTCCGGGTGGTGGTCGTAGACGTGGACGTCCACGCCGGGTTTTCCGATCAGGTCCCGGAACGGGCCGATCCGGGAGGCGTTCCGGATGTCGACGAAAATCAGGCGGGTGACCTTGTCCAGGTCGATCTCGCGCAGTTTTTTCATTTCGAGGGAGTAGAGGGCCGACTGGAGGAGGAACCCCTTCACCGTCTCCTCCTTGGAGCCGGGCAGAACCAGGACGGCGTCCGGGTAGAGCTTGCGGGCCGCCATCATGGAGGCGATCGTGTCGAAGTCCGCGTTGATGTGGGTGGTGATGACTTCCACGCGGCGCCTACCCCCTCGGGTGATGTTTCCTGTGGATCTCCCGGAGCCGTTCCGCCGTCACGTGCGTGTAGATCTGGGTGGTCGAGATGTCGGCGTGGCCGAGCATCGCCTGGACCGCCCGCAGGTCCGCTCCCCCCGCCAGCAGGTGCCCGGCAAACGAGTGGCGCAGCGTGTGCGGGGAGACCCGGTCGCGGATCCCGGCCGCCTTCGCCCACCGGCCGATCCGGTTCCACAGCGTCTGCCGGGTGATCGGCCGGCCCAGGCGGGAGAGAAACAGGACGTTGCCCGCCCCCTTTTTTTTCAGAAACAGGGGTCGCCCGCGCGTCAAGTACTCCTGGAGCGTGTCCAGGGCGGGCTGGGCGACGGGGACGACCCGCTCCTTTCCTCCCTTGCCGAGGACGCGCAAGAAACCCGCGTTTGCCTCCACGTTTTCCAGCCGCAGCGTCACGACCTCGGAGGCGCGCAGGCCCGACGCGTACATGAGCTCGAGCATCGCCTTGTCCCGCATCCCCTCGGGGGTCTCGCCGTCGGGGGCGGACAGGAGATGTTCCACCTCGGACAGGGTCAGGTACCTGGGGAGGGGGCGCCCGGTCCTGGGCCCCTTGGCCTCCGAGATCGGGCTGGCCGGCAGGATCCCTTCCCGCACGAGGTATTTGAAAAACGACCGGACCGTGGAGACGTGCCGGGCGGCGCTGCGCGCGGAGAGACCCTCCTCCCGCAGGGAGGAGAGAAACGAGAGGAAGTGCGACCGGGAGAACTCGTTCAGCGGGATCTCTGAGGAGGAGACGAACGAGGAGAACCTCCGCATGTCGAAGCCGTAGGACTCGACGGTGTTGCCCGAAAGCCGGCGTTCGGTCCGCAGGTGGAGGAGAAATGCGTCCGAGAGAACGTCGATGTCCACAACCGCCTACCGTTTCCCGGGCTGCAGGGCGGCGTCCCCCGGAAGGCCGGCGTCGGCGACGCCGGACCGGATCTCGTGGATGATCGCCTCCATCGTGGCGAGATCGACCACGGCGCACGTCGGCTTCCCGCTCAAAAACCCGCATCCCTCTCCGGGGTTCAGGATCAGGGCCCTGCCCATTTTCATCTCCAGCGGGCGGTGGGTGTGGCCGAACAGGATCAGGTCGTACTTCCCTCCCTCGCCGATCTCTGCCTGGAGCTCGTCGAAGGCATGGGCCATGAGGACGTGGCGCCCGCCGATCTCGGGCATGTGCGGACCCGGGTGGAACGCGTGGCCGGAGATTGCCTGCAACCCGTCCTTGTCGGAGTCGTTGTTCCCGAAGACGCCGATCAGCGGGATTCCGCAATCCCGGAACGCGAGGATCGTATCCGGCCGGCAGACGTCGCCCAGATGCAGGATCACCCCGACCCCCTCCCGCAGGAACAGGGCCAGGGCCTCTTCGGCGCCTCCCCTCTGGTCGTGCGTGTCGGACAGGATCCCCGCCTTCAACCCGCCGGCCCCCCCTTTTCAGTCGCCGATCGCCTCGAGGAGCGCCTTGCGGATCTCCTCGAGCCGCGCCGGGAGGATGATCTTCTTCCCCTCCTTGTCCATGAGGTAGAAGACGTCGGCCACCTGGTCGGCCTTCGTGGAGATCTTCGACAACACGATGTTGAGCTCCAGGCCCGCGAGCGTCCGGGTGATGTCGTACAGAAGCCCGATGCGGTCGTAGGTGAAGATGTCGACGACCGTGTACCGGGAGGAGACCGAGTTGTCGAAGACCACGCGCGTCGGGCGGTACTTGGACACCTTCTCCCGGA
This sequence comes from Deltaproteobacteria bacterium CSP1-8, assembly GCA_001443455.1. GTDB lineage: Bacteria > Desulfobacterota > Deferrimicrobia > Deferrimicrobiales > Deferrimicrobiaceae > CSP1-8. Next base: position 130,649 of record LDXO01000004.1, on the reverse strand, counting down.
CGAACCGGGGGACCTTCCGCTCGGCGATCAGGACCTCCACGGAGGTCTCCCCGCGCAGGACGGCGGACAGGTCCGCGGCCACCCGGTCCTTCTTCGGGTTGTCTTTCAGGCTTTTCCCCATGTACGTGACGTAAAACGTGTCCAGCGCCACGGCGTCGGCCGACGTGGAGATCGTGGCGTTCAGGATGTTGATCCCGTTGGCGGACAGCGTGCCGGCGATCTTGGAGAAGAGGCCGCGCTGGTCCGGGCAGACGATGATGAGCTCGGAGGTGCCCGACTCGGGGGAGTCGAACGATTCGATCCGGGGAGTGACGCCGTCGTAGGCGGAAAGGATGCGCAGGTGGTCGGCGAACCGTGAATCCGGCGTACCCAGGAAATACCGGTCGTCGAACCGGGAGAGGTATTCCGAAACGTCATCGGCCGGAAAGCCGGAAAGCATCTCGCGGACCTGCTCGCGGCGCTGCCGCGGCCGCTCCTCGAACGGTCGCTTGAGCTTCCCGGTCTCGAGGACGTTCTTCGCCTTCTCGTAGAGCTCGAGCAGAAGCATCGCCTTCCACTGGCTCCACACGTCGGGCCCGACCGCGCGCAGGTCGGCGTAGGTCAGGAGGTAGAGCATGTCGAGCCGGGCCGAAGTCGCAACCGTCTCGCAGAACCCGATGATCAGCTCGATGTCGTGCATGTCCCTGCGCTGCGAGACGTGCGCCATCAGGAGGTGGTGCTCCACGAGGAAGACGAGGTCGTCGATCTCGTTCCGGGAAATCCCCATCCGCTTCCCGATCCGCGCCACGACCTCCGCCCCGATGCGGGAATGGCCGTGCCCCCTCCCCTTCCCGATGTCGTGGAACAGGATCGCGAGGACGAGGAGATCCTTTCGGGGGATCGACCGGTAGATGGCGAGGAACTCCTCCTCCTCGGGGGTGCGCCGGCTCTTTTCCTCGAGGCCGGGAAGGACGCTCGCGGCGAGGATGAGATGGATGTCCACCGTGTAGACGTGGTAGATGTCCCGCTGCACCCGGAAGGAAAGGGGGGCGAACTCGGGAACGTACCTCCCCAGGAACCGGCACTCGTGCATGAAGAGGAGCGTCTCGTGCAGGTGGCGCGGGTCCGACAGGATCGACAGGAAGAGATCCGCCGTCTTGCGGTCCTCGCGGAATTCCGCCCTAAGGGTCGCCAACGCGCGATGGATGCTCTTCTTGGCATCCGCCGCGGGGGTCGATCGGGTCTTCTGCATGGCCCGGAAGAACTCGAGGATCCTGTGCGGCTCCTCCCGGAACGAGACCCCGGCCAGGGGGGCAAGCTTCCCCTTGTAGAGGACCGAAACGCCGTCGACCTTCTTCTTCCGGAACGAAAAGAAAGACCTTCGCAACCCCTCGGGAAGATACCGGTCGACCTGCTCCAGAAGCTCCTCGGCCAGATGGGAGGTGACGGCGGCGTTCATGTAGTAGGTCCGCATGAACCGCTCCACCGCCAGGTCCCTGCCGCGCGTCCGGTAGCCGAAGACCCGGGCCAACGGCTCCTGGACCTCGAACGAAAGGACGTCGGCCTTTTTCCCGGCGAGGAAGTGCAGCTCGTTGCGCACCCGGAGGAGATAGTCCGCCGCGTGCTCCATCGCCCGGACGGTCTTCTCGCCGATCACCCCCTTGTTGCGGAGCTCGACCAGGTCCTTGCACTTGTACTTGATCCGCGCCGCCCACACGGCGGAGTGGAGGTCGCGAAGCCCGCCCTTGCCCTCCTTGACGTTGGGCTCCAGGACGCAGACCGTCTCCCCGTACTTGGCGTGCCGGTTCCGCATTTCGTTCAGCTTCTTCTCGATGAACCGGTCCGCCTCGGTGAAAAAGAGGAATTTCTCGATGTCGCGGGCCGCCTCCCGGAAGAACGGGCCGTTTCCCGCGACGAGCCGGAAATCCATGAGCCCCGTGCGGATCGAGTCGTCCGCCAGCGCCATCCTGATCGTCTCCCGGACGTTGCGCACGCTGTGTCCGACGTCGAGCCCCAGGTCCCAAAGGGGGTACAGGATCCGCTCCGTCATCGCCTCCACGTACGGGTCCACCTTGTAGGAGTGAAGAAACAGAAGGTCGATGTCGGATTTCGGGCACAGTTCCCGCCTTCCGTAGCCGCCGACCGGGATGACCGCCAGCCGGTATTTCAGGTCGGCGGCGGAGGACAGGTACGTTGCCCGGGCGCGGTCGTGCAGGGCCGATACCACGTTGTCCATCGCGTCCGAGTACTTCCGGCAGGCGGCGCGACCTCCCCCGAGAACTCCCCGCTGCTCATCCTTCAGGGCGGCAAGGGTCCCGGTCAGGTAGGACCTCAGGTAGTCGGCGAGATCGCGGTCGGACAGGTCCGGCCGGATCGTCTCCGCGCGAAAGAGAGGGACGGACATGGCGAACGCCTCACGAGCCCGTGCGGGCCAGCGTGGCGTTTTCCCCGTAGTACCGGATGGCCTCCACCACGCTGTCGGCGATGGTCTCCAGATATTCGCGGCGGCGCAGCCGGGACTCTTCGCTGCGGTTGCTGATAAAGGAGGTTTCCACGAGGACGGCCGTCATCCGGGCGCCCACCAGGACGTAGAAGGGTGCCTGCTTGAGCCCCAGGTCGTGCACGGGCCCATGCCGGGTGCTGATGTTCCTGACGATGGCGTCGTTGACGGTCTTGGCGAGCTTGAGCGATTCCTTCTTCCTGCCGTAGGTCGACAAGTCGTCGATGATGAACTTGACCTCGGACAGCTTCTGCACGGTGACCCCGTTTTCGCGGGCCGCGAGCTCCAGCGCCTCCCGGTCGGTGGCGCGGCTTAGCACATACGTGGAGATCCCCTCGGCTCGCCGGTTCCGGCTCGCATTGATGTGGAGCGACACGAAGATGCCGGCGCCCGTCTGGTTGGCCATCGCGGTCCGCTCCTCGAGCGGGATGAACACGTCGGTCTCCCGGGTCATGCGGATGTCGTATTCGGGGAACCGGGACAACTTCTCCCGGACCATCCGCCCGATCGTCAGCACGACGTCTTTTTCCTGCAGGCCCGTGGGGCCGGTCGCCCCCGGATCCTTCCCGCCGTGGCCGGGGTCGAGCATGACGACGATCTTCCCGCCCCGTCCGGGGACCACGGGACGAACCCCGGTTTCCGCCGCCCCGTCGACGTCCACGATGATCCGGGAGGGGTCGGAGAGATCGAACACCCGGTACCCGCTCTCCCTCTCGAGGTCGATGACGACCCGCACCACGCCCGCCCGGTACTGCCCGGCGCGGACGCGGGTCAGGAGGCCGTTGTTCACCTCCACGGGGTGCCGGACGATATCCGCGCGGAGGTCCGCCCCGTGGATGTCGATGAAGATCCGGGGGGGCAGATTTCTCGCGGGGTCGGCGCGCAGGAAGTTCGCCTCGTACTTCGCATCGGCCGCCAGGTCGATGACGACGCGGGTGTACTCCTGGTTCGTCCAGGCGCGGATGTCGGACACGACGGCTGGGCGGGCGGGAGAAGGAAACACGTGGGGCGGAAGCAGCAGGAACGCGGCGGCGGCGGCCGCGAGCAGATGGCGGGTGAGGGATCTCACCGGTTTCCCTTTGACAACCTCTCTTTCCACGCCGCCAGGTGCAGAAGCGCGTCGAGGGGCGACAGCCGCTCGACGTCGGCCTTCCGGATCTCCTCGATCACGGCGTCGTCGTCCGCGGATCCCCTGCGCCCGCCGAACAGTTCCATCTGGCTCGTTTCCGCGCTCCCCGCGGCGCCCGGCCCGGCGATGCTGGGCAGCCCGTATTCATTATACTCGGCGGACTCGAGGTTTTTCAAAATATCTCGGGCCCGCGAGATCACGGGGTCGGGCAGTCCCGCCAGCCGGCCCACCTGGATCCCGTAGGACTTGCTCGCGCTCCCCTCGTCGATGCGGCGCAGGAAGATGATCTCCCCCTGCCACTCCCGTACGGAGACATGGAAGTTTTTCGCCCGGGGGGAAGTCCGCGCGATATCGGTCAGCTCGTGGAAATGCGTGGCGAAGAGCACCTTGGGCCGGTGCGTCGACTCATGAAGGAACTCCGCCACCGCCCAGGCGATGGAGAGCCCGTCGAAGGTGCTCGTCCCCCTGCCCACCTCGTCGAGCACGACGAGCGTCCGCGTCGTCAGGCCCGCCAGGATCCGGGAGGTCTCCCGCATCTCCACCATGAAGGTGCTCTCCCCCCGGGAGATGTCGTCGGACGCCCCGATCCGGGTGAAGATCCGGTCGACCACGCCGATCTCCGCCCGATCGGCGGGGACGAAGGAGCCCGCATGGGCCAGAAGGACGATGAGCGCCACCTGCCGGATGTAGGTGGACTTCCCGGCCATGTTGGGCCCCGTGATCAGGGCAAGCTGGGTCTCCTCGGGGTCGAGCAGGCAGTCGTTGGGGACGAAGGCGTGGCGGCCCAGGATCCGCTCGACCACGGGGTGCCTGCCGTTCTCGATGACGATGTCCCGTCCCATGTGCACGACCGGCCGGCAATAGCCGCTCGCGGCGGCAAGGTCCGCGAACGACAACAGGACGTCGATCTCCGCGACGGCTTCCGCGGCCCGGACGATCTCCGGCAAATGCTGTTTCAGCTCCTCGCGCAGCGAAAGGAAAAGCTCTTCCTCCCGCGCGTGAAGCTCCTCCTCGGCGCGCAGCACCTTCGCCTCGAAGTCTTTCAGCTCCGGGGTGATGAAGCGTTCCGCGTTCACCAGGGTCTGCTTCCGGACGTAGTCGTCGGGAACCCGGTCGAGGTGGGAGCGCGACACCTCGAGGTAATATCCGAAGACGCGGTTGTACCGGACTTTCAGGTTCAAAATCCCGGTCCGCTGACGCTCCCGCGACTCCATCTCGGCGAGCATCCCCTTCCCGTGGGTGAGCAGGTGCGAAAGCTCGTCGACGCGCGGGTCGTGCCCCGGACGGATGATCCCCCCGTCCCTGGTCCCCGCGGGCGCCTGGTCGTTGAGCGCCGCGGTGATCTTCCCGACGGCCTCCCCGTGGTCCCCGAGCCGGTCCCTCGCCCCGCAAAGCAGCGGCGAGGACGCCGCGGCCAACCGCTCGCGGATGCCGGGAAGGATCCGCAGCGCGGCAGACAGGGCGACGACATCCCGGGGGCCCGACCGGTCCTGGGCGAGCCGGGACGCCAGCCGGGACAGATCCGGCATGCCGGAGAGACGGTCGGCCGTCTCCTTGCGGTCCGCAGAGGTCCCCACGAGCTCGGCCACCGCCCCGTTCCGTTCCCCGATCCGTTTCACGTCGACCAGGGGAGCGGAGATCCAGGCGCGAAGAAGCCTCGCGCCCATCGGCGTCTTGGTCCGGTCCACGGCCCACAGGAGGCTGCCTTTGCGTTCCCCGGACAGGGTCGAGAAGACCTCGAGCGTCCGCACGGCGGTTTCGTCCATCGCCAGGTACCGCCGCCCCTCCCGCTCGGACGCGCGCGTGATCTCCGCGAGCGCGGCGGGCTGGTGCAGGTGCAGATAGTACAGCGCGGCGCGGACCACGCCATGCGCAGGATGATCCTGCCCGGGCACCCCCGCAACCGTTTGCGGAACAGGGAAACCGTCGACCGCGGCGGGAGACAGCGATGTGGCGAGCTTCCCCTCCAGGATCCTCCCGAGCCGCCCCTTCGTCCCCCCGGTCCCTCCGGCCGGAACCGTCCCCTCCCCCTCCCGGAAGACGAACTCGGCGGGGGACAACAGGTACAGGGCATCGGCCACGCTTTCCGGCGAGTCGCACGCCTCGTAGAAGAACTCTCCCGTCGTGGCGTCGAGGGCCGCGTAGGCGAAGGGGGGCAGAAACCGCACGGCGGCCAGGAAGTTGTTCCCGCGCGCGTCCAGGCACTCCTCGTGGAAGACCAGCCCCGGGGTCACGACCTCGGTCACCTCCCGGCGGAACAGCCCGCGGCCCCCCGGCTCCTCCAGTTGCTCGCAGATCGCCACCTTGCACCCCTGCCGGATCAGTTTCGAGAGATAGGCGTTGCGGGCGTGGAACGGGATCCCGCACATCGGGATGTTCGCCTCCTTGTCGCGGGAGGTGAGCGCGATGTCGAGCAGGCGGGAGGCCCGGATGGCGTCCTCGAAGAACATCTCGTAGAAATCGCCCATGCGGAAGAAGAGGATGCAGTCCCGGTACCGGGACTTGATCTCCACGTACTGCCGCATCGCGGGAGTAAGCTGGGTAGACATCTTCCTTCCGAAACAACCCTGTTGCGTTACGGTGTCAGCGCCCCGAACCGGGCCGACAGCCGACCGTGCGTCTGCGGAAGCGACTCGGGGAGGACCCGCGTCGTCAGGGCGGATGTCATGAAGTTGGTGTCCCCGCCCCAGCGGGGAATGAGGTGAATGTGCAGGTGGCCGGTTATCCCGGCCCCGGCGACCTTGCCGAGGTTCATCCCCACGTTGAACCCCTCGGGGGAGTATTCCTCGGCCAGGGCCTTCGTACCCAGCGCGACGAGGGACATCAGCTCCCTCTGTTCTTCCCCCGACAGGAGAAAGAGATCGGCGACGTGGCGGCGGGGGGCGATCAGCACATGCCCGTTATTGTAGGGGTACCGGTTGCAGATCGCGAGCGTGTTCGGGTAGATGCCCAGGACCAGACGCTCGGGGTCCCGACGGTCCTCCTCCCCGACGCAGAAGATGCACCGGGTTCCGCCCGAGCCGTCCCCCCGGACCCACTCCATCCGCCAGGGAGAGAACATCCTTTCCATCGGAAGAGGTCAGCTGTTGACCAGTTCCCGCAGTTCCTTGCCGACTTTGAAGAAGGGGATCCGCTTCTCGGGGATGGAGACTTTCTCCCCGGTCTTGGGGTTGCGCCCTTCCTTGGACCGGCGGAGGCGGACGGTGAAACTGCCGAAGCCCCGGATCTCGATCTTCTCCCCCCGGTGCAGGGCGTCCCTCATGTTCTGGAAGACCGTGTCCACGATGACCTCGCACTCCTTCTTGGTCAACGTGGATATCTTCTCCGACAGCGTTTGCACAAGATCGCTTTTCGTCATCCTCCATCTCCTCCGGGAATATTATTGGGCCAGGTAGTCGAGCCGGATCTGCGTCTGCGTCAGTTTCTCGTCGATTATACTTTTCGCCTCTTCCCTTAGCAAATCCAGAAAGGAAAATTTTTTCTTCGGGAGGGTGACGACCCGGGGCTCCCCCTCGATCTTCGCCATTTTCCCCGCTTCGGCCACGGCGTCCTCCAGGTTGCCGAGCGCATCGATCAGGCCCAGCTCCTTCGCCTGCTCGCCGGACAATATGCGGCCGTCCGCGATCGCCAGGACTGCGTCCCGCGGAAGATTCCGTCCCTCGGCCACGGCGTTCACGAACTGGGAGTGGACATTGTCGATCACGCTCTGGAGGAGCTTCCTCTCCTCCGGGCTCATCTCCCGGATCGGGGAACCGGTGTCCTTGAAGCTGCCGCTCTTGACCACGAATCCCTTCACCCCGATCTTCTCGATCAGGTCCTTCACGTTCAGGAATTTCATGAGGACCCCGATCGAGCCGGTGATCGTCCCGGGGTTGGCGAAAATCTTGTCGGCGCCGCAGGCGATGTAGTACCCCCCCGACGCCGCCAGCGCCCCCATGGACGCCAGGATCACCTTCTTCCCGCGGATCTTCCTGACTTCCTCGTGGATCTCCTGGGAGGGCCCCACGCCCCCACCCGGCGTGTTGAGCCGCACGACGATCGCTTTCACCGAGTCGTCCCTGGCGAATTTTTTCAGCTGCTCGATGGTCGCCTCGGAGTCGATGATCAGACCGCTGATCGTCAGGACGCCGACCTTCTCCCCCCGGAGAAAGAAGAACCCGTCCATCCTCGACACGACCCCGAGAAGGACGAAGACCCCTCCCAGGACGAGGACCATGATCAGGCACCCGCGGAGGAACGGTCGCCGGGGGCGCGACGGGGTGTAGGAAAACCTCTCGGCGCTCATCCGAACCCCGGGATCACTCCTCGTTCATCTTCAGCTGGGCCCGGCGCATCGCTTCCCCGAAAGCGGTCGCCGACTCCTGCTGTTCGTCGGGATGGGTCAGGTAGGATTCCATCTCCTTGCGATCCGCCCCGTCCAGATACGAGCGGATACTGAGCGATATCTTCTTGTTGTTTCGGTCGACGGAAAGGACGACGGCCCCCACGTCGTTCCCCTCCTTGAACAGGGCGGTCGGGGTGTCGACCTTCTCCCGGGAAAGCTCGGAAATGTGCACAAGCCCCTCCACGCCATCGGCGAGCTCGACGAAGACGCCGAAGTCGGCCACCCGGGTGATGCGGCCGGTTACGTGGCCGCCCTTCCTGAACCGGACCTCGACCCCGTCCCACGGGTCCGGGGTCAGTTGCTTGACCCCGAGGGAGAACTTGTGCGCCTCCGGGTCGATCTTGAGCACCTTCGCCTGCACCCTCTCGCTTTTCTTGAGCACCTCGCCGGGATGCTTTACCCGCTGGCTCCAGGACAGGTCCGAGATGTGGATCAGGCCGTCGATCTCCTCGCCGATGTCCACGAACGCGCCGAAATCGGTGATGTTCTTCACCACGCCCTCGACCACCGACCCCTCCGGGTGCGCCGACCGGAGCCTGTCCCAGGGGTTGGAAAGGAGCTGCTTGTAGCCCAAGGAGATCTTCTTGTGCTCTTTTTCGAGCTTGAGGACCACGATGTCGACGGTGTTCCCCGGCTTCATCACCTCGGAAGGATCCTTGAGGCGCTTGCTCCAGGACATCTCGGAGACGTGGAGGAGACCCTCCACGCCCTCCTCGAGCTCGATGAACGCGCCGTACCGGGTGATGTTCGTGACCCGGCCCGAGAGCCTGCTCCCCACGCGGTACCGCTCCTCGATGGCGAGCCAGGGGTCCGGCCGCATCTGTTTGAGCCCCAGGGAGATGCGCCCTTTCTCCCGGTCGAACCGGATGACCTTCACCTTCAGCGCGTCGCCGACCTTGCACAGGTGGGACGGGTGGCCGATCTTGCCGTAACACATATCGGTGATGTGCATCAGCCCGTCGAGGCCGCCCAGGTCCATGAAGACGCCGTAATCGGTGATGTTCTTCACCTTCGCCTCGATCTCGTCGCCTTCCCGGATGTTGTCGAGCAGCGATTTCCTCCGGGCCTCCCGCTCCTCCTCGAGGTATGCCCGCCGCGATACGACGACGTTGGCCTTCTTGCGGGAAAGCTTCAGGACCTTGAACTTCCCCTGGAGCCCGATGACGGCCTCGTTGTCCCGCACGGGGCGAATGTCCACCTGGCTCCCCGGCAGGAAGGCCTTCACCCCCCCGATATCGACCGTGAAGCCGCCCTTTACCTTCGCCACGATCGTGCCCTGGGCGGGGGTTCCTTCGTCGTTGGCCTTCTGCAGGTCGTCCCAGATCCGCACCCGCAGGACCTTCTCCCGCGAGAGGAGGACGAACCCCTGCGTGGAGTCGTACCGCTCGACCATCACGTCGAGGGGATCGCCGGGGGAAAGGGACTCCCTCTCCCCCTCGGTCAGGTCGGCCAGCGGGAGCATCCCCTCGGACTTGCGGTTGATGTTGACCGCGACGTACTCCTTGAGGACCTTGATCACCACCCCGTGGATGATTTCGCCCTCCTCGGGGTTCTCGATGCTCTCCTGGTACAGCTTTTCGAAGTCGTCTTCCGCCCTTGCGACTCCCTTCGGGTCCTTGGATCCCCCGTTCTTTCCCTCGGGAAGGTCCCGGTTTGCGGAATTGTCATCCATGATGCCGCTCCTCGTCATCTGTTCTGCCCGTATATCATACACCCGCAACCCGTGAAACCGATCAACAGAAAATCCCGATTTTCCTACTTGTAATAGGCCACGCCGACCTCTTCGCCCCGCCAGATCTCCCGGATCCTCGCCACCAGGTCGTCGATGATCCACTGGGGCGTGGAGGCCCCCGCCGTCACCCCGACGCACGCAGTCCCCGCCACCAGGTCGGCGGAAAGTTCGGCGGCCGTCTCGATGTGGTGCGTCCGGGGGTTGATCTCCCGGCAGATCTCCGCGAGGCGCCTCGTGTTCGCGCTGTTGTACCCGCCGAGGACGATCATGACGTCCGCCTTTCCGGCCACCGTGCTCGACTCCTTCTGCCGAAGGGTCGTGGCGTGACAGATCGTGTTGTACACGCGCACCTCGGGAAATTTCTTCATCGCCGCGGAGGCGAACTGCATCAGGTTCTCGAACGACTGGGTGGTCTGCGCGACAATGCCCGCCTTCCGGATCCCGGCCGTGTCCCGGATATCCGCCAGGGAGGCGAAGACCGGTATTCCGGGCTCGATGTAACTGATAATGCTTTTTACTTCCGGATGGTTCGCATCGCCCACCACGATCACGGCATACCCCTCGCGGCTCAAGGACCGCGCGTGCTCCTGCGCCTTGTTCACGAAGGGGCAGGTGGCGTCGATGATCCGCACCCCCTTCGCGACCAGCTCCTCGTGGTCTGTCCGCGTGATGCCGTGGGAGCGGACGATGACCTTCCCGCAAGGGACCTCATCCACCGACTGGACGACGTGCACCCCCCGCTGCTCGAGCTCCTCCACCGCCTGGGGATTGTGGATGAGGGGCCCCAGCGAGTAGATCGGGGCCCCCGCGGAGGAAGCGCCTTCCCTCCTTTCGGCGGTTTCGTTGGCGAGGGAGATCGCCCTTTTCACGCCGAAGCAAAAACCCGCGCTGCGGGCAATGAGGATGCGCCTCACGGCTTTCCGTCCTCTCCGGTCCGGGGCACGGGCAGAGGGATGCTTCGCAGCATCAGGTCGACCACCTCCTCCACCGAAAGGGTCGTCGAGTCGATGTAGACCGCCCCTTCCGCCATCATAAGCGGCGAGTGCTGCCTCGTGCTGTCCAGAATGTCCCTCCGGATCACGTCTTTCAAGACCTCCTCGTAGGTTCTGCCTTCCCCCGGTCCCCACTCGCGGTAACGCCTAAGGGCCCTGACCGCCGCGTGGGCGTCGAGAAAGAACTTCGCGTCGGCGTCCGGAAAGACCACCGTCCCGGTGTCGCGCCCCTCGAGTACGACCCCGCCTCCCTCCCCCATCCTCCTCTGGAGGGCAACCATGGCCTCGCGCACCGGGCCGTGGACGGAAACCTCCGACGCCCCCATGCTGATTTCGGGGGTCCGGATCGCCTCGCTCACCTCCTCGCCGGACAGGAGAATCCGCACCTCCTCCCCTTCCCGCCGGAACGCGATCGCCAGATCCGCGCACATGGTCCCGAGACGCTTCCCGTCCGACCAGGGAATCCCGGCCCTCCGGGACGCGAGGGCGCACGCACGGTACATCGCGCCCGTGTCCAGCCAGGTGAGGGACGCCCTTTGCGCCAGCCGTTTCGAGACCGTCGTCTTCCCCGCGCCGGAGGGGCCGTCGATCGTCACGATGGGCCGTTCCCTCACCCGAGAACCTCCCGCAACCTCTCGGGGAACCCGGGGAACGAGGAGGCGATGCACGCCGTGTCGTCCACCTCCACCGGGACGCCCGACGCCGCGGAGAGGACCAGGAGCGACATGGCGATCCGGTGGTCCCCGTGGCTTTCGACCCGCTGCCCGCCCGTGATCCGCGCCGGTCCTTTGACCCACAGCCCGTCGGGGTATTCGCCGCACGATACCCCGAGAGAGGAAAGCCCTTTCACCATCGCCGCGATCCGGTCGGACTCCTTGACGCGAAGCTCGGCCGCTCCGCGGATCTCCGTACGCCCCTCCGCCATGGCGGCGGCCACGCAGATCGCCGGGACCTCGTCGATCAGCGCGGGAACCTCCTCGGGTGGAACTTCCGTGGCGACGAGTCCACGCCCCTCGATCACGATGTCGGCCACGGGCTCGCCCCCCTCCTCCCGGGGGGACGCAAACCGGACGTCCGCCCCCATCCTGCGCAACACGGAAATCAGGCCGATCCTGCCCGGGTTGACCCCGACCCCGGGAAGGCAAAGACTCGCGCCGGGGACCATGGCGGCCAGGACCAGAAAGAACGACGCCGACGAGATATCGCCCGGGACGGTGATCGCGAGAGGACGGAGCCGTTCGGCCGGGTGGACGGTGACCTCTCTTTCCTCCCGCACGACCCTCGCCCCCATCGACAGGAGCATCCTCTCGGTGTGGTCCCGCGAAGGGAGAGGCTCGATCACGGTCACGGGGGAGTCGGCGTAGAGGCCGGCGAGCAGGATCGACGACTTCACCTGGGCCGATGCGACGGGCATCTCGTACCGGATCCCGCGCAGGCCCCCCCCCTCGATGCAGAGGGGCGGAAGGGTGTTCTCCCTCCTCCCCGTGATCCGAGCGCCCATCCGGGTGAGCGGCCGGACAATGCGCCCCATCGGACGGCGGCGCAGATACGGGTCGCCGGTCACGATGGACACGAACGGCTGGGCGGCGAGGATCCCGCACCCGATCCGGATCGTGGTGCCGGAGTTCCCCGCGTCGATGATGTCCTGCGGCTCGTCGAATCCCCGCATCCCGCGGCCGTTGATGCGGATCTCCGTGGGCGAGATTTCGTGGATCTCGACTCCCAGCGCGATCATCATCCCCACCGTCCGCAGGGTGTCCTCCGCGGGGAGGAAGCCCCGGATGCGGCTTTGCCCCTCGGCCATCGAGGCGAACATCACCGCCCGGTGGCTGATCGACTTGTCGCCGGGGACGGTGACGGTCCCGGATATCTTCGCCGTTTTCCCCATGTTAGTGCACCGTCTCGCAAATCCCTTGGCATTCGATCGCCGCTGCAGGGGGCCGGTCCCCGGAAGGGTTTCGTCGCGAGACCAGGGAGACCCGAGGCGAGGCGGGCAAGCGCAGGAGCGAGTGCGGAGGCGTACGGGAAGTACGCCGCACAAGCGAGCGACGAGCACGCCCGACGCAGCCCGGGGATCGCTTGTCGCAGCAGAAAAGGCAGCCCTGTGGGCGACCGGCGCCTGCGGCTCGGTCTGCACCGCCAGCCCTTTGTCGGACTCCCTGCGCCCGGCTCGGCGTACCGCCAGTACGCCTGCGCCGTGCTCGGTCGTCCTTCGCGGTCTGACGGCGCATCCGCTTCGCCTCGGCTGCCGACCCTTCCGGGGACAGGCCCCTCGCTCCCGCTTCGTTGCGCTTCTTCACCATACTCAACGGTATGCCTCAGTCGCGCGCCTTGCTGGCGCGGCGCATCGGCGCTCTCGGTGCTTCAAGCTATTTGCGAGACGGTACACTACAGCCGGTCCCTCGTCCGCTTCGCCTTCCGGAAGTAGGCCAGCAGCCCCTTTTCGTCCCCGCCCCGGATGAGCCCCTCGAGCAGCGCGAAGTTCCTCCGGTAGTGCGCGGTCGCCCGGAGGATCTCGACCCGGTTCTGGAGGACGATGTCCTTCCACATCTCCGGGTTGCTCGAGGCGATCCTCGTGAAGTCCCGGAACCCCCCCGCGGAGTACCCGAGGGGGACCCGGGAGTTAAGAGTCGCCACGGAATGGACCAGGGCGTAGGCGACGGCGTGGGGGAGGTGGGAGACGTAGGCGAACACGTGGTCGTGCATTTCCGGGTCCATCCGCACCACCCGCGCCCCCGCCATCCTCCACAGCGCCTCGACGCGCCGCAAGGCCGCCTCGCTGTTCCCCGCCGCCGGGGTGACGATCGACGTCCTGCCGCGGAACAGGGACGGGTCCGCCGCGGCGTATCCCGAGTTCTCGGTCCCCGCGATCGGGTGCCCGCCGACGAACTCCGCGCCGGGCGCCACGCTCTTCTGTCCGACCCGGACGATCCTGGCCTTGGCGCTCCCGACGTCGGTCACCACCGACCCCGGCCGCATCCTCTTCCCGATGCGGCGGATGATCCCGAGGGACCGGATCACCGGCACGCACACCACGACGATGTCGCACGCCGCGATCTCGGTTTCGGTGCAGGCCCGGGCGACGGCGCCGGCCTCCCTCGCCCTCCGGACGGATTCCTTCCGGCGATCGCACCCCCAGACCTCGGGCGCACCCGGCTTCCCCTTGAGCGACAGGGCGAGAGACCCGCCGATGAGCCCCAGCCCCACGATGCCGATCCGCTGCGCGATCACGCGTTCCCCAGCTTCTTCCCCACGGCGGCCGCGATCCCTTTCAGCCGCGCGACCATCTCCTGGAAGGCGTCCGGCCGCAGGGACTGCGGCCCGTCGGAGAGGGCCGTCTCGGGGTCGTGGTGGACCTCCACCATGACGCCGTCCGCGCCGGCGGCGATGGCGGCCGCGGCGAGCGGCTCGACCAGGCTCATCTTCCCCGCGGCGTGGCTGGGGTCGGCGATCACCGGGAGATGGGAGAGGCCCTTCAGGACGGGAATCGCCGAGACGTCGAAGGTGTTCCGGGTGGCCGACTCGAAGGTCCGCACCCCGCGCTCGCAGAGGATGATCTTCCGGTTTCCCTCCGAGGCGATGTACTCGGCCGACATCAGCCACTCCATGATCGTCGCGCTCATCCCGCGCTTGAGGATGACGGGCTTGTCGAGACGGCCCACCTCGGTCAGAAGCCGGAAGTTCTGCATGTTCCTCGCCCCGATCTGGATCACGTCGGCGTACCTGACCACGAGGTCGATGTCGCGCGGGTCCATGAGCTCGGTGGCCACCGGGAGCCCCGTCGCCTCGCGCGCCTCGGCCAGGTAGCGAAGCCCCTCCTCCCCCAGCCCCAGGAACGCGTACGGCGAGGTGCGCGGCTTGAAGGCCCCCCCGCGAAGGAACGACGCCCCGGACGAGGCGACCCGGGCCCCGATCCCGAGCATCATCTCCCTTCCCTCGACCGCGCACGGCCCCGCGATGAGCGCTACCGTGCCTCCGCCGATCGTCTGCCCCCGCACCGTGATGACGGTGTCCTCCTTCTGGAAGTCCCGGCTGACGATCTTGTACGGCTTGAGGATGCGGAGGACCTTCTCGACGCATTCCATTCCCTCGAACGCCTCGGGCTGCATCTTCCGCTCGTCCCCGATGGCGCCGATGATGGTGCGCTCCACCCCCCGCGAGATGTGCGCCGTGAGGCCGTACGCCCGGATCTTCTCCTCGACCAGGGCGATCTCCCGGCCGGTGGCGCCCGCCTTCAGCACGATGATCATGGCCGGATCCTCCCTGTCCTGCCTCCCGCCTTCCCCGTCGCCGCTCTAGCCTTCGTTCGCGGTCAGATCGCCCGGGGGTAGGAGCCGAGGATTTTCAGATACGAGGCGCGCATCCGGAGCTCGTCCAGGGCCCGCGCCACCGGATCGTCCGTGATGTGCCCTTCCATGTCGAGGAAGAAAAGATATTCCCACGCTTTTTTCTTCACGGGGCGGGATTCGATCTTCGTAAGGTTGATCCGGTGGCGGGAGAACGGCTCCAGCATATGGTGGAGCGCGCCCACCTCGTCCCGCGCGGAGAACAGGACCGAGGTCTTGTCGTTCCCGGTCCGCTCCGGGGCGATCTTCCCGATGATGATGAAGCGCGTGAAGTTGTTCGGGTTGTCCTGGATCCGCTTCCGGATGCACTGCAGCCCGTAGATCCTGGCGGCCGCCTCCCCCGCGATCGCCGCCGCCGAAGGGTCGTCGATCGCCAGTTCCGCCGCCCGGGCGGTGCTCTCGACGTCGAAGACCGCGACGTTGCGCAGGTTCCTCTCGAGCCACATGCGGCACTGGGCGATGGCGTGGGGGTGGGAGTAGACCTTCTTCACGTGCTCCATGTCGCCCGTCACCGAGAGAAGGTCGTGGGCCACCTCGATGAGGATCTCTCCGCTGATGAACAGGTTGTGGTCGACGAACATGTCGAGGGTGTTGCTCACGATTCCCTCGCTCGAGTTCTCGATGGGCACGACGCCGAAGTCCGCGTTTCCGCGCTCCACCGCCTCGAACACCTCGGAGACGTTGATCTGCGCGACGTAATCGGCGCTCTCCCCGAAGTGCTTGAGGCACGCCAGGTGGGTAAATGTCGCCCGGGGGCCCAGAAACGCCACGCTCAAGGGTTTCTCGAGGGCAAGGGAGGCGGAGATGATCTCCCGGAAGATCGATTTCAGGGCCTCGCTCGGGAAGGGGCCGGGGTTGGAAGCGGTCAATCTGCGCAGGATCTCCACCTCGCGCTCCGGGACGTAGTACCGCAGGTTCTGCTCCGCCTTGATTTTCCCCACCTCGATCACCGCCTGCGCGCGGCGATTGAGGAGGGAAAGAATCCGGTCGTCGATCGCGTCGATCTCGTCGCGAAGCTCTTTCATCCGGTCCTTTCCCACCTACGCTCCACCCGCCTTCCGCTTGATCCGACCGATCTCCCGGAACTTCGCGTACCTGCGGTCGAGAAGCTGACGGGCGGGCAGGGACCGAACCGACGCGAGCGATTCGACCAGGGCCGACTTGACCGCATCGGCGGCGGCCTTGTGATCGCGGTGCGCCCCTCCCTCCGGCTCCGGGATGATCCGGTCCACCACGCCGAACTTCTTGAGATCCGGAGCGGTGATCTTCATCATCTCGGCGGCCGTCTCCGCCCGCGCGGTGTCCCTCCAGAGGATGGAGGCGCACCCCTCGGGGGAGATGACCGAGTAGATCGCGTATTCCATCATGAGGATCTCGTCCCCGATCCCCAGCGCCAGCGCCCCGCCGCTCCCCCCCTCGCCGATCACGACCACGACGAGCGGGGTATTGAGTTTCGCCATCTCGAGCAGGTTCCGGGCGATCGCCTCGGACTGGCCGCGCTCCTCGGCCCCGATCCCCGGGAAGGCCCCCGGCGTGTCGATGACCGTGATCACGGGAAGGCGGAACTTCTCGGCAAGCTTCATCAGCCGGAGCGCCTTGCGGTACCCCTCCGGGTGCGCCATCCCGAAGTTCCGCCGGATCTTCTCGGTGGTGTTCCTCCCTTTTTGCTGCCCGATGAGCATCACCTTTTCGGAGTCGAGCTCCGCGAACCCGGCGACGATGGACGGGTCGTCGCGAAACAGCCTGTCCCCGTGGATCTCCAGGAAATTCTTGAAGCAAAGGTTCACATAATCGAGCATGTAGGGGCGGTTCGGGTGGCGGGCCAACAGGGTGATCTGCCACCGGGTCAGATTGGAGAAGATCTCCTTGCGGATCTTGGCGATCTTCTTCTCCAGCTTCCCCGCTTCCTCGCGGAGGTTCTTGTCGGTCCCGTCGTCGAGGCGGCGGAGCTGTTCCAGCCGGTTCTCCAGGTCGACGATCGGCCTCTCGAAATCGAGGTATTGGAGAATCATCCGCGCTCCTTAGATAACGGGTAAGCACCTAATTTATGGGAAAAAGGGGCTCAGAACAAGAACTTAATTCAAGGGAGATCCTACTCCAGGTACGTTTTGAGGTGCTCGATCGTGGCAGGCCAGGCCTTCCGGGACGCAGCCAGGTTCGCTCCGTCGCGGCCGTCCTGGGCCCGCAGGAACCCGTGCCCCGCCCCGGGGTAGGTGTGCGCGATGAACGTCTTCCCGAGTTCCTTCATCCTCGCCGCTGCGGGACCGACCGTGGCGTTCACCCGGGCGTCGTCCTCGCCGTAGAGCCCGAGCACGGGCGCGCGAATCGTCCCCAGGGCCTCCAGGTCGGGGGACGTGCCGTAATAGACCACCGCCGCATCCAGGTCGGGCTGCGCCGTGGCGTAGTGGAAACTCTGCCCGCCGCCCCAGCAGAAGCCCACCGTGGCGAATTTGTCCTTTGCGGCCGGCAGGCCCCTTCCGTAGCGGCTCACCGCGTCCAGCACGGCCACGACCTCCGGCGACGACAGGCCGCGCACCGCCTTCACGACGTCGTCCCGGCTGCCGAACTTGTCGGTCCCTCCGCCGCCTTGGCCCTTGCCGGAAAGAAGGTCCGGCGCGATGGCGATGAACCCTTCCGCGGCCAACCGGTCCGCAACGGCCCGTACCCAGTCGGTAAGTCCATAGATCTCCTGGATGACGATCACCACGGGGGCCTTGTCCTTGCGTTCGGGGTAGGCGATGAAGGCGGCCACTTTCGTTTCCTTGCCGGGAACGACGATGTCGGCCCACTCGTGGTGACGGGGAGAACGTTCCACGGCCTCCTTGGCCCCGGCCTCCCCCGGCGGAATCGGACCGGCATCGGGTCCGGAGGGGCCCCCGGACGACGGGGTCGTCAGGGCGGCCAGACAAAACAGGACGATTGCGATCTTCCTCGCCATGGCGGTTTCTTTCCTTTTTGTTCCGTAGATGACCCGGTTGCCGGTTTCGTTTCGCCCGCACCCCGACCCCGATGCCATGGTGCATCGGACGGACAGGAAGGGCGAAGTGCTGCGTCTCGTAATGACGGTCTCGTACCGGGCCGACGCCCTGAGGCGTTTCCCCTCCCGGTGCCAGGTGCTCGCGGGCGGCTTCCTCTCCGCTACGCTCGCCGCAAGTCGCACCTCGCTCCACAGGCCGCTTCGAGGAATCCCCCGCTGTGCCCCTTGGCACCGGGAGCCACGCACGGATACGTTGCCGTATTCATGATGCGGAGGGCTAAAACAGGAACTCTCCGACCTCCTTGGTAGCCGCCTCGATGGGGGCCTTCCCCTCCAGGCGGACCGCCCCCGGCTCCCCCGACAGCCAGGTGACCTGTCTCTTCGCGTACCGTCGCGTATCCCGCTTCATCCGGCTGACCGCCTGTTCGAGGGGGACCCCGTCCAGGAGGTGGGAGAGAACGTGCCGGTACCCAAGCGCTCCCATGCTTTTCAGGCCCCGGCCATACCCCTGCGCGAAAAGCTCTCTCACCTCTTCGACGAGCCCCGCCCGAACCATCGCGTCCACCCTCAAGTCGATGCGACGGTACAACTCCGCCCGGTCAACCGCGAGGACCAGGAACAGGACCCCGAACCTGCTCCCTCCGGCGGACCAGCTGCCCTTCCGAGCGCTGGCCGGCTCCCCCGTCAACTCCGCCACCTCGAGGGCCCTTACCACCCGGACCCTGTCCGAGGGGTGGATCCGTGCCGCCGATTCGGGATCGACCTTTCCAAGATCGCCGTGAAGGGCCAACGGCCCTTCCTCCTCCCACCGGCGGGACAGGCGTGCACGGACGCGGGGGTCGGACGGGAGCGGGTCGAGTCCCCGCAGGAGCGCCCGGATGTACATCCCCGTGCCTCCCGAGACGAGCGGGAACCGGCCTCTTTCCCGGATGCCTCGGATCGCTTCATTCGCCTCGGCCACGAAACGTCCGGCGCTGTACTCCTCGTCCGGATCCGCCACGTCGATCAGGTGGTGGGGAATCCCGGCCCGTTCCGCGGGCGAAGGCTTTGCCGTCCCGATGTCCATCCCCCGGTAGACTTGCATCGAATCGGCGTTTATGACCTCGAGGGGGAAGAAGCGGGCGAGGGCTATCGCCGCCGTCGTCTTCCCGGCCGCGGTGGGCCCGGACAGGACGAGAAGCCGGTTTTCTCCCATGGGAGGCGTTATGTACGGCCGAACATCCGTTTCATTTCGGCGGCGGAAATCTTCACCCAGACGGGGCGGCCGTGGGGGCAACTGTGGGAGGCGACGGCGCGATCCAGGTCGGAGAGCAGAGAGCGCATCCCTTCCTTTTCGAGGGTCATCCCGGCCCGCAGGGAGGCGTGGCACGCGATGCGCCACAGCTCCCGGTCGGCATCGAAGATCCCCTTCGGGGCGGACCCCTGGGAGAGGAGGAAGTCGCCCAGGTCCTTCCACCAGATCTGGAGATCGAAATGCCCCAGGATCGCGGGCCCTCCCGAGATCTTGAACGTATTTTCGCCGAACGACTCGCAGAGGAACCCGACCGCCGCCAGGAACGCCTCGATTTCGGCGCGCTCCCTCTTCCCCGCCCCGGGGAGGGAGACGACCTGCGGGACCAGCCACCTCTGGATGGGCGCGTTCTTTCCGAGGTAGGAATCCTTCAGCCGGGAGAAGACGATCCGCTCGGCCGCCGCATGCTGGTCGATGATCACCACCTCCCCTACCCCCTCGCAGACGATGTACGTTCCCATGAGCTGGGCGACGGGCCGAAGCGACCCGAACCCTCCCTCCCTCTCCGGGGGAGGAGAGTCTTCGCCGAAGACGGGGAGAAGGGGGGGCTCCGCCCGGTACCGTGCGAACAGGCCCTCCCCGGGGGAATCCGTCACCTTCGGCTGCAGCTGCGCCCCCACCCGCCCCTCGTCGCCCGCGGGGAGGGAGACGACGGCCGATGCCGCCGGAATCTCCCCCAGGGCCTCCCCGATCGCGTGCCGCACCAGCTCGAACAGGTCCTTCCCGTACCGGAAGCGGGCTTCCATCTTGGCGGGGTGAACGTTCACGTCCGCCTCGGACGGGTCGCACCCGATGAACAGGTAGATCACCGGCTGCCGGTCGGGGGGGAGGATCCCCCGGTACGCTTCCCGCACGGCGGCGAAGACCCCCTTGTCGCGGAAGTACCGGCCGTTGACGAAGAAGTGGATTCCCGAGGAGCCGAACCGGGACAGGTGCGGCAGACCCGCCCAGCCGCTGATCCGGAAAAACGCCGAGGAGAGCGAAAGGGGCGCGAGATACTTGGCCCCCTCCCCCGCGTGCCGCTTCGCCCGGTCGAGGCGGGATTCCCCCTCCTCGTACAAGGCGTCGGTCCTGCCGTCGTGCATCCGGAAGGAGATCCCCTCGCGGGGGATGCCCACCCCGTGGAACACCTCCCACAGGTGGGTCATCTCGGTACGAGGGGTTTTGAGGAACTTGAGACGGGCGGGGACGTTGGTGAACAGGTCCGACACCTCGACGGTCGTCCCGCGGGGAGCGCCGGCTTCCCGCACCGACCGCACCTTCCCCCCCTCCACGACCACCTCCGTTCCGAGGTTTTGGTCGCGCGGGCGGGTGAGGATCCGCAACCGGGAAACCGAGGCGATCGAGGGGAGGGCCTCCCCCCGGAACCCGTAGGTCAAGAGCTTCTGGAGGTCGTCGACCGTGGCGATCTTGCTCGTGGTGTGCCGGCGGACGGCTACTTCCGCCTCCTCCGCCGTCATGCCGACCCCGTCGTCGGAGACCCGCAGCGAGAAGGGAAACGCCCCGAAGACCTGCGCCTCGATCCGTGACGCGGAGGCGTCGGCGGCGTTCTCCAGGAGTTCCTTCAGGATGGAGGACGGTCTCTCGACAACCTCCCCGGCGGCGATCTGGTCGATCACGCCGTCGGGAAGCTGGCGGATCCTTCCCCCCATCGGTTACCCTCTCTCCTTCCCCGACCGGCGGGTGGCGCGTCGGCGCTTCCCCCCGGACGGACTGCCTCCCGCAATCCGGATCTCGGCGGAATCCCGGTTCCGCATCGCGCGGAGGAACTCTTCCCGGCGTTTCCCGGACCCCTTCTCCCCCATGAGGGCGCGCGTGATGATCTTCCCCTCCTCCACGCCGGGCTGGTCGAAGGGGTCTACCCCTGCGCACTCCCCGGCGATGGCGGTCACCCACTCCCAGTAGTGGAGGAACGCCCCCAGGTGGGCCTCGTCCCGCTTCCCCACCTCCATCCGGACGATGGGGCGGCCGGCCTTCCAGAGGGCGCCGATCGTGGCTTCGAACTCGGCGTGAAACAGGTCGCGCAGGGGGCGCCCCCCGAGCATCTCCATCCCGGGGGCGAACCCTTGGGCAGGCACGTTCCCCTTCTCCCTCCCCCCCATCCACTTCACGAAGGTGAAGACCTTGTCGGCGGGGCCGTCCTGGTAGAGCTGCACCTGCGAATGCTGGTCGGTCACCCCGACCGCCCTGGCCGGCGTCTGCCCCACGGGCGTGCCCGACGGCCGGCGCTTCCCCAGGCTTTCTCCCCAGAGCTGCTGCCACCACTCCGCCACGCGCGCCAACCCTTCCCCGTAGGTGAACCAGACGTGAACGGGCTTCGGGTTGTCGGTCAGGTAGTGGGAGTAGACGGCGGCGCCTGCAAGGACCGGGTTTTTTTCGCCCCTCGCCCCGCGGAACACCGACTCCATCCACCGGGCGCCCGCAAGCAGCTTCTCCCCCGACACCCCTGCCGCGGCCAGCGGGAGCAACCCCACGGCGGACAGGACGGAAAACCTGCCCCCCACGTTGGGCGGCACGGAAAACGAGGCGATCCCCTCGGAGTCGGCGAACCGCCGGAAGACCCCCCTCGAAGGATCCGTGATCAGGACCAGGTGGTCCTTCCACTTCTTCCCGTTGGCTTTTTTGAGCCCCTCGATGGCTAAGGCGAGCTGTGCGTTCGTCTCCGCGGTGCCCCCCGACTTGCTGATGGCCACGACCGCCGTGGTCTTCATCGGGTGGGAACGCAGCAACGGAAAGAACCCGTCGGGGTCCACGTTGTCCGCCACCGTGAGGCGGAGCCCCTTCCGGGCGCTTTCCCCCCCCACGCCCTCGTAGACGGCCTTCGTCCCCAGCGCGGACCCGCCGATCCCCAGGACGAGGAGGTGGGTGAACCGCTTGCGCATTCCCGCGGCGTACCGGGAAAGGGCGCGTGCCTCCTTTTCGAGGAACGGGAGCCCGGGGAATCCGATCTCCCCCGCCGCGTGCCGGGAGGCGAGCTTGTTCGCCGCCCGCTGCGCGCGCCCGAGCGCCCTGCTCATCTTCAGGGGGGTGAGCCCCTCCCCGTTGCGGAGGTTTCCTTCGTGCACGAGCGAAAAGTCGAAACGGAAATCGATCCCGCCGGCCATCTCTTCCCCTTCCTGCCGGATGCGGGGTCGGGCGGTGCGCCCGCCCCCGTCTTCCCTTATGCCTTCACTTCCTCCCGCGGCGTCAGGACGCGGAAGAGGGAATCCATCTTCTTCATCCGTTCCACGATCCCGCCGTACTCGAGCTCGCTGTACGGGAGCATGGCGGGGCCGAAGAATCCCTGGCGGCGCAGGTCTTCGTTCTTGGCCGACACCTTGGTCCGCACATACTCCCAGTACGGGTGGTCGAAGGGATCCGCGGGCTCGGTGAGCTTGCCGCTCTTGACGCAGAAGGCCAGGCAGGAGACGATCGGCGGGCCGTCGAAAAACGAGGTGCCTGTGTTTTTCGCAACCGGCATCAGCGCCCCGTGATGGCTCCCGCGCATGAACCCCGCGACGAAGTGGCCGATGGTGAACGGCGAGAGGACCTCGCCCGTGGCGGGAAAGTTCCCCTGGACCCGGACAAGCATCACGGGGTCATCCTTGCCGGTGTACTTCCCGGCGATGTTGTGGAGCCTCGTGGTGGAAACCGAGACGGCGATGTCCCCGGTGGCCCGGGAGCGGATCGATTCGACGACGAAGCGCTCCTGGTCGCGCAAAAGCGCGGCGATGTCGTAGAGGTCCTCCGGCGCGTTCAGGTCGATCACCCGGTCCCCCTCGGTGTGCTCGACGTCCATGATCCGGAAGGAGTACCCGTGCCCGATCTTGGGGGACAAGATGAGCCCCGAGTTGACCATGGGGTCCGCGAAGGCGAGGTAGCACGGGAGGTTGTAGGCGCCGGGGTCGGTCTTGTCGGCGGCAAAGAGCAGAAACGCCTCGTTCGGCCGCTCCTCGAACTCCAACTCGGCGACGGCGGGCCCCATCCCCTTCACGTTCCCCGAAAAGGAATCCTTCAGGAGATCCTGGCCGGCGCCGTAGAGCCCCTGCGCCTTCGCCAACGCGGTCCCGGCGAGAAACGTGTCCCAGGCGAGCCTGTGGACCTGTTCGTTCAGGACCCCCCCGGTGTGCGTCATGAGGATGGCGATGTCGTCTCCGGTGTATCCCACGTAAGAGTCGATCAAGAGCTTCTTCCCTTTTTCGGAGACGTTCTTTCGCACCTCCTCGACAAGGAGCGCGCTCGGTTGGATATGGCCCCCGATGGAACCGATATCCGCCTTGATTACGGACAACGTGATCTTCATCGGTCACCTCCCTGCATGGAATACCCGGCCAGGTTGTCTCGATACCATTGCACGAACCGTTCCACGCCTTCCGCAACCGGGACCTTCGGGTTATAGCCGATCTCCGCGCGGGCGCGCGTGATGTCCGCACAGGTCAAGGGGACGTCCCCGGGCTGCACAGGCAGAAACCTCCGGTTCGCCCGGATCCCCGTGGCCCGCTCCAGCAGGCCGACGAGGTCTGCGAGGGAGATCGTGGCGGACTCCCCGAGGTTGTAGACCCGGTAGCCGGGCGGTGCAAAGAGCGCGCCCAGCACCCCCCCCACGACGTCGTCGATGTAGGTGTAGTCGCGCCTGCTCGACCCGTCCCCGTAGATCCCTACCTCCTTTCCCTCGAAGAGAAGGCGGGTGAACTTGTGGATCGCCATCTCCGGCCTCTGCCGCGGCCCGTACACGGTGAAAAAGCGCAGCGAGGCGATGTTCATCCCGTACAGGTGGCAGAACGTGTGGCACATGAGCTCCCCCGCCTTTTTCGTCGCGGCGTAGGGGCTCACCGGGTGGTCGACGGGGTCGTCCTCGGAGAACGGGATCTTGGTGTTCCCGCCGTACACGGACGAGGAGGAAGCGAACAGGACGCTCCGGACGGCGCGGTCCCTCGCCCAGGCCAGAACGCGGGCCGTACCCGACACGTTCACGTCGGCATACCCGACGGGATCGGCCACCGACGGCCGGACGCCCGCCTTCGCCGCCAGGTGGATGAGGGCGTCCGCAGGAGAGCCGTCCCCCCAGCTGCCAAGCGCAACCTCGTCCCGGATGTCTCCCTCGGTAAACCGGAACCCCGGGTAGTCCGACAGGGCCGCCAGGTTCCTTTCCTTGAGAGACCGGTCGTAGAAGGGGTCGAGGTTGTCCAGCCCGAAGACACGGTCGCCTCGTACAAGGAGGGCCTCCGCCACGTGGGATCCGATAAAGCCGGCGACACCGGTGATGTAGACCGCGGCAGCCAAGGGGACCTCCGGGTCGGAGCGAGCACGGAATGGCCAAAACAATAGTACCACTTTACCGGAAAAAATAAATCCGGAGCGGCGTTTGGATCCTTCCGTCCGTTCCCGTGAGGATGTCCCCGTGAGGCTTGACAGGTTCCGGGCGTTCGCCGAAAATGGCCAATACGGCGGCATAGCCAAGCGGTAAGGCAGAGGACTGCAAATCCTTTATCCCCCGGTTCGAATCCGGGTGCCGCCTCCATCCTCTCCTGTTTTCTCCGGGCCGAACCCCCGGATTTCGGAGTCTTTCCCGACAACCCGCCGAACACCGCTGTTTTTATGGTATGTTTTCCAAGTGCGCCCGGGTGGCGGAACTGGCAGACGCACGGGACTTAAAATCCCGAGGCCTTTACGGGCCGTGGGGGTTCGATTCCCCCCCCGGGCACCATGTAATTCAGGACACTTACGGCCGCGTGGGGGTGGGGTCGGGATGGAAGGGATCCATTTGAGCGGGGTCTGGGTAGTTATAATTTGAAATATTGATATCCGGTTTCGTTTTCATCGCATCGTTGATCGCCATTCCGAGGGGAATCAATGCGCCCCTCAGGTTCGACGGGCTGCCACGGATGATATAGTGATCCGCATGAAGGCGCTCCTCCTGGAGAACATCCACCCGGGGGCCATCCAAGCATTCAGGGCTGCGGGGTTCGACGTGGAGACGGTCCCCCACAGCCCCGGGAAAAAAGTGCTCGCCCAGATGATGGGTGACGCGGACATCCTCGGAATCCGGTCGAAGACCCGCATCGGGCCCGACACCCTTGCGCGAGCCCCACGTCTGTCGGCAATCGGAGCTTTCTGCCTCGGCACGGAGCAGATCGATCTTTCCGCGTGCGGCGCGAAGGGGATCGCGGTCTTCAATGCCCCCTACAGCAACACGCGCAGCGTCGTCGAGATGGCTCTGGGCGAAATGATCATGCTCCTTCGCGGGGTGTTCGAGAGCAGCAACCGGCTCCACAGAGGCGCCTGGACGAAGTCCTCCGAGGGGTTTCACGAGATCCGGGGGAAGCGGCTGGGGATCATCGGCTACGGGAATATCGGCTCCCAGCTTTCCACCCTCGCCGAGTCCCTCGGGATGGAGGTCGGATACCACGACCTCGAGGAGAAACTCTCCCTGGGGAACGCCCGGAAGTACCCCCTCAAGGAACTTCTGGGCCGCTCCGACATCATCACCGTCCACGTCGACGGACGGGAGTCCAACAGGAACTTCATCGGAGAGAAGGAATTCGCGGCGATGAAGGAGGGGGTTGTCTTCCTCAACCTGAGCCGGGGGTTCGTGGTGGACGTGGAGGCGCTCGCCCGTCACCTGCGAAACGGCAGGATCCGGGGAGCCGCCATCGACGTATTCCCCGAGGAACCGGAAAGCAGCAAGGCCCCTTTCTCCTCCACCCTCCAGAACCTGCCCAACGTGATCCTGACACCGCACGTCGGCGGCTCCACGGAAGAAGCCCAGGCGGGGATCGGGGACTTCGTCGCGGAGCGCATCGTGGCGTACTTCTCCACCGGGAGCACCATCTCGAGCGTCAATTTTCCCATCTACCATCCGCTGGGGAGGACCTACCCCCACCGGTTCGCACACATCCACGAAAACATCCCCGGGATGCTCGCCCGGATCAACGACGTGTTTGCGCGACGGAACGTCAACATCGCCGGGCAGCACCTCGAGACCCGGGGGACCATCGGCTACGCCATTATCGATGTGGACGATCCGTGCGAAACGGGTATCCTTTCGGAACTCGAGGCGATCCCCAATACGATCCGGGCACGCCTCGTCTACTGACCGGGAAAGGAGCGACCCATGGCGATCCGTCCCAAGAGCTACAAGTACGCGACGTCCGTCCTGTGGACGGGAGAGAAGAAGGGCGCGCTGACCGTGGCCGGGAAGCCGCCCGTCGAGGTGGCGACGCCCCCCGAGTTCAAGGGGCACGAGGGGATCTGGTCGCCCGAGGACCTCTACGTCGCCGCCGTGAACTCCTGCATCATGACGACCTTTCTGGCCTTCGCCGGACGCGCGGCCCTGGCTTTCCAGGGATACGAGAGCGAGGCGGAAGGATTGCTCGAGTTCGTGGACGAACGGCTCGTCTTCACGAAGATCGTCGTCCGCCCCCGGGTCACGCTAGGGCCCGGAGCGGACCGCGCCCAGGCGGAGGAGATCCTCCACAAGGCCGAGAAAAACTGCCTCGTCTCGAACTCCATCCGGACGGAGGTTATACTGGAGCCGACGTTCGGGTAAGGCCCGCTTATTTCTCCTGGATCTCCTTCGAAGCCGGCGTCGAGCCGCCCGATACGCCAAGCCTGCCGCCGGTTCCCAGGCCTCCTTTCACCGTCTGCGCCTTGTAATTGCGCGTCGCCTTGACCAATTTGTTGTACGAATCCATGAACGCAGCGATCAGGATCTTTCCTTCCGGCGTATTGGAATACCCTCCGGCGCCTCCGAACATGCCGCCGCCGGCACCGCCGCCGAAGAGGCTGAAATCGAAGTTCTTCGCACTGCCCTCCGAGGCCGCCAACTGAACGCCCGAGCGGTTGTCGATCAGCAACAGCGTGGTCGATGCCTCGTTTGCCTTGAGGCCGCCCGCCACCATGCCTACTACCCTGCCGGCACCGCCGAATAAACCGCCCAGGGCTCCTCCCACGCCGGAGGTCCCCTTCTGGCTGAAGGTGATGTTCGGGCTCATCGTATAGTCGGCCGCGACCATCTGCCCTTTTTGGAATTGACTGCCTTCCCGCATCTCTCCCGACTGGGTCAGCGAGCGCTCCTGCATCATGTTCTGCATGGCGCGTCCGCGCTCGACCACGACAAAGCAGTTCGATTGTTGAATCATGATTCGTAAAACGGGGATGGTCGACCCTAATTTGTATTGGGAAAGTTGATGATACCAGGGGGCCGTCTGATCTTCCACGACTGCCATGGTGCCCAGCGTTTCATCGCATTTTTCCAGCTGGCTGCTCACGTCTTGCGCTTCCGAGCCTCCCGCCGAGCCGGTTGCTACCGATCCGCCTCCGCCCAGCTTGGGTGTCGTGCCTGCATAACCAGGCAGGATCAAGGCGGCGGAACCGATCACCATGGCGCACCAGATCGAGAAACGCCCCAGCCAATGAACAGGACACCCATCTCTTCTCATGTTTCCCTCCCGGGAAAACCGTATTCTACATACCGCCCCTTTTAGACGCTTCGGGCGACGTCCCGGTTCAGTAATAATGAGGATTTCGGCAAACCACTTCGATCCGGGAGGCGAGCCGGAGAAAAAACCCCACTGGCTTGACGGGTGCGGCTTCCTCCTCCGGGAGTGCGGAGACTTGCCGGGACCGGCCCCGGGAAGACCCATGACGAGTGCCAGGGAAAAGCGCCGACCGCGCTACCGGGTTGCCAAATACGGACAATGGTGATACTAATATTATCAAGGCCTTACTCCGCAATAAAACCGCGAGGGATCCTTCAACCAGGGAAGGGAACCAGGGGAATCCGGTTCCCGTGTCTTGTGGGAAGGAGGAAATCATGTCCCGGAACGGAAAGGAAGATGTTGGCGGGGAAAGCCGTTCGGAGCAGGATCATTCCGGTCCTTCGAACTGACGTGCCGGGGAAATACCGTCGCCGTGATCAGCGACGGGTCGGCGGTCTACGGCATCGGCAACGCCGGCCCGGAATCGGCCCTTGCCATGCTCGAGGTCCGTTCCGTCTTCTTCAAGACCTTCGCGGGCGTGGACGCCATGCCCATCGCCCTGAACACCCGGAACTGCGACGAGATCGTCGAGATCTGCCTGCGCCTGGCCACCAGTTTCGGGGGGATCGTCCTCGAGGACATCGCGGCCCCGAAGTGCTTCACGGTGGAGAACAACCTGAAGGCGGCCACGAGGATCCCGGTCTTCCACAATGACCAGCACGGCGGCGCGATCGCCGTCCATGCCGCCCTCATCAACGCCCTCAAGGTCGTGTGGGAAAAAAGCTCGACGAGGTACGGATCGTCATGGCCGGGGCGGGAGCGGCCGGGATCGCCGTCGCGAAGCTCCTGCTCGTCGCCGGGGCCCGCGACATCGTCCTCTGCGACCAGTACGGTTCGATCTACGAGGGGAGAACGGAGAACATGAACTGGGCCATGGAGGAGATGGCGAAAGTCACCAACCGGGACAAGGTGAAGGGGGATCTGTCCGCCGCGATCCGGGGGGCCCTCGACGTCCGGGCGCGGAACATCAACGTCCGGATGAAGATCGCCGCGTCGGAGGCCATCGCCGCCTTCGTGGGCGCAAAGGATCTCAAGCCGGACTACATCATCCCCCACGCGCTGAACTTCAAGGTGCCGCCCCAGGTGGCGGCGGCCGTCGCCCGGGCGGCCATGGAGACCGGAGAGGCGCGGGTCCAGGTCTGCCCAGAAGAGGTGGCGGCCCAGACCCTCGAATACCTATACGAGGGTCACATGAGATACCTCAAGGAAACCGTCGAGACGACGCGGTGATTCGCGGATGCGCGCCCCCATTATTATGCAAGGTCGAGACATGAAACGAGGAACACCCTTCGGGGCCTAACCAGATTCCTGAGGGATCAGCCGGGTATTCATAGCGCGCAGCTTTCTTGGAATTTTCATGTTCTTCAAACCATCGAAAAATTCGCGTCTCTCCGGATACAGGGCTTTAAATCGTTTGATATCCATCCTGTACCCTGCCCACGATTCTGCAAAATCGTCAAATTCATTTTCCATATCGTTTCCTGGTTCTTTCTCTCTTATCCTGTTCCACTTTACCCTTAATCTTTTGTTCAGGAAGGAACTGCACGGGTTGTGAATATTTAATCCCTGAGAATAGTATAGTAACCATTTCTTTTTTTCTTCGGGACCGGTTACCAGGTGTTTATGGGCCTCGGTGAGTCTCAAAGGTAGAGAAATCTTAATATTTTTCCCACTCAAGAACAGATACCCCGGATCCTTGTTCCCTTCCATGATCAATCGGAGGGCAGGATTGTTCTTCAGGCTTCTTCCTTCACTTCTTTTCAGTGCCTGATCCTCTTTGAGTAAAAGTTCAATAAGGCCATCCCTGCCGAAGACAAGGAATCTCCTGTAGTCTTCCTTATCATCCAGGAAATGACCTTCTATCATGGTATTTTTTTCGATCAGTTCCTCAGCCAACTCGTCTCTTTGTGATTCCTCCCCTTTTTTGCATACCCAAACCCATAATTTGTTTTTTTCATCCCTGTAAAGAAATCTGTTTTCAATATGCAATCTTTGGTCGCACGAAGGACATGGAATCCGGTTGAACTCTCCGGAAAGGATGGAGTCTTTCAGCTCCGGGTCATACTCGGCAAACACATATTCGTAAAAGTCTCCGGTAAATTTTGTTCCGCAGCTGCACCGGATCTCATACTTTGCCTTCATTGCCATGGGTGTCTCCTTAAGAAAAGGTGCCGGCAGAGGAGCGTTTCATCCGCCGGCAACTTATGAAACCCGTACCTATCAAGACTGTTTTGGAATCAAGAGAGTATTTTTATCGGCATATTGCTTTCCGACAAAATAGTTCTTGGGAATCATGGCATGAATGCCCTTCGTGTAGTCCACGAGTTGGGTGACATGCAGGTCAACGGCCTGGGAACAGAAGGCATAGCCTTCCAACTCGGGGATGCCGTAATACTTGTCCAGGAACTTGATCGCCTGCTTCACGGCCATCTGGCATGACTTGTACAGATCGGTATGGAATCCCATCATGATCCAGTGGCTGGGACTTGAGGCCATGGGCCAATCAACCAGTTTCTTGAGATCCTTTCTTGCGGTGAACCTCAATGTGATGTTCTTGAAAGCCCCCTCCAGGGCATTCAGGTTCACCTCTCCATGGCCCTGGGCGAGGTGGGCATCCCCGGTTTTGAACCCTGCCCCTTTCATCCACACCGGAAGATACAATACGGTCCCGGCAACCAAATCCTTGTTGTCCAGGTTACCGCCATGCTTTCCGGGAGGGACGTTGCTCCACATGCCCTTATCCGGCAATTCCACGCCGATGGTTCCAGGGAACGGCCTGACGGGGACCTTGATCCCCGACAGAAATTCGTAACTCATATCCCGTCGGTTGACGGAATACCACCGGACTTTCCCCTCCGGATAGTCATCCGCAAGGAGCCCCAGTTTCACGAATGACGTGGTCGGGTTCAGGTTGAAACCATAGGCACCGGGGTCGATATCGAGGATTTCGATCTGGAGGATGTCTCCCGGGTCGGCATCTTCGACATAGATCGGGCCGGTCAGATGATGGTGACCGGAACCCTTTCTTGCCTTTTCCGCCCCTGTCGTTTGATCCGGATAGAAATAGGTTTCCGCGGTCTGGTCGAGGACCTCTTTGTACCAACTCATCCAGTCTTCGATGGTAGCCCCGGGCACCATTTTCCCCATAAGGTGCATCCCGGTTTCAACATGAACGGTATCGCCCGATTTAACAGTCAAGACCGGTTTTGTGGAATTGTCCCAATATCCGTGTGTGGAAGTCATTTCATTGCATCCCAGGATATGGACTTTCCCCGCCATATCCAGCCTCTTTATCTCGACGGCTCGGGCCTTTGAGGAGGCTATCTCGCTCAAAGCCAGGGCTGCACCCGTGGCGCCCATATATTTCAGGAACTTCCGTCTGTCGATCCCCTCCCCGAAATTTTTCTTTTCCTTGTCATCGTCCATGGAACACCCCCCAACCCGTTGATTTCGTGCCATTTTTCACCATGGAGACATTTCGTCCTGTTCGGAGACTCTCCCTCATCGCCTCCTTTCTTCCTCTCATCTCTCGGGATTGGTCCGTTGATTCAATGAATAGATATATATGGATAAAGCGGAACACGAAACAAAAGAAACTGTCAAGAATATTTTCCTGCATCGCAACGATTCCGGGAGAGGCGTCAATCGATTCCTCAGGGGGAAGCCGCGTTCCGGTTTCCCCTGTATATTTCGCGCCATTGCCTTTTGGTTCCTGCCCCTGATATCCTCTTCCCAACCGACGAACAATCCCGAGGGTATCCAAGCCATGGGGGTTCGATTCCCTATCCCCCGGGCGCCATAGCAAACCATATCGAGAGGTTCTCCATGAACGGGAAGATCAGGTTGGCCGGTTTGGTCTTCGCATTCGTATTCGCGCCGGTTTTGCTGGGGGCGACCGGGTATGCGGAGAAGGGAAAAGGGCCCGAGATCCATGCGAAGATCGGGGTGATCTCGATCCTGACGGGCCCTGGCGCGGCGTACGGGGAGGCGATCACCAACGGGTTCAAGCTCGCACAGGAGGAAATGAACGCCCGGGCAGGTCTGCGGATCGACCTGGTCATCGAGGACTCCTCCGGGAAACAGGAGCAGGCGCTGGCCGCGGCGCAGAAGCTCATCAACTCCGACCAGGTGGTCGCGATCCTGGGGCCGACGCTGAGCACGGAGATGAAGGTCGTGGGCCCGGAGGCCAACGCCAGCGGGGTGCCCATCATGGGAACGTCGACCACGGCCCAGGGGATCACCCAGATCGGGAAGTTCGTCTTCCGGAACTCCCTCCCGGAGGCGCTGGCCATCCCCGCCTCCATCGGCAAGGCGGTCAGGAAATACAACCTCCGGAAGGTTGCGCTCCTCTACGGGAACGACGACGTCTTCACGAAGTCCGGATACGACACGATGAAGAAGGTGTCCGAGGAGATGAAGCTTGCGATCCTCACCACCGAAACGTTCCAGAAAGGGCAGGCGGACTACAAGGCGCAGCTGACAAAAATCAAGAACCTCGCCCCCGATGCGATTTTCTGTTCCGCCCTGTACGAGGAAGGGGCGGTCATCCTTTCCCAGGCGAGAAAGATGGGGATCGCCGTGCCTTTCGTGGGCGGGAACGGGTTCAACTCCCCCAAGGTGATCGAAATCGCGAAAGGCGCCGCGGACGGCCTCGTGGTGGCCACCCCGTGGTTCGGCGAGAAGGACGACCCGAAGGTGAAGGCCTTCGTCGCCAAGTACGAGAAGCGGTACGGGAAGAAGCCGGACCAGTTCGCCGCCCAGGCGTACGACGGGCTCACCCTCATGGCGGAAGGCCTGAAGAAAGCAGGCAAGGCCGACCGGGCCGCGCTGCGCGACGCGCTCGCGGGGATCCGGAATTTCCACGGGGTCCTTGGGACATTCTCCTTCGACGAGGAGCGCGACGTCGTCATGGAGCCCGCCGTCCTCATCATCCGGAACGGCAAGTTCCAGCTCTTCCGCTGATCGGGGGGAGCGGGCAGGGGTCGTCTCGTGTTTGCCGAGCAACTGATCAACGGCATCACCCTGGGGAGCATCTACGCCATCGTCGCCCTGGGGTACACCCTCGTCTTCGGCGTGCTGGACATCATCAACATGGCCCACGGCGAGATCTTCATGTTCGGGGCGTTCATCGGGATGGTGATCGTGACGAAGATGAACGCCCCCCTCGCGGCCGCGTTCGCGGGCGCCGTGTTGGTGACCGCCGCGCTGGGGTACCTGCTGGAGCGCGTCGCCCTGCGCCCGCTGCGGGGGCGGACCGGGGTTTCCCACCTGGCCCCTCTCATCAGCACGATCGGCGTCTCCATCCTCCTCGAAAATCTCGCCCACCACATCTTCGGCGCCGGGAATCAGCTGTTCGAGACCCCCTTCGCCGAGATCCGGTTCACGATCGGGTCGACGACGGTCTATCTCGTGCAGGTCGTCATTCTGGCCGTCTCGGTGGTTCTCATGGGAGGCCTCTCCCTGTGGCTCGCCCGGACCCGCTCCGGCAAAGGCCTTCGGGCCACCGCGGAGAGCCTGGAAACGGCGGAGCTGCTCGGGGTCGACACGAAAAGGATCATCACGGCCACGGTCGTCATCGCTTCCGCGATGGGCGGCATCGCCGGCGTGCTGGTCGGGATGGCCTTCAACTACATCAACAACCAGATCGGACTCTCGATGGGGCTGAAAGGGCTGGCGATCATCATCTTCGGAGGGATGGGAAGCGTCGCGGGCGCGATGGCCGGGGGACTCATCCTGGGCCTTTCCGAAACGTTCGTGGTCGCCTACGGCAGCTCCGGGTACCGCGACGCCATCGCCTTCCTCACGATCATCGTGGTGCTGCTCCTTCGCCCCCAGGGGCTTTTCGGCCGGGCGGCGCCGGAAGCCCGCCGCTGACCCATGGCCGTCGACTGGCTGAATCCCTATCACCTGCAGGTCGCCTCGTTCGTCCTCATCAATACCCTGCTGGGGGTGAGCATCTACGTCACCCTCGCCACGGGGCAGCTTTCCTTAGGCAACGCCGGGTTCATGAGCATCGGCGCGTACACGACGGCCATCCTGACGACGAGGCACGGATTCCCGATGCCCGCAGGGATCGTGGCGGGCTCCGTCGTGGCGGCCCTGGCCGGGATCGCCGTGGGCATCCCCTCCCTGCGCCTGACGGGGGTGTACCTGGCCATCGCAACGCTCGGGTTCGGGGAAGTGGTCCGGGTCGTCTTCGTCAACTGGGAGTCGCTGACGGGAGGGGCGGTCGGCATCGCCGCCATCCCCCAGATGGGAAGGGAACTCCTGGCGTCTCTGCGGGACGCCGGATTCGCCCCGGAGAGCATCGGGCTCCGCGGCAACCAGTTCATCAGCCTGTCGGTCTTCCTGATCCTGTTCGCGTCCACCCTCTGCGCGATCGGGTTCTTCTTCCGCCTCGGCTCCTCGCGGGTAGGTCGTGCGTACGCCGCCGTGCGGATGGACGAGAGGGCGGCCGAAGCGGCGGGGATCGACACGACCTACTACAAGGTCCTCGCCTTCACCCAGGGGGCGATGCTGTCCGGGTTCGCAGGCGCGCTGTTTGCTCACGCCACCTCGTACATCAGCCCGGCCGATTTCACGTACCACCGGGCGGTGGAGATCCTCGTCTTCGCCGTCTTCGGGGGAAGCGAGCACCTGCTCGGGCCGGTCTTCGGCGCGATGCTTCTGACCGCCCTTCCGGAGCTCCTCCGGTCCGTCAGCGATTACCGGTACATCGTCTACGGGATCCTCCTCATCGCTATGATGGTGTTCCGCCCGCAGGGGTTGATCGACCCTCCCCTCGTGAAC
Source organism: Deltaproteobacteria bacterium CSP1-8 (assembly GCA_001443455.1). Taxonomy (GTDB): domain Bacteria; phylum Desulfobacterota; class Deferrimicrobia; order Deferrimicrobiales; family Deferrimicrobiaceae; genus CSP1-8. Next base: position 96,011 of record LDXO01000004.1, on the reverse strand, counting down.
CGTCTCGCCGGAAAAAAGGCCGCGGGAGGAGGCTCTCGGGATGCTGCTTGATATGCGAAACGTGACGATGTCCTTCGGCGGGGTCACCGCCCTTCGCGACGTCTCCTTCTCGGTGCGGGAGGGGGAGATCCTCGGCCTGATCGGCCCGAACGGTGCAGGGAAGACGACCCTGTTCCACGTGCTCACGTCGATGGTTTCGGGAGCTTCCGGCGACATCGTGTTCCGGGGGGAACGGATCGAGGGACTGTCGACCCACCGGATCATCCGCAGGGGGGTCGGCCGCACCTTCCAGAACATCCGCCTGTTCCCCCGGATGACCGCCCGGGAGAACGTGATGGTGGGAAGACACACGAGGAGCCGCGCGGGGGTCTGGCAAAGCGTCCTGCGGACGCGGGCGCAACGAGCGGAGGAGGATCGCATCCGGGAGAAGACGGACGAACTGCTTGCTCTGGTGGGATTGGCAGGTAAGGAGGGCTCCGTCGCCTCGGCCCTGCCGTACGGATACCAGCGCAGGCTCGAGATCGCCCGGGCGCTGGCTTGCGAGCCGAAGCTTCTGCTGCTGGACGAGCCGGTGGCGGGGATGAACGAAAGCGAAACGCGGGAGATCCATCACCTCATCCGGAAGGTCCGGGACCTCGGCGTGACGGTCATCCTGATCGAACACGACATGTCCCTGGTGATGCAGGTGTGCGACCGGCTCGTCGTCCTCAACTTCGGCGAGAAGATCGCCGAGGGGACGCCGGAGGAGATCCAGAACGACCCCGGCGTGATCGTCGCCTACCTCGGGAGGGAGGAGGAGGGTGACGATGCTTGAGGTGCGCGGGCTTGAAACGGCCTACGGGAGCATCCGGGCGATCAAGGGGATCGACCTGGCGGTGCCCGAGGGAAGGATCGTGTGCATCATCGGCGCAAACGGGGCGGGGAAGACGACCCTACTGAAGACCATCTCCGGGCTCCTGCGCCCCGCGGCGGGGACGGTGACATTTCTTGGCGAGGACATCACGGCCTTGAGCCCCGCGCAGCTCGTGAGGCGCGGGATCGTGCTCGTCCCGGAAGGGAGGGCGATCCTCTCCCGGATGACCGTTCTCGAGAACCTGGAGATGGGGGCCTATCAGCGGAGGGACGGTCGCGTGAGGGAGGACATCGAGGCGACGATGGAGCGGTTCCCGGTCCTCAAGGAGAGGAGGAACCTGGCAGGGGGCTCCCTCTCCGGCGGGGAACAGCAGATGCTCGCCATCGGGAGGGCGCTTCTGGCGAAGCCGAACCTTCTGCTTCTCGACGAGCCGTCTCTCGGGCTGGCGCCGCTCATCGTCTCCCGCGTCTTCCGGATCATCCGGGAGATCAACCGGGAGGGGATGACCGTTTTGCTGGTGGAGCAGAACGTCAGGCAGGCCCTCAAGGTGTCCGATTACGCCTATGTCCTGGAGACAGGGAAGATCGTCCACGAAGGTCCCTCCCCGGAACTGCTGGACGATCCGAAGATCAAGGAATCGTACCTGGGCGGGCGCCGCCCGTAAGGACCATGCCCCGATCGTGCCGCAGCAAAGGGGGGGGGAAAGCCTCTTCCGGGATATGGTACGATGCACCCATCCGATTCCGCGAAGGAGAGCCGCGCAGCATGAACCAGGCCCGGTTCGTGACGCTTTCCGAGGCCGCCGCCGCCGTCCCGTCGGGCGCGAAGATCGCGATCGGCGGTGCGATGGTCATGAGCCCGATGTCGTTCGTCCGGGAGATGGTCCGGCAGGAAAAGAGGGACCTGGACCTCGTGGTCGTCCCCATCGGGGGGATCAACGTCGACATGCTGGTCGGGGCGGGATGCGTCGCTTCCGTCGAGCTCCCCCAGGTCTCCCTGGGGGAGTACGGCATGGCCCCCAACTTCCGGCGGGCCGTGGAAAGCGGGAGGATCGTCACGCGCGAGCACTCCTGACCCGGCATCCTGGCCGGGCTCCAGGCTGGGGCCTCCGGGTTGCCGTTCCACCCGATGTTCGGGTTCGCCGGGACCGACTACGAGAAGGTCCGGGGGGACTTCCGGAAAGTCACGGACCCGTACTCGGGGAACGAGATCTTCGTCGTTCCGGCGATCCGGCCGGACTGGGCGGTCATCCACGCGATCCGCGCCGACGGGAACGGAAACGTCGTCTGCTCCGCCCTCGAGGCGGACCGGCTCGCCGTGCTCGCGGCGAGGCAGGCGATCGTGACCGTGGAGGAAGTCGTTCCCGCGGAGAACCTTCTCGCCCGCCCGGGGGAGATCTTCCTGTCCGCCCTCCACATCGACCTGGTCGTCGCGGCGCCCCTCGGCGCCCACCCGGCGGGGTGCGTCCATTCGTACGGGATCGACCGTGCCCACATGGAGGAGTACCTCGCCGCGTCGAAGACCGCGGAAGGATTCTCGGAGTACCTTTCCCGGTTCGTCCTCGGGAAAACCGAGGAGGAGTACCGCGAGCTTGCCTGCGGGAAGGCGGTCTGAAGCGCCGTGCCCCTCGTTCTCGACAGCGTCACCCCGGAGGAATTCCTTGCCTTCCAGATCTCCCGGGAGGTCCGTGATTTCGAGCGGACGGCCGTGGGCACACTCTCCCCCGTTCCCCTCCTGGGGGTGCTCCACGCGAGGGCCCGCCACGCCAGCCACGGGAAATTCCTTATCTTCGGATCGGAGGAAACCCCCGTCACCGACGGCTCCCGGGAGCTGTTCGATCTCGCGCAGCGGGGAAAGCTCGACCTGTTCTTCCTCTCGGGCGCGCAGATCGACCGGGAGGGGAACATCAACCTGACCTGCATCGGGGAGTACGGGGCTCCCCGGGTCCGGCTGCCGGGGGGGGCGGGGTCGGCGATGCTCTACTACATGACGCGCCGGGTCGTTCTGGTGACGCTTGCCCACTCCCCCCGCGTGTTCGTGGAAAAATGCGACTTCATAACCTCCGCGGCGAACACCCCCCGGTACCCGTGGCGGCGGGGAGGCCCCACGAAGCTCATCACCCCCCTCTGCACGATGGAGTACGACGGCGCCGCGGCGAAGTGGCGTCTCGCGTCCCTCCACCCCGGAGTGACGTACGGGGAAGCGCAGAAGGAGACAGGGTTCCCCCTCTCCCCGGAGACGGCGCCGGACACGCCCTCCCCTTCCCCGGCCGATGTCGCGCTGCTCCGCGCCCAGATCCCCGCGCTGAAAAAGTCGTACCCCATGTTCGCCGACGACCTCGCCCGGAAGATCGGGTAAGAGGAAGCGGCAGCCCCGGCAAGGCGCCCTCCGCGGTCGAGCGCTCGGTCCAAGGGGGGCTGGACCTCGCTCCGCAGCCTCGGAGGGGGGCTCCGTTCGTGGCTCGCCGTGCGGTGAACCTGCACGGCTGCGCTTAACCTCACTGCGCCCCCACTCCTTCGGCTTGCTCCGCTTGTCGGCACCCACGAAACGACACACATCGACGTTGTCCGCGGACTGGGCGGGGACACTCCTCTCCCGCATCCCGGAGATGAATCAGGAATGTCCCCGGTGACGTGGACCCGGGGCGATGCGGGGGGTTCCGCGGAGCGGCCTGTGGAGCGAGGAGGAAATTGCGTCGAGCGGAACGGCAGCGAGCGGGCGCAGGTCGCGAGCGTTTGATAACGGAGCCCCCCGGCGTCCAGAGGTCCGTTCCTGAAGAGGCCGTGCACCGAGAGGGTCAATGCGCCCCGTCCGGCGAGGCGCCCGGCCGAGGCGTACCCGCCGCGGTACGGTGAGGGCGGGCAACGAAGCCGGCGGGGATGCAGCGGCCCTCGAATGCCGGGATCTGAAGGAATGGATCTCTGGAGGCCGGCGTGCCAGGGGCCTCCGGTCCTGGGGCGCCGCTTTCGTGCGGGCGAAAAAAAACCCCGGAAGCGCTTTCGTCTCCGGGGTTTTTTTTCGTCGATGGAGCGGGCGACGGGATTTGAACCCGCGACTTCAACCTTGGCAAGGTTGCACTCTACCACTGAGTTACGCCCGCATCGGGACCTCGATTGTAGGCAAATCGATTGAGGGTTGTCAACTGGCGGGAGACACTCCCCCTCGACAAAATACCCGATAAGAACGAATTCAGGAGATGGCCCCCTGGCCGCGGGGCCGATTACTTTTTGAATATTTCTCCGACGAACCGTAAGAAATAGTCCAACCCCGACCATGCCGTGAGAACCAGCCCGGCCGCCAGGAAAAGCATCCCCAGAAGGTGGATGTCGATCCCCATCACCGGATAGTTGAGGATGAGCGCCCCGACCCCGATGGATAACAGGATCGTCTTCGCCTTTCCCAGGGGGGAGGCCGCGATGACGAGTCCCTCGGTGGAGGCGGCGCCCCGGAGCGCCGTGACGCCGATTTCGCGACCGACGATGATGGCCACCATCCAGGCCGGCACCCTGCCCGAGGGGATCAGCATCACCATCGACGCGCAGACGAGGAGCTTGTCCGCCAGCGGGTCGAGGAGTTTCCCGAGCGAGGTAACCATCCCGTAGCGCCTCGCGATATATCCGTCGAACAGGTCGGTGAAGGACGACACGGTGAAGAGGATCGTCGCCGCCACCGACCGGAAGAAGGATATGTCGCGCGTCCCCGGCGTGTACAGCAGCAGAACGACGACCGGCACGGTGAGGATGCGGAAAAGGGTGAGGAGGTTGGCCGGGTTGAGCCGGCCGTTCCCGGTCATTCGCCGGAACGGTATTGCCGGTAGTAGGTCATCACCCTTTTGACGTAAAGACGGGTTTCCTCGTACGGGGGGATGCCGCCGTACTTCTTCACCGCCTCGGGGCCGGCGTTGTAGGCGGCCACGGCGTGGAGGAGGTTCCCCCCGAAGGTGCCGAGCAATTCCTTGAGGTACTTCACTCCCCCCTCGATGTTCTCGACCGGGTCGAAGGGGTCGGAGACGTTCATCTGCCTCGCGGTGAACGGCATGAGCTGCATCATCCCCTGCGCCCCCTTGGGAGAGACGGCGAGGCGCTTCCCGTTCGATTCCGCCTTGATGATCGCCTTGACGAGCGCGGGGGACAGGTTGTGCGCCCGGGAATACCGATCGGCGTATTCCATCATCCAGGCTTCCTGTTTTCCCGAAAAGGTCCCCCGGGGAGAACCTTTCGGGGCCTCCCGGAGGTAGAGTTCTCCCCCAGCGTCACCCGGGGTGTTGGTGAAGTGGACGACCCCGTCCCGGTCCACGTACCGGTAGATGTCCGCCCGAATAACCGTTGGACAAAGGAAGGCGGATATGATTAAAAATATGCGTAAATACATCGTTATTTCGTATTTTAGTAGATCGCGCTTCCCCTTGTCAATCGGCATGGGGACCCCGCGGGAGGAAATACATGGACCGGCATTCCCACTATCTGGTCATCGGAAGCGGCATCGCGGGGTTGAGTTTTGCCCTCCGTGCGGCCCGGAAGGGATCGGTAACGATCATCACGAAAAGGGCGGCCTCCGAATCCAGCACGAACTACGCCCAGGGGGGGATCGCCACGGTATGGAGCGGCGAGGACTCGTTCGAATCCCATATCGAGGACACCCACCGGGCGGGGGCAGGCCTCTGCCACGCCGAAGTCGTGGACATGGTCGTACGGGACGCCCCCTCGAAGATCCGGGAACTGATCGAGTGGGGGGTCCGGTTCACCCGCCGGGACGGGGGTCAGGAGTATGACCTCGGACGCGAGGGGGGACACTCGAAGCGACGGATCTTCCACGCCAAGGACCTGACCGGCCGCGAGGTGGAGCGCGCCCTCCTTTCCCGCGCCCGGGCCGACCGCCGTATCCGGATCTACGAGAACCACACCGCCGTCAACCTCATCACCCGCCGCAAGCTGGAGTCGTTCGACCGGCGGAAGGAGGACGAGGCGATCGGCGCGTACGTTCTCGACACCAAGACGGGGGCGATCCACACCTTCCTCGCGGACGCCACCATCCTCTCCACGGGGGGAGCCGGGAAAGTCTATCTCTACACGAGCAACCCCGACATCGCCACGGGGGACGGCATCGCCATCGCCTACCGGGCCGGTGCGACGATCGCCAACATGGAATTCGTCCAGTTCCACCCCACCTGCCTCTATCATCCTCACGCCAAGTCCTTCCTCGTTTCGGAAGCGGTCCGCGGCGAGGGGGCGAAACTGCTCAACCGGGCGGGCAAACGGTTCATGAAAGGGGTGCATCCGATGACGGAACTCGCTCCCCGGGACATTGTCGCCCGCGCCATCGACGCGGAACTGAAACGCACGGGGGAAGACTGCGTCTATCTGGACATCACGCACAAGGGGGCCGCCTTCCTCCGGAAGCGGTTCCCGAACATCTACAAGACGTGCCTGGACTTCGGGATCGACATGACGAAGGAGCCGCTCCCGGTCGTCCCCGCGGCGCACTACCAGTGCGGGGGGATCCGGACCGACGGGAACGGAGAGACCGACATCCGGGGGCTGTTCGCCATCGGCGAGTGCGCCAGCACCGGGCTTCACGGCGCCAACCGCCTCGCCTCCAACTCCCTCCTGGAGGCCCTGGTCTTCTCCGACCGGGCGGTCGCCCGGGCCGCGCATGCGTACGCGGGGAAACCGCGCCTCAAGATCCACGTGCCCGGATGGGATCCGGGGAACGCGCAGGATTCGGACGAGGCGGTCGTGGTCTCCCACAACTGGGACGAGATCCGCCGCCTGATGTGGAACTACGTGGGCATCGTCCGCTCGAACAAGAGGCTCGAGAGGGCGCTCGACCGGATCGAGCTTCTGAAAAAGGAGATCTCGGAGTACTACTGGAACTTCAAGGTGACGGGGGACCTGCTGGAGCTGCGCAACATCAGCACCGTCGCGGAACTGATCGTCCGCTGCGCCATGCAGCGGAAGGAAAGCCGGGGGCTGCACTCCACGATCGACTACCCGTACGTCGACGAGGAGCACGGGAGAAGGGACACCATCATCCGGCGCACCTGGTTCTAGTGCACCGTCTCGTAAATAGCTTGACGCACCGATCCGCCGCCGGGATAGCCCGGGACAGGCGGCCATTCCGCGCACAGGGCGCTGCGGGGGGTTCCTCGCAGCGGCCTGTGGAGCGAATGGGCGGGGACACTCCTCTCCCGCATCCTGGTGGGCGGGGACACTCCTCAACGTGCGACCTGAGATAGGAATGTCCCCGGAATGTCCCCGGTGAGCGGAACCGGCAGCGAGCGGGCGCAAGGTCGCGAGCGTAGCGGAGAGGAAGCCACCCGCGAGCCCGTGCGCGGAGACGGACTCGTTGTCAATGTGTTTTCGAGACGCGACACTAGTTCCAGAACAACACGGCTCGCCCCTGGACCCCGGAGAGGACCATCTTGAAGCGGGGGGCGCCGGCGTTCGCCTCCACCTTCTCCCCGGCGTCTTTCGGGAACGCCACCTCGTAGGCCCGGTACCAGGTGCCCGAGTAGGGGAAGAACCGCGACACCTCCTCGGGGCGCAAGGGGGTCTTCCTCACGTAGACCGGCTCGAAATCCATCTCGTCCGCCCGCACGAGGTGGAGGGTCCACAGGGTCCCCTCCTTGTCGAGGTCGTTCGTACGGTCGTCGGGGGTGAAGAGGGCGACGAAGAACCGCTCGTACCGTTCGGACTCCCCTCTCCACCGGTCGATCATCTGCTCCTTCCGCCCGGCGTCGAGGTAGTAGATGTTCGCGTACTCCTCCGAAAACGCCCGGAGCCACTCGGGGGAAAGCCACGTGGAGGAGAGAATGAACCGGGTATCCAGGCCGTCGTGGACTTCCTTGGTGCGCGTGAACGCCTCGGTGGTGCGCGCGTACCGCTTCGAGCCCAGCACCTTCTCGTAGATCGACATCACGCGGGTCCCGCAGCCGGCGGACAGGAAGCCGACGGCCGCGATCGCCGCCGCGAGGAGGCAACCCGTCCGGAGAACCCGGCCCTCACGCATTTTCCACGTCCTCCTTCCGGAACATCGGCTCGAGACGGTATCCCCTTCCCGACAGGAACTCCGATCCGCCCTCGTTCCGGTCGACGATGCAGAGCACCCGGGAGACCACCAGGCCGACCCCCTCGGCCCGTTCGATCGCCCGGAGAGTGGACGCCCCGGTGGTGACCACGTCCTCCACGATGGCGACCCGCATGCCCGGGCGCAGATTTTTCATCCCTTCGACCCACTGGGAGGTTCCGTGCTTCTTGGGCTCCTTCCGGATGATGAAGGCGGGAATCGGGTTTCCCCGGAGGGCGCTGGTCAGGGAGACGGCGGTCACGATCGGGTCCGCCCCCAGCGTGATCCCCCCCACCGCCTCGGGCATCCCGTCCTTTTCCAGCATCTCGCAGAGGATCCTCCCGGTCAGAACGGCTCCCTCGGCGTCAAGCGTCGCCTGCTTGCAGTCGATGTAGAAATCGGACTCGCGCCCCGAGGAGAGGATCACCTTCTTCTTCTCGTAGCTCTTCTCTTTCAGAATCGCAAGGAAACGCTCCCGGTCGCCGGCCATGCGTCTTTTGCCCTCCGGTCGGAATTCGATCCGTCTATGCGTCAGATCCTGACGGATCCGCGGAACAGCGGGAGTTGCTCCTCGGTCTCCCGGACATCGAGGGGCACCATGTAGTCACCCGTGAAGCAGGCGTCGCAGTACCCCTTCCCTCCGTTGGGGACGCAGGCGTGGAGACCCTCCGTGCTCAGGTACCCCAGACTGTCGGAGGTGAGGTACCGGTTGATCTCCTCGAGGGTGTGGGTCGCCCCGATGAGGTCTCGCCGCAGGGGCGTGTCGATCCCGTAGAAGCACGGGTGGGTCGTGGGCGGGGAACTGACCCGCACGTGGACCTCCTTCCCCCCGGCGTCCCGGATCATCCTGATGATCTTGCGCCCCGTGGTCCCGCGGACGATCGAATCGTCGACCACGATGACGCGCTTTCCGCCCACCACGTCCCGGACCGCGTTCAGCTTGATCTTCACGCCGAAGTGCCGGATCGATTGCTGCGGCTCGATGAAGGTCCTCCCCACGTAGTGGTTCCGGATCAGGCCCATCTCGAAGGGAATGCCCGATGTCTCCGAGTATCCGAGCGCCGCAGGCACGCCCGAGTCGGGGACGGGAATGACGATGTCCGCCTCCGCCGGGCACTCCTTCGCGAGCTGGCGCCCGAGGCGCTTGCGGACCTGGTAGACCGAGGCGCCGCCGAGGATCGAGTCGGGTCGGGCGAAGTAGACGTGCTCGAAGATGCAGAACCGGGGCGGTGCGGGGAAGAACGGGCGGGACGACCGGGCGCCGCGCTCGTCGACCACGATCATCTCGCCCGGCTCCACCTCGCGGAGAACCTCGCCCTCGATGAGGTCCAGGGCGCACGTCTCCGAGCAGAGGACGTACCCCCCCTTGATCTTCCCGAACACGAGGGGCCGGATCCCGTGCGGATCCCGCACCCCGATGAGCTTGTCCCGGGTCAGAAAGACGAGCGAATACGCACCCCGGACGCGGGAGAGGGCGTCCACGATCCGGTCCTCGATCCGGCCTTCCCGCGACCGGGCGATCAGGTGGACGATCACTTCCGTGTCCATGGTCGACTGGAAAATCGACCCCTCGACCTCGAGGTCGGTCTTGAGCCTGTGGGCGTTGACCAGGTTTCCGTTGTGCGCGATGGCGATGGAGCCGCTCTCGAAATCGACGACGAAGGGTTGCGCGTTTTTCAACTCGGACGTGCCGGTCGTGGAGTAGCGCACGTGCCCGATGGCGATGTTGCCGGTCAGCCTCGCGAGGATGTCCTCGGAAAAGATGTCGGCGACCAGCCCCATCTCCTTGTGGAAGGTGATGACCTCCCCATCCGAGGAGGCGATCCCCGCACTTTCCTGCCCCCGGTGCTGGAGCGCGTAAAGCCCGAGATAGGTGAGGTTCGCGGACTCCGCGTGGCCGTACACCCCGAATATCCCGCACTCTTCGTGCATTTCCGGAAACACGTCCGTGTCACCCTTCCTTAGAAGCCCGGAGCGTTTCCCGGGCCGTCCGACCAGGCCCTGGCGATTTCCCCGGCGACGACCCGGGCCGCCCTAAAAAACCTCGACATACTCCCCACCGGCAACGCCTTGCTCTTTCATTGTAATACGGAACTCCCCGACGGCGGCCGGAAGGACGTTTTTCCCGATCCGCCTGCCTTCCCGTTACCGCCGAATGAAAACCGGCGTCTTGCAGGCCCTCATTCAGAACACGCGGTCGAATATGGCGTCGATGTTCCTCAGGTAATGCTTCATGTCGAACAGTTCCCGGAACTCCTCGCGTCTCAGCCGTGACCGGACCTCGGGGTCCTTCCACAGAAGGCCGGCCAGGTCCTTCTCCTTCCGCCAGGCCTCCATGGCCGACTTCTGGACGATCTCGTACGCCCGCTCGCGCGTCAGGCCCCGGGCGGCTAGCGCCAGCATGACCCGTTGGGAGAACAGGAGGCCATGCGTCCTCGCGATGTTTTTTTTCATCCGTTCCGGGTAGACGACCAGCGTCTCGATCATCCCCCGGAAACGCGCAAGAGCGAAATCGAGCACGATGGTGGCATCCGGCGCGATCACTCTCTCTGCCGAGGAGTGGCTGATGTCGCGTTCGTGCCATAGAGCCACGTTCTCAAAAGCGGTGACCGCGTACCCCCGGAGGAGTCGCGCGAGCCCGCACAAATTCTCGGACAGGACCGGGTTGCGTTTGTGGGGCATCGCCGAGGACCCTTTCTGCCCTGCCGAGAAGTGCTCCTCGGCCTCGAGAACCTCGGTCCTCTGCAGGTGCCGGATCTCGGTGGCGAACTTCTCGAGGGAGGATCCGACGACGGCGAGGGTGGCGAACACCTCGGCGTGACGGTCCCGCTGGACGATCTGGGTCGAGACGGGCGCGGGCCGCAAGGACAACTTCCGGCAGACGTGCTCCTCCACCAACGGGTCGATGGTGGCGAACGTGCCGACCGCCCCGGAAAGCTTCCCTACCGAGATCACCTCCCGGGAGCGCCTGAGCCGGGCGATGTTCCGGCGCATCTCGTCGGCCCACAGGGCCATCTTGAGCCCGAACGTCACCGGCTCGGCGTGGATGCCGTGGGTGCGGCCGATCATCACCGTGTCCTTGTGCTCGAAGGCCCGTTGTTTCAGGACCTCGAAGACCTTTCGGGCCTCCCGGATGAGGAGGGTGAGGGCCTGGCGCATCTGCACGGCAAGGGACGTGTCGAGAACGTCGGAGCTGGTCATCCCTACGTGGAGGAACCGCGAGTCTTCCCCGATGTGCTCGGCGACCGAGGTGAGAAAGGCGATGACGTCGTGCTTGACCCGCTTCTCGATCTCGTCGATCCGGGGGATGTCGAACTTCGCGTTCTTGCGGACCCGCGCGAGCGCGTCGGCGGGAACCCAGCCCTTCCGGGCCATCGCCTCCATCGCGAGAATCTCGATGTCGAGCCAGATCCGGAAGCGGTTCCCGGGCTCCCAGATTTTCGCCATCTCGGGCCTTGTGTATCTCTCGATCACGGCGCCCCTCCCCTACCCGGTATGCCCGAACCCTCTCTCGCCCCTCGGAGTCGGGTCGAGGCCGTCCACCTCACGCCACGCCCCCTTGGCGACGGAGGAGAAGACAAGCTGCGCGATCCGGTCGCCGCGCCGGACGGAAAAGGGCTCGGCGCCGAGATTGACGAGGATCACGCAAATCTCGCCGCGGTAATCGGAGTCGATGGTCCCGGGCGAATTCAGGCAGGTGACGCCGTTGCGGATCGCCAGGCCGCTCCGGGGCCGCACCTGTCCCTCCATCCCGGAAGGGATCTCCACCGAAATCCCCGTCGGGATGAGCGCCCTGCCCTGGGGGGAAATGGTGACCTCCCCCTCGATATCGGCACGAAGATCCATCCCCGAGGCGCCCGCCGTCTGGTAGGCGGGGAGAAGATTCCGGCTGCCCTCGCGGACGAAACGGACGGGGATCGAATGAATGGTCTCCATCCGTCAGAAGGAAAGCGCGGCCGCGGCCGCCACGTCGCCCACGGCGGCCAGGGAGAAGCACTCACGGCGAAACAAGGTGGCCGCGAGGGCTTTTACCCTTTCCGGCGTCACCTCGTCCACCTGGCGGATCTCCTCCTCGGGTTCCTCGAGGCGGCCGAGGAACATCTCGTTCACCGCCAGCCGGGTCATGCGGAACTCGGCGCTTTCCATGCTCAAGAGCATGTTCCCCTTGATCAGTTCCTTGGCCAGGATGACCTCCTCCTCGCCGATCCGGCCCGCCGCGAGGTCCGCGAGGACCTCCCCGGTCACCCCCAGCACGTCCCCGGCCTTGTCCGGGGTCGTGCCCGCGCAGATCTTCAGGATCCCCGTGTCGGCGTAGGAGGAGAGGGAGGAGAACACGGAGTAGGCGAGGCCGCGCTTCTCGCGGATCTCCTGGAAGAGCCGGCTGCTCATGCTCCCCCCGAGAATGGCGTTGAGGACGTGGGCCGCGTATTTCCACTCGCTCGCCCGGGACACCGCGGGGGCGCCCAGGCACAGGTGGATCTGTTCGATCGGCCTCCCCTTGAGGAACACCGCGTGCCGCGGGACCGGCGGGGGATCGGGAACATGGCGTTCCCCGAGGCGCAGCAGGCCCATCACCCTCTCGAACTCGTCCACCACCCGTTCGTGCGGCACGTTCCCGACCACGGAAACGATCACCCCGCGCCGCCAGAACCGGTCGCGGAAATACTCCGTGACGCGCTCCCGGGTGAACGCGGCGACGTTGCCGGACGTCCCCTGGATCGGGAGCCCCAGCGGATGCCCCCCCCAGTACGATTCGTGGAAGAAGTCGTGGAGCAGGTCCTCGGGGCTGTCCTCGACCATGAGAATCTCCTGGAGGACGACCCCTTTCTCGCGGTCGAGCTCCTGGCCGTCGAACAGGGAGTAAAGGTAGATATCCGAAAGGAGGTCGGCGACCAGTGGGAAATCCTTCGTCAGGACCTTTCCGAAAAAAAAGAGGAACTCCCGGTCGGTACAGGCGTTCATGGTCCCGCCGACCGATTCGATCTCCCGGGAAATGTCGATGGCTTGCCTGCGCGCCGTCCCCTTGAACAGCATGTGCTCGATGAAGTGGCTGATCCCGTTCTCGGGGGGGGACTCGGCGCGGGAGCCGACGGAGACCCAGACCCCCACGGTGGCGGAACGAAGATAGGGAACGTTCTCGCTGAGGATGGTGACGCCGTTGCCGAGGACTGTCTTTGCGACCGTCATGACATCGCGCCCGCCGCTGGCACCTAACGCCTCCCCCGCCTCCCGCTTCCGCGGTCCCGGTCGCGGTCCCCGCGTTCCCCTTCGCGGGCCCTCTTCTCCGGGCGGACCGCCCTGTCCTCCCCGGCGGCCGGGCCCTCGCCCTCCGTGACGGGGTTTTCTCCTTCCTTCTCGAACTCCTTGTGCGAGAGGCGGATCTTTCCGTCCCGGTCGATCTCGAGAACCCGGACCATGACCTCGTCGCCCTCCTTGTAGATGTCGGAAACGGCCCGGACCCGGTTTTTGCTGATCTGGGAAATGTGGAGGAGCCCGTCGGTTCCGGGGAAGAGTTCCACGAAGGCGCCGAACTCCATGATCCGCCGCACCCTCCCCGTGTAGACTTTGCCGACTTCCGCCTCCTGCACGATCCCCTCGATGATGGAGATGGCCGCCCTCGCGGACTCCGCGTCCACCGCGGCGATTTTCACGGTCCCGTCGTCCTCGATGTCGATCTTGACGCCGGTCTGCTCCTGGATGCCGCGGATCACCTTCCCTCCCGGGCCGATGATTTCGCGGATCTTGTCGGGCTTCACATTCATCACGTAGATGCGCGGTGCGTACGGCGAGAGCTCGGAACGCGGCTTGTCGATGACGGCGTTCATCTTGTCGAGGATGGCAAGGCGACCCTCGCGGGCCTGCCGGAGAGCCGACAGCAGGATCTCCCGGCTCACGCCCCCGATCTTGATGTCCATCTGGATCGCCGTGACCCCCTTGGCGGTCCCGGCCACCTTGAAGTCCATGTCCCCGAGGTGGTCCTCGTCGCCTAAGATGTCAGACAGGACGGCGACCCGGTCCCCCTCCTTGATGAGCCCCATGGCGATGCCGGAGACGTTCCCCTTCGTGGGGATCCCTGCGTCCATGAGCGACAGGGAGGCGCCGCACACGGTGGCCATCGACGAGGAGCCGTTGGACTCGAGGACCTCGGACACGATGCGGATGGTGTAGGGAAACTCGAGTTCGTCGGGGAGGACCTTGGACACCGCCCGCTCGGCGAGCGCCCCGTGGCCGACTTCGCGTCGGGCCGGGGCGCGCAGCATCTTCACCTCCCCGACGCTGAAGGGGGGGAAATTGTAGTGGAGCATGAAGGTCTTGGTGGAATCGCCCAGAAGGGAATCGATCCGCTGCTCGTCCTGGGAGGTTCCGAGCGTGGAGGTGACGAGAACCTGGGTCTCGCCGCGGGTGAAGATGGCCGAACCGTGGGTGCGCGGGAGCACCCGGACCTGGCAGGTGATGGCCCGGATATCCGTAAGTCCGCGGCCGTCGATCCGGCGCTTCTCGGAAAGGATCTTCCCCCGGACGATCTTCTTCTCCAGCTCCTTGAAGGCGCCCGCGATGAGCGACGCCTTCTCCAGGCGCTCCTCCTCGGGGAATGCGTTGCGGACCGCCTCGGCGATCTCCTCGATCCTCTTGCGCCGGTCCTGCTTGGCCAGGATTTTGTAGGCGGCGCGCAAATCGCTCTCCGCCACTTCCGAGATCCTGCGAAGATCCTCCTCGCCGGGCACCTTCTTCTCGAAGGCGATCCTCGGCTTGCTCCACCTGCCGGCCATCTTCTCCTGGAGCGCGAGAACGGGTTCCAGGGACCGGTGCGCGAAGAGGATCGCGTCGAGGACCTCCTCCTCGGGAACCTCGTTGGCCTCGCCCTCCACCATCAGGATCGCGTCCCGGCTGCCGGCGACGAAGATGTTGAGGTCGCTCCGCGCCAGGTCGGGGATCCGCGGGTTGATGACCAGCTCTCCGTCGATCCTGCCGACCCGGGCCCCCGCGATCGGGCCTTCGAAGGGGATCCCGGAGAGGGAGAGGGCCGCGGAGGCCCCGATCATGGCGAGCACCGCGGTGTCGTTCTCCTTGTCTGCCGAGAGGACCGTGGCGATGACCTGGATCTCGTTGTAGAAGCCTTTCGGGAAGAGGGGCCGGATCGGCCGGTCGATCATCCTCGAGGTGAGGATCTCGAACTCGGACAGCCTTCCCTCCCTCTTGAAGAAACCGCCCGGGATCTTACCGACGGCGAAGGTCTTCTCCACATAATCGACCACGAGAGGAAGGAAGTCGATGCCCGGGCGCGGGGTTTCGGAAGCGCATGCGGTCACCAGGACCACGGAGTCTCCGTACCGCACCACACACGCCCCGCCCGCCTGCCTGGCCAACTCACCGGTTTCTATTGATAATTTCCTTCCCGAGATATCCGTTTCGTACACGTTTCCCACTTGTCGTTATTCCCTTCCTGGCTGCCCCCGATGGGGCGGATTCTGGTGTGTTGGATAGGATTCCTTACGACTACTTGCGCAGGCCGAGCGCTTCCACAACGGCTTTGTACCGGAGCGACTCCTTCGACTTCAGGTAGTCGAGCAGGCGCCGCCTCTGCCCGACCAGTTTCAACAATCCACGCCGGGAGTTGAAATCCTTGGAGTGGGTCTTCAGATGATCCGTGATCATGTTGATCCGCTCCGTGAGGAGCGCGATCTGCACTTCGGGCGATCCGGTGTCCGACTCGTGCAGCCGGAACTTGCCGATGACGTCCTTCTTCTTCTCCGTCACTACGCTCATTTCTCCCCTTCCTTTTCCTTCTCTCATGATCACGAACAATGGAAATGCCGGAGATTTTCCCCGTTTATACCACATCCCCGGAGGGAAGTAAATTCATATGCCCCGCAGAATCTTCCACCCTCCGGAGGCCGACCGCGTGACCAGCGCGACGGGACCTTCCTCCCCGGAGGTGAGAAGCACGACTCCCTCCTCCTTACCGCCCGGTCTCCCCTCGAGCCACGGGGCGGGCGACCGGCCCTGCCGCACGGCAGCCGCGGCCTCGGCCGGGATCTCCCGCCGCGGGAAGCCGGCAAGGGCGCGCTCGATCGGCACCAAGGCGTCCTCCGCCTCTCCACGCTTTCCCGCAGCGACAAGATCCGCAAGCGTGATCGAGTCCTCGATCCGGAAAGGGCCGCATCTCAGGCGTCGCAGCCCCGAGACGTGCATCGAAACCCCCAGGGCGTTCCCCAGGTCCCGGGAGAGCGAGCGGACGTAAAACCCTTTCGAAGAGCGCAGGAAGGCCCGGAAACCTTCCGGAGACGACGAGAGTACCCTGGCCTCGTACACGTTCACCTTCCTCCCCGGGAGCTCCACCTTCTTGCCTTGCCGCGCGAGGGCGTAGGCGCGGGTCCCGGCCACCTTGATCGCCGAATAGGCGGGGGGAACCTGCTCCCACTCCCCGACAAGCCCGTTGACCGCGGTCCGTACGGCGTCTTCCTGCGCGTATTTCCCCGGGGTGGCGCCGATCTGCAATCCCGCGGAGTCGCCGGTGTCCGTTTCGATCCCGAACCGGAAAGTGACGTCGTACTCCTTCTCCTGGGACGCCAGGTACCCGGCGATCTTGGTGGCCCGGCCCACGCAGACGGGCAGCACTCCGGTGGCGATCGGGTCGAGGGTCCCCGCGTGACCGCATTTTTTCCCCCGGAACACGCGGCCCACCCGCTCCACGGCACGGAAGGAGGTGATTCCGGACGGCTTGTCCAGGACGATCACGCCGTCGACCGGCTTCACGGAAGAGCATCCCCCAGCAAACGGAAGACCTTGCGCTTTACCTCGTCCAGGGATCCCCGGACGGTGCAGCCCGCGGCGTTGCGGTGGCCTCCCCCGCCAAGCGCGGAAGCGATGGCGGACACGTCCACCTTCCCTTTGGAGCGCAGGCTCACGCGGTACTCCCCGGCGTCCTCCTCGCGGAACGCCGCTGCGACCTCGACACCGAAGATGGATCGGGGGTAGTTGATGAACCCCTCGAGATGGTCCTTCGTGGCAAGGAAATCGCGGAGGTCCTTCTTTCTCGTCGTGATCGCGGCCACCCGGCCGCCCGCCGCGAGTTCCAGGGATCCCAGGACCCTCCCGAGCAGCCGGAGTCTCTCCGCGCTCTGGGTCTCGTAGACCCGTTCCGCCACCTCCCAGGGGTCGACCCCGATCCGCACCATGTCGCCGGCGACGGAAAAGGCTTCCGGAGAGGAGTTGGAATAGCGGAAGGACCCGGTGTCCGTCAACACCGCCACGTAGATGTTCACCGCGATGTCGTGGTCGATCGGTACCCCCATGGCCGTGAGGATGCGGTGCACCAGGATGCCGGTAGCGGCGACCCCGGGGTCGATCAGGCAGTAATCCCCCTGCGCGTGGTTGGTGGGATGATGGTCGATGTCCACCATGATCGGGCACTTCCGCAGCTCGGCCTGGGCCCGCCCGGTCCGCTCAGGCGACCCGCAGTCGACGACGACGGCCACCTCGTGGGAAGAACCGTCCGCGTCGAAAACCACCGTGTCGGCACCAGGGAGGAAGAGCAGGTTCCCGGGGACGGGATCCGAGTTCAACACCGTCGCCGTCTTGCCGATCTTCCGGAGGGCGAGGGCCAGCGCCAGCTCGGACCCGATGGCGTCCCCCTCCGGGTTCTCGTGGCAGGCGATCAGGAACCGCTCCTTCTCGCGGAAAAGGCGGCAGATCGCATCCAGGTCATTCCTCACGGGGGGGGCCCTCCGTCGCCTCCCGCAGCAGGCGGTCGATCCTTGCGCCTCTCTCGAAGGCGGTGTCGTAATGGAAGGTAACGTCGGGGGAGTACCGCATCTGCAAGACCCTGCCGAGCTCTCTCCGGATGTACCCCCGGGAACGTCCGAGGGCGTCCCGGGCCGCGATGCGCTCCTCGTCCCCCCCGAGAACGGAGTAGTGGACCCGGGCGATCTTCAGGTCGACGGTCATGGTGACGTCGGTGACGGTTACCCCCCCCAGTCCGGGATCCTTCACCCGGTTCTGGAGGATCAGGGAGACCTCCTCCCGGATCCTCTCCCCCACGCGCGTCGGACGATCTCCGCGTCCTTTCATGCTTCCCCGTCCTCCATCCGGAGGATCTCGATCCGGTGCCCGGTCATCTCGATTTCTCCGTCCCGTCCGACCATGTCCGTGATCCGATCCAGGATCGACTGTGCCAGGCGGGAGTCCGTCGAGACGAGGGCGACACCGATTCTTCCCCGCTGCCACAGGTCCTGGAACCCGACCTCGGCGACGGACACCGGGAACCCCGCCCGGATCCGGCCCGTCAGGCCGCTCAACCGTCTTCGCTTGTCCTTGAGGGAATCGGACCCGGGGAACAGAAGATCAGCCACCAGCACCGCGACCAGCATTCCCCCGCCGCTTCGTCCCACCGCAACCGTCTACGCAAGGGTCCCGACGACCTTCTCCATCACGAACGCCTCGATCTGGTCGCCGATCTTGATGTCGTTGAAGTTTTCCAGCCCGAGCCCGCACTCGTACCCTTCCACCACTTCGCGGACGTCGTCCTTGAACCGCTTCAGCGAGGCGAGTTTCCCTTCGTGGACGACCACGTTGTCGCGCAGCAGCCTGACCAGCGCGTTCCTGGTGATCTTGCCGGAGAGGACGAAGCACCCGGCCACGGTGCCAAGCCGGGAGATGTGGAACGTGTTCCGTACCTCCGCTCGCCCCACGGACATCTCCCGGTAGGAGGGCTCGAGCATCCCTTCCATCGCCTTCCGGATATCCTCCACCACGTCGTAGATGACCGAGTAGAGGCGAACGTCGACCCGCTCCCGCTCGGCGAGGTCCGCACCCTTTGGCTCCGGACGCACGTTGAACCCGATGATGACCGCCGTGGAGGCCGAGGCGAGCATCACGTCCGATTCGGAGATGCCGCCCGCCCCCGCGTGGATGATGTTCACCTTGACCTTCTCGCCGGAGAGCTTGTTCAGCGAAAACTGGAGCGCCTCCAACGAGCCTTGCACGTCCGTCTTCAGGACGATGTTCAGTTCCTTCAACCCGCCTTCCTCGATCCGGCGATGGAGCTCCTCGAGACTGAACCTTGGCCGTGCGACGACTTTCTCCCGCTCCTTCTCGAGGCGGTGCATCGCGATCTGGCGGGCGGTCCGCTCGTCCCTCATGACGGCGAACTTCTGCCCCGCCGCGGGAAGCCCGTTGAGGCCCTGGATCTCGACCGGGGTTCCCGGGAGAGCCTCCGTCAACCGTTTCCCCTTGTGGTTGATCAAGGCGCGGACGCGCCCGTAATGGGTCCCGGTCACGACCGGGTCCCCGACCTTCAGGGTGCCGTCCTGGACGAGTACCGTGGCGATCGGGCCGCGCCCTTTCTCGATACGGGACTCGATCACCGTCCCCCGGGCGAGCTTGCGGGGATTCGCCTTGAGCTCGAGGATATCCGCCTGCAGGAGAACAAGTTCGAGCAGGGAGTCGATGCCGATCTTCTTCTTCGCGGAGATGTTCGCGTACAGCGCCTGGCCGCCCCATTCCTCGGGGACCAGCCCGAAATCGGAGAGCTGCTGGCGGATCCGGTCGGGCTGCGCGCCCGGCTTGTCGATCTTGTTCACCGCCACGACGATCGGAACGTCCGCCGCCCTGGCGTGATCGATCGCCTCCACGGTCTGCGGCATGACGCCGTCTTCGGCCGCCACCACCAGCACCACGATATCGGTCACCTGGGCCCCGCGCGCCCGCATGGAGGTGAACGCCTCATGTCCGGGCGTGTCCAGCATGACGAGGGACCGTCCGTTATGCTCGACCTCGTACGCGCCGATGTGCTGGGTGATCCCTCCCGCCTCCTGGTCGATCACGTGGCTCGCCCGGATCGCGTCCAACAGCGATGTCTTCCCGTGGTCGACGTGGCCCATGATCGTTACCACGGGCGGCCGGGCAACGAGGTCCTCCTCCCGATCGGCTTCCTGGTCGATGAGGCTTTCCATCTCGGGGGCGACGTTTTCCACCTCGAACCCGTACTCCTGGGCGAGAAGACCCGCCGCGTCGGCGTCGAGGAGCTGGTTCACCGTGGTGGGCATCCCCATCTCGATCAGCTTCTTGATGACTTCACCCGCCTTGATCCCCATACGGTGGGCCAGATCCCCGACGGTGATGACCTCCTCGATCTTGAACACGCGCTTGCTCGCCTTCGGCGGGAGGGTTGAGGGAGCTTTCTTCTCCCTTGCGAGTCTCCCTCTCCTCTTCTGGACCCGGACCGGCTGGAACTGGCGCACCACCGCCTCGGCTTCGGCCGGAGGCTTCTGCTCGACGACGGGGGCGACATCGGGTTCCTCGACGATCTCCTGGATGATGTGCTTCTTCAGCACCCCTTTCTGGACTTTCTTCTCGTGCGGTTTCGCCTTCTTCCACTTCTTTTCCTTCTCTTTGCGCTCCTCCTCGGCCTTCGAGGGGGGCGGGGCTTCCACGACCCGGATCTCCGGCTCCGCCTTCTTCTCCTCCACCACCGCCGGAGCCTGCAGTGCCTCCGGAACCGCGGGGGGCTCTTGCGGCATATCGGGGGACGGCGGCGCGGTCTCCGCCTTGTGGTCCAAGACCTCCGGCGGGGGGGGGGGCGGTTCGGCGGGCTTCTCCGGTTCGGGGGCGCTCCTGCGCAGCACCACCCGGCTCGACTTGCGCTCGAGCGACCCGTCCGCGCGGGTCACCTCCAGCGGTTTTTCCCTGGGGGGCGGAGGCGGGGCGCCTTTGCGGAAGTGGGTCCGCACCCTCTCGACCACATCGCCATCGATGTTGCTCGACGCGGATTTCCCCTTCTCCCCGATACGCTCCAGGAACAGCAGGATCTCCTTGCTGCTTTTCATCCCGAGTTCCTTGGCAAGCTCCCTTACACGAACCTTCTCCATCCACTCCCCCTGCGTTTTGTGCTTTTCTCTATCATGCGTCACTCCTCCCGCGGTGGCAACCCACCGCCCCGGGCGGTTTCGCGAAATGGCGCCTGCTCCTCAAGGCCCGCCCCGCCACGCTTCCAGGCGGTCCGCCAGGAGCACCGCGGACGCGCCCATCCGAAAGCGCCGGGCTCCTTTCGGCGTGCGGACCCTCCGCGCGAAATCCCCGATGCAACCCGCCTCCCGGCAGAGATAGATCCCCCGGCCGGGCCTTCTGCCCCCGGGATCCGGCTCAAAGCCTTGCCCGGGCCGCCCCGCGATCCGGAAAAACCCTTCCTTGTCCCTCTTCGCCCCGCATTGCACGCAGGACCGCTGCGGGCGGTGTCGCTTACGACCCGGAGCCATTCCCCGGCTTCTCCTCTGGGGGTTCCCCTGCCGGAGGGACGTCCACGCCCTCCTCATCGACCTTGGGCGTTTCCGATTCCCGGGCCGTGCTCCCGGGAGCATCCCGCTCCGCAATCGCCGCTTGCGGGTCAGTCGCCACCGGGGGCGCCTCCCCCCCGGCCTCCTCCTTCGGAGCCTCCGCCTCCACCTTCTTGGGTGCGAACAGTCCTTCGGCTCTCTTGAGCGCGTCCTCGACCTGGCCTTCCGCCCGGACCTCGATCTGCCACCCCACGAGCTTGGAAGCGAGTTTCACGTTCTGTCCCCGCTTCCCGATGGCCAGGAGAAGCTGCTCCTCGGGGACGATGACCTCCATCGTCTTTTCGGACTCGTTCACGAGTACCCGTATGATCTCCGCGGGCTGCAAGGCGTTGCACACGAACTTCGCGGGGTCCTCGTCCCACGCGATGATGTCGATTCTCTCTCCCCGAAGTTCCTGCACGACACTCTGGACCCGGGACCCCTTCATCCCGACGCACGCCCCCACGGGGTCCACGTCCCGTTCCTTCGACTTCACCGCGATCTTGGTGCGGAACCCCGGCTCCCTCGCCACGCTCAGAATGGAGACGACGCCCTCGTAGACCTCGGGGACCTCCTGCTCGAAGAGCTTCAGGATCACCCGCGGGTCGGAACGGGACAGCAGGATCTCCGGCCCTCTCGTCGTCTTGGTCACGTCCTTGATATAGGCCCGGATCCGATCGCCCTGCCGGTAGCGTTCCCTCGGGATCTGCTCCGACGGGGGCATCACGGCCTCCGTCCTCCCGAGGTCGACGATGATGGTGTCGCGCTCGTACCGCTGGACGATGCCGTTGAGGATCTCCCCTTTGCGGGTAATGAACTCGTTGTAAATCACCTCCCGCTCGGCATCCTTGACTTTCTGCATGATGATCTGGCGCGCGGTCTGGGCGGCGATCCGCCCCAGATCCTTGGTGCTCATCCGGAACCCGATGCTGTCGCCCAGGCGCGACTCGGGGTCCAGTTCCCTGGCTTCCGCGAGCGAAAGCTCCAGTTCCTGGTCCTTCACCCCGTCCACGACGGTCTTGAACTCGAGGACCTCGAACCCCCCGGCCTCCTCGTCGTATATGGCCTCGAGCCGCTTGTTCATCCCGTACTTCTTCTTCGCCGCGCTTTCGAGGGCGTCCTTGATCGCGCCGATGATCACGCTCCGGTCGATCCCCTTTTCCTTCCCCAGCTGGCTGATAATCTGTCCGATATCCAGAATCATCGTCTCCTCGTTCCCTTCCCGAATAGTTCTTCCTGGGTGACCTCCAGGTTCGCCTTGCGCATCAGCCGGTACGGCAGCCGAAACACCCTGCCGTCCCTGTCGAGACCGATCCCTTCCGCGTCGCTTTCCCGAAGGACCCCCCGGAAGTTCCTGCTCCCCTCGACGGGGGCCGACAGCACGACGTGCACCCGCTTCCCCCGGCATGCCGCAAAGTGCTTCGGCTGGCTGAGCCTCCGGTTCACCCCCGGAGAGGAAACCTCCAGGGAATACGGGCCCGCGACGGGGTCCTCGACATCGAGGACGGCTCCGAGCTTCCGGCTGAACGACTCGCAGTCGCGCAGCCGGACCCCCCCTTCCCTGTCGATGAAGATGCGGATGAGCGAGCGGGGGCCTTCCGTCGCGATCTCAACGTCGATGAGCTCGACCAGCTCGTCCTGCGCTACGCCGTCGGCAAGAGCCGCGATTTTTTCCGTGTCGATTTTCAACCTGTGTCCATCGAAAAAAAAAGTGGGCTGCTGCCCACTTCCCGGAAAACCCTTAAGCAGGCAAATTATACTCTTTCCCGCAAGGAAACCTCAAGGGATTTTTTCCCTCTGCAGCCCCCCCCGGTACTCCTCGAGGCGGGCGATGCGCTGCTCCCGGAAGAACGCCTCGATCCCCACGAGGATATCGACGCACGCCCGGGGATTGCGGAAGTTCGCGGTCCCGACCTGCACCGCCGACGCTCCCACCAGGAGAAACTCGAGCGCGTCCGCCGCGTTCTGGATGCCGCCGACCCCGATTACCGGGATCCGGACGGCCTTCGCCGCCTCCCACACCATGCGCAGGGCAACCGGTTTGATCGCGGGGCCGGAAAGCCCTCCCGTGACGTTCGACAGTTCCGGACGCCGGGTCCTGTGATCGACCGCCATCCCGACGATCGTGTTGATCAGGGATACCGCGTCCGCCCCGCTCCCCTCGGCGGCTTTCGCGATGCTCGCGATGTCCGTGACGTTCGGGCTGAGCTTCACCCAGAGAGTTTTTCCGGTGCACCGGCGCACCCGTTCGGTGAGTTGCGCGATCCCCCCGGTGGTCGCCCCGAACGCCATCCCCCCCTCCCTGACGTTGGGGCAGGAGGCGTTCACCTCGATCGCGCCGAGGGAGGGGACTTCCGACAGGCGACGGGCGACCGCCTCGTATTCCTCCAATGTCTTCCCGTAGATGTTCGCGACGAACGTTGCGCCGGCGTCTTCCAGTCGCGGCACCACGTCGCCGACGAACCGCTCCACCCCGATGTTCTGCAGACCGATCGCGTTGAGCATCCCCGCCGCCGTCTCCACGATTCGCCCGGGCGGGTTGCCCGGGGTGGGCGCGAGGGACAGCCCCTTCACGACGACCGCCCCCAGCCGGGATATGTCGTAGAACGGGGTGAACTCGACGCCGTATCCAAACGTCCCCGACGCGCTCATGACGGGGTTCTTCACCCGAAGTCCCCCGAGGGAGACGGAAAGGTCGGGTGTCACCATACGACCTCCCGGGCGTCGAACACCGGCCCTTCCCGGCAGACGCGCCGGTAGGCCGTCCGGTCGCCGTCCCACAGGGACACGACGCATCCCCAGCAGACCCCGAAGCCGCACGCCATGTGGTTCTCCAGCGCCACCTGCGCAGAGACACTCCGTTCGGCCGCCGCGGCGGCGATCTCCCTGAGCATCTCCCTCGGCCCGCAGGCGAGGATCGTCATCCGCGAGGCCGATTCCGGGGAAAGTCTCCGCAGCCGCTCCAGCACCGCGTCGGTGACGCGGCCATGGAATCCGGCGGTTCCGTCCTCGGTGCAGAAATGGATCGTCCCCGGCGTCTTTCCCCCCGGCGTCCACTCCCTCGGCGGAAGATGCTCCCGGGTCCGGGCGCCGAGAAACATCTCGAACGCGGCCCGGCGTCGCCCGAGGACAACCGCCGCCGGGAACACCGAGGAAAACCCGACGCCGCCCCCCACCAGCCAGTACGTCCGCCCTTCCCGGTCCAGGTCGAACCCGCGGCCAAGAGGGAGGGTGATGGACAGGGTCTCCCCCGGGTGGAGACCGGACAATAGGGCGGTCCCCCTGCCCACGACCTTGTAGACGAATTCGACTTTCCCCTTCCCGCGGGTCCCCCCGGCCCGGAACACCGCGAGCGGTCGGGGCAAAAGCGGGTCGTTCCCCGGCCACCCGGAGACCATGGCAAACTGTCCGGGAACGAACCGGACGGGTTCGGGAATGGTCGCCTCGATGCGGTAAAAGATCTCCCCGCGCCCCTCGTTCCGCAGGATCCTGCCCGTGACGAACCTCGGCCGGTTAAACGGCATCGTCTTCCCCGATCTCCCGCAGGAGCACGATCGCATCCTCCCCGGTGTCCGTGTAATACCCTCTCCTGACGCCAGTGAAACGAAACCCGTCCCGCCGGTACAGGGAAAGCGCCGGTTCATTGCCCGCCCGTACCTCGAGGGTAATCGTGCGTCCCCCGGCACGCACACCCCGCCGGATGCACTCCTTGAGAAGAGAGCGCCCGACCCCCTGGTTGCGGGCGTCCGGCCGGACCGCGATGTTCAGCAGGTGAGACTCGTAGCCGACGGTCCAGCAGATCGCGTAGCCGGCCACGCTTCCCCCCGGCACGTCGACGGCCACGATGGCGTCGGAGAATCCCCGCCCGATCTCCTCCTCGAAAAGGGCACGGGACCACGGGGATGGGAACGATTCCTTTTCGATGGCCATCACGCCATCCAGGTCCTCGTGCGCCAGGTCCCGGATCCGGAACCGCAGGGTTTGTTCCCCGCTTACCAGCGGATCAGGGTCGATGCCCACGTAAACCCCGACCCGAATGCCGCGAGGCAGACGATATCCCCCTCCCGGATCCTGCCCTCCTCGACGCACTCGTCGAGAGCGATCGGTATCGAGGCGGCGGTGGTGTTGCCGTATTTCTCGATGTTGGAGAACACCTTTTCCGGCTGTACCTCGAGGGCTTTCGCCACGGCCTGGGTGATCCGCAGGTTCGCCTGGTGGGGAATGACGATCGAAAGGTCCGAAAGGGTCATGCCGTTCGCTTCGAGCGCCTCGCGGATCACCTCGGGAAAGCGCCGCACCGCGTGGGTGAACACGTAGCGGCCGTTCATGGTTCCATAATGTCTCCCGGCATCGATCATCTCCTTGCTGATCCGCGGGTGCTCGATGGACGCCGGGGCCTCCGCCATGAGCTCGCGCGCATACTTCCCCTCCGAGTGGAGGTGGGAGGACAGGATCCCCCTCCCGGGATCCGAGGGGCCGACGACCGCCGCCCCTCCGCCGTCTCCGAAGATCACGGACACGTCCCGCCCCGCCGTGCTCAAATCCATGCCGGTGCTCTGCACCTCCGCCCCGATGACCAGGACATAATCGTAGAAGCCCGCCTTGACGTACGCCTCGGCCACCGACAGCCCGTAGAGGAACCCCGTGCACTGGGTCCGGACGTCGAGCGCCCCGATCGTGTCCATCCCCATCTTCTCCTGCACGAGAACGCCGCAGCCCGGGAAGAACATGTCGGGAGAGAGGGTGGCGAAGACGAGGAACTGAATGTCCTTCGGCGTGAGCCCCGCGCGCTCGATGGCCAGGCGCGCGGCCGTAACCCCCAGGTCGGAGGCGCCTGTCCCCGGGTCGACGAACCGCCGCTCCCGGATCCCCGTGCGCTGCACGATCCATTCTTCCGTCGTGTCCATCAGGGTGGTCAGATAGGCGTTGGTGACGACATGGGGCGGCAGTGCCCGTCCCGTCCCGAGAATTTTCGCTCCCCTCATCGGTCCCCCCTCACAGCACGAAGACGGCGGCGGCGATGACCGTGGTGTACTCGTCCCTGGCGATTGCCGATTGGGTGATGTTGAACGAACGGTAGATCTTCCCGCTGATCTTCCAAACTTCCTTCTTCTCGTCCCAGCTCTTCTTCTCGTCGAACTCGATGCCCAGGGTGGATGCGAGCATGGCGGCCGCCAGGTCCTCGGCGTAGTCCCCCGCCACCTTTTCCGTCTGCCCGAACGCGTGATGCTCGCTCAGATAGCCGTAGACGGACCGGTCGGAGGGGAGGGCGCACCCCACGGAAGCCGCGACGAGCCTCCGGGGCTCGTCGCTCTGGCACCTGCTCATGACCACGAACACGATCTCGCCGGGCGTCAATGCGTTCAGGCCCGCTTCCTTGTTGATGATCCTGCACTTGGGGGGAAAGATGCTCGACACCTGGACGAGGTTGTACTTCTCGATCCCCGCATCGCGGAGAGCAAGTTCGAACGACGTCAACTGCTCCCTGTGCCGCCCGACTCCCTTGGTAAAAAACACCTTCGTAGGCACGAACATGGGCGACATCTCCTTTGGCGGGGAATCTCCCCCTTACTTCTCTTCCCGCTTGGCGAGAACCCACCCCATCATCCGGTAGCACAGCTTCGCCGCGAGGAAATCGGGCGCGACGATGCCGGGGAGGGGGGAAAGCTCCATGATGTCGAAGCCCACGATGTTGCAGTCGGAGCGCATCACGTCCCGCAGGATGTCGACCACCTCGAACCAGTCCAGACCGCCGGGCTCCGGCGTACCCACGGCGGGCATGATGCCCGGGTCGAAGACGTCGAGGTCGATCGATATGTAGACGTTGCCGGACAGGCCGCTCACGATCCCCCGGGTGACATCGGCGAGATTGTCCCGGACCTCCGAAGCGTAGAACGTCTTGACGGTTTCCGACTTGCGGAGGAACCGGTCCTCTTCCTCCGAAATGCTGCGCACCCCGACCTGGACGAGTTTCGCACCGGAATCCACGATGCGGCGTCCCACGCACGCGTGGTTCCACTGCGTTCCGAGGTACGTGTCCCGCAGGTCCGCGTGCGCGTCGAACTGGAGAATGGTGAGGTCCTCGTACTTTTTCTTCAGGGCGGAAACCGCTCCGCAGGTTCCCGAGTGCTCCCCTCCCAGGAGGATGGGGAACTTCCCGGCACGCATCACGGCCTTCATTCGCTTTTCCAGCTCTTTCAGCATGGCGATCGGGCCCGTGGTCAGCATCGGGATCTCCGTGGACACGAAGATGCCCGCCCGGTACGGCTCGATCTTGTTTTCCTCGTCGAACAGTTCCATGTGGCCCGACGCCTCGATGATCGCTCCGGGACCGTTGCGCGTCCCCGTCACGTACGTCGTGGTAAGGTCGATCGGGAACGGGATCACGACGAACGACGAACTCTTCCACGTGGCATACTTGTCGGGGATTCCACCGAAACTTACCGAATACGGCTTCACGGAGCACCCTCCTTCATATCGTCCCTTTCCGACGGGCAGATTTTACCCTGACCGCGATGCGGTACACAACCGCATAGCCCACCGCGGCGGCGGCGAGTCCCACGATCGTCGTGCCCAGGAACAGGGGGGCGGCATAGGGCACAGCCGCCTTCAGGACGGTCTTGAGGGTGTAGCGTTCGAACGACGGCGGCGGGACCCGCATCCTCAGGATCCACTCCCCGAAACGGAAACACCCGTAGAAGACGAAGGGCATCGTGTAGGGATTGTTCACCCAGACCCCCGCCATGGTCGTCACCTTGTTGAAACGGAAGATGACGGCCACGATCAGCGCCAGGACCATGTGGAGGGACAAAAGCGGAGTGAAGCTGAAGAAGACACCCACGGCGAACCCCGCCGCAAGGCTCCTCTCGTCGGAGTCGGCGGCAATCGCGTCGCGGAGTTTCTTCCGGATCTTTCCCCAGCCAAGCACGGAACCGTCCCTCCCGACGCTAAAGGGTCAAAGGCGTCGCGGGAGCGACGGGAGGTCCGGACGGCCGCGCGTCGACCAACCGCAGGCGGATCGAGCGGTCCCCGCGGAAAAACGTCCATTGGGGGGTAAACAGGACGTCTAGGAGGCCGCCCGGCCCCGAAGGCAACCCCGAACGGTGAAACGCAACCGCCTCGAAGCGGCGGCCGTCCCCGGAAAGCTCGGCTTTCAGGTGCCGCCCCTCCCCCCCGAAGAGGGAATGTTTTTCCAGACGGACGTTGCTGGCGAGCAGCACCGGCTCCTCGTTCCCCATCCCGAATGGACGCATCCGGTCCAGCTCCTCCATGAGGCCCCGGGAAACCTCCCCGAAACGCACACGCGCGTCGACCTCGACGCGGGGGACCACGTCGCGGCCCGAGGCGAACTCCCTCGCGGCTTGGGTAAACCCCTCCCGGAAGGCAAGGAGGTTCCCGGCGGGCAGGGCGATGCCGGCCGCCTGCATATGCCCTCCGTACCGGGTCAACAGATGCGACAGTCCGGAAAGCGCGTCGATCAGCGGGAAGCCGCCCGCACTGCGGAGGGATCCCTGTGCCTCGTCTCCCTCGATCCGGAGGAGGACCGTGGGGCGGTGGTACCGTGCCGCGATCTTGGACGCGACGATGCCCAGGATGCCCGTGTGCCAGTCGGGATGGGCCAGAACGATCGCGGAAAGGGAGGAAAGGGGAGGTCCCGACTCCACCGAGGCGGTCGCCTCGCGCAAGATCCGTTCCTCCTCGCGCTGCCTCCGCGCATTGTCCGTGTGAAGCTCGGCGGCGATGCGCAAAGCCCGGTCGACACTGTCCGTCACGAGCAGCCCCGAACTGCGGGTGGAATCCCCCACACGCCCCGCCGCGTTGAGGCGCGGCCCGATGCGGAAACCCAGGTCGATCTCGTTCACGTTCTCCTGCGCGATCCCGGATACGGACAGGAGGGCGCGTATCCCGGGCCTCGCGCGATGACGGATCTCTTCCAGGCCGGCTTTCACGAAGAGGCGGTTGTCGCCCCGCAAGGGGACCATGTCCGCCACGGTGCCGAGCGCCACGAGGTCGAGATACTTCCGCAGGCCGGGATCCTCCCCTCCGGGAAACGCGCTCTCTTCCCTCAGCAGGCGCCTGACCCCGCACAGCAGCAGGAAAACCACGCCCACCCCCGCGATCTCCTTCTCCGGGTACGGGCAATCCTTTTGCTTCGGGTTCAGGATGGCATAAGCGGGGGGAAGGATCTCTGCGGGGACATGGTGGTCCGTCACGATGACGTCCAATCCCGCCGCGGAGGCATGCCGGATCGCCTCCACGTCGGTAATCCCGCAATCCACGGTGACGACGAGCCTTACGCCGTCCGCGGCGGCTGCCTCCAGGTGGTCCTGTTTCAGGCCGTACCCGTCCGCGATGCGGTGATTTTGGTGGATCCTGATGTTCACCCCCGGAAAGACCTCGTTCAGGAAGAGGAACAGGCAGGCCGCGCCCGTGGCGCCGTCCACGTCGTAATCGGCGTACACCAGGATCGGCAACCCTCGCCGCGCTGCGTCCACGAGGCGGCGGGATGCCTTCTCGAGGTCTTTCATCCGGAAGGGAGCGGAGAGGTCCGAAAGCGTGCCGTTGAGATACCGTTCCGCCTCGGCGGGGGCAACGATCCCTCGGTTCACCAGGATCCGGGAAGCCGTTTCGGAAAGACCGGTCCTTTCCCGGACGTCCCGGACGAGCGATTCATCCGGGGCGAGAAGCAACCATGTTCGTCCGGTTTCCCCCGCCAACTCCCGCCGTTACCTTTTCACCTGGATCATCTTCTCGCCCCGCCACATCGCGACGATCGGACTGGCCACGAAGATGGAGGAATAGGTCCCGATGATGATGCCGATCGCCAGGGCCAGGGAGAAGTCCCGGAGGACGACGCCGCCGAACAGGAGAAGCGCGACGCATGCCAGGAACGTGGTGAGCGAGGTGATCACGGTGCGGCTCAGGACCTCGTTCACGCTCAAGTTGATCGTCTCCGAGAAGGTGCTTCTCTTGCGCAGCCGGATGTTTTCCCGGATCCTGTCGAAGACAACAACCGTGTCGGTGAGCGAATACCCCCCGATGGTGAGAAGGGCGGTGATGAAAAGGAGGTCCATTTCCCGGCCGAGCAGGTAGAAGATCCCCACGAGCATGATGACATCGTGGAACGTCGCCAGCGCGGCCGCCACGCCGAACTTGAATTCGAAACGCCAGGCGAGGTAGATGATGATCGCCGCGGCGGATACGAAAAGGGCGAACACCGCGTCCGTCCGAAGCTTTTTCCCGATGGCGGGACCGATCTCGGCGACGCTCTCCACGGTCTGCGGGTTGGAGGGGAAGCCCTCCCGGAGAAGGCCGACGACCTTCTCTCCGACCATCCTCTCCTCCTTTCCCCGTGCGCTCACCTTGATGATGAAGATGTTCTCCCCGGAAACTGCCTGGAGGCTCGCCTCGGGAAACCCCCCACCCGCGATGGACTGCCGCACCTGGTCCATCGCCACCGGTTGCGCGAACCGCACCTGGATCGATGTTCCTCCCGCAAGGTCGATCCCCAGGTTCGCGCGGCCTGCATAGATCTGGAAGACGGCGTACAAGCCGAACAGCACAATCACGCCGGAAAAGGCAAACGCGTACTTCTTGAGCTTCATGAAATCGATGTCGGTATGTTTGATGAGTTCGAGCATCGTCGTCGTTGTCCCCTGTGGCCCTTGTTCCGCCGTGCCGCGACGGGTTGGTCAGATGCTTAAGGTCTGCATCGGCCGTCTTGCGTTCAGGTAATCGAACACGACCTTGGTGCAGACCAGCGCCGTGAAGAGGTTGATCGCCACCCCCATCGAGAGCGTGACGGCGAACCCCTTGATCGGGCCGGTCCCGAACTGGAACAGGATCATCGAGGTGATCAGGGTGGTCACGTGGGAGTCGACGACGGTCCAGAAGGCCTTCTCGTAGCCGGCGTCGATCGAGGCCCGGACCGTCTTTTTCGACCGCAACTCTTCGCGGATCCGCTCGAAGATGAGGACGTTGGAGTCGACCGCCATCCCGATCGCGAGGATGATCCCCGCGATCCCGGGAAGCGTGAGCGTCGCCTCCAATGCGGACATCCCGGCCAGAAGGAACAGGATGTTGAAGACCAGGGCGACGTCCGCCACAAGGCCCGCGAACCGGTAGTAGACCAGCATGAACCCGATGACGAGGAACCCCCCGATGAACGCGGCCCGGATCCCCTTCTGGATGGAATCGCGCCCGAGGGACGGCCCCACGGACACGTTCTGGATGATCTTCACCGGCGCGGGAAGCGATCCGGCCCGCAGGACGATGGCGAGGTCGGAGGCCTCCTCCGGGGTGAAGGAGCCCGTGATCTGCGCCTCTCCGCCCGAGATCCGCTCCTGGATCACGGGTGCCGAGTAGACGGTGTCGTCCAGGACGATCGCCAGCCGCCGCTTCACGTTCTCCGCGGTCACCCGGTCGAAGATCCGGGCCCCCCGGTTGTCGAACGACAGGGAGACGTACGCCCCTCCCTGCTGGGACTGGAAGTTGACCCGGGCGGTCTTGATCGTGTCCCCCGTGAGGACCGCACGTTTCCTGACGACGATGGGGGTTTTCGTGGCGCGGCCGGTCTGGGGTTCGACGTTCTTCAGGTACAGGAGCTGGTCGTCCTCGCGGAGGTTTCCTTTGAGCGCCTCCTCCACGCTCGCCCCCTCGTCCACGAGCTTGAACTCCAGGAGCGCGGTCTTCCCCACCAGCTCGATGGCCCGCTGCTGGTCCTTGACGCCGGGGAGCTGGACCACGATGCGGTCCTCCCCTTCCGCGACGATCTGCGGCTCGCGCACGCCGAACTGGTCGATCCGGTTCCGGATGGTCTCCACCCCCTGGGTTACCGCATTCGCGCGGATCGCCTGGACCTCGCCGGGCGTCATCCTCGCCTGGATCGTCGCCCCCGACGAAGTCACCGACCCCAGCGTGTAATCGACCGTTCCCACCCCCTCTTTCAGCCCCTTCATGGCGCGATCCGCGAAATCCCCGGGAGGGAGGGTGAGCGAGAAGCCGTCGATCCCGTTCTTCGCCATGGCGAGCACGGGAATCCCCTTTTCCCGCAGGATCGCGCGGGCGTCGTCGGCGTACCGCAGGGTGGTGTTTTCGATCGCCTTGTCGATCTCCACGGCAAGGCGCAGGAACACCCCTCCCTGGAGATCGAGCCCCAGGTGGATCTTCGGGCTCTTCTCCTTCCAGGCAACGGGCAGGCTGTCTGTCAGGCTCGGCAGGACGAGGATGATGGACGCCGCCGTCAGGACGGCGATCAGAGTGGTCCTCCCCCAGATGCTCTTCCCCATGACCTTCCCCGTGCTCCTTTCGCCGCCTTCGATCCGCCTTCTTATCCTGTCCTTGTCTCGGGGGCGGCCGCCTCCTGGCTCGACCCTCCGATGGCGCTGCGCGTCACTTTCACCTTGACCTTGTCCGCGATCTCGAGGGTCACCGTCGTGTCCGTCAACCCCGTGACGGTCCCGTGCAGGCCGCCGGACGTGACCACCCGGTCGCCCATCTTGAGGTTCTTGACGAAATCCTGGTGCTTTCTCGCCGTCTTCTGCTGGGGGCGGATCAGAATGAAATAAAAGACCACGAACATGAGCAGAAGGGGAATCAGACCCGTGAGCCCGCTGCCGGCTCCTTCTCCTTTTCCGCCCATGGCATAGGCAAGACCGGTGAACAACATGGCGTCCTGACCTCCCGAAATCGCTTATTCACCACTTGAACCGGGTGATTCTTTCACAAAATTCTCCAAATTTCCAACAGAAATTGCCCCGCGGATCCGCTCCATCCACTGCCGGTAATAGTGCAGGTTGTGCACCGTCAATGCCATGGGACAGAGAATCTCCCTCTGGAGATAGAGATGCCTCAGGTAGGCGCGGGAAAAGGTGCGGCACGTGGTGCAGTCGCACGCCTCGTCCGGAGGCCGGGGGTCGTCGGCATACCGCGCTTGCTTGATCGACATCGGCCCCGCCGAGGTGAAGAGCATCCCGTTCCGGCCGTTCCTCGTGGGAAGCACGCAGTCGAACAGGTCCACCCCGCGGGACACGGCGAACAGGATGTCCTCCGGCGTCCCGACCCCCATCAGGTATCTCGGTTTCCCCGCGGGGAGGAGGGGGGCGGTGAACTCGACCGTCTCCCGCTGGAGCCCCTTCGGCTCCCCGACGCTCACCCCGCCGATGGCGTATCCGGGAAACGGGAGGGGGCAGATCTCCTCGACGCTGCGCCTGCGCAGGTCCGGGACCATCCCCCCCTGGACGATCCCGAACATTCCGCCCTCCTCCCGCCGCGATGCGGCAAGGCTGCGGCGCGCCCACGCGGTAGTTCTCCGGACGGCCTCCTCCACCTCCCTCCGCCCGGCGGGGTACTCCACACACTCGTCGAGAACCATCCGGATGTCGGATCCGAGCGCTTCCTGGATTCCCACCGCGAGTTCGGGAGAGAGGACATGCCTCGACCCGTCGATGTGGGAGCGGAATGTCACCTCCCCGTCGGACACCGTCCGGAGCGAACTCAGCGAGAACACCTGGTACCCCCCGCTGTCGGTTACGACCGGGCGGTCCCACCCCATGAACCGGTGCACCCCGCCGAGACGGCGGATCCGCTCGTGGCCGGGCCGCAGGTACAGGTGGTAGGTGTTCGCGAGGACGCATTCGTACCCCATCTCCTTCAGCTGAAACGGCCATACTCCCTTGACGGTCGCCGCCGTCCCGACGGGCAGGAATGCGGGGGTTCGGAATTCCCCGCGCTCCGTCGCCACGACCCCGGTTCTCGCCAGGGTCGCCCGGTCCCGCACCTCGATCCGGAAACGGATTGCCATCCTTCCCCCTTACCGGATGAACATGGCATCGCCGTAGCTGAAAAACCGGTACCGCTGCTCTACCGCGCAGCGGTATGCCTCGCGGACCCGTTCCACACCGGCAAACGCCATGACGAGCGCGAGCAGGCTGGACCGGGGGAGGTGAAAATTGGTGATCATGGCGTCCACGCAGCGGAACCGGTACCCGGGGTAGAGGAAGTGCCGGGTCATCCCTTCCGCGGGGTCCACCCGCCCGTCCTCGCGGGCGCACGTCTCCAGGGTCCGAACGCTTGTCGTGCCCACCGCGATGATCCGGCCTCCCCTCTCCCGTGAGGCGGCAACCGCCGCTGCCGTCTCGGGGGTCAGCCGGTAGGGCTCGGCGTGGATCTCGTGCGCCTCCACGTCCTGCGTCCGGATCGGGGAGAATGTACCATATCCCACCGACAGGGTGACCATGGCGACCCCTGCGCCCAGACGCCGGACCTCGTCGAGCATCTCCTCGTCGAAATGAAGCCCCGCCGTCGGAGCGGCCACCGACCCGGGGTTCGCGGCGAAGACGGTCTGGTACCGCTGCGCGTCCAAAGCCGCCGCGGGGTCTCCCGGGAACCGCCGGATGTAGGGAGGGAGAGGAACCTCGCCCACACGTTCGAGGGCCAGGGGGATGGGGCCGTCCGCGGAAAGCCTCACGATCCACCGCCCCGCCTCCCTTTTCCGAAGAAGCGTAACGCGGACCCTCTCCCCGACGACCAGCTCCATCCCTTCCCGGAGCCTCCGGGAGGGGCGCGCCAGGACCTCCCACGTTTCACCCTCCCCTTCGGCCCCGTCCGACCGCTCCAGCAGGAAGATCTCCACGGACGATCCGGTTTCCCTGCGCGCCCGAAGGCGTCCCCGGATGACCTTCGTGTCGTTCACGACGAGAAGGTCGCCCCTTCGGAGGAAGCCGGGAAGATCCGAAAACCGGTGGTGGGTGATCTTCCCCGTCTCGCGGCAGACGGCCATCAGGCGGGCATCCCTGCGCCTGGGTGCGGGGGATTGGGCGATCAGGCTCTCCGGGAGCGGGTACGCGAGGAGGTCGGTCTTCAGGGTGTTCCTCCCGCACCTCCTGCAAACGGGCCGGGTCCGCCGGGAAGGAAAGCAAGGCGGGTCCGCAGGTAGTAGCGTGCGAGGATTTCCTTGTACCCCGACCCCTTCTTCGCCATGCCGTTGCCCCCCCACTGGCACATTCCGGCCCCGTGGCCGTATCCGTTCCCCGTCAACCGCCACCCGCCGCCGACCGGAACGATCTCCATCCACAGGCTCTTCACCGCCGCGTATCCCGCCGCCCGCCGGAACATCGCCGCCTTCGCCTCCCGCGCAACGCTGCCGGAGAGGAGGCGCACCTGACTGGCCCTCCCCGTGGGCGTTCTCCCCGCGATCTCGATGCCGAGATCGTCGCCGGCGCGCACCCCCAGGGCGAGGGCGACCCGCACTCCTTCCGCCCGGCCCATCCGGTATTCCCACCGCCAGGCCGGGCTGTCCCGGCAGTCGTCGCACGGCACGGACCGCAGGTAGGCGACGTCGTTCCCCCAAACCGCCCCCGCGCTCTCCGTCCTTCCCCCGCAGGTCGAGTGGTAGACCGTGCGTGCCAGCCCGCCCTGGTAATGGAGGACCTCGCCGCGGGTCGCCTCCGCGGCCGCGCGAAAGCCCGCCCCGACGTTCTCGACACCCTCGAACACCTGGTCCTCCACGCCCGCCACGACATCATAGTCCGGGTCCCGCGGGGTGGCGATGGCCAGGACGGTGTAGGTTCTCACCGCCACGGCGAGGGCGGAAAGCGCCTCGGGATGGAACGTGGGGGGCGCTTCCCGCGACAATACGGCCGATACGTATACCTCCAGAGGCACGACCGCGACGACCCGGATCCCGCCGTTGCGGGCGGAGATACGGATCCTGCCGGGGAGGCGCTTCCCCGCAAGCGACAAGCCGCCGGGGGACCAGACGTCGATCGGGGAATCCAGCATCTTCATCCCTCCCCACGCGATCCTGTCCCCTGCCGCCGAGAGCCTCACGCTTCCGTTCTCCTCCGCCAGCAGGCTGCCGGCCGGGTTCCAGGCCCGCATCGAATCGCCCGCGAGCAGGAGCGGGGAGGGGGTCCCTTCCATCCTGACGCGCACGGGGCGAACCCCCGCGGCCTCGGGGCGCGGGGCGGTCGGAGGAGCCGGGAGGGGGGGTCCGGGGACCGGAGGCGCCGGGGGAATGCCCGGCGGAGAAGGGGCGAACGGGGGTTCCCCTCGCCGGGAGGGGCCGGGTGCGGCGCAAGCAGCAAGGAGGATCGCCCCGGCGGTGAACACGAGAAGGAGCGCGGCCGCCCCAGCGCCCCTTTTCCCGCCAACCGTCATGGATATCAAGAGGCGGCTTATGCCCCGCCCTCCCCCTTCCCCCGGGTCCCGCCCGTTCCCATCTGCGCCTTGACGGCCTTTGCCAGTTCCATGAACGGAGTGAACAGGTCGATGGGAACCGGGAAGATGATGGTCGAGTTGTTCTCCGTCGCCACTTCCCGAAGCGTCTGCAGGAACCTAAGCTGCAGCGCAATCGTGTGCTCCCCGAGAATCTTCGCCGCATCGGACAGCTTCTGTGCGGCCTGGAACTCCCCTTCCGCCCCGATGACCTTGGCGCGCCGCTCCCGCTCCGCCTCCGCCTGTTTCGCCATGGCGCGCTGCATCTCCTGCGGAAGGTCGATATGCTTGATCTCCACCTTCGCCACCTTGATGCCCCACGGATCCGTATCCTTGTCGAGGATCTCCTGGATGTGCATGTTGATTTTCTCGCGCTCGGAAAGCAGGTCGTCGAGCTCTCCCTGACCGCACACCGACCGGAGCGTCGTCTGCGCGAGCTGCGAGGTGGCGTACAGGTAGTTCTCGACGGTGATGATCGCCCGGTTGGGGTCCAGCACACGGAAGTAGAGGACGGCGTTCACCTTGACGGAGACGTTGTCCCGCGTGATCACGTCCTGGGGCGGGACGTCCATCGCCACCACGCGAAGGTCGACCCGGACCATCTTGTCGATCATGGGGATGAGGAGGATCAGCCCCGGCCCCTTTGCCCCGATCACCCGGCCCAGCCGGAAGATCACGCCCCGCTCGTACTCGTTCAGGATCTTGATGGCGCTGTACAGGAACAGGATCGCGATGACCAGAATGGCAAAATAAGGAATCATTCTCTTCTCCCTCCGGAATTAGTGGGCCGCCGGAACCGGTGCGGCTACGATTTTGGCTTCACCACAAGCGTCATTCCCTCTCTCCCCGTCACCGTCACCTCCTGCCCCTTCCGAAGCGGCGTATCGCAAGACGCGTCCCACAGCTCCCCCACCACGAAGACCTTCCCCTTCCCCGTGAAGTCCGCCATGGCCGCCCCGGTCTCCCCGATCAACCCCTCCGACCCCGTCGCAGGCTGGCGGAGCTGGCTGCGCACCGCGAGGGTGACCACGGTCCCGAAGAACACCGCGGAGATGCCGACCATCGTGAGAATGACTCCCCAGGAGATGCGAAGGTACGGATCCACCGAGGACCGGAA
Source organism: Deltaproteobacteria bacterium CSP1-8 (assembly GCA_001443455.1). Taxonomy (GTDB): domain Bacteria; phylum Desulfobacterota; class Deferrimicrobia; order Deferrimicrobiales; family Deferrimicrobiaceae; genus CSP1-8. The sequence goes on along the minus strand of LDXO01000004.1, from coordinate 58,447 downwards.
CAGCAGGAGACTCCCGAGCACGAGGGAGATGATTCCCCCGATGGTCAGGGCTCCGTGGGAGGCGATCTTGATCTCGAGAATGAACAGGATCAGCGCCAGCGCGATGAGAAGGAACCCCGCGTAATTGGCCGAGAGCGTCTGCAGGGAATAGAACCCCAGGATCAGGGCGATCCCCCCGACCACGCCCGGGAACACCGCTCCGGGATTGGACAGCTCGAAGAAGATCCCGTAGATGCCGATCATCATCAGGATGTAGGCGATGTTCGGGTCCGCCAGCGCCGACAGCACCCGGTGGCGAAACCCCATCGGGATGCGCGTGACCGTGGCGCCTTTTGTCCGCAAGGTGACTTTCTTTCCGTCCTTCTCGATCACCCGCCCTTCGACGGCGGACAATAGGTCGGCCAGCGACGGGGCCACCAGGTCGATCACGTTCTTCTTGAGCGCATCCGTTTCCGTGAGGGACGCGCTCTCCCGGACCGCCTTTTCGGCCCATTCCCCGTTGCGTCCCTTCTTCTCCGCGAGGGAACGGGCGTAGGCGGCGGCGTCGTTTTCCACCTTTTTCGCCATCGTGTTGTCCATCCCCCCGCCGCCGATGCTGACGGGGTGCGCCGCCCCGATATTGGTGCCGGGAGCCATGGAGGCGATATCCGCGGCGAGGGTGATCAGAACCCCTGCGGAGGCGGCGCGGGATCCGGGGGGGGACACGTAGACGGCCACGGGAACGGGGGTCCGGATGATCTCCTGGACCATTTGCCGCATCGCGCTGTCGAGACCGCCGGGCGTGTCCAGCTCCACGACGAGCAGTGCCGCCTCCTCCTTCTCCGCGCGCTCGATGGCGGAGGAGAGAAAATCCGCGGTAACGGGGTTGATGGACGAGGCGATCGTCGCCACCATCACCGGCCCGGGGGGGGCGGCCAGCGACGCGCCGGGGCCCGAACCCAGGGCGAGCACGAGGAAAAGAGCGATCGCCCACGGCCGGCGCCTTCCCTGTCCGGAGGAAACGGCGGCGCTTTCCGGGGGGTGCGATCCGTCGAGAATAGGTGTCACGTTCCCCTCGTGCGCAAGACGGCGAATTTCAGGTATTCCGTTTCGGGCACCCCGAGAAGAACCGGGTGGTCGGGGGACTGTCCCCCTCTCGCCAGGACGTGCACATCCGCCCGGGCATCGGCGGCCGCGTCCCGGAGCGCCTCATTCCATTTGGCCATATCGACCAGTTGCGTGCAAGAAGAGGTGGCGAGGATCCCGCCGGGGGCAAGGAGGGAGAGACCGAGCCGGTTGATGTCCCGGTATCCCCGGATCGCCCCCTCCCGCCCCTCCCGCGACTTGGTGAAGGAGGGGGGATCGAGGATGACGAGGTCGAACCGTCGCCCGCCGCCCGCCAGATCCCGCAGGACATGGAAGAGGTTTCCCTCCCTCCCCTCCCACCGGTCCCCGAAACCGTTCCGGGCGGCATTTTCCCCCGCGGCGGCGACCGCCTCCCGGGAGACGTCGACCGCAAGCACGCTCGTCGCGCCTCCCGCGAGTGCGTACATCCCGAATGCCCCGGTGGAACAGAACCCGTCGAGCACCGACCTCCCCCGCGCCAGATCCCGGACGATCTTCCGGTTCTCCCGCTGGTCCAGGAAGAACCCGGTCTTCGGACCCGTTTCCACGTTCACGAGGAATCGGCATCCGTCCAGGGTGACCGTCTCCTGCGGGGGCCCGTCCCCCGCGAGCGCTCCCTTTCTTTCCGGGAGTCCTTCGAGCCGCCGGGGGGCGCCCTCGGACCGCTCGTAGAGGAGGCGGGGGGAGAGCGTCTCGGCGAAAATCGAAACGATCTCCCGCCGGAGAAGCTCCATCCCGGCCGTGAGGATCTGGACGGAAAGGAGGGCGCCGTACCGGTCGACGACCAGGCCGGGGAGGAAGTCTCCCTCGGAATACACGAGGCGCAGGGCTTCCAGGCTTCCCAGTCCTGCGTCTTCTCTCCGGCGGAGCGCCTGGCGGATCCCCTCCTTCAGGAACGCTTTCGAGGGGACCGCCGCGCCGCGCGAGACGAGCCGCAGCGCGATTCTGCTCGACAGGTTGCACATGGCAGTCCCCAGGAACTCGCCCGAGCGTGCGGTCACGGAAACCCATTGCCCGGCCGACAGGCCCGGCGGAACCCCTCGCAGGTCGTCGCCGAACACCCAGAGGTGCCCGAGGCGGAGGCGCTCCTCCCCCCTCCGGCTGACCTGTACCGCGGGAAGGGGCGCATCCATCTCAGCCGGATCGAAGCCGGTCCGCGAGGAGATCGAAATCGGCCAGCACCTCATGCTCCCGCGTGGCATTGCGCAGGATGTAGGCCGGGTGGTAGGTGGGAAGCAGGGGGATGCCGTCCAGGTCGCGCCATTGCCCCCGAGCCCGCGTGATCCGGTCGTTGTTGCCGAGGAGGAAGTTGAGCGCCACCGCGCCGAGGGTGCAGATGACCTCGGGCCGGATGGCCCGGATCTGCCTCCGAAGATAGGGCAGGCAGGCGGCCGCCTCCTCCGGAAGGGGCGCCCGGTTGCCCGGGGGGCGGCACTTGACGATGTTCGCGATATAGACGTCCTGGCGCGCAAGGCCGATGCGGCGGATCCACTGGGTGAGCCGCCTGCCCGCGGCCCCGACGAACGGCTCCCCCTGCCGGTCCTCCTCCTCCCCCGGTCCCTCCCCGACGAACAAAAGCCTCGCCCGGGGGTTGCCGACTCCGAAGACGACGTTGCTCCGCCCCGAACAGAGGGCGCACCGCCGACAGGCGAGGATCTCCCTCCGGATCTCCTCGAGTGTCTCCCCGCCCGCGGTTGCAGGAGTCTCCGTGGATGCGGTTTCCCCCCCGGGGCGGGGGGGGACCAGAACGTAGTCGATCCCGATCTCCCGCAGGTAAGCGGCGACCATGTTCCGGGTGAGACGCCTCGTCATCTCGCGAACAGCTTCCCGTGGAGGGCCAGCCAGATCCCGACCGCGATCCCTTCCTTCGTCGCGAGGGGAAGTTCCCGGACCTCGCCGTCGGAAAAGAAGATCCGCACCTCGTTGTCGTCCGACTCGAACCCGATGTCGGCGCGGGACACGTCGTTGGCGACGATCGCGTCCAGGTTTTTTTTCCTCATTTTCCCGATGGCGTTCTGCTCGATGTCTCCCGTTTCCGCCGCGAACCCGACGAGCACGCGGCGCCCCTTGTCCCTGCCGAGCCGGTCGAGGATGTCGACGGTGGGGGACAATTCCAGGTTCCACCCGCCGCCGTCCTTCTTGATCTTGGTCGGGGAGATACGGGCCGCCCGGAAATCGGCCACCGCGGCGCACATCACGATGGCGTCCGCGTCCGCGGATTCGCGGTCGACGGCCGTTTGCATCTCCTCCGCGGTGCGCACATGGACGGTCTTCATGAAATACGGATCGGCCAGTGCGGTCGGGCCGGACACGAGCGTGACGTCGGCCCCGAACCGGCGGGCCGCACGCGCCAGCGCGAACCCCATCTTGCCGGAGGCCCGGTTGGAGAGGAAGCGGACGGGGTCGATGCTCTCCGCGGTGGGCCCCGCGCTCACCACGACCTTCTTTCCCTTAAGGATCTTCTCCGCGAGCACGATCCTCACCATCTCGACGATCTTGCCGACCGCCGCGAGACGGCCCGGCCCCACCGTCCCGCATGCGAGCTCCCCCTCGTCGGGCTCGACGAACAGGAACCCGCGGGACCGAAGGACCGCGACGTTTTCCCGGACCGCCGCCGAGGCGTACATCTGGGTGTTCATCGCGGGGGCCAGCACCACGGGGGCCGCCGTCGCCATGACGACGGTCGACAGCATGTCGTCCGCGATGCCTCCCCGGATCTTTCCCAGGATGTTCCCCGTGGCCGGGGCGATGAGGAGGAGGTGCGCCCGCTGCGCAAGGGAGATGTGCCCGATCTCCGACTCGGAAATCAGGTTCCACAGATCCATGACAACGGGGTTCTTGGAAAGCGTCTGGAGGGTCAAGGGGGTGAGGAACTGCGATCCCGAGGCGGTGAGGATCGTGGTAACGTTGGCTCCCTCGCCCTTCAGCTCCCGGATGATCTCGCACGCCTTGTAGGCCGCGATCCCCCCCGTAACGCCCAGAACGATCTCTTTGCCTGCCAGCACGCCCACCTCGAATTCCCTCCCTAGTGCTGTGCTCCGCTTTTACGATCCCGCAGCGGGCTGATGTCCCGAGCCCGAGGCATCTGCTCTCTAGGCGCCAGGCGCTCGCGGGGGCTATCGCTCCGCAGCCTCGGAGGGGGGCTCCGTTCGTGGCTCGCCGTGCGGTGAACCTGCACGGCTGCGCTTAACCTCACTGCGCCCCCACTCCTTCGGCTTGCTGCGCTATTTCGGCACCTGCGAAACCGACCACCTAGAAAAACGGATTCGACCTTTTCTCCTCCCCCACCGTCGTGGCCGGCCCGTGTCCCGGGTACAGGACCGTGTCGTCCGGGAGGGGGAAGATCTTCTTCCTGACCGACTCGATCAGCTGCCGGTGGTCTCCCCCGGGGAGGTCCGTCCGCCCGATGGAACCCGCGAAGATGAGGTCTCCGACGAACGCCATCTTCCCCACGATATAGGAGACACAACCGGGGGTGTGCCCCGGGGTATGAGCCACGAGGAACTCCTGCTCCTCGAAGACGACCACGTCCCCCTCCTCCACGAGGACGTCCGGCGGAGGGGGATCTTGCACGGAAAGCCCGAACAGCATCCCCTGGCGACTTGCTCCGATCATCCGGTCGACGTCCGCGGGGTGAACGTACACGGGGGCCCCCGTCTTCTGCCGGAGGAGACTCACCGCGCCCACGTGGTCGAAATGGCCGTGGGTCAACAGGATCTTCTCCACCGTGAGCCCCAGGCCGGCGATCTCGCCAAGAATCGCCTCGCCGTCGTCACCGGGGTCGATCACCACCGCCTTCCGGGTCGCCGTGTGCTCGACGAGGTAGGCGTTCACCGCGAGCGGCCCCACCTCCATCACGTAGACCCGGAGAGGATCCCCTCCCGTCACAACGTCCGCGCCCAGGTGGAGAACAGGTCGACGTAGCCGGCCGCGATCTCCCCCGCCTCACGCCTGTCCTCGGATTCCACGCACAGGTGGAAGTACGCCTCGTCCTGACTCGGGTAGATGAGCGCCCAGTCCTCTCCGTGGAAGATCTTCACCCCGTCGACGAACTGGCTTGGCTTCCCCTTCGCGTGGTCCGCGAGCATGCGCATGAGAGCCCCCTTGTGCTCCCAGGCGCACGGGATCTTCTTTTTCAGCATCACCGTCGGGGGGACTTCCCGAAGGACGTCGGAGAGGGAACGGTTCTCTCCCGCCAGCATCTCCATGAGCCGGACGATCGCGAACATGCCGTCGAAGGCGGGCTGGAAGCTCGGGAAGACATACCCGCCGCTGTCGTCCCCGACGAAGGTGACCCCTTCGCTGGCCGCCGTTTCCATGAGGGACCGCGGAAGGGTTCTCGTCCGGATGACGTCCATCCCGAACCGCGCGGCGATTTTCTCCACGTTCCGGGAGGCGGTCACGGGAACGCCGACCTTCCCGGATCGTTTCCGCCGGCAGGAGAGGAGGCAGAATACCTGGAGGGCGGTCCAGTCCGGGAGGATGTCCCCCTTCTCGTCGACCAGGAAGATCTTCTCCCCGCCGGTGTCGATCATCACCCCGAAGTCCGCGGAGAGGGACCGGGAGATGGCCGTCAGGTGGGAAAGCCCTTTTTGGAACTCCTCTTCCGTCTTCGTGATTCGCGCCGCGTCGAGGTTGGCGTTGAGCGCAACCGTCTCGACGCCCAGGCGCCCGAGGATCCGGGGGAAGAGGAGGGCCGTGGAACCGTAGGAGTGGTCGAGCACGATGTTGAATCCCCGCTCCTTGACGACCCTCACGTTTATGGCTTTCAGGAAGCCGTCGACGTAGGTGTCGAATCCCCCCACGGGGAAGGAGATCTCCCCCGTCTCCTCGGTGTCCGCGCGGACGAAGTCCTCCCGGAAGAAGAGAAGCTCGATGTTCCGTTCCATGCCCAGGGGGAGGTTCAATCCGCTGTCGTCGAAGAACTTGAGGTCCACGAAAGACGGGTCGAAGGGGCTTTTCCGCGTGTGGACCCCTCCCTTCTCCTCCCGGTGGCTGCGGGCGAGGTACCGGACGACGGGCAGCGGCGTGACGCCGTAGTCGTGGACGTCCACCCCCACCGACAGCATCCCGGTCATGATGGCCCGGTTGATCATCCGCGACGTCTTGTGGCTGTCCCGGCTCGTGGAGAGGACGACCTTTTTCCCGAACGTCGCCGCGAACGCCGCCCCGACCTTGGCGGCGAACTCGGGAGTGATCTCGTGGTTGGCGAGCCCGTAGATGCCGTATGCGCTGAACAGGGACCGCGCCCACTTCTCCCCCCACACGAGGGAAGAAGAAAGGACCGCGCCGTCCTCCACCACCTTGTGCGGCCAGACCTTGACGTTCGCCTTGACCACCGCCTCGGTCCCGATCTGGCAGTGATCGCTGATCACCGCGCGCTCGGCCAGGAAGGCGCGCCCCCGGATCACGCAGTCCGAGCCGATGATGTTCTCGAGGAGACGCACCCCCTTGTGGATCGTAGTCCTGGGCCACACCACCGAAGACTGGAGAACCGCGCCGTCCTCGACGACGCACCCGTCTCCGAGCACCACGTTTTCCGCCGTGACGCCGGCCCCCACGACGCAGTCCCTCCCGATCACGACGTTCTGCAGGTCGGAGGTGAAGTCGACGCGGGAATTCTCGCCGATCCACACGTTCCCGCTGCCGGCCTTCTTCCCCTCGAACTCGATCCCCACCTTCCCGGAGAGGATGTCCAGGTGGACGTTCAGGTACTCGTCCAGGTTTCCCACGTCCTTCCAGTACCCCTCCGCGATGTACCCCAGGAGGCGGTCTCCCCGCGACAGCATCTCCGGGAAGACGTTCTTGCTGAAGTCGAAGTTCTTCCCGTGAGGGATGAGGGAGAGCACCTCCGGCTCCAGGATGTAGATGCCCGTGTTCACCGTGTCGGAGAAGACTTCCCCCCAGGACGGTTTCTCGAGGAACCGGGCGATTCGCCCGTCGTCCTCCGTGATGACGATCCCGTACTGGATCGGGTTGGGGACACGGGTAAGCACGATCGTGGCGGCGGCTTCGCGCTCCCGGTGGAATTCGATCGCCCGGGAGAGGTCGAAATCGGTGATGATGTCGGCGCTGATGACGAGGAACGTGCCATCGATCCTCGGCTCGGCGTTCTTGACGGATCCCGCCGTCCCGTAATCCGACTCCGCTCCGATGTAGTGGATCCGGACCCCCCAGGGGGAACCGTCCCCGAAATAGGAGGTGATCTTGTCGGGGTAGAAGTACAGGAGAACTTCGAGGTCGAGAATCCCGGCGCGCTTCAGGAGCCGCACCACGTGCTCCATCATCGGGCGGTTGGCCACGTAGGCCATCGGCTTCGGCAGCCTTTCCGTGATCGGACGAAGCCTCGTCCCGAACCCGCCGGCCATCACGACCGCCTTCATTCCCGACGGCCTCCTCTCCGCAGAATGAGGATCACCACATCCGGAAGAGCTTGGTCACCCCGAAATACCCGAACGAGAGCGCGAAAAAGAACAGGAACAGGGCGCAGGAGCCCACGATCCACCGGTAGACGCGGTCGGTGAACCGGCTTCTCCCCGCGGACACGGCGAAGCCGATGAAGAGGTACCAGACGGCATCGGCCAGGATGTGCCCGGCGAAGAACAGCGCAACCCCTGCGGCCCCGAGCTTCCGGGAGATCAGGAGATACCCGAGCCCGATCGTGGCCCACCAGATCGTCCAGTAGGGGTTCGATATCGACGCCACGATGCCGGAGAGGACCGGGCGGAAAAACCCCGTGCGCCTGCCGGCGCTCCCCCCGGCTTCGGGAGTCGTCTCCTTCCACTCCACGTCGAGCCGAAGCGTTGGTACTTCGCGGGCCATTCCCACCGCCATAGAGAAAAGCATCGCTCCACCGGCCAGGGCGATCACCGACGTCGCCACGTCCCCCCGAACCCATTCCGCCAGTCCGAGCAGGAGGAGCGCGAGAAGGCCCGCCTCGAGAATTCCGTGCCCCAGGACGAGAAGCGGGGCCGCCACGAACCCCTGCCGTGTCGTGTCCCGGACGGTCACGGCAAGAAGCGGGCCCGGCATCAGGGCACCCGACAGGGCGATGATGAAGGAGGAAACGAATATGGCGGCGGGCGAGGCGAAACTCATATACACTTTATAACACAACAGGAGAAAATGTTGATTCGTGGCCCCGTCCCCACCGTGGACATCATCATCGAGGTCGGAGAGAAGATCGTCCTCATCCGCAGGAAACGCCCTCCCCCGGGATGGGCCATCCCCGGGGGATTCATCGACCGGGGGGAGAGGGCGGAAGACGCCGCGATGCGGGAGGCGCGGGAGGAAACGGGACTCTCCGTGACCCTCACCGCCCTTCTCGGGGTATACTCCGACCCGGCGCGGGACCCCCGCCGCCACACGATCTCCACCGTGTACGTCGCCACGGCGGAGGGGACTCCGACGGGGGGGGACGACGCCTCCGAGGCCCGCCTGTTCGGGCAGCGGAGTCTGCCCGCTCCCCTCGCGTTCGACCACGCGACCATCCTGGCCGACTACTTCCGCTTCCGGAGGACCGGTAGGCGTCCCCTGTAAGCGGCCGTCGCCTTCCGCGCCTTTGACAGCGCCCCAATAGGGGGCGTCATGAGCGGCTTATGCATCCTCGGAGGGGGGTCGCTCGCTTCGTCGCTCGACCTGCGATTTACCCGCAGGTCTGCGCTTGACCTTCCTCCCGGAAAGCTCCGCTCGGACCCCCCATCCTTCGGCTGCTCCGCCGCATCCGCCCCGGCACATGGAACGCACCGGGAAGTTGCCGCACACGGCTCGTTCGCTGAGCGTCCGGGGACCCTCAGGCGATGCGGGGGGTTCCCCGGAGCGGCGTGTGGAGCGAGAGAGGGGTATCCCCGCAAAGCGGGGTCCGTTCCCGCGAGCGGAACCGCAGCGAGCGGGCGCAAGGTCGCGCGCGTAGCGGAGGGGAAGCCCCCCGCGAGCCAGGGGCCCCGTCGACATCGCAGGCGCTGCCCGGCTAGCGGAGGTCTTTGACGGCCTGCTCGATGCGTTCGATCCCCTTCTCGATGTTGTTCATCGACATCGCGTACGACAGCCGCTGGCAGGCGTCGTCCCCGAACGCCACGCCCGGCACGGACGCCACCTTGTATTCCTCCAGGAAATAGGCTGCGAGATCGGAGGAACCCTTGATCTCCCGGCCCGACGGGGTCTTCCTCCCGTACGCCTTCGAGAAGTTCGGGAAGACGTAGAATGCCCCCTGCGGCAGAAGACAGGAGACGCCGGGGATCTTGTTGAGCCGGTCCACGATGTAGCGGCGGCGCCTGTCGAATTCGGCCACCCACCCCTTCAGGAAATCCTGCGGCCCGTTGAGCGCCTCGACCGCGGCCTTGTCGCAGAAGGAGACCGGGTTGCTCGTGCTCTGGCTCTGGATGTTGGTCATCGCCGCGACGAGTTCCTTGCCCGCCGCCACGTACCCGATCCTCCACCCCGTCATCGAGTACGCCTTGGACAACCCGTTGACGACGATCGTCCGTTTCCGGATCTCCTCCCCGAACGAGGCGATGCTTACGAACCGGAATCCGTCGTACACGAGCTTCTCGTAGATGTCGTCGGACAGGACCGTCACGTCCCTCCGGACGATCACGTCCGCGATCGCTTTGAGCTCCTCCCCCGTATACGCCGCTCCGGTGGGGTTGGAGGGGCTGTTCAGGATCACGCACTTCGTCCGGGGCGTGATCGCCTTGTCGAGCTGTTCGATCGAAAGCTTGAAGCCGCTTTTTTCCTTCGTGTCGACGATCACCGGAGTGGCGCCGGCCAGAAGCACGATGTCGGGGTAGGAAACCCAGTACGGAGCGGGGATGATGACCTCGTCCCCTTCCTCGAAGAACGCCTGGGCGACGTTGTAGATGGAGTGCTTCGCCCCCACGGAGACGATGATGTTCTCCCTCGCGTACTCGAGGCCGTAGTCGCGCTTGAGCTTCGCGATGACCGCGTCCTTGAGTTCCGGGGTGCCGGGGACCGGGGTGTACTTCGTGTAGCCATCGTCGAGGGCCTTCTTGGCCACCGCCTTGATGTGGTCCGGCGTATCGAAGTCCGGTTCGCCGGCCCCGAACCCGACCACGTCGATCCCCTGCGCTTTCATCGCCTTGGCCTTGCCCGTGATGGCCAGTGTCGGGGATGGTTGAATGTTGGCCACCCTGCGTGCGAGTTTCATCGGATTTTCGCTCCTTTCCCCGCGGTGCGAGGTTCCATGGATGATTTCCTCTTCCCGAGCTTCCGAAACATCCTGTCCCGTACGAGGGAAGGGACGAGGTCGTCGACCTTCCCGCCGAATCGCGCGATCTCCTTGGCGATGTGGGAGCTGATATAGGAATAGCGCTCCCCCGTCATCATGAAGACGGTGTCGACCTCGGGCGAGAGCTTCTTGTTCATGTGCGCCATCTGGAACTCGTTCTCGAAATCCGAGATGGCCCGAAGGCCTCTCACCACGACGTGGGCTTCCACGACGCGCACGTATTCGATGAGGAGCCCCCGGAAGGAGTCCACCTCCACGTTCGGGTAGGACCGGGTGAGCTTCCGGAGCATGACCATCCGCTCGGCCGCCGAGAACATGGTGTCCTTGCGCAGGTTTTTCGCCACTGCCACGATCACCCGGGAAAAGACCCTCGACGACCTGTCGATGATGTCGAGGTGGCCGAACGTCGGGGGGTCGAACGACCCGGGGTACACTGCGATGGTTCTCATCCTGGCTCCTTTTCCACGGTGAAGATCATCACCCTTGTGTCTCCGTATCGCCGGTCCTCGGCCCGTTCCCACCCGGGCGGGAAGGGCAATTCACCGGTCCTCTCCGCCTCTTCCACCACCACCGTCCCGCCGGGTTCCAGAACGCCCGCGCCCGCGAGATCGTCCGCCGAGCGGGCCGCGATCCCTTTCCCGTACGGGGGATCCAGGAAGACGAGGCCGAACCGGCTGCCCCGTCGCGCAAGGACGCGCAGCGCGGCCCGGTAATCCATCAGGAGGGGCTCCGCCCCGCCAGCTCCCAATTCCAGGACGTTGCGGCGCATGACCGCGAAGGTGCGGGGATCCGATTCCACCAGGACCGCCGAAAAAGCTCCGCGCGAAAGGGCCTCCAGGCCGAGCGCCCCGGTCCCGGCGAACAGGTCCAGCACCCTTGCTCCTTCCGTCCTGCTCCCCAGGATGTTGAAGACCGCTTCCCGAACGCGATCGGCTGTCGGCCGCACCGACTGCCCCCTCGGGGAACGAAGCAGCCGGCCCCGCCATTTCCCCGATACGATGCGCACCCTTCCGGTTACGCGCGTGCGGTCAGGGCATCGGCGACGATTCGTGCCGTTCCCCCGGCACGGAAGGCCGTCAGGAGCGGGAGGGCCTTCCGGCAGGCGGCGTCTCCGATTCCCTTGGCGTACCCGGCGGGGACCGCGTCGATTTCCCGCTCGAACTGCTTCGCGGCGACATCCCCGGGCATGAACGTCCCGAGCGGCTTGTCGTCCATCCGGCACCCCCCTGGGAGATATGCCCCCTCATTATTGGAATTTCGCGCCCCTTCGTCAAGGAGTCTCCCCGACCGGAACGGACTCCCTTGGCCCCATATTCACCGGAATGACGTGGTACACTATCGGCGGGAAAATTCGGAAAAGGACAGCGATGAACATTCATTTCTTTTTTCCCGCCTTCCTTCTTCTCGTGTCCGCATCGCCTGCGCTCCCCGGCCCGGGGGGCGCCCCCCCCGTCCGGGAGATCACGATGAGAGAGTGCGTCGAAACGGCCCTGCGCGGCAATATCGATATCGCCATTTCCCGGTCCGAGCGGGAGTCGGCGGGGCTTAGCGTTCCCCTGGAGGAGGCAGCTTTCCTGCCGAGGCTCACCGGAGACGTCTCCTTTTCCCGGTCCATCGGACCGACCGGCTCCTCGATCGCCGGAACCCTTACCGTCGACCAGAATGCCTGGAAGCTCGACGCGGGGGTCTCCGAGCTGCTGCGGTCCGGCACCGCGCTTTCCCTTTCCTTCCAGAACCAGCGGCTGGAAGCTGGCACCGCTCTCTCCCTGTTCAACCCCGAGTACACGACGTCCCTGACCCTCTCGGCGCGCCACCCGCTCCTGAAACGTTCCGGGAGAAAGGTCACCGAGGCGCCCCTTACGATCGCCCGGGCAGGGACGGAGGCGGCGACCGGAGAGTGGCTGGCAAAGGTGATGGATATCATCGCCACTGCCAGGACCTCATTCCTCGCGTTCCACGCCGCCTACCGGCAGATCGAGGTGAGAAAGGCCGCGCTGTCCCTCGCCGAACGCTTGTTCGACCAGACTGCCGCGAGGATCGACGCCGGACTCGCCGCCCCGATGGACCGGCTGCCCGCGGAAGCCGCGGTGGCTTCCCGGAAGGAGGAGCTTCTCCGGGTAGAGGCGGCGGCGCAGAACGCAGAGGACGACCTGAAGAACGTTCTCGGGCTGCGAGCCGACCAGGAGTGGGAGGAGCGCCTCATCCCGGTCCAGCCCCCGGAGGCACCGGATGCCCCGGGACCGAACGACACCTACCCGGAAGCGCTCAAGCGCCGGCCCGAGGTCGCCGCCCTGTCCGCCCGGACGCGCCAGGCAGAGATCCAGGAGATGGTCGCCCGGAACGGGATGATGCCCGATCTTTCGCTCACCGCCTCGGCTGGCCTTACCGGACTCGCGGGATCGCCGTTCCCGAACCCGTTCTTCCCGGGCGGGGGAACCGAGTTCGAAGGGAGCTACGGAGACAGCCTCCGGGAACTGCTCTCGGGGGATTACTACACCTGGTTCGTCGGCCTTTCGACCGAGATCCCCTGGAAGTTCCAGCGGGAGCGGGCCGAGTGGGCACGCGCTCGCAGCGCTCTCGAGCAGCAGCGTTTGCGGAAGGAGAGCCTTCGCGCGAACATCCGCGCGGAGGTCCGGAAAGCGCGCCGGGATCTTGACTCTTCGCTCGACCGCGTCGATGCGGCCGCCGCCTCCGTCGCCGCGGCCCGGGGGAAACTCGAGGCGGAGGAGCGGAAGTTCGACCTCGGTGCCTCGACGACGACGCAGGTCCTCGAGTTCCAGCAGGACTACGCCCAGGCCCTCCTCGCGGAGTTGACGGCGAAGACGGACGCCTACGTGTCCCAGACCCGGCTGTGGCGCTCCGTCGGCACAATTCTCGAAAAGGAAGGAATCTCCGTCCGATGAAGCGGTGGGGGAAATTCGGCCTGGCCGCCGCCCTTCTTGCGGCGGCGGCCGCCGCGTTCATCCTCCGCTCCCGGTCGGAGATCCCCGTCGACGTATTCGAGGCGAGGAAAGAACCGATCGAGGAGATCGTCACGGCCGTCTCCGCCGGGACGGTGAAGTCCCGGCGCGAGGCGACGATCTCCGCGGAGGTAAGCGGCAGGGTCGCGGAGGTGCGCGTGGCCGAGGGGAACGCCGTCCGCAAGGGGGAGCTTCTCGCACGCCTGTCCGACCCCGAGTTGGCGAAGCAGGCCGACGCGGCGCTGTCGGAGGTGACCCACATGGAGGGTCTTCTGGCGCAGGCCGTTGCGCGCCGGGAGGAGGCCGAACGGAAGGTTCACTCCGAGGTGGCGCGCGCCGCGAGCAACCTGCGCAAGGCGGAGCAGGATCACGAGCGTGCCCTGCCGCTTTTCCGCGGCGGGTTCCTGTCGAAAGCCGACATGGAGCAGGCGGACACCCGGCTCGCAAACGCGAGGGAGGACGCGAGGATGGCGGACATCGGAGAGTTGGGCATTCGCGCGATCGACCGGGAGATCGAATCCCTCCGCGCGAGGGCGGACGCGGCGCGCGCCTCCTCGGCGGCGCTTTCGGAGCGGAAGGCGAAGCTTCTGATCGCGGCGCCCTTCGACGGCATCGTGATAAAAAAGATTCTCGAGGTGGGAGAGACGAAGCAGCCCGGCGCCCCCCTGTTCTCCCTCGCGGATCCCCGGGAGATCTACATCGAGGCGCCCATCGACGAATCGGAGTCGGCCAAGGTCCGGGCGGGACAGAAGGTCCGCCTATACCCCGACGCCTACCTGGGAGAGACGTTCGCCGGCGTTGTCTCCGAGGTGAAGCCGACCATCGAGGTTTCCAAGGAGGTATCGCGCGCCAACACGATCGAGGTCAGGCCGGATTCCTCCTCCCGGCCGCTGCGCCTGGGGATGTCCGTGGACGTGGAAGTCCTGACGGGACGGAAGGAGGAAGCCCTCCAGGTCCCTTCCTCGGCGGTCATGGAACGCGAAGGTCAGAAGCTCGTGTACGTCGTCCGGGAGGGGAAAATCGTCCGGAGCGACATCGCCACGGGGATCTCGAACTGGGACAGGACCGAGATCCTCTCCGGCATTTCGCCCGGGGACGCCGTCGTTACCTCCCTGGAAATCAAGGATCTGCGCCCGGGGAGCCGCGTTGGGATCCGCGCCCGTCAGTGAACCTCTCCTTCGCCTGCGGGGGGTCACCAAGATCTACGAACCCGACGGGCAGGAGGTGGTCGGGCTGGAGGGCGTGGACCTGGATATCCATTCCGGCGACTTCCTCGCCGTGATGGGGCCATCGGGGTCCGGGAAGTCCACCCTGATGCACATCATCGGGTGCCTGGACATTCCCACGTCCGGATCGTACGAGATCAAGGGGATCCCGGTTTCCCGCCTCTCCCCGGAGGAACTCGCCCGTCTCCGCAACCGGGAGATCGGTTTCGTCTTCCAGGTCTTCCACCTGCTCCCGAGATACACCGCCCTCCGGAATGTGGAACTCCCCCTGCTCTACGCGGGGGTGGGAAGGGAGGAGCGGACCGGGAAAGCCCTGGAGGCCCTCCGGGCGGTGGGCCTGGAAGACCGGAGGAACCACCTGTCGAACCAGCTGTCCGGGGGTCAGAAGCAGAAGGTCGCGATCGCGCGGGCGCTCGTCAACCGCCCCTCCCTCCTCCTGGCCGACGAGCCGACCGGCAACCTCGACACGAAATCCGGCGACGAGCTGATGGAGATCCTTACGCGGCTGAACGGGGAAGGAACGACGATCGTGCTCGTGACGCACAACCAGGCGATCGCCCGGCGGGCCAAAAAGGTCGTCTACATCATCGACGGCCGCCTCGTGGCGAAAGAGGAATACCGGGAGCTCCGCGAATGAACTTTTTCGAGTACGCGAGAGTGGCCCTCGAGTCGCTGAAGGCCAACCGGCTCCGGTCGGTTCTCACCATGCTGGGCGTCATCATCGGAGTGGCCGCGGTGATCCTCCTCGTCTCCCTCGGGGAGGGAACGAAGAACTATGTCGAGGAGCAGTTCGCGGGCTTAGGCAGCAACATCCTGATCGTGACGCCGGGGAAGATCGAGACCCGGGGGGGGCCGCCCGTCATCGGCGCCGCCAAGCACAAGCTGACGCTCTCCGACTCGCGCATCTTGGAGAAAAAGGGGTACCTGTTCGGCGGGGTGGCCCCGGTGGTCTTCGGCACCGCCGAGGTGCGGTACGGTTCCCGCTCCCGCAACGTCCCGGTCCTGGGAGTGACCCCCTCCTTTTCCCCCGTACGCAACCTGCACGTGGAGATCGGCAGCTTCGTCACCGAGTCCGACGTGGAAGCGAAGCGCCGGGTCTGCATCCTGGGAAGAACCGTGAAGCGGGAGCTGTTCGGAAACGCGAACGCGCTCGGGCAGATCGTCAAGGTGTCGGGGGGCAGGTTCCGGGTGGTGGGGATCATGCAGCGGAAGGGCGTCAGCCTCGGCATCGATCTGGACGACATCGTGTTCGTCCCCGTCCGGACCGCCCAGGACCTCTTCGACACCGACGCGCTCCTGGAAATCATCCTTTCCGTCCGGAACAAGAACGACATCGAAAGCGCCAAGGAACTCGCCAAATCGCTCCTCTTCAAGAACCACAACCGCCACGAGGACTTCACGATCACCAACCAGGCCGCGATGCTGTCCTCCCTGTACACCATCCTCGACACGTTGACGTACGTCCTGGGGGGGATCGCCACGATATCGCTCCTGGTCGGCGGGATCGGGATCATGAACATCATGCTCGTGACCGTGAAGGAGAGGACGAACGAGATCGGCATCCGCAAGGCCGTCGGCGCACGGGACCGGGACATCCTCGTGCAGTTTTTGCTGGAGTCGACCGCCCTCTCCTCCTCGGGGGGGATCGCGGGGATGCTCGTCGGGGTGCTCGGGGCGTACGGAATCCGGCTGCTGGTCCCGAAGCTCCCCGTGGAGGTGCCGTCCTGGGCGATCGTCCTGGCGTTCACGTTTTCGGTTTTCGTCGGGATCTTCTTCGGGGTGTACCCGGCGCGGAAAGCCGCCGCGCTTCACCCCATCGAGGCGTTGCGGTACGAATGACGGAGAGACCGATGCTGCGCGTGGGGAAGATCCCCTTCCTGAACCTGCTTCCGATCTTCCGGGCCCTCGAAACGGGATTTCCGGTGGAGTACGTCCGGTTCGTCTCGGGGCATCCGTCCGACCTCAACCGGAAGCTGCGCGCGGGGGAACTGGACATCTCGCCGTCCTCCTCGATCGAGTACGGGAAACACCCGGAACGCTACCTGCTGTGTCCCGACGTCTCGATCTCCTCCCGGTCGAAGGTGATGAGCGTCCTCTTGTTCTCCCACCGCCCTGTGGGCGAACTCCCCATGGACCCGATCGCCGTCACGAGGAGTTCCGACACCTCCGTCGTCCTCCTGGAGATCCTGCTGCGGGAGTTCCTCGGCAAGCGGAACCGGACGGTCCGCACCGATCTTCCCCCCGGCGAGGCGCTCCGCATCCACCCGGCGTACCTCGCCATCGGCGATGAGGCGATTCAGGCGGGTCTGACCGGGATAGCGGACCACGTCACCGACCTCGGGGAGTGGTGGAACAGGGAGACGGGGACGCCGTTCGTCTTCGCCCTCTGGATCGTCTCCCGGGACTCCCTCCGGGAGCGGGGGGCACTCCTTCACCGGTTCGCCCGAACGCTGATCGCGGCGAAGAGGATCGCCCGGGAGGAGATCGGGCGGGAGGACAGCGCAATCCCGGGCCCGGATTGGATCCCCCGGGAATTCCTGTCGGAGTACTGGCGAAACCTCTCCTACGACCTCTCGGGGGAGATCGAGGGACTCGAACGGTTCTTCCGGCTCGCCGCGAAGATCGGTCGGATTCCGGCTCCTCCTCCCCTCCGATTCCTCGACATCGAGTAAGGACTCCGCCCCTGTGGTACAATCAGGACATCCCGCCCGCCGGGAGGGCCGCCCATGATCCGCAAGGAAATGAAGATCGAAGACGTCCTCCGGAAATTCCCCCAGACGGTCGCCGTGTTCCAGAGGTTCGGGATTGATTGCGCGGACTGCCAGCTCTCCCAGTACGAAGACCTCGAGCACGGGGCGAAGGTCCACAAGATACATCTGGAAACGCTGCTCAAAGGGTTGAACGATTCGCTGAAAACCTAGTGCGGCGTCTCGCAAATACATTAACATTCGAGCCCGTCTCCGCGCACAGGGCGCTGCGGGGGGTTCCTCGCAGCGGCCTGTGGAGCGAGGTGCAAATTGCGGCGAGCGGAACGGCAGCGAGCGGGCGCAAGGTCGCGAGCGTAGCGGAGAGGAAGCCCCCGCGAGCCCGTGCGCGGAATGGCTGCCTGTCCCGGGCTATGCCGGCGGCGGATCAGTGCGTCAAGCCATTTACGAGACGCTGCACTAGTGCGGCTACCGGCGCGGGCGGGAATACTCGGCCCACGCATCCTCGGACTCCCACACGGTTACCCGGGACAGGCGGACCGGGGAAGGAATCTTCCCCTCCATCTCCTCGAAAATATGATGGGCGATGTTCTCGGACGACGGGTTCCGGCCGTCGAAGGGAGGAACCTCGTTCAGGTACTTGTGGTCCAGGCGCGAAAGGATCTCGTTCAGGGCGGACTTCATCACCCGGAAGTCGAGCGCCATTCCCCGGGAATCGAGCGCTTCCGATTCCACGGTGATTTCCACCTGCCAGTTGTGCCCGTGGAGTCGCTCGCAGTTCCCCTCGTATTCCGGGAGCCGGTGGGCCGCGGAAAAGGAGGACCGGACCGTCAGGGCGTACCGTTCCCCGTTCATCGTTCCTCCAGGGGGGAAAGCAGGATCCGGGATTTGGATGTCGCCCTGTCGAACCAGTTTCGGATCTCCCTTTCGGCCTTTTCTTCGAAGAGTTCCCTTCGTACCGTCTCCTCCGGGATCTCCCCGGTGCTTCCCCCCGACCGCGATGCGCGGCGGGTGATCTCCTTCTGCACCTCCTCCTCGTTCACGTCGACGAACACCGATACGCGCTTTTCGAGGAAATCCCGGACCAAGAGCCTCCTCGCCGCATAGTCCCGGACCTGGCCCGCGGAAACATCCTTCGCACAGGGGGAGGGACAGGTCTCCATGAGGACCTCCGCCCGGGATGCCGCCTTCTGCAAGGCCGCGATGTCGACCGTTCCGAGCTCCAGTTTCTCCTGTTCCTGCATGACGAGGGTGTCCATGATCAGCCTGTCCCGGGCCCCGGGGAGGGTGAGTGCGACCGGCTTATCCCCCGGGAAGGCCCCGCACCCCCGGAGACACGCCTCCCAGACGACGTCGGACAGGAAGATCACCTCGCCGTTCACGATAGCCGCCATCGCCTCGTAGAGCCGATGCCCCCCCGTCCCTCTCTCCTCCGCGTCGCAGGGGGAAAAGGGTATCGCGGAAAGGATCCATCCGGCAAGGAATACCAGAGAGAGCCGTTTCACGGCTCGATCTCGAAGGAGATGTCGAGCGCCGGGGAAGAATGCGTCAGGGCGCCGATCGAAATCGCGGGGACGCCTGTCTTCGCGTATTCCGCCACGTTCCCCAGGTGGATCCCCCCGGAGGCCTCGAGGAGAACCTTGTTCCCGAAACGTTGCACCGCTTCCCGGACAGTCTCGGGAGACATGTTGTCGAGAAGGAGGGCGTCCGCGCCGGCGGCGACGGCTTCTTCCGCCGCTTCCAGGCTCTCCACCTCGACTTCCACACGGGCGAGGTGGTGCGCCATTTTCCGGGCCGCCGTCACGGCCACGGGGATCCCCCCCGCCGCACGGATGGCGTTCTCCTTGATGAGAACGCCGTCGGACAGGGAAAAACGGTGGCTGTCCCCGCCGCCTGTCCGCACGGCGTACTTTTCCAGGACACGAAGCAGGGGAGTGGTCTTCCGGGTGTCCAGAATCCGGGTGCCGAACGGGGATACCCGTTCGACATACGCGGCCGTGGTCGAGGCGACTCCGGACAGGCGCTGGAGGAAATTCAAGGCCACCCGCTCCCCGCGGAGAAGCGACGACGCCGCCCCTCCCGCCTCCCCGACCGTTTCCCCCCGCGACACCCGGCTCCCCTCGGGAACAAACGTCACGGAGACCTGCGGGTCCACCTGGCGGAACACCTCGGCCGCCACCATGCCGCCGCAGAAGACGCCCCTTCCCCCGGCGAGGAAGATCCCGCGAGCCGGGCCGGAGAAGGAGGAGCCGAAGGGGTCGCCGAAGGGCGCGTCCTCCCGGAGCGCGGCGCGTACGATCCCCTCGTATTCGAGCCGGGAAATCACGGCAGGTATCGGGTCACCAGTTCGAGGTTCTGGGAAAGACTGGTAAGCTTCAGCTCGAGGTCCCCCCTGCGGGTCCGGTGCGCCTCGATGATGTCCGCGGGGGCGTTCGCCACGAACTTCTCGTTTCTAAGCTTCGTGCTCACGACGGCGAGCTCCGCGTTGGCCTTGTCGATCTCCTTGCGGAGTCGTTGGGATTCCTTGCGGAAATCGATGAGGCCCGCCAGGGGCAGGCACACCTCGATGTCATTCACGACCGCCGTGGCGTCCTCGACCGGGATGTATTCGGGGCCCATGTAGGCCACCTTCCCCGCCCGCGCCAGCCGAAGGATGATCTCCTCGTGGTCGCGCAGGAACCCGAGATCCTCCGTCTGCCCCTTCAGGCGCACCTCCACCCTCTTCGCGGGGGGTACGTTCAGTTCGCTGCGGATGTTCCGGACGGCGCGAACGACCTCCATGAGGTGCCCCATGTCCTCCTCGACGTCGACATCGGCCCGGTCCGGATCGGCCGACGGGTACGGCTCCGTCATGATGCTCCCCCGCTTCCCCGGCAGCGACTGCCAGATCTCCTCCGAGAGGAACGGCAGGAAAGGGTGGGAAAGCCGAAGGATCGTCTCGAACACGGAGAGCAGCACGGCGCGCTGGTTTTCCCTCGTCTCCGCGCCGGCTTCCGGCAACAGCGAAGTCTTGATCATCTCCAGGTACCAATCGCAGAACTCGTGCCAGGCGAACTGGTAGAACACCGAGCTCGCCTCGTTGAACCGGTACTCCTCGATCCCCTTCCGGATCTCGTCGATCACGCGCTGCAGGCGGGAAAGGATCCATCGGTCGACGACGGACAGGTCCTCCGCGAGGTTCCTCGCCGTGTTCCCGTCGACGTTCATCCGCACGAACCGACCCGCCTGGAACAGCTTGTTCATGAAGTTCCGGTACCCTTCCAGGCGTTCGTCGGACATCCGGATG
The DNA here is from genome assembly GCA_001443455.1 of Deltaproteobacteria bacterium CSP1-8. Lineage (GTDB taxonomy): Bacteria > Desulfobacterota > Deferrimicrobia > Deferrimicrobiales > Deferrimicrobiaceae > CSP1-8. Next base: position 37,919 of record LDXO01000004.1, on the reverse strand, counting down.
TCCCTTCCCTGCGCGGCGAGGGCGACCAGGGTGAACCGGAAGGCGTCCGTCCCGTACCGCTCCATGAGGTCGAGCGGGTCGATGACGTTGCCCCGTGTCTTGCTCATCTTCTCGCCCTTCGCGTCCCGGACGAGCGCGTGGATCACCACGTCGCGGAAGGGGGCCTTTCCCGTGAACTCGATCCCCATCATCATCATCCGCGCCACCCAGAAAAAGAGGATGTCAAAACCCGTGACGAGCGCGGAAGTGGGGTAATACCGGGCAAGGTCCTCGGTCCGGTCCGGCCAGCCCAGCGTGGAAAAGGGCCACAACGCGGAGGAGAACCATGTGTCCAGAACGTCCTCCTCCGGGCGGAGATCGCCCGAACCGCAGGAGGAGCAACGGTCCGGAGCTTCCACCTCCACCATCGTCAGGCCGCATGCGGGGCAGTGGTAGGCGGGAATCCTGTGCCCCCACCAGATCTGCCGGGAGATGCACCAGTCCCGGATGTTCTCCATCCAGTCGAAATAGGTCCGTTCCCAGTTCGGGGGGATGATCCGGGTCTCCCCGGACCGCACGGCGCGGATCGCGGGTTCCGCGAGCGGTTTCGTCTTCACGAACCACTGGATGCTTTCGGTGGGCTCGACCACCGTCTTGCACCGGTAGCAGCGGCCGACGTTGTGGAGGTACTGCTCCTCCTTGACGAGGAAACCCTCCTTCCGCAGGCGTTCGAGGACCGCCTCCCGGCATGCGAACCGGTCCATTCCCGCGAACGCGCCGGCCTCCCTCGTCATCTTCCCCGAATCGTCGATCACCCGCACGGCGGGCAGGTCGTGCCGCCTGGCCACCTCGAAGTCGTTCGGGTCGTGGGCCGGCGTGATCTTCACGGCCCCGGTCCCGAATTCGGGGGCCACCATCTCGTCGGCGATCAGGGGGATGGGGCGGTCCATGAGGGGGAGGCGGAGCGTCGCGCCGACCCTCCCGGCATACCGCTCGTCCTTCGGGTTGACGGCGACCGCCGTGTCCCCCAGCATCGTTTCGGGGCGGGTCGTGGCCACCACCACGCTCCGTCGCCCCGAGAGTTCGGGGTACCGGATGTAATACAGGCCCCCCTTCGTCTCCTCGTGGGCGACCTCGAGGTCGGAGAGCGCCGTGCGGCACCGGGGGCACCAGTTGATGATGTAGCGTCCGCGGTAGACGAGCCCCTTCCGGTGGAGTCGCACGAACGCCTCCCGTACCGCGCGGGAGAGCCCCTCGTCCATCGTGAACCGCTCCCGCCCCCAATCGCACGCCGCGCCCAGCCGCTTGAGCTGGTTCAGGATGACCCCGCCGCTTTCCTCCTTCCACTTCCAGACCCGTTCCTCGAATTTCTCCCTCCCCAGCGTCTGCCGGTCGATCCCCTCGCTCGCGAGCAGGCGCTCGACCACGTTCTGCGTGGCGATCCCCGCGTGGTCGGTCCCCGGCAGCCAGAGCACGTTCCTGCCCAGCATCCCGTGGTAGCGGATCAGGACGTCCTGCAGGGTCACGTTGAGCGCGTGCCCCATGTGCAGGGAGCCGGTGACGTTCGGGGGCGGGATGACGATGCTGTAGGAATCGCCCGGACGGGCGGGATCGGCGTGAAAGAGGGCGAGGCGTTCCCAGTAGGAATACCACTTCGCCTCGGCGATTGCCGGATCGTACGATTTCTCCTGTTCCCTGGCTCCCATGCGCGCCTGCCTTACGAAACCGGTATTACCGCGGGGCGGCCGGTGTCCTGCCCGGCCATCCCGCGATCGACATTCCCGTGCGTGGGGGGTTCGCCTGCCGGCGGGGGGACTTCAGGAAGATTCCTTCCCGGCTTGCTCGCGGATCCGGGCGATCTCCTCTCGGATGAGCGCCTCCGTGGTGGCCGGGATAACCTCCCACGCCACGGTCTCCACGGACTCCCGGATCTTCTCGGTGAACTCCTTCGTAAGCTTCTCCACCACTTCCCACATCACCTTTTCCACGGTCTCGGCGGCCACCTTCTCGAAGATCTCCTGCGCTCTCGCGGAGAACAGCTCCCGGAGCTCCTGTTCCCGGGGGGAAGGCTCCGCGTCGGGGGAAACGGGTGCGGCGGACGGCACGACCCTGGCGGTTACGGGGGCCGGTCCGGCTCCCCCCTCTTCGGGCGACTCGATCGTTTCCAGGAAGTCGATCTCCTCCAGTTCCTCGATCATCTCGAATGCCGGGGTGAGATCGGTGACGGCGGAGGGCGAGTCGTCGAACGCGGGCGGTTCGAGGTGCGAGACGGTCTCGACCCTCTCTTCCATAAGTTCCACGGGAGGAGCGAACCCGCCGGGCTCTTCCTGCATCGAGGGTGCAAATTCCGGGGCAGCCTCCTTGGGTTCGGGTTGCCCCTCGATATCCTCGAGGGACACGTCGAAATCCCCCAGCGACACGCTGCTCTCGCCTGTCCCGGCGGAAGCAATCGCGACGCCGGCGAGGTCGTCTCCGCCCGCCGACCGCGATGCGCGAGCCCCCGCATCCGCCTCCGCCTCGATCAAGACATCGCTGAAATCCCAGGGTTCCTCCGCGGGAGGGGGGGCTTGCTCCCTCTCCTCCGGAACCGGGGCGGGCTCCTTTGCGGCCCGAAGAATGGACTCGACCTTGTCGATCAGTTCCTGGGACTCGAACGGCTTGAACAGGACGCCGTTCGCCCCGCACCTCTTGAACCTCTCCTCGTCGAAGGGGGCGAGCGTGCCGGCGAGGATGAGGACGGGGCACGGAGCCGCCGTTTCCGTGGACCGCAACTCGGTCGCTACCTGGAACCCGTCCTTCCCGGGAAGAGAGACATCGGCGACGACGATGTCGGGGGAGATCTCTTTCGCCAGCCGGACGGCGTCGTCCCCGTTGTCGACCACCGTGAGGGCGATTCCGGATTGCTTGAACGTCAACTCGAAGACCTTCTGGATGGTGAGACTGTCTTCGGCGAGCAGAAGCCTGGCGGCCATGGGCATGGTCCCTCCAAATTGTCCCTCATTTTAGTGAGAATCCGGCAGGTTTTCAACTATCGATTCCGTTGCTATCGATTCCGTCACGCTCCCGTCGAAACTCGCCGGGGGCGGAGGCGAGGCAAAGCGGATACGGGACCCAACCGTTTTCCTCCCTCCGGAACGGCTGTCCTCATCGACGGAAAGTCCGATGGTTTTGGTCTCGTCGAGAAAGATCAAGGGCCTTTAGGAAAACTTCAGACATTTAAAATATATAAAATAGTTTTTTAAAGTACTTACGAATATAAAATATAATCCAAAAAGGACATAAAATGGCAAAATATCATTGACAAGTATCATAAAATATACTCTAAATGGTAGACAAGATACTCTGACAACCTTTCCGACCCCGGAGGAGAGGCCGCCGGAAACCCGGCCCGCTCCCCCCGGAGCAGAGGAGGTGAGAATGAGGTCTTTGGTGAGACGGTTGACGTTACGGCAGGAAGAAAAAAAGAAGCACATCGCCCTCGGACTGGTCAACGAAAACGGGAGACCGGTCTGGGAGGATCCCTCCCCGGAGGAGATCCATGAATTCCGCAGGTATGTGTACGAAAAACTCCGCTTTCGCAAACAACATGACGGGAACCTGGGGGGAGGGAATCTCTTATTCCCACCCGGGCCGGCGTAGCGGGGCCCGTGAACATTCTTCCGTTCGGAAAATGGCGTCCATCGCAGCATGAGGGAAAAGCCGGATGAAGGTAATCGACGGGATGAAAGTGTATGAGGTGGAGGACCTCGTGGAACTCCTCGGGATGAGCCGGGTTTCCGTACAAAGATATCTCCGGGACGGAAGGATCAAGGGGATCAAACTTGCAAGAAAATGGCACGTTACGGAGAATCACCTGAAGGCCTTCTTCTCCGGGGAAACCACGGGCAAGAAAACCAGGTAAGGGGGACGCCCCCCTTTTTTTTGCAGACCGTGAGGCCCCGGCCGGATCAGCGAAGCGGGGACGGAGCCCCCGTATCGACAATGGCAAAGTCGATCTCCCCCCGGTCGACATCCGCCTTCCGCAGCCTCAGACGGTGGCGTTCTCCCAGGGAGAACCTCCTCTTCCTGACGACGCCAACCCACTCCCCACGGTCCGCGGAGAACCGGTATTCGTCGTCACGAAGGGACGATATGGGGACAAGCCCCTCCACGAGGCATTCCTCCAGTTCGACATAGAACCCGTAGCCCGTAAGGGAGGTGATGACCCCGGAAAACGTCTCCTCTCCCCGGGAGGAGATGTAGAGCGCCTTCGCCCGTCGCTCGACGTCGCGCTCCGCTTCCAACGCATTCCGCTCCCGGGCGCTCAGGTGCACTCCCATATCCTTCCCCGCGGTGGAAATCGTCCCGAGGTAGGACGCAAGATCCTTGTCTCCGAGGGCCGCCCTGAGCACCCGATGAACGATGAGATCCGGGTAGCGGCGGATCGGGGAAGTGAAGTGGGTGTATCGGGAGAGGGCGAGCCCGAAGTGCCCCATCGACTCCGGGCCATACCGGGCCAGCATCAAACTGCGAAGCAGGAGCATGTTGACGAATCGTTCGTACTTCCCCCCGCGTGCCGCGGCTGCCCATGCCTGGAGTCGTGAGGAGATGTCCCGGCGCTCCGTGACCCGTGCTTGCTTGAGGAGTTTCCCGGCGGCATCCTCGAACTCTTCCATGCGGTCCTCGGCAGGCGGCTCGTGGATCCGGAAGAGAAACGGGAATCCCCGGGAGGAGAGGAACTCGGCCACCGCGGTGTTGGCGAGCAGCATGAACTCCTCGATCAGCCGGTGGGACTCCCAGCGTGGGGCGGCCGTCACCTCCCGGGGAAGCTCCTCCCTCACGACGATCTTCGCCTCGGACAGGTCGAAGTCGAGCGCACCCCGGTCGGCGCGGGCAAGGGTGAGGCGTCCGGCGAATGTCTCCATCCGGCGAAGCATCTCCCCGATTTCCACCGGAATGGTTCTCCCCTTCCCCCTCTCCTCCTGCCGCGTGAGATAGGCGTGCACGTCGTCGTAGGTAAGCCGGGCCCTGCTGCGGATGCAGGACGGGTAGAAGGAGGCCGTTTCCGGGCGTCCCTGCTCGTTGAACGGGATGTCCACGGTTACCGTGAGCCGGTTGACCCCCGGCTTCAGACTGCACACTCCCTCTGAAAGGGACGGCGGGAGCATCGGGATGCAGCGGTCGGGGAAGTAGACGCTCGTTCCCCGGGCGTACGCCTCCCGGTCGACGTCCCCCCCCGGGGGGACGTAATGCGAAACGTCGGCGATGGCGACAAGAAGCCGGTCCCGCCCGCGTTCGCGCACCAGGCAGACCGCGTCGTCGAAGTCTCGGGCGTCCTCCCCGTCGATCGTGACAAACGGAAGCCTGCGCTGGTCGACACGGGGAAGGTTCCCGTTCCGGTCCCCCTTCCCCCCCCGCCTTGCGACACGCACCGTTGCCGGGATGCGGCCCGCTTCCCCGAGTGCCCCTTCGGAAAATTCCGCGGATATTCCCCGCGCCGCGGTGACGGCGAGCGCAATCGTCTCCATGGTGTGGCTCTTTCCGAGAAGGCGGACGATCGTCGCGCGGCCATCCTTTCCTCCCGCCGGGTATTCCGTGATCTCGGCCAGAACGAGTTCCCCCGGCTCCGGGTCCAGCCTTCCGGGAACTGTCACCGGAAGGTGAAGATCCGCCTCCCGGTCGCGGAAGCGGACAAACCGGCGGTCTCCCACCGTGGTATATCGCCCCACGAATTCCCGGATGCCCCGTTCGACGACCCGGACGATCCGGCCATAGGCAGGAGCGCCTACGCGCCGTTTCTCCAGCCGGACGAGGACGCGGTCCTTGGGCAAGGCGTCGCCAAGGGCATGTCCGGGAACGCGGATCGCCGGCTCCTCCGGGGAGTCCGGGACCACGATGGGCCTCCCCTCCCGCGTGAACCGGAGTCGACCTTCCCGCTGCGCTCCCCCCCGGTCCCTTTCCGCTCCCCTGCCGCGCGCTCCGTACGGCGACTCCGCCGCCGGCCCTTTCCCCGCGCGGCGACCGGGCTTCCCGCCTTTCTTCCGTCTGCCGGCTTCCCCGAAGTTCTTCAACGCCGCCCGGAACGCCCTTCGCTCTCCCTTCGCAACCTCCGCGGCACGATACCAGTCGCGCACGGAATGCATGCGGTCCCGTATCGGGGCGGCGTTCCGGCGGAGCCAGGTTTCCCAGAAAGCCCTGTCCCTCATGCGCCCTCTTCCCGTCTTCCCGATGTCATTGTCCTGGCGAACATATTCCTTCCGTCCCGGAATGCCCGGGGAGGCTTAGAGGGGGCCCACTTTCCCGCTTGCCTGCGGCAAGGCCTCTGCTATAATTCTACTTCCTTTGACCTGCGTGCCGAAGTGGCGGAACTGGCAGACGCGCTAGATTCAGGGTCTAGTGTGGGCAACCACGTGGGGGTTCAAATCCCCCCTTCGGCACCATAATCCCTTTGGGATGTCCCCGGTTACGCATCGCCCCCGGTTCCTCCGGTTGCCGTCGCCCTCGCAACGGGGCGCACCCCCACCGGAACTCTTTCGGGGGAGGCTGCTTCCGGTGAGAGGACCCTGGCTCGCGGGGGGCTTCCACTCCGCTACGCTCGCGACCTCCGCCTGCTCGCTGCCGTTCCGCTCGACGCAAACCGAGCCTCGCTCCACAGGCCGCTTCGTGGAACCCCCCGCATCGCCCCGGGTCCCCGGCACAAGGCGCAGCAGCCGCAGGATGGGGGGCGCAGTGAGGTTAAGCGCAGCCGTGCAGGTTCACCGCACGGCGAGCCACGAACGGAGCCCCCCTCCGAGGCAGCGGAGCGATACCTGCGACCTCTCGACGCCTTTCACCGTGGACATCTCTGATGGCGCCCGCCGCAGGGGGCGGAAGAGTTCTTAGAAGGAACGTCCCTGTTCTTACCCAAACCTCGAGGAGTGCCCCCCCTGGAATGTCTCCGGTTCCCTTGGCCGGTTTCCGGCTTCCCGAGGCCGGTCAGGCGGCCGGCACGCGGATGGTGGCGAGACAGCCTCCCGAGGAACGATTCTCCACGGAAAGGTCTCCCCCCATCCCGGAGACGATATGGCGGGCGACGGGCAGCCCCATCCCCGAACGGAAAGGCTCCGCCTTCGTGGTGAACCCCTCCTCGAATATCCGGGGCATGATCCCGGGGGAGATGCCGGGCCCCTCGTCGGCGACGGTGATATGCCAGGTTCCCTCCGAGAGAGAGGTTCCCGACGCAAGCGTTCCTCCCTTTCCCGCCATCGCCTCCGCCCCGTTGAGGAGAACCGCGAGCAGCGCCAGCGCGAAATCCCTGCGGTCCCCCCGCATCCGGCACGCCTCGTCTTTTTCGGGCAAGGCGAAGGTCACGTTGCCGCGCCCCAGATCGTACCGCGAGAACAGGACGACTTCCGAGAGAACGGAGGAGAAAGAAAACGGCTCGACGACCGGTGCGTGGGGCCGCACGTAGTAGGAAAACTGCTGGATGATCGATGCGATCTTTTCCCCCGCCGACAGGATCTTTCCCGCCCCGTCGAGCGCCTTCTTCTCTCCCCCCCCCGAGGCCTGGAGGAGTTCCGCGAATCCAAGGACGACGCTCAAGTGGTTGTCCACCTCGTGGGACACCCCCATCACCATCCGGCCGAACAGGGCAAGGCGATACTGCTCGATCGCTTTCCTATCCATCGGCTACCCCCGGAGGCGTTGCTTCCGTCCCGGCACCACCCGCCACAACGACACGGTTTTTCCCCGACCGTTTGGCGAGGTACACGGCGTCGTCCGCCGCCTTGATCAGGGTTTCGATCCTGACGCCGTGCTCGGGGTAGGACGCCACGCCGATGCTCACCGTTACGGGCGCCTCTTCCTTCCGGGCCATCTCGACATGCTTCCGGATCCGCTCGGCCACGGCAAGCGCCCCCTTCGTCTCGACATTGTGGCGGAGACGCTCCGCGGCGACTACCCCCTGTTCGGAGACCACCTCTGGGAGGATGATCACAAACTCCTCCCCGCCGTAGCGGCATGCGATGTCGACCTCGTAGGAAGGCTTCTCGTCGCTTCGCCGGATGCTGGCACGCAGGATCTCCGCGAGAGACCGCAGCAGGTCGTCCCCGGCGAGGTGTCCGTGCGCGTCGTTGAATTTCTTGAAGTCGTCCACGTCCAGGAAAAGCAGGGAGAGCGTCCGCCCGTATCGTTTCGCGCGCTGAATCTCCGAGTGAAGACGATAGAAGAAGTACCTCCGGTTGTACAGGTCGGTCAGGTCGTCCTTGACCACCATGTCCCGCAACCTGGCCTCCCGTTGCCGCACCATTTCCATCAGGAACACGCCGACGATTGCCACGCAGAAGTTGGTGATGGAAACCCAGCCCCATTTGATCATCTCGTAGGAGTAGATGTGCTGGAGCGCGTTGTTCTCGAAGGGCATCGGCACCGGGGGGATGATCCCGTGAAACTCGAAGGTGAGGAGTCCCCCGAAGGCGATCACGCCCCCCAGCGCGATCGCGTAGATGTCCGACTTCTTGTCCATGATCAGCGAGCCCTCGAGCGTGATGACCAGGTACATCGTCCAGAACCAGGAAACGGCGCCGCCGCTGAAGTGCACCACCACCGTCACCAGGATCAGGTCGAACAGAAGCTGGACCTGGTTCAGCGAGCGAATCTGGCTGATCCAGCGGTAGGAAAGGTGGAACAGGGCGTTGTAGGCGGCGACGAACAGGACGGCGGCGACCGGAGCGATCACGTGGACGGTGGCCAGGGGCTCGAGGTCCGCGCTCTTGTCCCGGAACAGGAAGGAGGCGATCAGCCCGTATGCCGCAAGGATCACCAGGAGGGCCCAGCGGGCGTGTATGACCAGCCCCACCCGCTTCCTGTGCTCCTTGAGGAGCTCCAGTTCTTCCATCGTGGGGTCGTCACCGGAGAAGAAGATCTTCTGCTTCCACTTCTCCCGAAGGGGTATCCTACGTTGCGAATGGATTTCACCTGGCATCACGGTCCCCCCTTCGGGTCGTCATCAGAGTTGCACACCCAGGATGCCTCCCCGCCCCCGGCGCTTCGACTCGTACATCAGCCGGTCGGCGACATCCAGGATGGTGCCCCGTACCGGGGAATCCGGGAGACACGCCGCATAGCCGATGCTCGCGGTGAAGGAGATCTTCTCCCCCTCCGGGGTGTCGAGGCGTACCTGGGAAATCCCCGCCGCGATGCGGCCCGCGATGGCGCAGGTCGCCGCGAGGTCGGTCTCGGGAAGGATCACGGCGAACTCGTCCCCCCCGTAACGGGCGGCCACGTCGCTTTTCCGCAGATGCGCGCAAAGAACACCCGCCGCCAACACGAGGATGCGGTCTCCGATGAGATGGCCGTGCCGGTCGTTGATTTCCTTGAAGCCGTCGAGGTCCAGCATGATCAACGAGAGGGTGCGACCGTACCGCACCGCCCTCTCGAGTTCGATCGAAAGCCTCGTGTGGAACGACCCGTGGTTGTGCAGGAGGGTGAGGGAATCCTTGTCCGCAAGCGTTTTCGCGAAGTGAAAGAGTTCGGCGTTCTCGACCGCGATCGCCAGGTAGGTCGCCAGGACGCGAATCGTCGCCAGCGACTCGCCGTCGAACGCGTTCGGCTCCGGGTGGTTCACATTCAGGATGCCGACCACCTTGCCCTTCGACAGGAGGGGGACGGACATGAAGGAACGAACTTCCGGCTTTTCCCCGTTGTAGTAGCGGAAATCCGGGGTGGCACGCACGTCCGGGATGTAGACCGCCTCCCCCGACTCGAACACCCGCCAGGAAACCCCTTCCCCGCGCCCGATGGTGAAGTCGGGGGGAACCGAGGAGGGCATCCCCGCGGAAGCGCGGCACACGAGATTTCCGGATTCCGGATGGTAGAGGAAAACGCAGAAGTCGTTCAGCCCCAGCGCCTTCATGACCCGTTCGGGGAGGATGCGGAAGAGTTCCTCGGTGTCCAGCGTCCCGGCGATCGCCGTGGACACCTCGTAAATGGAGCGGAGGTCCTGGACCTTGGCCTCCAGGTGCGCCTTGGTCTCCTCCAGGTCGCGGCGAAGGACTTCGACCTGCAGCAATCTCTTTTCGCGGTTCCGGATCTCCTCCCCGAGGGCGGCGATTTCCCTCGCGTACCTCGCGGCCACGGCGGTCGAAAGGGGCGAGAAAAACCCCGCCTTGACGGGAAAGATACCGCCGGCACCCGAAAAAACCTCCTGCGCCCACCGATCGGCGGGCCGGAAGATCTTTCCGTCAAGAAACAGGTAGAGCGCCCCGCCGAGGACCAATTCCCCCCCGACGGCGACCCAGTCGAGGGGACCGGCCCGACGAAGTCCGGCCGGGAACAAACCGATGGACAGGGCGGTTACCGCGACGACCCCGATCCAGATGGCGAAGAAGGGGGTTTTCCACCGAATACCGAATCCCAGGGCAAGGTCCTTTCCCGGTGAAGTCTCCGGCTAATGAAAAAACCTAACACGATTTGCTCGTGACGAGAAAGCAAGAAAATGGGTACAATGATGGAGCCAAAAAAGCGTTGAGGTGGAACCGTGACGGAAGAAATCACCCGGGCGGACTGGCAAACCCGCTCTCTCGCGTTTCTCATCGATCTCATCATCTACGTTGCCCTGTTCTACGGTCTCGGCGGGCTCGGCCACTTCCTGGCGATGCTGTACATCCTGTTCCGCGACGGGATCTTCTCCGGCCAGAGCATCGGCAAGAAGGTGATGGGCATCCAGGTCGTCAACGCGGACGGGCGCGTGATTCACTTCGTCGACTCCTCGTTCCGGAACGTGCTGTTCCTGTTCTATGTGGTCTTCCCCGTCGCCATCCTCGTGGAGACGATCGCCCTGATCCGGAACCCCGAACACCAGAGGCTCGGGGACCGCATTGCCGGGACGCGGGTCGTCCGGAAAGAGGCCATTGCCGTCCTCGCGTGACACGGGGGATGGAACCGATCAGAAAACGGCCCCTATCGTGAAGTGCCACTCCGAGGAGGATTCCCCCTCCCTTCTGTCCAGTTTCCATCCGTAGTCCAGGCTGATCGGACCGATCGGCGTCACATATCGAAGCCCAAGCCCCGCGCTCTCCCGGAGATCGAAGCCGTTCTCCGTGCTGCCCGGGAACCAAACGCTCCCCGCATCCAGAAAAACGGCCACGATGAATCCATATTGCAGAGGGACCCGAAGCTCGGCGTTCCCGTTGACCATGTAATCTCCTCCCGTGGGAGTTCCGTCGGCCCCGCGCGGACCCAGCGACTCCTCCTGGAAACCGCGGACGGTCGTCCTCCCGCCGAGGAAGAAGCGCTTCTGGATGGGAACCTCCAGCGTGTTCCGAAGCGGCCTGACCATCCCCGCTCGGCCGGAGGCCACGAAGGCGTTCCGACGGAAGAGAGGGAAGTACCAGCTCGACTGGCCGATCACCTTGTAATAGTCCACTTCCGACCCGAGGAACGAGGAGGCGAATTCCACGGATCCCGAGTTGAAGGACCCACGCTTCGGATTGAAGGGATCGTCCCGGAAATCGAGGACGAACAGCCCCCGGACGGCCGAGATGGTCGCGCTCCCCTGGTCCTCCGGCGACAGGATGGCCCCCGCGGTGACGTTGAAGACCCTGTCCCGGGACAATTCGTACTGGATGGACACGGAGGACCGTTCGAAGATCGTCTTGTTGATGCTGGTGACGACGCTCGTTTTCCGCAGGCTGAAGCTCTCGCGCTCGGCCTCCTGATGGAAGGCGGTCACCCCCCCCTCCCACTTCCACCGGTTGCCGAACACCCACGGCTCGCGCAGGTCGGCCAGGTAGTTCTGCTCCTTCTGGCTGGCGGTGATGCGCGCGGAAAGTCTCCGCCCCCTCTCGTTCAGGTTCTTGCTCTTCGCTCCCACGAACCCGCGGGCGCCCGTGTCGGTGCCGTACCCCGCGCCGAACTCGAACTCGAAGAAGAGGGTCTCCTCCACCTCGACGATGAGGTCCACGATGCCTTCGTCCGGCCGTCTGACCTGGTGGAGGCGAACCGTCCTGTACAGCCCCGTCCCGAAGACCGCCTGCTGGAACGTCATCAGGTCCTTCTCCCCGGCGGCCCTCCCCTCGGGGATCGTAACCTCCCGGTAGACCACAACGGAATCGGTGAGGAGGTTTCCCCGGACGACAACCTTCCCGAGGCGATACCGGGGACCTTCCACGATGTCGAACCGGAAGGCGGAAGTGTCCTTCCCCTCGTCGGGTTCGAACCTGGCCTTTACGGAAACATCGAGGTATCCCGCATTCCGGTAGTGCGCCGTAACCGCCTCCTCGTCCTGGTCCAGACCGGCGTAATCGACATATCGTCCTTCCCGGTTCCCGATCAGCCGGAGGAGCTCCGCGCGCAGAAAATGGTCGTTTCCCTGCACGCTGATTTCCCGGAGCTTGTAGCGCGGCCCTTCTTCCATGTGGATGGTCGCCGTGATCCCGCCGCCGTCGTCCCAGTCGGTGTCCACGGAAGAGATGCGGGCCCTGGCGAACCCCTCCTTCTGGTAGAGCCCGATCAGGGCGGCGAGGTCGTCGTTCCATTCCGCCTCGTCGAACTTCCCGGATCCCGTGAGATAGTGGAAAAACCCCCGTTCCGTCGACAGCATCTGGTTCTGTAGTCTCTCCCCCTTGATGTTCGCGTTCCCCGTGAAACGCACCGTCTTCAGGTATCCCGCCTTCCCCTCCACGATGAGGACCGTCAGGCGGCGGCCGCCTTCGGGCTTCTCTTCCACCCCGATATCGATCGATGCTTTGAGGTATTTCCGCTCCCGATAAAAGGAGAGCAATCGACTTGTCAGGTCGTACACCAGCCCTCCCTCGGTGAATTCCCCCTCCTCGGCGTAGATCCCCGACGCTTTCTCGAGCGCTCCGACGGAAAAACGATCCGCCCCCGCCCACGCAATCTCGTACCGGGGACCTTCCTCCACGCGGGCGGCAGGACACAATCCCACCCCGTCTTCGCAGGAGACTCCAGGTTCCGAAATGTGCACCGTGACAAACCCTTCCCGTTTGTATGCTCCCCGGAGCCGGTTCACCCCCTTTTCCCACTCCGGGAAGTCGAAGGGAGAGCCGACGGAAACGCCGAGAAGTTCCTCGAGTCTCTCCCTGGGGAAAAAGACGGCCCCCGGGACCCGGACTTCCCTCACCACTGCGGGGCTTTCCTCCCTCACCTCGATCCTGACCTTCCCCGTTCCGGTATCCGCATTGCAGATCGCCGAGACCGAAACCGCAGCGTTGAGGAGTCCTTTGCCCTTCATGACGGACAGAACGGCTTCCCGGGCGCGGGAGAGATCCTCGCCTTCCACCGGCGACCCCCGCCGGATTCGTGAGGCCGCCAGGATCTGGGAGGCGGCGATCCGCTTCTGGCCGGAAACCTCGATTTCGGTCACGACGGGCAATGGCCGCAGAAAGAACAGGATCTGCGCCTTACCCCCGTCCTCCCGGACATAGGCGACAAGTTCCCGGAACAGGCTTTTCCGGTTCAGCCTACGGATCGATTCCCGTACGGCAGCGGGAGTGAGAAGGTCTCCCGGGCGCACGGTGACAAGCCCCGCCAGTTCTTCGTAGGAAATCAGGTGGGGGGACGCCACCTGGAAGGAGATCGAGTCGATCACCGGGGCAGTGCCTTGCGGGGCGGTTTCGCCGGAGGAGAGGAGTGCGGGGACGGCGAGGAAGAGAGCCGAAAGAATCGCCAGAACCCGGAAGGCCCCCACGCGGCCCTCAGTCGCCGCCACGAAAGATGTCCCGGAACTGACGGTATCGGTACCGGAATTTCACGTCGGCCCCCAGGTCGCCCTCCTGGGTTGTGGTGGCGCTTGTCCAGGCGCCCTGGAGGTATACGTTCTCGAGGACCTTGTACTCCGCGACGGCGCTGCTCTCCGCCGTCGTCCCCACGTTCGTGGAGACGGAAACCGACAACCGTTCCCCGAAGGTCTTTCCGACGATGAACCGCGGCTCGATGGACTTGTCCGTGGAGGAATAGGCCGGCTCGATGGCGAACTTGTCCAGGCCGATGACGTTCCGGAGCCCCTCCTCCACCCTCCCCGTGTAGGGCCCGAGGACGATCGCTGCCGCTTGGGCGGCGGGGACCGACCCACCCCCTCCCGCGAGGTGCTCCGAGGTGACGCCCAGAGAAAGCAGGCTCACGATGTCGTTCTTGCTGTAGGGGGGGTCCGAGGAAAAATCCACCTCGTACCTCTCCAGCGTTCCCGACACGCTGACGATAACGATCACGTTCCCTTTTTTCGTCTCCGCCCGGAAATCGAGCCTGGGGTTGTTGCGGCGGGGGTCCTGGAATTCCAGGCTCCCGCGCGTCAGCTCGTACCGGTTGCCCCGGTAGTCGACGCGCGCTTCCGTCACGTCGAAAAACCCCAGGACGATGACCCGGCTCGTGTCCCCCACGACCTTGAACTCCCCGTTGATGTTCGCCTCCGCGAGGTTGTTCTTGACATGAATCGTCCCGTCGGCCACCGCCTCAAGATCGAGCCGCATGCGAAAATCGGATTCCCGCCGGCGGGAATCCGATTTTCGCATGCGGCTCGATCTTGAGGCGGTGGCCGACGGGACGATTCATGTCAAGAACAACCTCGCGGAGGCGAACATCAACGGGGAGTTCAAGGTCGTGGGGGACACGAGCCGGGTCATCGTC
>LDXO01000004.1:0-23299 GCA_001443455.1 Deltaproteobacteria bacterium CSP1-8 | reverse complement strand
CCTCTTCCGGAAATCGAGCAGCGCCTGCTCGGGACGGACGGTCTTCGTGTACCGCGCCGACTGGACCTCGACGTCTCCCGAGATGAGGATGTCGTTCAACGGCCCGATCAGCTCGACGTGCCCCTGGAGCATGGGGCTCAGGTCCTCCGGGTAGGGGTATCGCATGTCGAAGAAGTCCACCGAGAAGAACATCTTCTGTCCCCCGGCGAACCGCAATGGGAGTTCGCCCCTGCCGTCCAGGTACCCCCCGCCGCTCCTCCCCTCGAAATGCTCGAAGATGATCTTCTCCCGGCTGATCACCGCGTCGGCGTTCATCTCCTCGAACAGCTGCGCATACCCCCGGAAGGAAAAGAAGCCGTTTTCCAGGTGCCCGGTTCCGATGACGGAAGGATCGTTCCACTTCCCGGTGACCCGGAGCTCCATCCGGATCATCCCGTCCAGCCGGTCGAACACGTCCGTCGCAAGCCGGATGGCCGTGGCGGGGACCTTGCCGTCGAGACGGACATCCAGGTCCCCGGCCCAGGACGCCTTTCCGGCGACGCGCAGGGGATTCCCGGCGGTCCGCACGGTCCCGCTCCCCCATCGGATCCCGTCGGAGGAAAGGGTAATCGTGATCCCCTCCCCCGTCAGGTCGATCCCCCCGTCGCGAACCGCCAACCGCTGGACGGACAGAGTCCCCCGGGAATGTTCCAGCGCGAGCAGCGATCCGCTGATCTGCGCCCTTCCGGTAATCCCGAAACGGGCTTTCCCGTTTCCTTTCGCCTGGGCGTTCTCCCGGGAAGCGCCCGGAAAGCCTCCGGCCGCCGCAGGGCCGCCCGGTTGCCCCGCCGAGAACGGCCCCTCCACCCGGAAAACGAAAGGCTCCCGGAGCGAGAGGGAAAAGGAAAGACGCGAATCGGGCAGGCGGGTTCCGATCTCCCCGGTGAGGGCGTCGTCCTCCTTTCTCCCTTCCGCGAGCACCGTCTCGAAGGAAACCCCGGAAAGGGACGGGGACGCCGCCGAAAGGGAGAACCGGAGCGCGGAAAACGCCTCGGGCCGCACCCTCCTCCCCGCAACCATGTGTGCGGCATTCACGGTTCCCTCGGCGAACGCGTCCCACGTCCCGCCGGCGCTCGCCTCCTTCCGGCCGATCGCATCGAGCAGCATCCCCGTCGGGACACCTTCGGCCCTGACCGAAAACGAGACCGGCCACCCCCCCTCGCGTCGAATGTCCGCCGAAGCCCTCACCCGGGGGGAGGCGGAAACAAGCGAGAACAATCCGGAGGAGGCCCCGAGAGAGCCCTCCGCGGAAACCTTCTCGAGGATCAGCCCGGATGCGGACAACCGGGGAACGGAGGCGGAGAGCTTCCCGATTTCCCACCCTTTCGGGCCTGACCTTGCCTCCACAAGCATGGTTGCGCGCCCACCGATTCGGGTGCCGTACTCCCGGTCCACGAGGGAAGCCATCGCCTGGAGGTCGATATCCTCCACCGTCCCGGAGACCTCGGCCTCTTTTCCCTCCCCCTTCCCCGACAGCAGGAACAGGCCATTCCCGAATTGCCCGTCCGCGCGGAAACCCCAGCGGGACCCGGAGGACGATTCGCCCCAGTGCCCCGAGGCGGAAACCGCCCTTGCGCTGGTCCCCGGAAACCGGATCTCGGGGGAGGACAACGTCCCGGAGAGCAAGTGGCCCCCCCTGTCGACCGAGATCCTGAGGTCCGCGACCCCCGTCCCCGATATCCCGGCCGTGTGCTTCTTGAGTTGGGCCGGGTCCTTTCCCAGGGAGGTGAGCACGGCCGCGCCCCATGCCCCCGCAAGGGAGAAATCGATAGCGTGCGCCCCCACGGTCGCCTCGAGGCGAGCGGGTAGTGGCGAGAGAGGTCCCGATACCGTACCTACGGCCGTTACTTTCGCCACGTCGACGGGGATATCCACAACGAAGTGGATGAGGTCCGCCGGATTCCCCTCCAGTTTTCCAGAAAGGGGGACGGGGGGAAGAGCCCTGGCGGCAAGCTCTTTGGCCCTCACTTCGGCAATTACGTGCGGGTTGCCCACGGTCCCGGAAATCTCCCACTCGCCGGCAACGTTTCCCCAGGCGAGCGGATAGACCCACCCGTAGTCCGCGGCCCGTCCCCGGGGGGAATGGAACCCCCCGGCGAACGAGAGTCTCCCTCCGTCCTGGGCGAAAGTTCCCTTGCCTGTGGCTTCGGCCCTCCCCGCCGTCACCCGGAGATCCCGTATCCGCAGTTCTTTCCCGGGGAAAAAATCGCAGGCGGCGAAGGCCGCGACAGGCAGCGCGACCTTCGCCGCCCGGACTCCCCCCGTCTCCGGCCGCTCGAACCCGGCCGGGTTAGTCAGGGAAATCGTTCCCTGAATCATCTCCCGGCTCCCGGCCAGCGAAAGGACAAGAGTTCCCCTTCCGGCGGGACGCCAGGAAACTCCCCAGGAATCCCAGGGAGCCTTCCCGAACGCCGCCTGCTCAAGCGAGAGCTTCGCATCCCCTTTCCCCGTGCGAACATCGTATATCCCTGCACCGGAAAGCGCCCCGTCCCACAGATTTCCCCGAAACGATTCCAGCCGGATCTTTTTTCCCGAAACAGCGAGCGAAACCTCCGCCTCGGCCGGGGTGTTTCCCGGAACGAGGAGATTGCGCGCCAGGATCTTCCCGGAGCCCTCCGGGCTCTCAAGGGGCCCCTCCACCTGGGCAAAGAACGAGACTCCCCCCGCTGTCGCCACGTGGCGGAGCCAGTCCCCTCCGTAAGCTCCGGACGCCGTCCAGCCCGCGATATCGGTCTCCCCGGAGAATTTCAGGTCCATCGCACGCCGAACTCCGTCCCACTGCCCGGACAAAGAGAGCTTCGCGTGAGGCCCCGAGGCGTTGAGCTTGCGGACCCGAATGGTATCTTCCTTCCAAAAGAAGTCGGCCTCCGCCGCGTCGAAGGGCACATTTCCGCTCTCCGCTCCCGGCAGGGCAAACCGTCCTGCGGCGCGTCGGACCTCCACGCTGACACGCGTCCCGAGAAACCGGACGGGCCGGATTCGCACCTCCGGGACCTTCGCCTCCCACCGCTCGAGCGGTCCCATGGGACCGATGCGGACGTCGCCGTCGAGGAGGAATACCTCGGGAAGCGCATCTCCCCCCCCCTCCTTCCCGGATGCGCGGAGTTTCTCAAGGAGAGGGCGGTTCGCCTCTCCGGCCTGAACGGAATACGTTCGCACGAGAACGCGGGACACCGGCGACAGGCCCGACAGGATCCGACGAGGGGAAAGAGACAGCTCGACATGATCCGCGTGGGCAAGGGGAATGTCGGCGATGCCGTCCCGGATGTTCAGGTCTTCCAGCGAGAGGCGGAGATGAAGGGGGTGAAACCGCACGTCCCGGAAGGAAACCCGGAAGCCAAGCGCCTCGGCCTCCCGCCGGATCGTATCCTCCGCATTTGCCAGAAGACCGGGAATCTCCCGGAGAAGCCGCCAGGTCCCGAAGGCAAGGAGTACGACGAGGAGGAGCCCCAAGCCGATCCACCGCGCCCATCGCCTCACCATAAGGAGAAATTATAAAGGAATCCGCGGAAAAGCGAAGGGGCCCTCCCGGAAAAGCGAAGGGCCCCTCGGTTCGGGAAGATCCCCGATGGCAAGATGGAGCGGGCGACCGGATTCGAACCGGCGACGTCAAGCTTGGGAAGCTTGCATTCTACCCCTGAATTACGCCCGCGTGTTCCCTGCTCTCTACCACAGAACCGACACCCCTTGCAACCGGACTGCTCATCCCTGGAACTTCCGGACACGCTCCCGGACGTCCCGGTAGTCCGGCGAGACCTCGTACAGGGAGAGGAAAATTTCCCTCGCCTGCTCTTCCTTCCCGCTCCGGGAAAGGAGGACCGCCTTCTGGTATCGGACATCCCTCATTTCGGTGTCGTTGACGTTCTCCGACGCGAGCACCTCGTCGAGCGTATCGACGGCGGCGGCGATCTCCCCCTTCTCGGCGAGCGTGTCGGCAAGCAGGTAGGATGCCCCCAAGAAAAGGGACGGATTCGTCCGGGAAAGGCGGAACTCTCCCGCAGCCTCGTCCAGAAGCCCCATCTCCTTGTACGCGATCCCGAGGTTGTACCGCGCCTCCGGATCCGACTCTCCGATCTCCTCTTTCACCTTCGCCTGGAGCTTCTCCACGGCGCTCTGGACCTGCCGCTCCTCCTCGAGCCCCCTCCGGGGGGGCGTAAGTTTCTCTTCCCCCGGTGCGGGAGCATGGGCCTCGGGTTCCGAAAGTCTCCGTGCAGCTTCCGCGAAGGTCATCGCGCCCGTGACCGCCGCCGCCCATCCTCCCTCAAGCGCGGCAAGCACCTGATCCGCATTCGCCCCGCGCCTGGAATCCCCCGAACTCCGTTCTCCTTCCGCCGCTTTCGCAAGGAACGGCAAAGCGTCCTCGGGTTTCCCCGCGGCGATCCACAGGAATCCGCAGGGCTCGAGAAGTTCGGCGTTATCTCCCGCAAGGGAATACAGGACGTTCATCCTGCCCGCAAACTCCTTTCCCATGCCCGACGGTGCGACGAGAGGGACGGCCTTTTCCAGCTCGCTGATGGCCTCCAGCAGTTTCCTCTCATACAGGTAGAGGTCCGCGATGAGAAGATACGGCAGGGGATTGTCCGGCATGCTCTCCACGACCCCCCGGTAGAATTCCACCTTCTGCTCCTCCGAGGCGAACTGGATCCCCCCGGCGGCAACCTTCTGCAGTTCGCTCAGCGCATCCCCGGTGTGTCCCTGCTGGGCGAACAGCCGGATGAGCCAGCGCTGGAAATCGATGTTGGCAGGGTCGTTCTTAAGCAATTGCCGCAGCACGGCAATGGCCTTGGTCGTGAAACCGCTCTTTTCGTAGAGGATGGCCGCCCTGGCGAGCTGGTCCGTCCCCTCCACGATCTCCCCCTGCCGCAGGAGAAACAGACCCAGTTTCTGCCGCGCCTGGGGATCCTGCGGGGACTCCTGGACCTTTCGGGACAGGGAGGAACGGTCCTCGCCCTCGCCCGTTCCGAAGATCTTCCTGATGGAATCAAACAGGCTCAACCCGGTCGTCTCTCCTTAGGCGGGCAGCCGGCAGCACCCGGCAGGCCCACCGTATATTATGCCCGTTTTTCCACGAACTTCGTCCACAACCGCCCTTCGGTGAAATCCGAATCGATCATCAGCTTCTTGTGAAAATCGATCGTCGTTTTCAACCCCTCGATCTTGATCTCTTCGAGTGCCCGCCGCATTCGCGCGATCGCCTCGTTCCGGTCATCCCCGTGCACCACCAGCTTGCCGAGGAGGGAGTCGTACGTGGAGGGCACGGTGTAGCCCGGATAGATCGCCGTGTCGACGCGAACCCCGTACCCTCCGGGAAACACGCACGATATGATCTTCCCCGGCGACGGTACGAACGTCTCGGGGTCCTCCGCGTTGATGCGGCACTCGATGCTGTGTCCCCGGAATTGGACCGACTTCTGGTCGAACCGAAGTTTCTTCCCGTCGGCGATCCGGATCTGCTCCCGCACGATGTCCACGCCCGTGATCATCTCCGTGACGGGGTGCTCGACCTGGATTCGCGTGTTCATCTCGAGAAAATAGAACTCCCCTTCGGAGATATAGAGGAACTCGACTGTCCCCACATTGTTGTACCGCACCGCGGTCGCCGCGTCGACCGCCGCCTTGTGGATCCGGTTCCGGACCCGGGCGGGAAGATACGGGGCGGGGGCCTCCTCGATCAGTTTCTGATGGCGCCGCTGGACGGAACAGTCCCGGTCCCCGAGGTGGATCACGTTGCCGAACTTGTCGCCCATCACCTGGACCTCGACGTGCCTCGCATGCTCGAAATACTTCTCGATGTAGACGTCCGGGACGCCAAACGCGGAGAGGGCCTCCGACTGGGCGGTGAGGAAGGCGTTGATGAAGGACGCGGGGGAATGGACGATCTTCATCCCCCTGCCGCCGCCCCCCGCGGCCGCCTTGATGATCACCGGAAAACCGATTTCCTTCGAAATCCGAAGGCCTTCCTCCTCCTCCGTAATCGCGCCGATGCTGCCGGGGACGGTCGGCACCTTGACCTTGCGCACCGCGCGGCGCGCCTCGATCTTGTCCCCCATCAGGCGGATGGACTCCGACGACGGCCCGATGAACTTCACGCCGTAATTCTCGCAGATTTCGGCGAATGCCGGGTTTTCCGCGAGGAATCCGTACCCCGGGTGGACCGAGTCCGCGTCGGTGATCTCGATCGCGCTCAGGATCGAGGGGACGTTGAGGTAGCTCTCCGCGCTCGCAGGCGGTCCCACGCAGACGGCCTGGTCCGCCATCCTCACGTGCATGGCGTCCTTGTCCATGGTGGAATAGATGGCGACGGTCCGGATCCCCATCTCGCTGCAGGTCCGGATGATGCGTACGGCGATCTCTCCCCGGTTGGCGACAAGGACCTTGTGGATCATGCCGTCCCCTGCTCCGGCGAGATGTGGAAAAGCGACTGGCCGTAGGCCACCGGCTGCGCATTCTCGACGAGAATGGCCGCCACGACGCCGCTCACGTCCGATTCGATCTGGTTCATGATCTTCATCGCCTCGACAATGCACAGGACCTGCCCCTTGGTGACGCGGCTGCCCACCTCGACGAACGGAGCCGCATCGGGGGCCGGCGCCCGGTAGAAGGTCCCCACGATCGGGGAAACGACCTCCTTGACCGCCGTTTTCGGAGGTTCCTTCGCGGGGGCGGGCGGTGGAGCCTCGGGCTGCGGGGCCGGAGGAGGAGGCGGGGCCTGCACCGCGGCGATCGGGCGCATCTCGCCCGTCGGGCCTCGCCTGACCTTCAGGACGTCCTCCCCGCGGACCACTTCCAGCTCGGTCACATCGGTTCCCTTGAGAAGTTCGAGGATCTCCCGTATCTCTTTCAGATTCATGTCTCTCCCCTTACGCGCGTTCGATGTACGTCCCGGTCCGTGTGTCCACCTTGATCCGGTCTCCCACGTCGAGGAAGAGGGGAACCTGCACCACCGCCCCGGACGAAAGCTTCGCCTGCTTGGTCGACCCGCTCACGGTATCGCCCCGAAGCCCCGGCTCCGTTTCCACGATCTGCAATTGGATGAAGATGGGCAGCTCGATGCCGATCGGCTCCCCCCGGAAGAACAGGATCTTGACCGGGAGATTCTCGATCATGTAGTTGGCGGCGTCCCCCATGTGGTCCCCGTCCAGGTAGATCTGCTCGAATGTCGTGGTATCCATGAAGTGGAAGGCGTTCTCCATCCGGTACATGAACTGCATCTCGCGCTCGTCGAGGTCCGGTTTGTCGACCTTGTCCCCGCTACGGAACGTGTGCTCCAGGACGGCGCCGGTCTTCAGGTTCTTGAGCTTCGTCCTGACGAACGCCCCGCCCTTCCCGGGCTTGACGTGCTGGAAATACACGATCACGTACGGTTCCCCCCCGAACTCGATCTTCAGCCCGTTTCGAAAGTCCGTGGTGGAATACATACGCCTTTCCCCTTCAGGAAAGCAACAACGACTTCTTGGGAAGGTAGGTCACCCTCTCTCCCCGACTCCCCGTCACACGGATCATGTCCTCGATCCGGACCCCCCCCAACCCGGGGATATACACCCCGGGCTCCACGGTCACGACCATCCCCTCCGCAAGCCGGTCTTTCGACCGTGGGGACAGGGAGGGGCGCTCGTGGATGTCCAGCCCCACTCCGTGGCCCGTGGAATGAACAAAATACTTCAAATATCCCGAACGATCCAGCGATTCCCGCACCCGGGCATCCACGTCCCGGCACCGGACCCCCGGACCGATGGCCCGGATTCCTCTTTCCTGGGCGCGCCTTACGGCATCGAACATCCTGCGCAGAGGGGAAGAGGGGCGCAGGGGGAGGACGGAAACGGTCTCATCGGAACAGTAACCCCGTCGGCGGGCGCCGAAATCGATGACGACCGCCTCCTCCCGGCCGATCGCGGATTCCGTGGGTTCGGCGTGGGGAAGAGCGGACCGCGGCCCCGACGCGACGATGACCCGGAAAGAGGGCTCCTCCGCCCCCAGCGCCTTCATTTCCCGCTCCAGGTCCGCAGCCACCTCCTTCTCGCTCCTTCCCCGAACCCCCCCCGAGAGCACCTTGAGGAGGGCCCCGGAGGCGGCGACCGCCGCCCCCTCCATGGCGCGGATCTCGGTTTCCTCCTTCCGCATTCGGAGTCCTTCGACCGGGTCCCGCAGCGCCAACCAATTCCCGTCGTTTCCCCTTGTCAGGAAACGATAGATCTCCACCGGGAGATGGCGCGATTCGAACCCGATTTTCGCGGGTCGACCCCGCCCGGAACGCCGGGTCGACGACCGGATCCTGCGCGAAACTTCCAGCCACTTCCTGTCGGTAATGACGATCTCGGCACCGCGCACTTCCTGGCGGGACTGTTCCGCGTACCTGCCGTCGGTCACGAACGTCACTCCATCGGGGGATACGAGGAGGGCGGCGTCGCTGCCGCTGAACCCCGTGAGGTAGCGGATGTTGGTCATCCGGACGCAGAGGAACAGGCGGACCTTGCGCCTCGCGAGGACCCCCAGGAGCCTCCGGATACGCAAATCGCCCCCCGGTGGCCGGGTATCACGTCGCGCCAATTTCGCCTTCCCTGCGGAGGTGGTCGAGCATGGCGTGCAGGGCGAGGACGTATCCGAACCCGCCGAATCCCGCGATCCGGCCTACCACCACGTCCCCGATCAGGGATTGCTGCCGGAAGGGTTCCCGGCGCGCGAGGTTGCTCAGGTGGACCTCCGCGGCGGGAATCCCCGCGTAGATCAGGGCGTCGCGGACCGCCACGCTCGAATGCGTGTACCCCCCGGGGTTGATCACCAGTCCGTCCGCGCTTCCCCTGGCGTTCTGGAGCCGGGTTACGATCTCCCCCTCGTGGTTGGACTGGAAAAACGTAACGGACGCCCCCTCTCTCCTGGCGGCCTCGGTCACATCCCGTCGGATTTCGGCCAGGGTTTTCCTCCCGTACATCCCGGGCTCCCGCTTCCCCAGGACATTGAGGTTCGGTCCGTCGATGAAAAGGATCCGGTACGCCTTCCCAAGGGCCGACCGCCTCCCTGCCTTCCCGGATGAATTCCGCCTCCCCGGCTGCCTCGCCCGGGGGGAGGGAACGGAGGAAGAGGAACGCAAGGATCCCCGGGAAGGGGGCATCACAGCATCTCCCGGGCCCGCGAGGCGCCCTGCCGCAGGAGGAACCGGCACTTTCCGGGAACCGCTCCCGGCGCCGTGACGAGCAGGAGATAATAGTCGGCGGTCACCCTCTGCAAGAACAGGAGCCCATCGTCTCCGGCAATGAAGACCTCGGAGGCGCCCCCGAGTCCCTGTTCATGGGCCATCCGCCCGCTTTCCTTGAAAAACTGGACCATCTCCGCGCAGAGAGCGGAAAGGTCAAGACCGCCGGCGGCGCTCCACTCCTCGACAGCCAGGCCGTCTGACCCGGCCAGGGCCCCGCCTCGTATCGCCGGTTCTTTCCGGTGCATCCCCTCAATGATGTCGCGGAACGTCATATCCGTACTCCTTCGCCATCTTCTCGAGAAATGCCGTCAGGGTGGACACCACCTTGTCCCCCTGTTCCCTTCCTTTTTTCCCCTCGCGTGCCTCGAGCCACGCCCGCGCACGGGGGTCCCGGGGGTTGTCCCGCAGGATCTCGACGATGATCCGCCTTGCCTCCTCCTGCTTCCCCTGGTCCCAGTAAACGCTCGCCATCGTGACCGTCCTGACCGTCGCTCCCGCATCCGGCGGGGAAGTCCCCCGGGCGGAGGCAGGCGCCCCGGCGCGCGGGACACCGGGTGCGGCACCCCGTTCCTTGCGGATATCGTCCGCCCGGTCGGCGGGACGAAGTTCGAAAGCCCCCTCCTCCAGGATGACGACGTCCTCCAACAGGGGGGAAGGGCTCTCCCCGACTTCGGGAAGAACCTCCTTCACCTCCCGCTCGATGTCCCGTGCGACGCTCTGGGCCCTGGCGGAGGAAGGATGCTGGTGCAACGCCTCCTTGATCGTCTCCCACGCCCCGGTGAGATTCCCTGCGCGGCGGTACGCCTCCGAGAGCGCAATCATCGCCTCCGGGTCCCGCGGGTCCACCACCACCCTTCGTTCGAGCGCGGAGATCGAAGACCGGTCGTCGGTCGGGTAGGGAAGGGGGGGGCGGATCTCCTCTTCTTCCCGGGGACGCCTCTCCTCGCGCACGACCGCCCCTGCCCGATCCCGCAAGGTTCCCCGGATCTCCTCGCGGATGGCAGGCAGGTCCTCCCGGAGAAGGGAAACGGGGATGCGCCTCAGGACACAGGATCCCGGGCCTGTCACAAGCGGCATGTCGAGGTCCGACACCGCCCTCTTCTTGTCCATTCCGATCGCGGCGGCGATTGACGAAAGCGGCACCTCCGGGTCGTCGAGAGAGAACCCCATCGCAAGGAGAAGGTCGATCACCTGCCTCTCCAGCACCGGCGGCGCCACCCACTGCCTGCGGGAAAACACCGCCTCCCACGCCAGGCCCATCGCAACGGCCTCCCCGTGGAGAAGCCGCCCGTAGCCGGAGGCCTGCTCGAGCGCGTGTCCGATCGTGTGCCCCAGGTTGAGGATCCGGCGGGCGGAGGCTTCCCTCTCGTCCTGCTCCACCACCCCGACCTTGAACTCCACGGCGCTGCGGATGACCGAGAGCCAGGCGTCGCCGGACATCTTCTTCCACGTTCCCGCCCGGGCCGTGATCGATTCCAACAGGGAGGGAGCTCCGGCGAATGCGCACTTCACGACCTCCGCCATCCCGGCCTGCAGGTTCCGGTCGTCCAGCGTGAGGAGAAATGTCGGGTCGATGAAGACCGCCCGGGGCTGGTGAAACGCGCCCACGAGGTTCTTCCCTTCCGGGAGGTTGAACCCCGTCTTCCCGCCCACGCTGCTGTCCACCTGGGAGAGAAGCGTGGTGGGAACCTGAACGTACGACATCCCCCGGAGAAAGGTGGCGGCGGCGAACCCCGCAAGATCTCCCACGACCCCTCCGCCGAACGCCACGACGAGCGAGTCCCTCCCCGCACCGCTGCGGGCGAGAAAGGAATAGATCTCCCGCACCGTATCCCCGTGCTTCTCCTGCTCGCCGGGGGGGAGGGAAAGGACATCGTGAGGAATTCCCGACAGCCACTTCCGGATGTCTTCTCCGTAGATGGAGGATACGTTCCGGTCCGTCACGACGAAAACGCCCTCGCCCCGGAAGAACCGGCTCACCCACTCCTGGAAAAGGGGGTACACCCCGCTGGCGAAGAAGATGTCATAGGAGCGGTCTCCCAGCGACACCGTGAGGATTCCGTCGTTCATCCCCCTCTCCTTTCCTTCCCGGCTCTCTCCCCCGACGGGCCGCCCTTCGTCCCCCGGGCAAGGAGATGGAGTACCTTTCCGGCCACCCGGTCCGGCGGCAGGTTCTCCGTGTCCACCCGGAAATCCGCCTCCGAATAGGCCGGACGGCGCCTCGCCATGAGCTCTGCCACCGCCTTCTCCCGGTCCTCCCCCGAAAGGAGCGGGCGGGATGTGTCGCCGGCCAGACGCGTAAGCGCGCCGGCGGGGGAAACGTCGAGAAAGATCACCGGCGCATACGCCTTGAGCCGCCGCCGGTTTTCGGCGTCCAGAAACGCTCCCCCCCCCGTCGCGATCACCCGGCCCGGTACCGATACGGCATCCCGGATCGCCTTCCGCTCCCTTTCCCGAAACGCCTGCTCCCCTTCCGAGGAGAAGATTTCCGGTATCCGTTTGCCCGTATCGGCCTCGATCCGGTCGTCCACGTCGACGAACTCCGCTCCGAGACGCCGGGCGACCTCCTTTCCCACCGAACTCTTCCCGGCTCCCATGAACCCCACCAGGACGGCACCCCGCGGGGTCCCGTGCCCCCTCATCGGCATCCGATCCGGCGCAGGTAGCCCGAATAATTATAGTGAATCTCGGTCATCGAGTCCCCCCCGAATTTCTCCAGGAAGGCGGACGCCAGGACGATGGCCACCATCGCCTCGCCGACCACCGAGCACGCCGGAACCGCGCATACATCGCTTCGCTCGCGGTGCGCTTTGGCCCGCTTCCACTCTCCGATGGTCACCGTGCGCAGGGGATTCGCCTGGGTGGGAATCGGCTTCATCGCCGCCCGCACAACCACGGGCTCGCCGCTCGTCATCCCCCCCTCGACCCCCCCCGCCCGGTTCGTTTTCCGGTGAAACGGAAGGGACAGCCTGCGGAAAAGACGGTTGTTCCGGCCCTTCCCCGGGAAGACCTCGTCGTGCACGGCATCGCCGGAAAGCGAAGCCAGGGCGAAGCCCCCTCCGATCTCGACCCCCTTGATGGCCGGTATGCTCATCAGGGCCTGCGCCAGCCGTCCGTCGATCCTTTTGTCCCAGGAGACGTACGAGCCGAGCCCGGGAGGAACCCCGCGGGCGATGATCTCCACCGTCCCCCCGACCGTCCTTCCCACTTTCCTCGCCCTGTCGATCACCGCGGCCGCTCTCCCGGCGGCGACGGGATCGGCCATCCGCAGATCGCTTTTTTCCGACGTCACGGCCAGGTCCCAGCACCCCTCGGCTTCGCGGGAGACGCGTACCTTTCCGATCGAGACGACGTGTCCCGCGATCTCCACACCCACTTCCCGCAACACCATCCGCGCGAGGGCCCCTGCCGCGACCCGGGCCGCCGTCTCCCTGGCGCTCGCCCTCTCCAGGACATTGCGGACGTCCCGGTGGCCGTATTTGAGTATGCCCCCGAGATCGGCGTGTCCGGGGCGTGCCGTCGTCAGCGGGGGAATCCCTCCGCCCTTCCCCTCCTGGGCCATCTTCTCCCGCCAGTTCTCCCAGTCCCGGTTGCGCAGGAGCATGGCCACCGGGCCTCCGAGCGTCCTGCCGAACCGGACCCCGGAGAGAACCTCCACCTCGTCCTTCTCGATCTGCATCCGCTCCCCGCGACCGTACCCGACCTGCCTGCGGGCAAGCTCACGGTTTACGGCGGCACGGACGAACGGCATCCCGGCAGGCAATCCCTCGACGATGGCGACCAGGGCGGGGCCGTGGGTCTCCCCGGCCGTGCGGAACGTGAACAAGGCCGTTTTCCCTCCTTCTGAAAAAAAACGGAGCACCAGGCCCTTTCGAGCAGGTGCTCCGGATCAGGGGAACCCGGTGCGGAGTCAGTAACTCTTGGCCTGCGCAGACTCCGGCTTCAGTATTTTCGGCGTTATGAAAATCAGCAATTCCCTGTTGGTCGACGTGTTCGTGTCCTTTTTGAAAAAGTACCCGAGAACGGGAATTTTGGAAAGCCAGGGCACCGCCGCCTGGCTTTCCTTCCGCGTCACCTGGAGAATGCCCCCGATCACCGCGGTTTCCCCATCCCGTACCAGAACCTCCGTGGTGGCCTTCTTCTTGTTGATGGCCGGCTGCCCCGTGGCCCCCACTTCCCCCTGGGAGTCATTCTTCGCCTCGAGCTTCATGATGACACTCCCCTCGGGCGTGATGTGGGGCGTCACCTTGAGGCTCAAGGTCGCATCCACGAACTGGGTGTTCGTGCCGGAGGCGGATACGGTCGAGTACGGGATCTGGGTCCCCTGTTCGATCAGGGCTTCCTTGTTGTCGATCGTGACGACCTTGGGCGAGGATACCACCTTCCCTTTCCCGGAAGCCTCGAGGGCAGACAGGGAAAGGTCGAGGCGCAGATTGTCCCTCAGGATCCCGAAGGTGATCCCGCCGCCGGAGCCGAGCCCCACGGCCGCGGGGAGGTTCACGGCGAAATTCGGCGGTGTCGTCACGGGCGAAAAGGGCGTCGTGTTGGTAAGGGACTGCCCCGGAATGAAAGCGCCGTCGGTGTCCTGGATCCCCGTAATGCCGATCTGCGTGGATCCCCGGTTGTGCCACGACGCGCCCCACTGCACGCCGAGTTCCCTCGTGAAGGAGGTGTCGACCTCGACGATCCGCGCCTCGATGAGCACCTGGGGCGTCGCAGTGTCCAGCGTCGCTACCAGCGCCTTGATCTCCTCCACGTTCTTCCGGATGTCCCGGACAATGATCGTGTTGGTGCGGTCGTCGATCTGGGTCTTCCCCCCCTCGGAGAGAAGATCCTTGATCTTGCCCTGCAGGTCGGACGCCTTGCTGTAGTTGACGGGGATCGTCTCGATCACGCCCTCCAGAGACGCCTGGAGCTTCTCCACTTCCTTCCTGGAGTCGAGACGCGCCTTGTCCTCGGCCCGCAGCGACGTCAGGGGCGCGATGCGCAGGACGTTCCCGTCCTGGGAGACCCCGAGCCCCTTCGATTTCAGTACGATATCCAGCGCCTGGTCCCAGGGGACGTTGATGAGACGGACGGAGACCTTGCCTTTCACGTCGTCCGTCGTGATGATGTTCAGGTTGCTGACCTCGGCGATGATCCGGAAGACGTTCGCCAGATCGGCATCCTTGAAGTCCAGGGAGATCCTCTGGCCGACGTAATTCCTCCGGGAATCCTCCGAGTGGGTGACGAATCCCCAGCTCGCGGCCTTCCCGGCGGGACCCTTCTCCTGCGCCGCGGCCGCAAGCACAGCGGGCTGCGCCCTCCCTTTGAGTTCCGCGACCACGGCGGGCTTTGCCCCTCCGGCCGGTTTCGGGAAG
Organism: Deltaproteobacteria bacterium CSP1-8; assembly: GCA_001443455.1. GTDB lineage: Bacteria > Desulfobacterota > Deferrimicrobia > Deferrimicrobiales > Deferrimicrobiaceae > CSP1-8. The sequence continues at coordinate 8,707 of LDXO01000004.1, read as the reverse complement.
GAGAGGATCACCGCGTTATCCCTCCCCTCCACGGTGTAGGGGGAGCCTGGAGCGAACGCGACGGCCACCTCGATGCCGCTCTTGCCTGCTGCCGGCCTCACCGTCTTCACGGGGATGTCGAACTTCCTCGCATCCATCTCCCTCAGCAGCCCCTTGTCCGCGGACGCGCCGGGGAAGACAAGCGTCACCCTGTCCTTCCCCTCGAGCACCTTGTGGGGGACGGCACCCGACGTCGTCACGACGATGTTCGACGTGTCGGGGAGATCCTCGAGGTCGATGCCCACCACCGCCTTCCCCTTCCCTGGCTCCTTACCGGCCCCGGGGCGGTCGAGGCTCGTCACCTTTTCCTCCTGCCCCCCCCCGACCGACAAAACGAGCCGGTTTCCCTCGGTGGTGACGAGGAACGGCAGAGGAAGGTCGTCGGGAGTCTCCACCAGCATGCGGAGCTTGTCTCCCTGCTGGGAGAGCTTGACCGATTTCACCTGGGGCGTCCCCGCCGGGATTTCCGAAGCCGCCGACCCTTGCGCGACCCCCCATATGTCGACCACGATCCGGAACGGGTCGTTGAGCTTGAACGAGTTGGTATTCTCGATCTTTCCCGACACCTTTGCCTCGATGTTGGTGTAATAAGGCGTCTTCGAGACGATGACCTCCTCGATTTTCCCCCCGGGAGCAGCCTGCGAAGCATCCTGAGCTGCCTGGACCAGGCCCGGAACGGCCACCATCGCCAAGACCAGCGCGGCGGCGGCCAGCCAGACCTGGTACCGCCTGGGGTTTCGGCCCTCTGGCCGTAACCGGTTCTTCATCATTTCCCTCCTCCGGTCTGTAGCTTCAGGGAACTCTCGCGCTTAACCATCGTCCCCGCGTAATCCCGGAATTCTTCCCTCACAAACAACTCCCCGTCGGTGATCCGGGTCACGACTCCGCCTCCGCGACCGATTTTCGTTCCGATCGTCACCGTATACCCTTTCCCCTCGGAATCTTCCAAGAGGGCCCGCGTCACGTCCGCACCCCAGATGACACCGACGAAACGAAGCTCTCCGAGGTCGTACCTCATCAGCGGGGGAAGAGCGGCGAGATCGGCGCGGATTTCCCTTTTCTCCATTTTGAGGAACGGAAGGAAAGGATCCCGTTTCCCGGCCGGGTTGTACAGCGCGACGGGGGGAGTCTTCACTCCGGCGGCTGCGGCGGACTGCGCGGCCTCCGCCGCCTTGGCGTCCTCTTTCGGTACGGCTTTTTTCACTACCGGAGCGGGAGCGGGCTCTTCCTTTCCGCACCCGCCCGCCATCAGCGCAACCAGGACCGCAACCGCCAAGCCGATCCGGAACGGGTGAAAAATGGTGGGCGTCATCGGGCGCTCCCCTTCCCGCCTTTGCCGGCGCCTTCCTGCTCCACGAAACGGAACGTCGTGGCCGTGCAGGTCACGGTCACCTGGATCCGGTCTTCCCCGAGGTCCTTGGGCTGGGAAAAGACGATCTCGGAGAGGTTCACAATGCGCGGGAGATGGCTGACCTTGTCGGCGAACAGGGCGAAGCCATGGTATTCGCCGTTCACGGAGATGGCAACCGGGATCTCCGCGTAGAACCCCTTGCCGACCTCCCCGCCGGGGGAAAACTTCAGGAAATCGAGCCCCGATTCCTTGCCAAGGTCCGAGACGTTCTTGAGGAGGTCCGGGATCTCCGCGAAGTTGGGGAGCTGGTCGAGCAGAAGGGCCAGTTGCTCCTCGAGGCGTTTGACCTCCGCCTGGAAGGAGGGGAGGTTCCTTGCGATCACTTCCTGCTCCTTGATTTTGCTCTGGAGTTCGGAAAGCTGGCCCTGGAGAGTGTCGATTTCCCGGGAAGCCGACTGGTAGTACAGGTAATAGTACGCCACGCCCACGATAAGACAGACCAGGACCGTGAGGAAAACCTTCTGTTTCGGGGGAACCTTCGAAAGATCCCCTAGCTTGAGGGCCATTCCGGTTCCCCTCCCTTACCCTTGGGCTTCCTCATTCCTGCACCGCCTGGAACGACAGGTTGAACTTCACGAGTTTCGTATTCGAGACCGTCGCCTGGTCGGCCGATCCGAGTACGACGTCCCGGAACCTGCCGCTCTGCCCGAGGGCCTTCATGAAATTCGCGATGATGTAGTTGTTCAGCGCGACGCCGCCGATTTCGACCCGATTCCCCCTGAGGGCCAAACGGTCGATCCAGCATTTCTCGGGGATGGCGGCCGACAAGGCCTCGAAGACCTTCACCGGCCCTTTCCTTCCCTGCTGGAGCTTCGATATCACGTCCACCTTCTGCTGCAGCTCGGCCTTCCGGACCTTGAAGCTATCGACTTCCCCGATTTCCTTCTTCAGTCGTGTGACCTCCGCATTGGCCTTGCCGATTTCGGTCTTGAGATGCTCGATCTTCCCGGAGACCGAGCGGTGGAAAAGCAGGACGCCGACAAACACCAGAAGAGGAAGAAGGAGGTAGAGTGCATCGACGTTGAACTCTTTTTTCTTTTTCCGTTTGCCCCGGATCAGGTTTATCCGGATCATCTGCGGTCCTCCTGGTTCCGCAGCGCAAGCCCGATGGAAACCGTGGCGGCCGTGTTGAAACCCGACACCACGGACGGGTCCACCGAACCTTCCTCGATGGTGAGCCCCTCGAACGGGTCGAAGAGTTCCACGTCCACCCCGATCTTCTCGGCGAGCATATCCCGGAAAAAAGCGGATTTCGCCGCCCCGCCTGTCAGGTATACCCTCGTGACCAGGCGATCGGGGTACGTCGCCGAGAAGAAGTTGTAGGACCGCTGGGCTTCCGTGGAAAGGATGTTCGACACCGTCCTCATGATCTCCGTGAGCTTATGCGCCCGCTCTCCCGCGTTCTTCTTCCCGACCTTGAGCTCCTCTGCCGTTTCGAAGCTCACCGCGAGCTGCTTCTGGATTTCCGACGTGTACATGCCCCCGCCCATCGGAACGTCACGCGTGAACAGCGGCACGCCCGAATGGAGAATGTTGATGTTCATGAAGGAAGCCCCCAAATTGACCACCATCGGGACCTGTTCATCGGACACCGGGTGGCAGTGCTCGAAGGCGTTTCCCGCCGCGATGGAGTCGATGTCGACGATCGCGGGGGTAATTCCCGCGTCCTTGATCACGGAGATATAGTCGTTGACGAGGTCGGTCTTCACGGCAACGAGGAGGACGTCCATCTTGGACGGGTCTTCCTTCAGCGGCCCGATCACCTGGAAATCGATCTTGACGTCCTTGATGTCGAAGGGGATGTACTGCTCCACCTCCCACTGGATCGACTCCTCCAGCTCCTCCGGGGTGGTCGTGGGGAGGACCACTTTCTTGATGATCACGGAATGGCCGGAAAGCGAGGTGGCGACCTCCTTCTCCTTCACATTGAGCTCGCGCAACGCGGTCTTGATCCCCTCGATCACCGCAGCATGGTCCATGATGGCCCCGTCCACGATCGCGTCCGGCGGAAGGGGGAAGACGCCGAACTTCTTCACCCGGTGCTCCACGCCCACCGGCTTGACATGGGCGAGCTTGATGGCGCTCGACCCGATGTCCAGCCCGATCAACTCCTTCGATCCGAACAGCGCCATGGCCCCACCATCCTGTTAGTCTTTCCTGCTGAACACCTTGTCCCTGTCCGACAACTGCAGCCCCAGGGACAGGATGATCTTCCTCTTGGTATCCATGCGGCACGCCATCCCCTTCTCCACCCGGTCGATGGTCAGCACCGACAATCCGGCGCGCCGTGCCAGCTCCGCCTTGCTCATCAGGAGCCCCTCCCGGATCTTTCGGACATTGTTCGTTCCGACTTTATTCCTGATCTTCACTGCCTTCATCCCGATGTCCTCTGGCGTGCTGCTCCCCGGCAGAATGGACCAGAACAGCCGCAACTATAGCAAATGTTACCTTGCCCAAAATTAATGTCAAGCGATTTTTAAATGAGCGTTAAATTACTATAATTATGCTAAATTACTATCAATTGATTCCATACGCCTTTGCCTTGTAAAGAAGGGCGGGATGGCTGATCCCCAGCAGTTCCGCCGCCTTCGGCCGGCTCCCCCCGGCCCGTTCCAGAGCCAGCCGGATCATCTGCTTCTCCACTTCCTTCACGGCGACCTTCAGGTCGGGCTTCTCGAGGGGGACCTGGACATGCAGGAGGAGGCGGGGAACCTCCTTCCCCTCTCCCGCAGCCCCGGACTTCCAGAACGAGAACAGGTCCTCGCGGGAAATCTCCCCCCCGACCCCCAGGAGAACACACCGTTCGACCAGATTCTCGAGCTCCCGCACGTTCCCCCGCCAGTCGTGGGAGATCAGCATCTCCATGGCCTCCGGGGAGAATCGCATCTCCTCCTTCCGGAATTTTCTCCGGAAGCTCGCCAGGAAACGCTGCGCCAGGAGGGGGATATCCTCCCTCCGTTCCCGCAGGGGGGGGATATGGAGCCGGATGACGTTCAGCCGGTAGTACAGGTCCTTCCGGAACCTCCCCTCCAGGACCTCCTGCTCGGGGTCTCTCGCCGTTGCGGCGACGATGCGGACATTCACCTTCCGGACCTCCGTGTCCCCGAGGCGGCGCAGCTCCCCCTCCTGGATGAACCGCAGCAGCTTCGTCTGGAGCGTGAGCGGCAGCTCCCCGATCTCGTCCAGGAAGAGCGTCCCTCCCCGAGCCTCCTCGATCAGCCCCGCCCGGTCCGATTTCGCCTCGGTGAACGCTCCCTTGCTGTGCCCGAAGAGCTCGCTCTCCAGGAGCGTCTCGGGGATGGCGCCGCAGTTGATGGCGACGAAGGGCCTGGCCTTCCGCCGGCCCGCGTAGTGGAGCATTCTGGCCACGAGCTCCTTCCCGGTCCCGCTCTCGCCCGTCACGAGTGCGGTCGTGTCGTAGTCCTTCACCTTCTCCACCATCCGGACGATCTCCTCCATCGAGCGGCTCGCGTACAGAAAATCCTCGGGGCGGAACGCCTTCTCCACCTCCTGGCGGAGGGCCTCGTTCTCCTTCCGCAGGCTCTCCCGCTCCTTTGCCTTCCGCAGCGTCAGGAGGATCTCGTCGCTCATGAACGGCTTGGAGATGTAGTCGTACGCGCCGAGTTTCATCGCCTCGACGGCCGTTTCCACGGTTCCGAAGGCCGACATCATGATGGCCGTCCCGGGGATCTTCCGGGACGTGATCTCACGGAGAAGTTCGAGCCCCCCCATCCCCGGCATCCGGATGTCGCACAGGAGGAAGTCGAACCGTTCCTGTTCCAGCAGCGCGAGGGCCTTCATCCCGTTCTCCGCAAGGGAGACGGAATATCCCTCCGCGGAAAGCAGTCGTCTCAACACGTCCCGCATGCTCTCTTCGTCATCCACCACCAGGATCCGGTCAGCCATCCTCCCCCCCGCCTGCGCCGTCCGCCTGCGCCTTTCCCCCTGCTTCGGGCAGAATCACGGTGAACGTCGATCCCTTTCCCTCGTCGCTTGCGACGACGATCTCCCCCCCGGCGGCCTCCACGATCGCACGGGAGACAGACAGCCCGAGCCCGGTCCCCTTCCCCGGCTCCTTCGTCGTGAAAAACGGGTCGAAAATCGAGGAAAGGGAATCCGGGCGGATGCCGCAGCCGGTGTCGGTCACGGAAACCGCCACCGCCCCGCCGGGGAGGTCTCCCATCCCTTCCCGCAGATGCAACACATCCCGATCCGGGGGGTCGGAGGCCCGCCTCCGGAGCGTCCGCAGGGAGGGAGGCACCCACGGTTTCACTCCGAACGTCCGCACGCGAAGAACGCCTCCGCCCTCCATGGCGTCGACGGCGTTGACCAGCAGGTTGAGCAGCACCTGGCGGAACCGCTCCGCCGAGATGTTCGCCCGGGGCACCCCGCCCGCCTCGACGACCACCTCGACATCCCGGAACAATTTCCGGAACGAGAGCGTCTCGACGGTCTCCCGCACGATGTCGTCCACGTCCGCGGCCTCCCCGCCGTTCCGTTCCGTGGCGGCCACCGACAGCAGGCCCCGGACGATATTCTCGATCCTCCCGGTTTCCGCGACGATCTTGTCGAGACACTCTTCCCGCTCCTGCGCGGAGGGATCGTTCCTGCGAAGATATTCCGCATAGCCCCGGATCCCCATGAGGGGATTGCCCACCTCGTGCGCGACTCCCGCGGCCAGGCGGCCCACGGTGGCGAGCTTCTCCGAAAGGGACGTCTCCTGCTGGGCCTGCCTCGCCTTTTCCTGTGCGGTGAGGATCGCACCCACCATCCGGTTGAAGGACGCGCCGAGCTGCCCGACCTCGTTGCCCGGGGATTCGTCGGCGCGCAGACGGAGGTCGCCCGAGGCGATCTTCTCGGAGACGGCCGAAAGGCGCCGGAGGGGACGCACCACGGAACGGTCCATCAGCATGAACCCGATGAGGACGAACGCCACGACGTCCGCCGCCATCAAGGCTCCCGCGATCCGGAGGAGGTTCCGGACCTCATGCTCCACGCCCGGCGAGTGGAACCGCACCCGGATTGCCCGCCCGCTCCCACCGCTTCTCCGGACGACGTCGCTTTGCCCGGCCGGGCCCGGCTCCTCTTCGAGGGGGAGGGTAACCTCCACGGTCGGATGGACGGAAAGCAAGGCGGAGATATTCCCCCCCACGGGGGACACCGTAATCGCCTCCGGCCCCTCGCCTGCCGGGAGGAGAACCACCTCGCGGATGTAGGGGGAAAGTTTCGTCAGGGACTCCAGGGCGAGCGGCTCCCCCGTCCCCGCCCCTGCCCCGGCCTGTATGGCGTTCCGGACCACCTCGGCAACGGAGACCGCCGCCTCCACGTGGCGGCGTTCCATGGTGATCCCGATGACCTTGAGTGCGAAAATCGCCAGGAGCGAGAGAGAGGCGATGGCGACGAGCGTCAACTGAAGAACGACGCCTGCCCGGACCGACATGTCCTTCTTCAACCGGCCCGCCCCCCGCAGGAGTTGGTTGACACGGAGCGCACGATGCTTAGAATAGCAAAAACAGCGGGAGGAGGCGAACGTGAAACCCTCCGACAAACGACGGAAATTACGGCTGGTCGACAGGCGGTTTCAGTTCGGGCTCGCATGGCGCATGCTCGTGGCTTTCCTCCTGTTTTTCGTCGTCGGCATTTTCCTGGTGTTCGCCCCCTCCATGATCGCACTCCTCACGGGCACAGACCTCGAAAAACTCGGGCCCGCTTCAGAGGAGTTTCTCATCCTCCACCGGAGAATCTGGCCCGCCGTCCTGGTCGTCCTCGCCGGCGTATTCGTGTATACGCTCGTGTTCAGCCACCGGATCGCCGGCCCCATCTACCGGATCAACTCTGTCCTTCAGATGATGCTCAAAGGGGAATATCCGAAGATGGTCACCCTGCGGAAGGGGGACCACTTCCAATCGACCGCGGAACTCCTCGAGGCCCTCTCCCGGCAGCTTGCCGGGCGAAGCGAGACGGGAACGGGGGGCAGACCCGCGAATCCTGGCGCATCCGGGGACCCGAAGTGATCCCGGTTCTCTCCCCCGGTACCGAGGCCCTCTCCCGGCAATCTCCCCCCCCGGAGGAGGGGGGAAGCGGGAACGGGAAGCGCCGCCTGGGATTCACGATCATCGAACTCGCCATCGTGCTCGCGATCGTCGGGATCCTGGCGGCCCTGGCGGTATACACCTACAACAAGGTCGTTACCAAGGCCCGGTTCACCCAGGCGAAGACCGTCCTGAAACATCTGCAGAAGACGGAAACCATCCACTACACGGACTTCGACCGGTACACGGACAACGTCGCCCTGCTCAATCTGGACCGCGTCAAATACAACCACTACGATGTCTCCATCACCATCCTCGACAACGGGATGAACTACCTCGGAAGCGCGAAAGGGGTAGGGGCCATGGAGGGCGACTTGTGGTTCATCACCCGCGACGGGGAACCCACGCAGGACAACACCGCCAAGGCCAGGTTCTAAAGGAACCCCCAGAAGGAACCCCCCAGAAACCGGGCGATCAGCGCGGCCGCGCACAGGTAGGGACCATACGGGATGGCGGTCTTGAGTCCGTCCTTCCCCTTCCGCATGGCGAACATTCCCCCTCCCACACCCAGCAGGGACCCGAAGAAGATCGTAAGAAGGGCGCCCCTCCACCCGAGAAACGCGCCGATCATCGCGATGAGCTTGATGTCGCCGCCTCCCAGGCCCTCAATCCCCGAAACCTTGTGGTACAGCGCCGCGGTGACAAAAAGAATCCCCCCCCCGAGCACCCCCCCCGCCAGGGCCCCCTTCCAGTCGCCCCCGGGAAGGAACGACAGAAGGATCCCCGCGGCAAGGCCCCCGAGGGAGAGCTCGTCGGGAATGATCCGGTGGTCGATGTCGATGAAGACGATCGGCACGAGGAGCGAGAAGAAAACGAGGTCGCGTACCAGCGTGAACCCGATGCCGTCCCCCCAGGCGAGCAGGGCGAACCCGGCCCCGGTGAGCGCCTCCACGCCGGGATAGCGCCAGGAGATCCGGTTTCCGCAACCCGCGCACCTGCCTCGCAAGAGAAGAAAGCTTACGATAGGGATGTTCTCCGCCGGCCGGATGGGACGTCCGCACGAGGGGCAACGCGATGCCGGCACCACGATCGACTCCTCCCGGGGGAGACGGTATATGAGCACGTTGAAAAAGCTCCCCAGGCACGCGCCGAGGAAGAACATCCCGGGCAGGAACAGGGCAAGAAACGGCATCTCCGGGCCCCCACCCGCACCCGTCACTTGAAA
>LDXO01000003.1:65626-146231 GCA_001443455.1 Deltaproteobacteria bacterium CSP1-8 | reverse complement strand
CCGTTTTCGTCCATCCCAAAAACCACCCCCTTCCCTCTCTGAAGAATTTGTCATCAAAGGAATCATGAAAGCTCACCTTTTCTGAAATCCGGTCCTCGGTCTTTCCAGGACCGACCGCTTGTCTCCACAGTCTTCCCCGTAACCCCCCCATCACCCGCGCACCGAAGGGTTTCCAAAAATAACCTGCCCTGGCAAATTTAGCTAATTTACAGGTTCCCGGACCTCGGTGAAGAAGCCGGTGTGCCCATCAAACACGTTGAGCCCATGCCGACAAATCGCACCGGGGAAACAAGAACCATCCCCCACCGATATAGCTTACGGTTAACGGTTAAATATTTATTGTGTATGGTTTACGGCGTGTCCAAAAAATACAATTACGTATATATATCAAACATTTACAATTAATTATAATCTAATGGAACATCTTATAACAAAATTATAAAATTCCTAAAACATGAACCCATGGAATCTACTCATACTATGTAAATCAATCCTGATCATTTCTGTCAAGAAAAAAAAAATGAAAAAAATAAAACACCAACGCCTCCAATAATGCTTTATTCGTTCTAAATTTTCATGACATTTTAAAATCAGGAACATTTCCTGAAAGAATAAAGGGCAGACCGGTTTTCTAAACTAATAGCAATGATTAATACCAGTAAAGGTATCAGTAGATAAGATTGGTGGCCTTGAAACCCGGAACTAGTAAAAAGGGGCCATCGGGCGATCCGATGGCCCCTTGCCTATCCTGGTGGAGCTGATCGGGATCGAACCGACGACCTCCTGAATGCCATTCAGGCGCTCTCCCAACTGAGCTACAGCCCCGCGATATGTAAAGAACCACCTTAGGGGATGGGTGCCGAAAAATCAACCCCCCTTTTCACCCCCCTTTTCCCCGATTGCCCCGGCCCCGTGCGGTTCGAGGCGTCCCGCGGGGAGCCCACGGCAGGCCCCGCCACCCGGACGACCTAACTCTTCCTCGCCGACAGAAGAAAGACCGCGTTCTCCGCGAACAGGTTCGGCCGGACCCCCCGGAGCACCCGCCCGCCCCGGTCGGTCGACAGGTAGACGGTCTTCTCGATCGTCACCCCGTTCTTCGCGCAATACTCGGTGAAGTCCAGGACCGAACAGAAGTGGATGTTCGGCGTGTCGTACCATTCAAACGGGAGAAACTCGGTCTTCGGCATCCGGCCGAAGGTGAACAGGTAGGCCCGCATCTTCCAGTAGGCGAAGTTGGGAAACCCCACGATCCCCTTCTTCCCCACGCGCAGCATCTCGGAGAGAACGACGTCTGGTTTTTTGACCGCCTGGAGCGTCTGGTTGAGGACGACGTAGTCGAAGGAGCCGTCCGGGTAGTCGCGAAGCCCCTGGTCGATGTCCCCCTGCAGGACGGTGAGACCCTTGGCGATGCAGGCGCGGACCCCCTCCTCGGAGATTTCGATCCCGCGGCCGGTCACGCCTTTCTGGCGGACGAGCTTCACGAGGAGCGATCCGTCGCCGCACCCCAGGTCCAGGACCTTCGTTCCCGCCGGGATGAGATCGAGGATGACGCTGTGGTCGATCCGCGCCCCTTCGGCCATTACGAGGACGCCGCCTCGCGGATGCCGCTGCGTTCCGCGACGTTGGCGAGAAAATTCGTGATCATCTTCGACATTTCGCCCTCGTCCAGGAGGAAGGCGTCGTGCCCGTACCGCGAGTCGATCTCGCAATAGGTCACGTCGACCCCGTTGATCATCAGCGCCTTGACGATCTCCCGGGCCTGGTAGGGGGGGTAGAGCCAGTCGGACTTGAACGAGATGATGAGGAACTTCGCCTTCGTCCCCTCCACCGCCTTGACGAGGGAGCCCTCCGGGAGCGACAGGTCGAAGTAGTCGATCGCCTTGGTGATGTAGAGGTACGAGTTGGCGTCGAACCGGTGGACGAACGTATCCCCCTTGTACCGCAGATAGCTCTCGACCTCGAAGTCGACGTTGAAGTTGTACCCGAACGACTTCTTCCCCCGGAGCTTCCGGCCGAACTTCTCGTGCATCGAGTCGTCGGAGAGATACGTGATGTGGCCGATCATCCGGGCGAGGGCCAGGCCCTCCCGGGGAACCGTCCTGCCGTAATAGTCGCCGCCGTTGAAGTTGGGGTCCGCCATGATCGCCACCCGGCCCACCTCGTTGAAGGCGATCCCCTGGGGGGAGAGCTTCGACGTCGTCGCGATCGGAATCGACGCGATGACCCGGTCCGGGTACGAGACCGCCCACCGCAGCGCCTGCATCCCCCCCATCGAGCCCCCCGTGACGGCAAGGAGCTTGTCGATCCCCAGGTGGTCGATGAGGTGGATCTGGGCGCGCACCATGTCGTGGACGGTGATCATCGGGAAGGAGAGACCGTACTCCTTTCCCGTCGCCGGGTTGATCGAGGCCGGCCCGGTGCTCCCCTGGCACCCGCCGATGACGTTCGAGCAGATGACGAAATACTTGTCGGTGTCGAACGCCTTGCCGGGCCCGATGGTGTTGTCCCACCAGCCCGGGTTCTTGTCGCTTTCCGAGTATTTCCCCGCGGCGTGCGAGTCTCCCGAGAGCGCGTGGAGAATCAGGATGGCGTTCGACTTGTCGCGGTTCAGCCGCCCGTAGGTCTCGTAGGCGAGCGTGATCGGCCCCAGCTTCGCCCCGCTGGCGAGCTCCATCTCGTGGGGAGGTTCGCCAAAGGTGTAGAACTGTTTCCTGACCAGGCCGATGGAGCCCGGTTCCTTCCTGTGCGGCACCGTTCTTCCCCCCGTGCCTTCCGGCATCCCCTTCGTGATAAAAACGTAATTTTATATTCTACGCAGGTGGCAGAAAGAGTGTCAATGGCGGGGAGATCCCCTGGGTGAGCTCCGCCAGCCGGTGGAGGATCTTGGCCGTGGCGCCCCAGATCGTGTGCGGCCCGTAATCGAAAAAGTAGACGTTGTACGGCTCGCCCAGAAATGTGGTCTCGGCACACCGGTACCGGTCATACTCCGAAAAAACCGGGAGGGGCACCTCGAACACTTCCGCCATCTCGAATTCGTCGAGCGAAAAACCGGTTTCTTCGGGGATCCGCACCACGTACGGCTGGATGAAAAATCCCGTCACCGTCGGGACCGGCTCCATCGCGCCGAGCAACTCGACGCTTTCTCCGCGGATCCCCAGCTCCTCCTCGGCCTCCCGAAGCGCGGTGGCGAACAGGTCCGCGTCCCCGGGGTCGCGGCTGCCCCCCGGGAAACAGACCTGCCCCTTGTGGTGGGGAACCTGCTCCGTGCGGCGCGCGAGGACAACCGTCACCTCGCCGTTTCGGGCGCGAAGCGGAACGAGGACCCCCGCGGGCCGCAGCCCTTCCGGGGCCTCGCCGGAACCCCCAACGGGGGAGAGCACGCCTCTCAGATGGTAGAAAAACCGTTCCGCCTCCTTCACCTTGACTCCTCCTCGACTCCCCATGGGTGACGCAGTCGGATCGATACGCCGTCTCCCTCCGATAGCCCCCCGTGCCTCGAAAGGATTTCCTTATTCCGGGGTTTCGACGCCTTTTTCGAGGATGATGAACTCCGATCGTTCAAAACCCACGGCTCGGAAGAACGAGACGAGACCGCCGTCGTTCCAGTTCACCATCAGACGCACCTTCTCGACGTTGTGATTCTGGAAGTAGACATTCAGTTTCTCGATCAGCGCTTTCGCGACCCCCCTCCCCTGGAACTCGGGGTCGACGCCCACGATCTCGATCCAGCCGCTCTTGGGGATGGCGAACTCCCACCCGCGGATCTCGCCTAAGATGAAGCCGACGATTTTTCCGTCCGCCTCGGCCACCAGGCACCCCAGGGGGTTCCCCGTCACGTGGTCGATGATCCTGGCCTCCCATTGCGCCTCGTGCGGGCGGCCGGTGATCTTCTCGTCGATCCTAAGGACCGCCTCCGCATCCTGGGTCCGCATCCTCCGCACCGTGACGCTCATGCCCACCTCCTCTTCTGGTCCACGATGTAGTTCCTGACCACGTTGGCAAGAACGCGGGGCCGGACGTGCTGCAAAAAGATGTTCCGGAAGGAATCGTGTCCGGACACCGCGTTGAACAGGGCGTCGTGCACGCCCTGGTCCACCTTCGCCATCGAAAGGATCGTCCCGAGCATTCCCGTGATCTCCCCTGCCTTGCACAGGTGGCGCATCCACGTTCCGTAGAGATAATCCTCCCGGAGGTTTTTCGTCCGCTCCTCGTAGAGCCGGAAGGAGGCGGAGCCGATGCCGTGCTCCACCATCGTCTCGGCCGCCAGGATGCCCGTATGGATCGCCAGGTTGATCCCCTTTCCCTTGAAGGGGCGCATCCAGCCGGTCGCATCCCCCACCACCAGGTACCGGTCCCCCGTCGTCCCCTTCGCGGGCTTTCCGGGGAACTTCCCTCGGTATACTTCCTGGCCGTCGAGCGCGAGCGGCGGGAGGTGATCCCGCACGACGGCCAGCGACAGGAAAGCGTACATGTCCTCCACGGTCGCGTGCCGCCCCGCCACGTTCGCGATGACGTGGTCCCCCTTGGGGGTGATCGCGCCGAAATCCAGGTTGGGGATTCCCGGGGGGAAGAGGTAGGCGTAGATGATGCTGCCGAGTTTCTTCTCGATGAAGGTGCGGTCCGTGGCGATCTTCACCACGAAGGTGTGCATGTACTTGCCCGGCCTGCGGTACCGGCCCCCGGTGGACATCTCGAAGACGCTCATCATCCCGTCGTCGAGCCCGAACGCGGCCACGACCGCGTCCGCCTTGATCATCCCCCCCTCCGTGTACAGGAAGACCCTGTCGCGCCCGGTGCGGGGAAAGTCGATCGCCGTCACGCGGCTTCGGGAAACCTCCACTCCCGCCTTTTCGGCGCTGGCCAGGAAGAACCGGTCGAACACGACCCGGCGCACGGCGTAGGTGGCGCCGCCCCGGTGGGGACCGACGAGCAGGATCTCCTTTCCCCCGGTGTGGAGGCGGTAGCCGAAGATCTGGCGCTTGAAGATCTCGTAGGGCAGCTCGACATCGAGACGGCACTGGAGAAGTTCCTCGATGGGGGGGGAGAGGACGCCGGCGCACTGGTTGTAGTGGCGCTCGAAGTCCTTCCCCTCGAAGAGGACGACGCGCAGACCGAGGTCCTGCTTGCGGGAGAGGTGGACAAGTCGGATGGCGGTCGCGCAACCCGCAGGGCCGCCGCCGATGATCGCCACCGTCTTTCCGCGGATTTCCTCGCTGGCCAATTGTTTCCCCATAAAGACCATTGTAAATCAGGCGGGCCAGCTCACCCTACTCGATATCCCTCCCCGTCAGGATTTTCAGCGCCTCCCGGTATTTTTCCGCCGTCTTCTCGATCACGTCGGCGGGAAGCTTCGGTCCCGGCGCGGTCTTGTTCCACGGAAGCGTCAGCAGATAATCGCGGACGAACTGCTTGTCGAAGCTCCTCTGCGGGCCGCCCGGCCGGTAGCCGTCCGCGGGCCAGAACCTCGACGAGTCCGGCGTCAGCACCTCGTCGATCAGGATGAGCTTCCCGTTCGCCAGCCCGAACTCGAACTTGGTGTCGGCGATGATGATTCCCCTCCCGCGGGCGTAGTCCGCCGCCCTGCGGTAGATCTCCAGCGAGACGGCGCGCGCCTTCTCGGCCATCGGTTTCCCGACGACGTCGACCATCTTCGTAAAAGTGATGTTCACGTCGTGCTTTCCCTTCTCCTCCTTGGTGGCGGGGGTGAAGATCGGCTCCGGGAGCCGTGCGGACTCGAGCAGCCCTCCGGGGACCTTGATCCCGCAGACCTCCCCCCGCTCGCGGTATTCCGACCATCCGGAGCCGGACAGGTACCCGCGCACGACGCACTCGACGGGAAGCGGCTTCGCCTTCCGGCAAAGCATCGAACGACCTGCGATCGTCTCCTCGTGAGACCTCGCGGTAGGCGGAAATTCCTCCGGGTCGATCGTGAGCATGTGGTTGGGCACGATGTCCGCCAGCTTCCGGAACCAGAAGGCGGAGATCTGGGTGAGGACCTTCCCCTTGCCGGGGATCCCGTCCGGCAGCACCACGTCGAAGGCGGACAGCCGGTCGGACGCCACCAGCAGCAGCTTGTCGCCTATCTCGTAGATGTCCCTCACCTTCCCCCGCCCGACCAGGGTCAGGCCGGGAAGATTCGTCTCGACAACGGCCTCCAAAACCATACACGGCGCCTCCGTGGGGGAGTAAAAAAGCTATTCTAATATATCGAAGGTCGGAGGACCACACTTTCCGGAAGGGCAACCGGACCCCGGCTTCAGGGGACCTGAGGCGATGCGGGGGGTTCCGCGGAGCGGCCTCTGGAGCGAGGCGGAAATTGCGTCGAGCGGAAGGGCAGCGAGCGGTCGCAGGTCGCGAGCGTAGCGGAGTGGAAGCCCCCCGCGAGCCGGGGCCCCTGGTCGCAGGCAACTGTCCCCGGTGAGAGTGTCCCGTCCGACGGGAAGGCCTACCGTCCCGCGAACTGGAGGGTGAACAGCCGGTGGTAGATCCCCCGGGCCGCGAGGAGTTCCTGGTGGGTGCCGGTCTCCCGGACCTTTCCCCGGTGCATCACGATGATCCGGTCCGCCGAGAGAATGGTGGAGAGCCGGTGGGCGACCACGAGGGACGTGCGCCCCGACAGGATCTTCGCGAGGGCGCTTTGGAGCTCGTGCTCGGTCACCGGGTCCACGCTGGAGGTGGCCTCGTCCAGGATGAGGATCTTCGGGTCGCGGGCCAGCGCCCGCGCGAACGACACGAGCTGCCGCTGCCCGACGGAGAGCCGCCCCCCCCGCTCCCCCACCTGCGTGATGAGCCCGCCGTCCCAGGCGGCGGAGAACCGCGCGACGCCGGCCACCTCCACGGCCCGGTCGATCGCAGCCCCCCCCGCCTCCACGTTCTCCCGGATGGTCCCGGAGAAGAGGAACGGGTCCTGGAGGACGAGGGAGATCATCCCGCGAAGCTCGCCGCGGGGGATCTCCCGCACGTCCCTTCCGAAGAGACGGATCTCGCCCCGGGAGATCTCGTAGAACCGGCACAGCAGGTTGAGGATCGTCGTCTTCCCCGCGCCGGTGGCGCCCACGATCGCCCCCGTCTCTCCCTCGAGGAGCGCGAAGGAGACGCCGCGGAGCACCATCCCCCGCTCCTCGCCGCCTCCTTTCGGGTAGGAAAACCAGACGTCCCGGAACTCGATCGCCGGCGGCCCGGCCCGCCGTGCGCCCCCCGCGCCCCATGCATCCACGGCCCCGGCATCTTCCTCCCCGCCGGAAGGGACCGGCCCGTACTCGGGAGAGACCTCCATGTCGAGGATGTGGAAGATCCGCTCGCTCGACGCGAGCGCCGCCTGGAGAATGTTGTACTTGTCGCTCATGTCCTTGATGGGGTTATAGAACTTCTGCGCGTACTCGAGGAACGCGACCAGGGTTCCGAAGGTGACGGCCCCCGCGATCACCCGGATCCCCCCCTGCCAGAGGAGGAGGGCCACCGCGACGGAGGCGAAGAGCTCCACGCCGGGGAAGTACACGGAGTAGAAGTTCGTCAGGCGGATGCTCTCCGCGCAGTATTCCTCGTTGCGGGCGTCGAACCCGCGGACCGATTTCTCCTCCTGGACGAAGGCCTTCACGACCGCCACCCCGCTCACGTGCTCCTGGAGGTAGGCGTTGATCCGGGCGAGCTTCCTTCTCTTCTCCCGATTCGCCTCCCGGATGAACCTCTTCAGGAGCTCGACGAAGAGGACGAGGGCGGGAAGGACGGCGAAAACGACCAGCGCGAGGCGGGCGTCCATCCACAACAGGACCGAGGCGGTGCCCGCCAGGAGCGCCACGTCGCCGACGGTGGAAACGAGGCCCGAGGAGATGAGCTCCTGGAGCGCCTCCACGTCCGACGTGAGGCGGGTCATCAGCCGCCCGGTGGGGGTGCGGTCGAAGAAGGAGACCGGCAGGCGCTGGAGCCGGCCGAACATCTCGGTGCGGATGTGGAGGATGACCCTCTGCCCGATGAGGGACACCGAGAACATCTGGAGGTAGAGGAAACCCATGGCGCCGGCGAGCGCCGCGAGATAGAGGAGGATCCGGCCGGCCATTCCGTCGAGGACCCGGGGCGTGACGTTCCGGTCGATGACCAGCTTGAGGATATAGGGGCCTGCGAGCTGGCAGGCCGTTCCGAGAAGAAGCCCCGCGAGGGCCAGCGCGATCAGCCCCTTGTGGGGGACCAGGTAGGAAAGGAGACGGCGCAGGAGCCGGATGTCCATCCCCCGGGCTTCCACCCGGTCCTCGTAGAAATAGAACTCCGTCCCGTTGCTCACGGCGCCGCCTCCAGCTCCCGAACAAGCAACTGCCGGGAATAGAGATCGAAATACGCCCCCGCGCGGGAGAGCAGCAGGTCGTGCGTCCCCTCCTCCACGATCCTGCCCCCCTCGAGGACCAGGATCCTGTCGCACCGGGAGAGGGAGGCCATCCGGTGCGTGCTGAACAGGACCGTCCGGCCGCCCCGGACGGAGAGGATCTCCCGGAAGATCTCCTGCTCCGTCTCCGAGTCGACCGCGGAGAGCGCGTCGTCGAGAAGGAGGAGTTCCCCTCCCGCGCAGAGGGCCCGGGCGATCGTGGCCCGCTGCTTCTGCCCGCCGGACAGGGAGATCCCCCGCTCCCCGATCACCGCGTGCATGCCGCCCGGCATCTCCTCGATCTCGGCCAGGAACCGGGCCATGGAGGCGGCGCGGCGCGCATCCTCCTCATCCGGCACATCCCTCCCGAAACCGATGTTCGCCAGGATCGTGTCCGAGAAGAGGAACGGATCCTGGCTCACGAGGGAAACCGCGCGCCGAACCTCGTCCAACGGGATCGCGCTCACATCCCTCCCCTCGAGGAAGACGGTCCCCGGCGGGACGGGATACAGCCGCAGGAGCAGGGAGAAGAGCGTGGTCTTCCCGCTTCCCGTCTGCCCCACGAGGCCCGCGATCTCCCCTTTCCGGAGCGAGAAGGTGATCCCCCGGAGCGCCTCGCCCCTGTCTTGCCCCTCATAGGCGAACGAGAGGTCGGAAACTTCAAGGAACGGCGCGTCCGGAACCTTTCGCGGAGGAAACAGGGAGGGCTCCCGCGGTTCGGCGGGGATCCCGAGGAACTCGTTGATCCGACCCATCGCGCTGCCGCCCCGCTGGAAGAGGTTGATCACCCATCCGAGCGCCATCGTCGGGAAGGAGAGCATCGCGAGATAGGCGTTGAAGGCGACGAATCCCCCCAGCGTCAGCCTCCCCCGGATCACGAGCCACGCTCCCAGCAGGAGGACGAGGGCCACCCCTATCCCCGCCAGCAGCCCGATCGCCCCGTGGAAGGCGGCGGAGGTCTTCGAGACCGAGACGTTCTGCCGGTAATACTCCCGGCAGGCGCGGTGGAACCTTTTCTCCTCCTGCCCCTCGAGCCCGTACGCCTTGACCAGCCGGATGCCGGCGATGTTCTCCTGGAGGGCGGCGTTCATCGCGGCGAGGGATTCCTGGGCCTTCCGGTGGTACCGGTGGAACGCCCTGCCGTACTCCCGGGACGTGATCACGACCACGGGCGCAAGCGCGAGCGATACGAGCGTCAGCATGACGCTGATCCGGGCCATGAAGAAAAGGGCCAGGACGTAGGAGATCGCAGTCCCCGCCAGGATCAGCAGCCCGGGTCCGAGGAAGAGCCAGACCGCCGAGACGTCGTTGGTCAGCCGGGACATCACGTCGCCGGTGGGCGTCCTCCCGAAAAACGCGAGGGGAAGGCGGATCACATGGAAGAGGAGGTCCCGCCGGAGACGCATCTCCACCCGGCTGGCGTTCACGAGCATCCCCCGCCGGCCGAAATACCGGAACCCCCCGTGCAGCGCCGCGAATAGGACCATCCAGGACACGGCCCGGACGACCCGCGCCCTCCCCCCGGGCGCCGATATCCCGTCGATCGCCTCCCGGGTCATCCACGGAACAAGAAGACCGAACAGGCTGGAGACGAACAGGACGAGGGCGCACGCCAGGTATGCCCGCCTGTGGCGGTCAAGGTAGGGGAACAGGGAGAGGAGCTCGCGGATGACCGCCCCCTTATCCCGGGATCGGGTTGGGGGTGAAGCAGATCAGGAAGAGGAGGGCCGCCGCGAACCCGAGGCCCCTTCTCCCGGGCGTCAGGGGAACCTCGTCGAAGAGGGGCGGCGGGTGCCTCGTCCCCAGGAAGAGGAGCATGAGGGACCACAGGATCCACCCCGCCCAGAGAAGCCCCAGCGGGAGGAGGAGGTACGGCACGGCGCGCGCGACCTTCTCATACCGGACCCCGAAGAGCGCATAGGCGATGTGGCCGCCGTCGAGCTGGCCGGACGGAAGGAGGTTCAAGGCGGTGACGAGCAGCCCGATCCACCCCGCGAAGGCCACGGGGTGCAAAACCACGTCGTACCCCTCCGGGACGGCCCCGAAAACGGCGTAGGTAGCAGCCCGGAAGAGGATCGACTCCCCGAGGGGAATCCCCGTCTCGACCCCGGCGGTCTGCCGCACGACCGACAGCTTGAGGCCGATGAGGAGGACGGGCACGGCCACGATGGCGCCCGCGATCGGCCCGGCGGCCCCGATGTCCATCAGGGCGTTCCGGTGCGGGACGGGGGACTTGATCTTGATGAAGGCGCCGAACGTCCCGATGAACGACGGGGCGGGAATGAAGTACGGGGGAGTCACCTCCACGTCGTGCCGCCTGGCCGCCGTGTAATGGCCCAGCTCGTGTATGCCGAGGATGGAGAGGAGCGGGAGGGAGAACATGAAACCGAGCAGAAGGTCATGGGGGGCCGCAAGCGGGTTCCCGCCGGCGAGGAATGCCCCCGCGACGAGGGTGGTGAAAAATGTAAGGACGAACAGAAGACCGTTAACGAACAAGGGGTTTTTCTCCTTTTTACTTCGCTTCAATTATAAGATAAAGGATACGGAAGGTGGGGATTCGGATAGGAGGCAAATTGCGATGCTCCCGGAAGGGGAAAGCGTACTGGTCCACATCTGCTGCGCCCCCGACGCATCGTATGGCATCCCGGCGATGAGCAAGCGATTCCGTGTCAGCGGGTTCTTCTTCAACCCGAACATCTGGCCCGGGCAGGAGCATGACCGGCGCCTCCAGGCGACCCGGCAACTCCAGGACGCCCTCCCCTTCGTCCTTACCGTCGTCGGCGGCGGCGAGGAGGAGTGGGAGCAGGCGACCCGGGGGATGGAAGACGAGCCGGAAAGGGGGCGCCGGTGCGAGGCGTGCATCCGGATGCGTCTCGCCCGCACCGCGAGGGAGGCAAAATCCATAAATATTCCGGCATTTTCCACGGTCCTGACGGTCAGCCCGAAAAAGGACGCCGCGATGGTCAACCGCGCGGGCCGCGAGGAGGGGGAAAAAGCCGGGGTCTTCTTCCTCGAGGCGGATATGAAGAAAAACGACGGGTTCCTCAAGAGCGTGGAGACCGCGAAACGGTTCGGGATCTACCGGCAGAACTACTGCGGGTGCCGCTACTCCCTCCGCCCCTAAAGAAATCATATGAAACGATCGATAGGTATTTGCATGAAGGATGGAAAAGACTGGCGGAAGCGTGAGGGAATCGAACCCTCCGAAGACATTGCTGCCTCCCGACCGGATTTGAAGTCCGGGGGGGCCACCAGCGCCCCATCCGCTTCCGTCCGAGGGGTACGCCTCGATCGACGGCGCAACGAGATGTCCGCACCGCGCGCCCGCGGTACGGGCCGCCTATTTCTTTTCCGCTTCTTTCCGGCGGCGCTTCCCGGCCTTTTTCTTTCTCTGCCTGCGGCGCCGTATTTCCCGCTTCCGTTCCGTCGTCATTTTTTTACTCCGTCGCGTTTCCGCGTGAGTACCGCGCGGACATTATAACAAAGGCAAGGGAGGAACGATGAGACGATTGTCCTTACCGGTCGTTGCGGCTTTCCTGGTCATCTCCTCGGCGCCCGCACTGGCCCTGCCGGGCTTCGAGGCCGGCGTCCGGGGGACCTACTGGTTCCCGGATCTCTCCGCCACGGCGCAGACCACCACCGCCGGGGTGCCGGAAACGAAGTTCGACGTGAAGGGGGACCTCGGGGTGGGCGACGAGAATTTCTTCTCGGGCGAGGCGTTCGTCCGGTTCGGAAGGGTCACCTTGCGGCTCGGCTACACCCCGATCCGCTTCGACGGGAACAAGACCCTGACCCGGACCATCGAGTTCGGCGGCGAGACCTTCTCGGTGAGCGACAACGTCATCTCCCGCCTGGACGTCGATATGCTCGACGCGGAACTGCAGGTCGACATGCTCCGGCACGACCTCATCGCCGCCAGTTTCTATCTCGGACTGATCGGAAAGGTGAAGTACGTCGACGGCGAAGTCGAACTTACGAGCTCGGCCCTTACGGAAAGGAGGGATTTCAAGGCCCCGATCCCCATGATCGGCTTGGCCGCGGGGGCCGGGTTCGCAAACAATCTCGTGCGGGCGGACGCCCGGGTGACCGGGATGGCCTATTCGGGGAACCACCTGTACGAGGCCGACGTGTTCGCCTCGTTCGTCCCGCTCCCCTTCCTGAGGGTTCAGGGCGGCTACCGCTACATCGACCTGAAGGTGGACGAGGACGACATCGTCGCCGACCTCGAGCTCAAGGGGCCGTATATCGGCGCGCAGCTTTCCTTCTGACGGGGAAAAATCGCTTGAAGCTCCCGCAGGGAACGGTAGAATAGGGTCTCCCGGGGGCGCTTAACTCAGCGGTAGAGTGCCACCTTCACACGGTGGAAGTCACAGGTTCAAATCCTGTAGCGCCCACCATCGGAAAGTCGTCGAACCGGGGTTTCCCTCCGCGGGAGACCCCGGTTCTTGCGTTTTGTGCTCGATGAGCGCGCCGAGAGTGGACGCCCGGGGGGTTGCATTCGATCGCAACCGCCGGCCCGATCGGTCAGGTTGAGGAGTTGGAAGGACCCTTCGCCCGGGAGCAAAGGGCCTCCGCGACGACGTCCTGGAAGTCTTTCACGGTGCAGGGCTTGGGCACGACGTAGTCGACGCCGGCATCCCTGATCCGTTGTTCGTCCTGGTGCAGCGCCCAGCCGCTGACCAGGATCACCGGCACGTCGGGGTCCTGTTTTTTCACCCGCTCCGCCACCTGCAGACCCGAGATCCCCGGCATGCTGAGATCCGTGATGACCAGGTCGAACTTCCGGGTTTCGAAGATTTGCAGCCCTTCCGTCCCCGAGGATGCGACGACGGCCTGATGCCCCATTTCCATGACGTACCGTTGGAAGAGATCCCGGTTCAACTCCCCGTCCTCGATGATGAGCACCTTTGCCGGGCCGGCCCCTTCCCGGGACCCTGTCCCCCTGCGCGGCCGTTCCCCGGCGTGGGGGGAAATCACCGGCAGGCGCAACCGGAAGGTGGTTCCCCCTCCATCCGCGCTGCCGACCCGGATATCTCCCCCGTGGCGGGCGACGATCCCGTAGACGATGCTCGTCCCCAGCCCCTGACCGACCTCCTTGGTGGTGAAAAAGGGCTCGAAGATCCGTTCCCGGACCTCTTCGCTCATCCCGATCCCCGTGTCCGACACCTCCAGGAGGAGATGGTCCCCCTCGTGGATGGTCGCAAGCTTGATCTCGCCTCCCCCGGGCATCGCTTCCACGGCATTGATGATGAGGTTGCAGGTGACGCGGCAGATCTCGGCGGGTTCGCCCACCGTGATGGGAAGGGGGCCCGGCCGGAAGTGAACCCCGATGCGGATTCCTCTGGCCTCGCACTCGTCCTTCCACTTGGTCCGGGTCATCTCGACGGCGTTGGTCACGACCGCGTTCAGGTCGAGCGGCCCGCCGGGAGCATCCTTGCGGATCCGGGAAAGATCCTGGATCCGGCTGATCGTTTCCGCGCCCTGGAGCGTGAGCTTCTCGATCGTTTCCAGCTGCGAGCGGAGGGACGGAAAATCCATCTCCTTGTCGCCGAGCTTGAGGGCCAGGAGCTGGGTCCTTCCCAGGATCCCGTGGAGAAGATTGTTGAAATCGTGCGCCACCCCGGCCGCCAGCTGTCCGAGCGCCCGGAGCCGCTCCGAGTCCACGAGGGTTTTCTGGGCGGCCTTCAGGGACTCGTACGCCTCCTGAAGCTCCTCGAGTTGTTTCGTTCTCTCGATCGCCATCGCCGCCTGGCCCGCGAGGCCGTAGAGATACGCCATGTCCTCCTCGTCGAAGGAGAGGCCGGAGCGCCGGTTGGTGACGTTGATCACCCCCAGCACCTTCTCCTGGAGCAGGATCGGGATGCTGATGACCATCGGGGCGGAGATAAACGATGTGGCATGGGTGGAGCTAAGGGACCGGTTGACCCGCGGGTCCGTCTGGACATCCTTCACCAGCACCGGTTTTCCTTCCTTGGCAACCCACCCGGCGATTCCTTCCCCCACGTTCAGCCGGACCTTGTCGACGACCTCCGCATCCAGCCCGCGCGAGGCGTAGATCCGCATCTGTCCTTTCCTGTCGTCCAGCAGCATCAGGGAGACCCTCTCCACGCCAAGTTCCTCGGATACCAGGCCGATGAAGAAGTCGAGAAGATCCGGCAGGGTGCTGATCCCCCCCATGGCGAGGCCAGCCCGGATAAGGGAGTTTTGGCGCTTCAGGGCCGCCGAAAGCTCGCGGTTGCGGATTTCCAGGTCCCGATCGAGCTGCCGGATTTTCAGGGAGAGCGCCCGTTTTTCCAGGGCTCTGCGAACGGTTCCCCGGACGTCCTCGAGGTTTTCGAAGGGGGTCGGGAGAAAGTCGTAGACATCCGCGGGAATCCCCCGGATCGCCGTTTCCCGGGAGAGGCCATCGGTCAGGATCACGACTTCGGTGTCCGGGGAGATCTTTTTGATCTTGCCCGCCAGCGGGAGACCGTCCTTCCCGGGCATCGTCACATCCACGAGGGCGAGGGAAACCATCTCCCGGGCCAGCAGATCGAGTCCCTCCTCGGCCGTACCGGACGTTTCCGGCTCGCAACCGTTTTCCCTCAGCAACCCCGAGAGCGCCTCGAGGACCGGCGCCTTATCCCCGACGATGAGTACCTTCTCCCCGCTCATATTCCTCTCTTTCCCGCCGGCGGCAACCGCCGATGGGCGCATCCGCCGGTTTCCCCCATCGGACCACCACCCTGGTTATCGGCAGAAAAACGGAATTCATTCAGGAGGGAAAAACCGGGGGCACGACGGACATTGCGGGATTTTCCCGTTCAGGGACGCGCGGTCACTACGCCCACCCCCCGGGCGTCCGGCCTGCCCGCCGAAACCTTCCGGAACCCCGACAAACGGAACAGGGAGGCGATTTCCGCGGCCGTGTAGGCCTTTCCCCCTTCGGTCACGGCGACCATATGGACGGAAAAAAACGCGGGGCCGGGCGGGGAGGTACCGCCTGCTTTCAGGAGGAACTCCTGGACGGCGACGCGCCCCCCCGGGGCAGTCGCCCTGCGGGCCTTGCGCAGGAGAAAGCGGCATTCCTTTTCCGAATAGGCGTGGAGGATCTGGGAGATCCAGATGAAGTCGAACGGCCCCCCGAGCCGTTCGCGCATGAAATCGCCCTCCCTCAGGGCGACCAGCCGGGAAGCGCCTTTCTCCTCCAGGATTTTCCTGGTGACCGCGAGGGTTTCCGGGGTGTCGAAGACCGTCAGGCGCGCGCCGGGGTACCGTTTCGCCCACTCGACCGCGTACGTTCCGGGTCCTCCCCCCAGGTCGAGGACCCGCTCCCCCTTCCGCAAGGGAATCCGCGCCGCCACGATGGCGGCCCGCTCCCGCGCGTTGTCCTCCATTCCCCGGATGAAATTCTCCTGGTACCCCTTCTTCCTTCCGGGCCGTTTCCCGCCTGCCCGGACCGTGTGCGGCAGCCTCGTCCATTCCGTCCAGCAGTTGAGATGGTGGAGCAGGATGGACGCCTTCGAGGCGGGGCCGTCGGCGAGGAACCGGTTGGCAATCTCCCCGTTCCGGTATCCCTTTCCCTTCTTCCCGAGCAGCCCCACCCCCACGAGGGCGTTCAGCAGGATGGCGAGGCGCCGCGGGTCCGCGCAAAGGCGCCGGGCAAGCGAGGCGGCGTCGGAAGGACCTCCGGCCAGAGCGGAAAAGACGCCGAGATCCATCGCGGCGAACAGGACCATGGAACGCTGGTACCCGTGGGCCATCTCCATGAGATCTTCCACCGTTCTCACCTTAACGATCGGCTCCTCCCCCGGGGGTTTCATATTCTCTTCAGCCTCGCGGGCTTACCCTTCCGGTCGAGCACGTCGTAGCCGGCCTCGCGGATCTTCTCCCTCAGCGCGTCCGCCTCCGCGTACCTTCCTTCCCGGCGGCATCTGTCCCGCAGCCGTGCGAGATCGCCGACTTCCCCGGGGGCGACCTCTTCCGGCCTCGCGGGTTCCGCACGCGCGTCCCCCGGGGCCGCCACGGGCAGCCCGATCCCCAGGACCTCGTCCCACTCGCCGGCCAATGCCTGCAACGTATCCCCGGGAAAACCCGAGCGTGCCGCCTCGTGAACGACGGCCAGGGCCTTCGGGGCGTTCAGGTCGTCCAAGATCGCCTCGCGGAAGCGGCGCCGGACCTCTCCCGCACCGGAACCGGTCCCCGGGGAAATTCCTTCCCCGCCCCGCGCCGCAAACACCTCCCTAAGTCTCGCCAGCGCCTTTCTCGACGCCGCCTGCGCCTCCCAGGTGAAGTTCATCGGCGTCCGGTAATGGAGGGTGAGGCAATGGTACCGGAAGTCCATCGGGTCCACCCCCCGGGCCTCGAGGTCGTCGAGCGTATATTCGTTTTTCAGCGACTTGGACATCTTGCGCCCGTCGACCTGCAGATGCGCCGCGTGCACCCAGAGGGAGGCGAACCGCCCCCCGGTGGCCGTCATCGCCATCGCCCGGGAGTTTTCGTGATGGGGAAACCGAAGGTCTGCGCCTCCCACATGGATATCGAACTCCGGCCCCAGGTACTTCCCCGCCATCGCCGCGCACTCGATGTGCCATCCGGGCCAGCCGACGCCCCACGGGCTCTCCCAGCAGAACTCCCGCCCGGGCTCCGCCGCAAGCCACAGCGAGAAGTCCTCCGGGCGCCTCTTGCGGCGGTGGATCGACCCGTCCGTGCGGCCGGCCGCCTCCCCCTTCCCCAGGATCGCGCCGGACAGCTCCCCGTATCCCTTCGCCTTCGTCACGTCGAAATAGAGGTACCCGCCCTCTCCGTAGGTGGCTCCCTTCCTCTCCAGCTCCTCCGCCACCGCGATCATCTCGGGGACGTGGGCCGACGCGCGCGGGTAGACGTCGGACGGAAGAAAGTTCATCCGGCGGCAATCCCGGAAAAACGCCCCGGTGAAGAACTCCGCGATCTCCCGCGCCGTCTTCCCCATAGCCCGGGCGGCGGCGATCACCTTGTCCTCCGTCCGCTCAAGCGCCTCCTGGTGCATATGCCCCATATCGGTGATGTTCTGGACGGAGAACGGCGTGAGGCCGGCGAACCGGACGGCCCGCAGGAGCAGGTCGGTCAGCAGGTAGGTCCGCAGGTTCCCGATGTGGACGTAGCGGTACACCGTGGGGCCGCACGTATATACCCCGACACGCCCCGGCCGGAGGGGATCAAGCGGAACCTTCTTCCGGGAAACGGTGTCGTAGAGGGAAAGCATGGGGGGGCCCTACATCTCCTGATTGACCTCCCGGTCGATCTCGTCCTGCAGGAGCTTCACGTGCTTTTCCTCCTCCTCCGCCAGGAAGAGGAACATCTCCCGGATCGACGGCTCCGTGGCCGTCTTCGCGAATTCCGAGTAGTCCCGGACCGCCATCTTCTCGCGCTCCAGCGCCATCCGGATCACGTCAATCGGGTTCGTCGTCTTCATGTCTGCCTCCGGAACGGTTGATGGCCCCGCGGGGCTCTTCCAGGTCTTTC
Source organism: Deltaproteobacteria bacterium CSP1-8 (assembly GCA_001443455.1). GTDB lineage: Bacteria > Desulfobacterota > Deferrimicrobia > Deferrimicrobiales > Deferrimicrobiaceae > CSP1-8. The sequence continues at coordinate 128,392 of LDXO01000003.1, read as the reverse complement.
AGGAATGCCTCGATCTTCGCAAGGTGAATCCTCTCCTCGGACTCCAGTTGGGAAAGAAGTTCCCCCGTCTCCCTGTCCTCGACCGCTTTCCCGGCCTGGTGGTAGAAAGCAATCGCATGTGCCTCCGCCTTCTTCGCGACCAAGAGCCCCTTCCGCAGCGCATCGGGACCTTCGGCGCCCCCTGCCTCGATCCCTTCCTCCCAGGCGAGCCGGTCCAGGTCGATCATGTACGGCAAAACCTTCTCTCCCCAAGCTGCGACGGAGGCGGATATCCCGTGCTTCGCGGAAAGCTTGCGGATGTGCCCATCCTCCTCCTCCGCGAGGAAGGCGAACAGGTCCCCCGCGGGGTTGTCTCCCTGACGGCGGGCCAGCCCCTCGTAAAACGTCTTCGCCCGCTCCTCGTGGGCGAGGGCGACCTTAAGGATTTCGATCACGTTGCGGTCCAGCATCGCGATGCACGCTCCTTGGCGTCAGGCGGGGTTCTTTCTCGCGTAATCGTCCAGGGCGGACTTCACCGCCTCCTCCGCCATGACCGAGCAGTGGATCTTCACGGCGGGGAGGCCGTCGAGCGCGTCGGCGACGTGCCGATTCGTGATGGCCCGTGCCTCCTCGACCGTCTTCCCCTTGATCATCTCCGTCAGCATGGAACTCGAGGCGATGGCGGCCCCGCACCCGAACGTGCGGAACTTCGCGTCCACGATCCTGCCGCCCTCGACCTTGAGGTAGAGGCGCATCATGTCGCCGCAGGCAGGGTTGCCGACCTCGCCGACGCCGCTGGCGTCCTCGATCTCGCCGACGTTCCTCGGGTTCATGAAGTGGTCCATCACCTTCGCGCTGTACGGTCCGCTCGCCATGGCCCTTTACCCTCCCTGCAGGATCTTCTTCTGGTAGTCGAGATAGGTGGGCGACATCTCCCAGAGACGCCTGACGATTCCCGGCAGGACGGACAGGACGTGGTCCACCTCTTGTTCGGTGTTCCCCTTCCCCATGCTGAAGGTGATCGACCCCGTGCAGATGTCGCTCGGGACCCCGATCGCACGGAGCACGTGGGAGGCGACCAGGTCCTCCTCGTCCCTCCCTTTCAGGTTCGAGCTGCACGCCGACCCCGAGGCCGCCATCACGCCGTGGACGGAGAGGAACAGCAGCAGGGACTCGCCCTCCGCGTACTCGACCCAGAAACTCACGTGGCCCGGGAGACGGTCCGTGGGGTGGCCGGTGAAGTGGAGATGCGTAACCGAGGAAGCGATGCCGTCGCGCAGCCTCTTCTCCAGCCGGCGAAGGTGCGACGCCCACTCCCCCATCTCCGAGGAGGCGATCGCGGCCGCCTTGCCCATCCCTGCGATGCCGGGCACGTTTTCCGTCCCGGCGCGGAAGCCCATCTCCTGGAATCCGCCGTCGATCTGGGAATCGAGACGCACCCCCTCCCGCACCACGAGGGCGCCGGTCCCCTTGGGTCCGTAGAAATTGTGCGCGGACAGGGTGACAAGATCCGCTCCCGCTTCCCGGACGTCGAGCGGGATGTGGCCCGCCGACGCGGTCGCGTCCGTGTGGAAGAGGACTTCCCGCTCCCTCGTGATCCGCCCGATTTCCCCGATCGGTTCGATCGTTCCGATCTCCGCGTTGGCGTGCATCACCGAGACGAGTACCGTGTCGGGGCGGATGGCCCGCCGCACGTCGTCCGGGTCCACCTTCCCGTCGCTGTCGGCCGAAAGGGTTGTGACCTCGTATCCCCGGTTCCGAAGGGGCGGGAGGGCGTTCAACACGGAGAAGTGCTCCACCTCGGAGACCACCAGGTGCTTCCCTTTCTTTGCGCAGGCCGCCGCCGCGCCCTTGATCGCCAGGTTGTTCGCCTCGGTCGAGCCGGAGGTGAAGACGATCTCCTGCGGGTTGGCGTTGACAAAGCGTGCGACCTCCGCCCGGGCCGCGTCCACCGCCTGTACCGCCCGCTGCCCCTGGTCGTGGATGTGGGACGACGGGTTGCCGTACCACTCGGTGAGGTACGGCATCATCGCCTCGAGCACGCGGGGGTCGAGGGGCGTGGTGGAGATATGGTCGAAGAAAATGTGCGCCAACGGCAACCCCCGCCTACTCCTTCACCTTGAACTCGGTCATCTTGTCCCGGATGAGCTTGATGTGTCTCTTCTCTTCCTCCGCCAGGAACTTGAACATCGACCGGATCGCCGGATTCTTCATTTCCTCCGAGGCCTTCTTGTACTCCCCGAAGTTTTCCATCTCGTGCCGGAGCGCCAGGCGCAGCACCTCTTCCATCGTCCACTTTGCCATCTGTGTTCCTCCCGGCCAGGATGTGGTGATCTTCCTACGATCGCGCGCCCCGCCCCCGGGCGGCCTTGCCGATCCCGACTGTACGATTGGGAGAACGGGCTTTTCGTTTCATCTTTCTCCCCTTACAATAAACGGTGCACAACGCGGAAATGCCGAAGCACCACCGGCACGGGCCGCCCGCCGCCATTCCGGGGACTTTTCGGCTGGCACGGCGGGAAACCAAGAGCTTGTTGCCAACCTCATTATACTCACAGCGCCCCCGGAAAACGAAACGGCGTACCGGGGGATCGTCGGATTCACGGAGGTTCCCTCATGAAGAAATCCCCCCTGGTGCTCTTCGGGGTTCTGGTCGTGGCGTCCGCGGCCGCCCTTCTCCTCTACCAAAACACGCAGCGCGGAAATCTTGCCGACGGGTGGGGAACGACGGACGGGGCAATCCCCCCTCCGGGGGCGAACGCACCGGCCTTCTCGCTCAAGGATATCAGCGGCAACGTCATCGAATCCTCGCACTTCCTGGGGAAACCCACCGTGGTCAACTTTTTCGCCACGTGGTGCCTCCCCTGCCGCGAGGAGATCCCGGGGTTCGTGGACGTCTACAACAAATACCGGGACAAGGGATTCGAACTCGTGGGGATCTCTCTCGACACCGACACCCGGGAGAACCTCCCGGCCTTCGTCATGAGCCATCGGATCGGATACCGGATCCTCCTGGGGGACCTTGACACGGCAAGGGCCTACGGCGGCGTCTCCTCCCTGCCGACCACCTTCTTCATCGGGAAGGACGGCAAGATCCGGAACGTTCATGTGGGGTACCTGGACCAGGACGACTTCGACAGGGAGGTACGGAAGCTTCTGTAGAGGGGACCGGCCGACAACGGCACCCCGCGCGGCTAAAGCCCCGATCGGACGGATCGTGCCGCTTCCCTAGGCCGGCACGCACGCCGCCGTCGGGCATACCGCCGCGCAGGAAGCGCAGTCCGTGCACTTGGCCGCATCGATGAGATAGACCGGGTCCCCCTCCGCGATGCACTCTTCGGGACATTCCGGAAGGCATGCCGCGCAGGCGATGCACTCCTCGGTGATCCGGTACGCCATTCTGCTTCCTTTTGCCCGTCGGACTACACGGATTCGACCCGGTCGACCGAGGGGATCTCCTTTTTCAGCAGCGCCTCGATCCCGTTCTTCAGCGTCACGTTGGCCATGGGACAACCTCCGCACGCACCGGTCAGGCGCACCTTCACCACGCCCCCTTCGACGTCGACGAGTTCCACGTCTCCCCCGTCCGCCTGCAGGGCCGGGCGAATCTTGCCCAGGACTTTCTCCACGTCCGTTCTCATTCCGCAACACCTCCTCCCACTGGTGAATGCCTGTCTTTCGTAGGATGATTCTTTCTTCCTTCCGGTTCCTTGATCCCGGTCAATCGGCCGAAAGAATCTCGTAACCGCTCTTTTTGATGGCCGCCTTGAGCACCTTGTAGTTCTTCGTTTCGATCCGGAGGATGAGGATCCTCATCCCCGGGTCGTCGTGGGAAGCCGTCGCTACCGACACGATGTTCGCGTCGAAGTCCTTGAGGAGCTTCACCACCTCGAGGAGCATCCCGGGCCTGTTCGGAAGGGCCAGCTCGACCCGGTATCCCGGCCCGTTGACCCCCATCGAATCGAGAAACGCGTCGAGGATATCGGTCTCGGTCAGGATGCCGACGAGCCTTCCGCCGTCCACGACGGGGAGGCATCCGATCTTTTTTTCCCGCATGATCAGGGCCGCTTCCTCGATGGAAGCGTTGGAGGAAACCGTGAATACCCTCCGCGTCATGATCTGCTTCACCTTGACCTTGTCGAGAAGGTAGAAGATCTCGCGGATCTCCAGGGCCGTGGCGGGGGAGGGAGAGGCCTGCTTGATGTCCGTCTCGGTCAGGATCCCCACGAGCTTGTCCCCTCCCTTCAGCACCGGGAGATGCCGGATTTCCCGCTCCTTCAGGATGTCCATCGCTTTCTTCATCGAGTCGTTCTCGTCCACGAACACCGGGTTCCGCATCATTCTCTTGGCGACGATCATCGCATTTCCTCCCGTGAAATATCGCGCAGGATTGCCGGTCAGGTGAAATATCTCCTGACCAGGTCGAACGCATGCTCCAGTTCCGTTCCCGTCACAAGCAGGTACGAAACCCCTTCCCTCTCCCAGAAGACGAACGCTTTCCCGTCCTTCTCCCCGGAGAGGAACCCCGATTCCGAAAACAGGGATTCGGGGGACCCCTCATCCCCGATCATCTCCCGCCGCACGACCATGAGGAGGTACGGTTCCCCCGAGAAGGTGAAGCGGACCGCGGCCACCGTCTGCCGCCCCATCTTCTCCCGGGAGAACCCCGTGTACGCAAACAGCTCCTCGTCCCGCGGGAGGATGATTCTTGCGCCCGTCCATTCCCTGACCCGCGCCTCCACATCCGCCGGGTCCCGGGCCCCCGCGTCCTCCTTCTGCGGAGCGGCGAAGGCCCGCTGGGCTTCCCGCACCAGGTCATCCACACGCCGAATTCCCGAATCCTGCGAAACCCGGACGCCCACGACGGCCAGGGTAAGCGTCAGGAAGATCAAGACGATGGCCAGGTGCGGCTGGAAACTCACCAGGCCAAAGAGGGATGTTTTTTCGGCGGTGCGTTTCCCCGGGCTCTCACGACTCGATCCGACCATCCCCGTGGCCCCCGGTACCCGAAGAACATTCACCCGACCTCTATCGTACGGCTACCATTCCAGGATTTCCACATCGATTTCTCGCATCAGGTCCCTCGTGGCGGAGTGCACTTTCCCCCCGACGAGGACCGCCTCGCGGACCTTCCTTCTCGCGAGCCATTCGCGGGAGGTGAAAAACGTCCCCGTCGCCACCACCTCGAAGCCCCTTTCCTTTCCCCCGGCAAGAAGGCAGGTTTTCCTCTCCTCGACGGGAATCTTGGCGGCCGCGAGGACTCTTTGGAGGATCGACCTGCCGGGCTCGTTCTTGCCCACTGCGAAGACGCTGTACCCCGAGTTCTGGATGATCGCCCGGAGGGCGGGGGACATTTTCCCGGTGTCCACCGCGAACCGCTTGCCTCCCGCCTCGAAGAACCTCTCCAGCTGGACGGTCAGGAGGAAGGATTCCGCTCCCCCGCCGATGCGGATCCGTTTGTCTTCCGATTTCGGAATGCCCAGCAGGTCGAGGGAGAAATCCAGGGCCTCGAGACCCCCCTGCGGAAGGGCCTTCCCGGGGGTCTCTTCCGCCGCCTTCTTTGCCGGGTCGAGCCCGACGAGAAACCCTTCGTTCGCGGAAGGATCGTACGAAAACGGCAGCACCCGTATCCCGACCCGTTCCGCGTATCGAAGAACCGCCGAGAGCTCGCGGTCGGGCTTCTCCGGAACCTTCTTGACCAGGATGATTTCGCCGCTGAGCAGGCTCTGGCTCGTCCGGAGGACCACCCACCGGGCAGGTAAGGTAACCGACACCGCCTCCCCGATGACAGGCGGGTGGGTGATCCCCTCTTTGGCGGAGTGGTATCCGGAGGCGTCGAGCAGGCGGCCGATCATGTCTTCCGCGCCGGAAGCCCCGTCCATGGGGACCACGCGGTAGTTCTTCCACGTCTCCGTAATCAGGCGGCGGACCTCATCCGGCAGGGCGCCCCGGAAATCGATCAGCGCGTGGATTCCCCCGGAGAACCGGACGACGGGGTACTCCTCGAGATTGAGCACGACCTCTCCCCCAGCCGGGACAGGAAGGTAGAGCGTCCCGCGGTCGACCCACTTTTCCCCCAGCCCTCCCGCCAGGTCCGACAGAAGGCCGCGGTAGGGAGGCTTCGGCTGGGGGAGCGCAGAGGATGCCGGCTCCTTCGCCTTCTGCCCGGAAAGTACGGCGAACGATTCCGGCGCGGGAGGCGCGGGAACCTCCACCCGGGTCTCCGGTTTCGCGGCCGACAGCGGCTCCACGCCCGGCTCCGGGATTGCATCGCGCGTCAGTGCAACCGCGGACGGCGCAGGCAGCACCTTGTCGGGGGGAGGAGCGGGAGCCACCACCCGGGAATCCGGTTTCGCCTTCGGCGGTGCCTCTCCGCCGGACGGCGGGGCGACGTCCCGCGCCAGCGCAACCGCGGACGGCTCAGGCGCAGGCGATTTCCGGGCAGCGGACGGGGCGGGGGCGATCACGGGGGTTTGGGCTTCCGACGGTTGTCCGGCGACGATCTCGGGCTTCTTCCCGAAATACTCCTCGGTAGGAACCAGGACGGTCGTTCCGGCGATGATCGCGTCCACGTCGCGAATGGAATCGTTCACCTCCTTCACGGCGTCCAGGTAGCCCGACAGATCCTTCCTCCGGACTCCCTTGGTCGTCAGGATCCCCGTGAGGGAATCTCCCTTCCGGACCCGGTAGGCGACCGTTTTCCCGGTGCGAATCAGGCGGGCGGTCTTCATGCCGATGCCGGCCGGGACAAGAATCTTCTGGCCGGGAGCGAGCCTCCCCGGGTCCTTCACGTCCGGGTTGGCCCGCCGGAACTCCCGGAGCATCGAGGGGTAGTCCGCCGGAAAGAGTGGGGACTTCCCGCTCAGGATCCTCCAGAGACTCTCCCCTTTCGATACCGTGTGCACCTCGTAGAAGTTTTTCCGCCCCGTCGAGGTCTCCTCGAAGATTTTCTTCTCGAGGAAGATCCTGGGGGGTTCCCCCTCTTCCCCCCGGGAACCGGAAGCCAGAAGGAGAACCGCCAGGATCACCGCCGCGAACCGGATCATCAATACCCCTCCCCCGTGAAGGTGCTCGTCCCGGCGTGGACACCGATCGTCTTGTACATCTTCGGGCCCTCCCACGGCGTGTCCAGGATCCCATCGTGAATCGCCCAGCTTCTTCCCCTCACCGTCTTCTCCTGCCCGGGCATCCGGAACGGAGTGCTTCCGTCGAGCCGGGCGAAAAGAGCGCCGCCCGGTCGGAACTCCCGGTCGATCTTCCTCATCATCTCACTCCCGCTCAGGTACTGGAAGCCGTTCCTTTCGTAGAGGACCGCGCTGTTGTAGGTCAGGGGCTCCAGAAAATAGAAGTTGTGACCGACGCGGCCGAAGAACTCGTCCCAGCAGGCGACGAGCTCCTTCATCGCCTTCAGCCCCCGCCGGACCTGCCCGGGGGCCAACCCCGCCTTCATCGCACGGATCTCCTCCGGGACGTTCCGGCGGGCCGTCCCGAAGTAGGTGTCCTGCCCGTGTTCGTCCACGTCGATGTCGAACCTCTCGCTGCCGGGGTCGTTCACGATGACGAAGGAGATCTCCATCTGTCCGAACGGCGAGTTGGAAAGGTCGAGGAAATACACCGCATCCCGGTCCCCCGGATCTCGCCGCAGGTCCACCTGGAGAAACGGCATCTTCTCGGGGCATACGAACCTGACGCATCGCACCCCCCTGTCGTTCCGGAACGTCTCCGGATCGATCGAGAACATCTCCAGGAGTCGGCGCGGGAGAAGGATGGAGAGGAACCGTTCGCGTTCCTTTTCCGGCATGCTGTTGATTTCGTAGACCGAGAGAGGCAACGAAACCGTCAATCTTTCTCGTACAGGGCATCAAGCAGGCTCCCGTACTTCTGGATGACCACCTTGCGCTTCACCTTGAGCGTGGGGGTGAGCTCCCCCGTTTCCTGGGTGAAGTCGGCGCCGAGCAGGACGTACTTCTTCACCTGCTCGAACGAGGCCAGCTTGCGGTTGATCTCGTCGACGCGCCCGCGCATCATCGCCTCCACCCGGGGGTTTTTCGCAAGGTGAACCAGGTCCGTTTCCGGGATGCCGTTCTGCTCCGCCCACTTCCCGACTTCCTCCGCCGAAAGGGTGATGAGGGCGGTCAGGTACTTTCGCCGGTCGCCGTATACGAAGGCCTGGCTGACGAACTTGTCGTTTTTCAGCAAGTTCTCAATATTCTGGGGAGCGACGTTCTTCCCGCCCGACGTCACGATGATGTCCTTTTTCCGGTCCGTGATCCGGAGGAATCCCTCGGAGTCCAGCTCCCCGATGTCGCCGGTGTGCAACCACCCTTCCGCGTCGACCGCCTCCCGCGTCGCCTCCGGGTCGCGGAAGTACTCCTTGAACACGTGGGGCCCGCGCACGAGGATCTCCCCGTCGGGGGCGATCCGGATCTCGGTCCCCGGAAGCGCCTTCCCCACCGTGCCGAACTTGTAGTTCTCGTACCGGTTGACCGCCGTGACGGTCGAGTCCTCCGTGAGCCCGTATCCCTCGAGGATCAGGACACCGAGGGCGTGCAGGAATTCGGCGATCGCCGGGGAGAGCGGCGCCCCCCCGGAGATGGCGAACCGGAACCTGCCGCCCATCCGCTCCCGGATCTTCCTGAAGACGAGTCTTTCCGCAACGGAAAGCTTGAGGGCGAGGAGTCCCTCGACCGGTTCCTTCCGCTGGCGGCGTCGGGACACCTCGCGTCCCACGCCGAGCGCCCATTCGAATATCGCCTGTTTCAGCCCTCCGTCCTCCTCCACCTTGGCGAGGACGCGGGCATAGAACTTCTCGTACAGCCGGGGGACGCTCACCATGATCTCGGGCCGGACGAGCGCCAGATCCTCCCCGACCGTCTGGATGTCCCGCGCGAACGCGGAAACCGCCATGGCGTCGAAGGTGAGGAAATGCTCGAGCCTCCCGAGCGAATGCGCCAGGGGGAGGAACTGGAGAAACAGCTCGTTCCTCCGGACCGTGACGGCCTCGAGGGCGGAGGTGACGATGAAGACGTAGTTGCTGTGCCGGGTCACCACCCCCTTCGGCGGACCGGTGGTCCCCGAGGTGTAGATGAGCGTCAGGTCGTCCCCGGGGGTGATCTCCTCCGTGCGTCGGGCAAGCGCGTGCGGATTGGCCGATGCGAATTCGATCCCCCTCGCGCGAAGGCCCGGAAGGTCGATCACCCCCTCCTGTTTCCCGGGGATCCCGGCGTACAGGATCGCCACGGACAGGGCGGGGAGATTCTTGCGGACACCGGCGATTTTGTTCCACTGCATCTCGTTCTCGACGAAGACCGCGCGGGCCTGCGAATGCGAGAGGATGTACTCGACCTGGTCGGGGAGATTGGAGGGATAGATCGGAACCGGGACGAACCCTCCGAGGATAATGGCGATGTCGGCCAGGCACCACTCCACGCGCGTGGCGGAGAGTATCGCCACCTTGTCGCCCCGGGAGAGACCTTGCGCCATCAGCCCGTTCGCCATCTCCCGGACGGCGGTTCCGACCTCCCGGTACGTCATCGGATCCCACTTCCCGTCGCGGGGGACAAGATACCGGACGGAATCGCCCCCCTGCTCGATCCGGTTCAGGAACATCCGGTTCATCGTTTTCTCTTTCATATCCCCTCCGCAATGTCCGGCAAGGTGTAATCCTTATGGTCCCCCGGATTCCTCGGGGGATCCCGGCTTCCTATCGAAAAAACGGCAGAACGTCGTCGAACGTGACCATTCCCCGCCGCAACAGATCTTCCACCGAGGGAAAAGCGGATTGGAGATTCTCCTCGATGATGCGCGAAAGTCTCTCCTCGAGGGGCGCGTCGGAAAGAATCTGGTTCTGGACGCCGGGGGCGAACGGAAGCAGATCGAACAGGGCCATTTTCCCGGAATACCCGGTCCCCTGGCAGCTGGGACACCCGTCATGAACGTAGAAGGACACCTCCCGGATGATGGTTTCGAGCCTTCCCCGGTGGCGTTCGCCCGCGAGCCGCAAGGACGGCACGGCCGGAACCGCCCGGCGGCAATCGGGGCAAAGGAGATCGACGAGCCGCTGGTGCATGACGAGTCGCACGACGCGCACGAGGATGAACGGATCGACTTCCAGGGAGAACAGGGTCCGGAGCGTCCGGCGGAGATTGATCCCCTGGATTCCGCAGAATACGGGTACGCCTCGCCGGGCGATGTGGACGAGATCGAGAAGCTCCTGCGGGTCGGAAACCCGCTCGATCATCAGCGCGTCGGGCTCGAGCGTCTCGGCGAGCCGCGCCCATCTCCCCTCGAATCGCCTCTCGACCTCCTGGCGCTCCAGCTGGACGTACCCGTCGTTCCGGAACCGGTGGGTCTCCTCGACGGTGACGACGCGGCTGCCCCCCCGGTACGTTTCCCTGAGCATCGCGAAGATCGTCGTCGCCACGCCCTCGCCCCCGGGGGAGGAGACCAGGTAGATGCCGTCCCGCACCGACAGGACGCGTCGCAGGACTTCCCTCTGTTCCGGGTTGAACCCGATCGAGTCCAGCGCGATGGCCGACCGCAGGTCCGGGAGAACCTTCACGATCGCCTCGACCCCGGAGATCCCCCGAAGAATGCTGATCCGGAACGCATGGACTCCGGCCGCGGTCTCCAGCTGGAAGGTGGCCTCCACCACGGATTCCGGGCCCGTGGAAAGCCCCGCAAGCTCCGCGAAGGAGCCGACGAGCGACCCCCGGTAGCGGAGCGGGAAGGAGAGCAGGAGCGATTTTTCTCCTCCCGAGTCTCCGGAGACTGTCACGCTCCGGCCAAACGAGGATACCCGGACGGTGGAAATCCCCGCCTTCACGGCATGGAGAAGGATGTTCTCCGCCAGGCGCCGCCCCCGGCCCTGAACAAGCCACTCCTCCGCCTCCTCCCGCCCGATCGCGCCGCCTACGATATCCCCGGAGGAAAGGGGAAGGGCCTCGGGGTAGAAGCGTTCGAGAATGCGCCCGATCTTGCGAACCGGGCAGACGACAAGCCTCACGCGCAGTCCCGTCATCTCCTCGATCAGGGAGAACGCCCCGTGTCGGAACGGGTCGGCGACCGCGAGGGTGAGCCTTCCCTCCTCCCGGGACACGGGCGCCACCATATTTTCGCGTGCGACCGCCTCGGGAAGGACCTCGGAGAGCGAGAGCGGGACGGTTCCCGGATCGACCTCGAGAAACGGGATCCCCAGCGTCTCCGCCAGGATCCATCCCTTCGCGTCGGGGTGGAGAATCCCGGAAAGGAGCGCCGCCTCGACCGCCGGGACTCCCGGACGGGAACCACTCGCCCTCAGATTCGCAAGAGCTTCGAGTGACAGGTAGCCAAGCTTGAGGAAGGTGTCGAGAAGTTCGGTTTGGGAACCACGCACGTTGGCCCGCCTTTCCGCAACCCGTCCCGGGGCTTTCGGGGAGACCGGTTTATTTAGAACTTTATAAAAAAGGGGTGGGAAAGTAAAATGTTTCATGCCTCACGGTAACGACAATTCCCGGGGGAAACGGTTGCGAACAAAGGGATTCCGGAAGGTCGTCCCCATCCTGGCACTCACGCTGGGAACGGGGGGCTGCCTGGTCACCACCTCCACCTACGAAGCGAAGAATAGGGAGGCCGACTCGATTCGGGAGGCTCTTGCCTCCGCCAACAAGGAGAAGAGTACCCTCGAGGCGAGAGTTCTCGCGGCCCAGAAGCAGATCTCCGACGGGAAAGAGGCGAATGCGATCCTCTCCTTGCGGATCCAGGAGCAGGGAGAAGAGCTCCGCAAGGTCAAGGAGGAGTTCGCCTCGGCTACCAGGAAATACGAGGGGACGCGAATCACCCGGGAAGAGATGATCTCGGAACTGCTGGAAAAGGAGAAGGCGATCGGCAAGCGGATGCAGGAACTGAGCGCAATGGCGCAGGCGTGCGATGCGGAACGGGAAACACTCCGGAAGGAGGCCGTCGCCCGGGAGAAGACCGGTGCCGATCCGGACCAACAGGCCGCGGAAACCCCCGAGATGGAAACCCTTAGGCGGGAACGGGACATCCTGCTTGGCCGCGTCGAGCGCATGGAGGAAGAGAGGCACCAGGAAGCAAGACGACGGGACGTTCGGTTCGCGGAACTCGCGACGACGTTCGCCGGCATCTCCTCCCGCATTGCGGTGGCGCCGGTGGGCCCCTCCATGCGCGTCCTGGTCCCCGACCAGGTTCTCTTCCGGAAGGGGAAGTTGGTCCTGACGGATGCGGGGAAGAAAGTGATCAGGGAGATGGGGAAGACGGCGTCGGAATTCCCCGCGGCCGCGGTCATCATCACGGCAGCGGGGAAGGCGCAGGCCAATGAAATCCGCGCCGCCCTGACGAAAGGGCACTCGTTGCCGCCGGGGCGGGTGCTGGCCAACGCAGGGAGCCGGGACAGGGGGACCGAACTGCTGCTGGTCATTCCCTGACCCGGGTGACCCGTCGGTCGTTCGGGATCCCGTGTCCGGTTTCGAAAACAAAGGGCGAGGAGGAACTTCAGGATGAACGTCTTCGACGCAATGAAGGGGCGGCAAAGCATACGGAAATTCCGCAAGGATCCGGTCCCGCGCGAGCAGATCCTCAGGATGGTCGAAGCGGCCACCTGGGCGCCGTCCGCAGGAAACACCCAGAACGTCCGGTTCCTCGTCGTGGAGGACCCCGCGCTTCTCTCCCGGATGAAGGGGATCGTGGACGAAATCCTGGCCCGGGTCACGGGGAAGGAGATCCCCCCCGGCAAGATCAACTACCACAACCTCTTCGCCGCGGCGCCCGCCGCGGTCTGCGTCGTCGGAAAACCGTACGAATCGGCGACGGACCGGCAGATACGGGAGAAAGACCCGGAGAGACACAGAGTGCGGCGCTACCAAGTGAACGCCGGCCTGCAGAGCGTCGCCTCGGCCATCACCCAGTTCCTGCTGGCGGCGTATTCCCTGGGCTACGGCACGTGCTGGATGACCGGTCCCCTCGTGGCCAAACCCGAGCTCGAATCCGCCCTTTCCCTCCGGCCCCCCGAGGAACTTCTCGCGGTGGTCGCCCTGGGGAAGCCGGACTCATCCCCCCCGAAGCCGCCCAGGAAACCGCCGGAGGAAGTCACGGAGTTCCGGTAAGGCCCGCTTTCTCGAACCGGAGCCGCTTGATCCGGAACCGCTCGGTTTCGGCTACCGTGATCCGGTACCCGTGCGCAAGGAAAGTCACCATTCCTTCCGGAACGTCCTGGAGGCAGTCCAGCGCGAAGCCGCCCGCGGTCTCGTAGGTGTCCCCCAGGGGGATATCGATCCCGTACTCGTCGCGGAGAACCCGGACCGGCGTCGCGGCGGGCACCGACAGCGCCCCGTCCTTCTCCCACTCCGGGACCTCGGGGGATTCCCTCCCCTCCGCCAGTCTTCCGACGATCTCCTCGAGGAGGTCGTGGATCGTGATGATCCCGCAAAGTTTGCCGTGCTCGTCGATGACGACGGCCAGATGGACCCTTGTCCTCTGGAACTGGCGGAGCAGATCCGACACCTTCATCGATTCGGGGACGTACACGGGCTTTTCGATGAACGGATCCCATTGTTCGGACGCCCCCGGCCGGAAAAAGCTCCGGGAGGAGACGATCCCCTCGATTTCTTCGCCGTTCCGACTCAGAACGGGATAACGCGAGAAGCCGGTGTTCCCGACGACGCCCGCCGCGTCCGCGTACGCCATCCCCTTCCGCAAGCACACGACCCCGGACCAGGGAGTCATCACCTCGTTTACCAGCGTCTCCCCGAAGCGCAAGACCCCCTCGATCATCCTCTCCGCCGTGGGATCGATCGTGCCGTGCTCTGCCCCTTCCTCGATCACATCGAGGATCCCTTCCTCCGAGCCGAAACGGATGTCCGGAAGGGCCTCGGGGACATAGCCCTTCCCGAACAGGAGTCGGCCGAGGCGGTCCAAAAGCCTTGCGGCCACGGCTGCCCCCCGCAGCGCGTGCAGGGACCCCCTTCCCCCCCGCCGCAGGATCCGGCGGGGATTGGTCATCGCCCCCTGCGTCGACAGGTTCTCCAGGCAGAAGAGGAGGACCAGGAAGAGAAGAACCCATCCGGCCGCCGAGGCCACCCCCGCCCACCCCCGCAGGTGGCCGAAGAGGGAGACGGCCGCCACCCCTGCGCAAAGTCCCGCAACCGTCTTGAACGCCGACGCCGCCACCCAGAGGGAGAACGGATGTCGGACCTCCGGGTCGCGGACGGTGGAGAGCAACTCTGCGGCGATCTCCTTTCCCGCGGATGCGTCCTCCGCCAGCCCCTCCTCGCCCACGATGAGGAGGGAGGAACGCAGCGCAGTCAACGCGGCCCCTCCCGCGGCAAGCAGGAACGCCGCCAGCGCCCAGGCCCAGGGGATCCACATGGTACCAATATATCCGATGTGCTAAAATTATGCTCCGGGGTCCCGATGAAAAACGTCGCGTATGTCTACCATCCGGACTATCTGCTCCACATCCCCCCGTTCGAACACCCGGAATCGCCGGACCGCCTGATCGCGATCAACCAGCACCTCGAGAGCGTCGGCCTCCTCGGGACGCTCGTGCCGGTGAACCCGGACTACCCGGACAACGGGGAAATCCTTAGGGTTCACGACCCCGACTACCTCCGGAAGCTGGAACTTGCCTGCCGCCGGGGGGACCTCACGCTCGACTCCGGGGACACCTACCTGAACAAGAACTCCTACTCGATCGCCCTGCTTTCGGCGGCGGGAGCCATCGCGGGGGCCGAGGCCGTCGCCACCGGGAAGGCCGACCGGGCGTTCTGCGCGGTCCGACCCCCGGGGCACCACGCCGACCGTTCCGAGGGGATGGGGTTCTGCCTCCTGAACAACGCGGCGATCACCGCCCGGTATCTCCAGGCACGGCACGGCGTTTCGAAAGTGATGATCATCGACTGGGACGTCCACCACGGCAACGGCACCCAGAGCATCTTTTACGAGGATCCATCGGTGTTTTTCTTCAGCATCCACGAGAACCCCGCCTTCCTCTACCCCGGGACGGGGAGGCGGTGGGAAACGGGGAAAGGGGCCGGGGTGGGGACGACCCTCAACGCGCCGATGGCGCCCGGCGCGGGGGACGACGAGTACCGGTTGGCGTTCGAGCAGCTGGTCGCCCCCGCGGCGGAAAGGTTCCGCCCCGAGGTTCTTATCCTGTCCGCCGGGTTCGACGCGCACCGCGACGACCCGCTGGCCGACATCCAGCTCACGGAAGAAGGGTTCCGGTTCCTGTCAAGGTTCACCATCGAGCTGGCAAACCGGTTCTGCGGCGGGAAGATCGTCTCCCTGCTCGAAGGGGGGTACGAGAGAGAGTCCCTCACGCGTTGCACGGAAATCCACATCCGGGAACTCCAGAAGGACTGACTCCGGGAGAACCACAGGAGGACTGCATGTTTGTCACCCGAAGAATGAGGCGGAACGTCGCCACCGTCTCCCCGTCCGCTTCCCTCCAGGAGGCACGCCGCCTGATGCGCGGGCACAACGTGCGCCAGCTCCCGGTCACCGGCGAGGACAACAAGCTGACCGGCATTTTGTCGGATCGGGACATCCGGGAGGCGATGCTGCCGGTGGGACTCCTTCCCGACGCTTCGGAAAAGGAGATGGAGGAGATGCTCGCGAACACCCCCGTGGAGAAGGTCATGACCCGGAAGGTCGTCACCGCCACGGTCACCGACTCGCTCGAGGACGCGATCGTCCTGCTGCACGACTTCCGGATCAACGCCCTCCCCGTAGTGGACGACAATGGCAGGGTGGCCGGGATCATCACGAGGACGGACATCCTCAAGGCCTTCATCGAGGCGCTGGGGGTGGGGGAAATCAGCAGCCGCCTGGAAGTCGTGGTCCCCGACGTCCCGGGGGCGCTCGTCGGGATCGTCACGATCATCAAGACCTTCCACGTGAACATCACGAGCATCCTGACCACCGGGCACACCGAGCCGGACAAACGAGCCGTCTTTTTCCGGCTTGCGACACTCAACGTGGGTCCGATCCGGAAGGCCCTTCAGGAGGCGGGGTACCAGATCCTCGACCCGAAGGACTTCCGGAAATGAAAGCCATGCTGCTGCGGGAGAGAAGGCCGATCGAAACCTCTCCCCTCATGCCGGCGGACCTGCCGGACCCTTCCCCCGGCCCGGGGGAGATCCTTGTGAGGGTGTCCGCCTGCGGGATCTGCCGGACGGACCTGCACGTGATCGAGGGAGATCTTCCTCCCCGCCGAACGCCCGTCATCCCGGGGCACCAGGTCGTGGGCACGGTGGACGCCGTCGGCGCAGGGGCAACCCGGTTCCCGCGGGGGACCCGCGTGGGGATCGCGTGGCTCGCGCGAACCTGCGGGGTATGCGAATTTTGCGCGGCGGGAAAGGAGAACCTGTGCGACCGGCCGCTGTTTACGGGGTATCACCGCGACGGCGGGTTCGCCGAGCACGCGGTCGTGTTGGAGGCGTTCGCCTATCCCCTGCCTTCCGCCTTCCGGGACGCCGAAGCCGCCCCGCTCCTGTGCGCCGGCATCATCGGGTTCCGCGCCCTGCGGCGGGCCGACCTGCCCCAGGGGGGGAAACTGGCGATCTACGGATTCGGCTCGTCCGCCCACATCGTGATCCAGCTTGCCCTCCACCGGGGGTGCGAGGTGTTCGTGTGCACCCGGGGGGAGCAGCACCGGGAACTCGCAAAACGGATGGGGGCGTCCTGGGCGGGAGAGGACCCGGAGGAGATGCCCGCGCCCGCCGACTCGGCGATCCTGTTCGCCCCGGCGGGGGAACTGGTTCCCACCGCGCTGAAACACGTAAAAAAAGGGGGGACCCTGTCGATCGCGGGCATTCACATGAGCGACGTCCCGGCAATGAAGTACGAGGAGTGTCTCTTCTACGAGAAAAATATCCGGAGCGTGACCGCCAATACCCGGCAGGACGGGGAGGACCTGCTCCGGGAGGCCGCGGAGGTCCCCATCCGGCCGAAGGTCACCCTCTTCCCCCTCGAGGAGGCCAACCGGGCCCTCCAGCTGCTCAAGGCGGACAAACTCCAGGGAACGGGCGTGCTGACCGTCGGGGGATGACCCCCGTTTTCCGGAAGGCCTATCCCTTCCCCTCTTTCCGAAGGATCCCTTCCGCGGCGAGGATGCCGTTGAGCGCGGCGCCGACGATCCCCCGGGACTTTCCCACGCCGTCCCCTGCCACGAAAAGGTTCGGGACGTTGGTTTCGAGGTTGCGGTCGGTGGCGTATTTCGTATCGTAGAACTTGATCTCGGGAACGTAGACCGTCGTGGAGGGGTGCGCCACCCCCGGGATGACGCGCGAGAGAAGGAGCAGGCTCTCCCTCAGGTTGTCGACGATCCGCCCGGGATAGGCGTAGGAGATGTCCCCAGGCGTCACCCCCGGCCCCAAGGGGAGGGTCGGCGTCATCTTGTCGTATCCAAGGGCGGCCGAGTGGAACGTCTCCGCCTTGGATCGGCTCCCTTCGGTCAGGTCCCCCCACCGCTGGACGACCAGGCTGTCCCCACCGCCCCAGAAGTTGGCGAACTCCATCACCTTTCGGCCCATCTCCGTCGTGTCCTGGACCGGTTCGGTCATGGAGACGGTGTTTAAAATCGCGAAATTGGTGTTCGGCGTCTTTTTCTTCTTCAGAGCGTCACCGTTCACCAGGCGGTATCCGTTCCTCATCTCCACGCGGACCCTTCCCCCGGGGTTGGTGCAGAACGTCCGGGTGCGGTCCCCGTGGGTGGGAGTCACGAAGAGGAACTTGGGGTCGTACAGAACCTGCGTGATCTCGTCGTACACCGGCTGGGCCACCTCCACCCGGCAGCCGATGTCGATGGCGCCATACTGCGTCCGGGCTCCGATCCCGCGTGCGACCTCGCGGAACCAGTAGGCGCCTTCCCGGCCCGGTGCCGCCACCACGTACCGGGAACGGAACTCGCCCCGCGCAGTACGCAGGAGGAACGTCCCGTCGTCCTGCAGCGCAAGGTCGGTCACCCACGTGCGGAGCGAGAAGGCGACCCCTTTCCCGGCGATCGAATCCGTCATCCGGGCGACGACCCGGTGAGCCAGGTCGGTCCCCATGTGCCGCTGTCTCGCGGGAACGAGCGTGATGTCCCAGTCCCCCCTGGCCGTCCTGTGCCTGACCCAGGATACCCGGTCCAGCCACCAGTTGATCCGCTCCTGGTCGACCCCGTAGAGGGCGCGGTCGGCCCCGTGCTCGAGAAACACCTCGTCGATCGCGGCGATCTTCTCTCCGGCCTCCGTTTCCGACAATCCGAGCTCCGTCAGGTCGAGACCGATGTGGGGGGAGAGGTTCAGCTTGCCGTCGGTCATCGCCCCGGCCCCGCCGGTGCGGCCCTTCTCCTCCAGGACGAGAACGCGCAGCTTCCCGGCCAGCGCCCTGGCGGCGAAAAGACCGGCGGGCCCTGCCCCCACGATGACGACATCCCAGACGGAAGCAGGTTCAGCGGACACCGATTTCTCCCGAGCACAGGATTTGCGGGCCCGCGGAGACCCGGAACGGAAGCGGAGAGATGCCCCGGCCCTTGAGGAACGACTCCACCGCTTCCCGGTCCCCCGGCTCCCGAAGCAACCCGAACACCATCCCTCCCCCTCCCGCGCCGCAGAGCTTCGCCCCCGCCACCCGCCTCCGGAATCCGGGGGAGGAGAACACGTCGTCCACCTCCTTCGTGGAGATGCCCCGCGCGATCGTCCTGCGGATCGCCCACTCGCTCGCCATGGCCCGGCCGACCCGGCCGATCTCCCCCGCGGAGACGGCCTCCCACGCATCCCGCGCGGCATCCGCGATCCCCCGGAACTTCCGGAGCACCTCGGGATTCCCGTCGATCGCCCCCCGGATCATCCGCCAGTTGAGCCCCGCGGAGAAGTGGGACTTCCCCGTTCCCGCCAGGAAGCCGTGCGCGGCGAACGTGCGGCCGACCGGGCTTCCCGGCCCGATTCTCTCCGGCTCCGGCCGCCCCGGCAGGTACCGGATCCCCTGGATCCCTCCGCGCAGCGCGGCGATGTGGTCCTGGGAACCGGTGAGGTTCCGGAGGTGGGCGGCCTCGATCTCCATCGCCTCCCGCGCCGTCTCCCTCCAGCTTTTCCGCATCCCGAGAAGGCGGCTCATCGCCAGCACCGTGGCGACGAGTAGGGCGGAGGACGCCCCGATCCCGGAGCCAATGGGCGCCTCGTTGCGGAACCGAAGCTCGATCCCGCTGCGGGGCGGGAAGCACCGCAGGGCCGCGGCGACCAAGCCGAACCCCCCTCGCACCGGGAAACCGTGCGTGTCCGGGGCTTCCGACCGGCGAGAGAGGTTTTCGGCAACGAGGCGTACGGCGCCCCGGACGGGGTGGATCGAGACGACGCTCGCCACGTCGATCGCCGCATTGACGGTCATCGAGCCCGGGACGAGAAGATAGAGGGGAAAGATGTCGAGGGTTCCCCCCGCGATGTCGACCCGGTTGGGCACCACCACCCGGACCAGAGGCGCTCCACCCGGGCGTTTCGGTTCCGCCATCCCACGCCTCTCATTGCGACGTAACGTTTATGATTTTTTCTAACACGGGGGGGGGGGAAGAGAAAGGCGTCATTTCTCCCTTTACGGGCCGCCGGGGCACCCTGTATAAAATTGTAGGAAAGGACGACCCATTTGCACACCGTCGGACAGGAGGTTCCAGATGCCGCCCGTCAAGATCCGCTGGTTCGGCCATTCCGGCTTTTCCCTCCAGGACCCCTCCGGCAAGACCATCCTGATCGACCCGTGGTTCCAGGGGAACCCGACCGCGCCCTCCGGGCCGGAGGAAGTGAGGAAGGCGGAGTTTCTGCTCCTCACGCACGACCACTTCGACCACGCGGCCGACGCCGCCGCGCTCGCCCGCCAGACCGGGGCCCTCGTGATCGGGATCTTCGAGCTGATCGGCGATCTGAAAGCGAAGGGCGTTCCCGAGTCCCAGCTCCTGCACGGCGGGATCGGAATGAACGTGGGCGGAACCGTGGTCCTCAACGGCTTCTCCTTCACGATGACGGAGGCGAGGCACTCCTGCACGCTCGGCGCGCCCGTGGGGTACGTCATCCAGACCCCTTCCGGGCTTACCGTCTACCACTCGGGGGATACGGGCATCTTCGCCGGCATGGCGCTCATCGGCGAACTCCATTCCGTCGACGTGGCGCTCCTGCCGATCGGGTCGGTCTTCACGATGGACTACCGCCAGGCGGCGAAGGCGGCCGCCCTGCTGAAAGCGAAGACGGTCATCCCGATGCACTTCGGGACGTTCCCGATCCTCGAACCGAACGCGGACCGTTTCGTCGCGGAGGTGAAAAAGACCGCTCCGGGGACGCGGGTGGTCGTCCTCAGCCCGGGGGAAGAGATTTTGCTGTGACGTGAGGGGGGAGGATCACCCGATCCTTTCCGTCACGGCGGCCATGAGGAGGGGAAAGAGGATCTCGTGCGGCCCGATCAGGTGGAACCCTTTCCCGCCGCCCCGGGTGGGCCGCGAAACGACGTTGACATCCGGGCGGTACAGCCGCAGGAAATCCATGTTCACGGTGGTGATTCTCGAAAGGGGCTTCCCGAGGTTCCGGGCGACCGACACGGCCTTGAGGAAGACCTCCGGGAGGACCACGGCCGAGCCGACGTTGAGATAGACTCCCCCCTGGAGGCGGGCGACCAGTCCGCAGAAGGAGCGGAAATCCCGAAGCGACGCCTCCCCCGTCGCCGCGCCGTCCGCCTCGGGGTGCATGTGGATGATGTCCGCGCCGATGCAGACGTGGACGGTCACCGGAACCCCCCGCTTCCACGCCCCGGCAAGAAGGGAGCGATCCCGGTGGGGAGCGCGTGATGCCGCAAGGGCCTTCCCGACAGCCGCCCCGAAGCCCAGGCCCTCCCCCACGCCGGACGCCAGTGCCGAGTGGATGAACCGGGCCGTCTCCCGGGCCATCCCGAAGGAGCCGTCCGCCAGCAGCGAATCCACGTCTTCCGACGTCTTTCCCGCCAGGGCGAGCTCCACGTCGTGGATCACCCCCGCGCCGTTCATCGCCACCCCGTCGAAGATCCGTTCCGACAGCCCCTGGAGCAGAAGGGGGGAAAGTCCCACCTTGATGAAATGGGCTCCGATTCCGAGCAGGACGGGCGCGCCCCGCCGCCTGGCCCGGACCACCGCGTCCACCACCGCGCGGAAATCCTTCGCCGCCAGATAATCGGGGAGCCCCGCGAGGAACTCGCCGAAGGACATCCCCTTCCGGACGGGGGACGCGAATCCCCGGAACGAGACCTTGCTTTTCCGGGAGTGGAGGGAGGTGCGCCGGAGCCGGGAGAGGTCGAGCTCCCTCATCGCTTCCCGGCCTCGCGGAACAGGAGGGTGTCCGTGAGCTCGCACAGGATGTGTCCCACCACCACGTGCGCCTCCTGGATCCGCGGGGTGCTCTTGGAGGGGACGCAAAGGGCGATATCCGCGAGCGAGGCCGCTTTCCCCCCCTCCCCCACGAGGGCGATCGTGACCATCCCCTGCTTCTTCGCCACCCGGAACGCCTTGAGCACGTTGGGGGAGCTTCCGCTCGTGCTGATCCCGAACGCGATGTCCCCCTTCTTCCCGAGGGCCTTGATCTGTTTGCTGAAGACATCGTCGAATGCGTAATCGTTCGAGATGCTGGTGAGAATGGAGGTGTCCGTGGTGAGAGCGATCGCCGGCAGGGGCGGCCGTTCGATCAGGAACCGGTTCATGAACTCGGCCGCGATGTGCTGGCAATCGGCGGCGCTCCCCCCGTTGCCGAAGAGAAGAACCTTCCTTCCCGCCTTGAAGGTATCCGCGATCGTCTTCGCCGCCTCCAGGATGTCGCCGGTCATCGTCTCGATCATCTGGAGGCGCAGGTCCGCCCCCTCTTTCAGCATCTTCGCGATCGCTTCCTTCAATTGGGATCCCCTCCGGAATGGTAGAGGAAAATTGAATCTCTTTTTTCCGAGAGTGTCAAGGAACCGGTGACCCGCACCTTCCTTTTCGGAAAGAACCGGGGTAGCATGAATCGCATCTAAAAAATTCCGAAAGGGACTTTCTCTGGACGACGTGATCGACCGGATCCTGGACGGGGCGAAAACCGTCGCCGTCGTGGGGCTTTCGGACAAGCCAAACCGTCCGAGCCACGTCGTGGCGCACTACCTCCGGGAAAGAGGGTACCGGGTCATTCCGGTAAACCCGACGATCCGCGAGGCGCTGGGGGAGAAAGCATACGGATCCCTGACGGAGATTCCGGGCGGGGTCGACCTGGTCGACGTTTTCCGGAAATCGGATCAGGTACCTGCAATCGCCGAGGAGGCGATCCGGATCGGCGCAAAATATTTCTGGATGCAGGAGGGCGTCGTGAACGAGCATGCCCGAAAGAGCCTCGCCGAGGCGGGCATCCCCGTGGTGATGGACCTCTGCGTGAAGAAGGAGCTCGCGAAACGGGGAAGGTAATCAACCCTGGCGGCCCGGCCTGGAGGCCGAGGGGAGTCCCTCTCGCCGGCCGGCGTTCGCCCGGCATGGCGGCGGAAAAACAGGGCGGGCAGGGAGGAAACGATGGCCGGAAACATAGTGGAGCTCAACAGCGGCAACTTCAAGACGACGGTGGAAGCCGGCCCCACCCCGGTGCTGGTCGACTTCTGGGCTCCCTGGTGCGGCCCGTGCCGGGTCATCGCGCCCATTCTCGAGGAGTTGGCGAAGGAGTTCGAGGGGAAGGTGCGGGTGGCCAAGCTGAACGTGGACGACAGCCCGGACATCGCCTCCCAGTTCGGCGTCCGCGGAATCCCTACCCTCATCCTGTTCAAGGAAGGGCAGATCAAGGGTCAGATGGTGGGAGTCAACCCCAAGAACAACATCGTCCAGTTGATCCAGAAAAACCTTTGATGTGACCGGAAGACGTTTCCCGCGGCGGGGAAGAAGGCGCATGGCGAATGTCCTCGTCCTCGCGGCGGCCCTTTCCCTTTCCGCCGGGTGCGGGGCGAAAAGCATTTCCGTCGGCTCCGTCCCCTTTCCCGCGGAGAAGCCGGTATTCGTGGACGAAACCGGGAACGAAACGGCGATCCTCCCGGGCCCACCCGAGCCTGTCCGTCTGGTCTTCCTCGATTCCCCGTGGTGTCCGCAGTGCCGCGAGGCCTGGGAGGCCCTCGGGGCTGCGGCGGGGAAGTTCCCGCCGGGGTCCGTTCGCGTGGTCAGGATCCTGTTCGACCGCGAACGGATCTACGAGCGGGGAGGAACCCGGGAAACGCCCCCCCTCCATCCCGCCCCCGCCCCGGGAACGACGGCCGGAAAACCCGGCGCGGCGCCCCTCGAGGTGACAACCCTTTGGGCCCTTCCCGGACCGTTCCGGAAACAGTTCCGGGTCACCCAGACCCCGGTTCTCTTTCTCCTGGACCGGAGCGGCAAGGTCACGAAGCGATGGACCGGCTATTCCCCCTCCCTGGCCGACTCGCTGGCGGAGGAGGTCAGACGGAGAACGGATTCTCCGCCGGCGGCGGAAAAGTGAACCGCGTACGGGAGAGATTGGCGAGGATCCCCAGCGCCATCATGTTGGTGAGCATCGAGGACCCGCCGTAGCTCACGAAGGGAAGCGGTATCCCGACGACGGGGAATAACCCGCACACCATCGCGATGTTGATCAAAATGTGCGCGAGGAAATAGGAGGCAAGCCCTCCGCAGGCGAAGGAAGCGAAACGGTCCTGGGCCTGGGAGGCAAGGTGGAACATCCGGGAGACCAACGCGAGGAACAGGAGAAGCAGCACCACGGACCCTGCAAAGCCCCATTCCTCGGAAAACACGGCAAAGGCGAAATCGGTGTGCTGCTCGGGGAGAAACCGGAGCGATCCCTGGGTCCCCCGGAGATATCCCTTCCCGAGAAATCCCCCCGACCCGACGGCGATCTTGGACTGGATGACGTGGTACCCGGCGCCCAGGGGGTCACTGCCGGGGTCGAGGAAGGTAAACACCCGCTGCTTCTGGTAATCCTTCATCATGAGCCAGAGACCGGGAACTGCCGCCGCTCCCGCGGCGCCCATGAGGAGGAACACCTTCCCGCGGACGCAGGCGATCACCGTCATGGCGGCGAGGATGATGAGAAACACCCCCGCGGTCCCCAGGTCGGGCTGCATCGCAACGAGCAGGAACGGAACCAAGGTGATTCCCACCGCGGGCACCAGGTCGAGGAACCCGAGCCCATCATAGTGGTACCGCCCGGAGAAATAGCCCCCAAGCACAAGGATGAGGGCGATCTTGGCAAATTCCGAAGGCTGAAAGGTGAAAAAACCCAGGGACAGCCACCGCTGGGCACCTCCCCGCACCTTGCCGATGAGGAGGACGACCAGGAGGAGGGCGACAACGGTAAAAAAGATATGCCAGGCCATCTCCTCGATCCATCCGCCCCCCACGAAGCTGAAGAGGAAAAAGACGCCCATCCCGAGCAGAATCCAGACCATCTGCTTGGTAAACAGGGGGATTCCGGAAGACGATAAAACCCGCGTCCCGCTATACACGTTCAGAAGCCCGACCCCGGACAGGGCGAGGGCCAGAAGGAAAAGAGGCCAGTCCATCCGGGCGAACCGTTTGTGCACGATCACATCCCCCCGCCCTTCCCGGCGACCTGCTTCAACCGGAAATATTCCTGCATCACCGCCCTGACCACGGGAGCGGCCGCCGATCCCCCGTGCCCCCCGTGCTCGATCATGGCCACGACGCAGATCTCGGGGTCCGCGACGGGCGCGAAACCGGCGAACCAGGCGTGGTCGCGTATTTCATAGCGGAGTTGCTCGGATTTGACCATCTTCCCTTTCACGGTGACAAGCTGCGCCGTCCCGGTCTTCCCCCCCACCTCGATCCCGGGGAGCCTGGCCGCGCCGCCCGTCCCGTAATCGTTGACCACGCCCGCCAGCGCCCGCCGGATGAACGCGACGTTCTCGGTTTTCCATGGCAGCTTCCTTTCCCGTTCGGAAGGAAACTCCTCCACCGTGCCGTCCATCCGGACCAACCGGCTCACCAGGCGGGGGCGCATCACCTCCCCGCCCGTCGCGATCGACGCATAGGCCGACAGCATCCCCAGCGGCGTGACGTGGATCGCGCCCTGTCCGATGCCGAGCAGGACACTCTCGTAACTGTACCACCGGTCTTTCATCACCTCGCGCTTCCAGGCGGTGTCGGGAACCAGGCCGGATTTCTCGCCCGGCAAATCCACCCTGGTCAGGACACCGAGGCCGGCACCCCGTTCTAGGGACGAGACGCGGTCCGGGTCGAGTTTGAGACCCAGGGTGTAGAAATACACGTCGCACGACTGCACGATGGCCCGGTACATGTCCACCGTTCCGTGACCCTTCTCCTTCCAGCACCGGAACGTCCGGTTCCCCAGCTGGAAAGACCCCCCGCAATGAACCGTCGCTTTCGGGTCCTGGACCCCCTCCTCCAGCCCCGTGAGGGCCAGGAAGGGCTTCACCGTGGATCCTGGCGCGTATGTCCCCTGGAGCCCCTTGTTCTGGAGAGGCTTTCTCGGATCCGTGACCAGAGCTGCCCATTCGTCCTTCCGGATTCCCCGGGAGAAGTTGTTCGGGTCGAACGCCGGCGCCGAGACGAAGACGAGGAGTTCCCCCGTCTTCGGGTTCATCGCGATCACGGCGCCTGCCCGTTTCTCCATCGCCTCGTGAGCCACCTTCTGCATGTCCGCGTCGATCGTGGTCTGTATCGTTCCCCCGGTCCGTGGAGGCACATCGTCGACCAGCCGTTTGTCCCGGCCGGCGGCGTCCACCTCCACCTGGCGCCCCCCGTTCACCCCGCGAAGAACATCCCCCCTCGTCTTCTCCAGCCCGTACTTGCCCACGATGTCCCCCATCGCGAGTCGTTCCGCCTGCGCCGCCGCGAGTTCCTGCTCGCTTGCTTCCCCCACGTACCCAAGAACATGGGCGAATTCCGCTCCGAAGGGGTAGCTCCGCTTCGCCTCGATCATGATGGAAAACCCGGGAAGGGCTTCGCGGTTGAATTCGATCACCGACACCTGCTCGAACCGCAGGTCGCGCGCCACCGTGATGCTCCGGTAGGGGTTCGCCTTCTTCGCCATGGATATCTTCCCGGGGATTTCCTCGGGATCGAACTCCACCACCTCCGAGAGGAGGCGAAGCTCCCCCGCAAGGTCCTCCACATCCACCGGCGTGGCGATGAGATCGAACGAACCCTGGGTTTCGGCGATCGGCCGCCCTCTCCGGTCGAGGATGACGCCGCGGGGGGCCTGGACGACCCGGATCCGTATCCTGTTGTTCTCGGAAAGCGTTTTGAAATACTCGTACTTCACCACCTGGAGCCAGTACAGTCGTCCCAGGAGCAGGATAAACAGGCCCAGCCCGATCCACTGGAGGATGCGGACCCTCGACGTGATCCAGGGGTCCTGCTCCCGTTTCCGGATGCGCCCCTTCATTCCTGGATCCGCTGCCACCGGCTGGAGAGGTCCACGAAGAGGAAGACGCCGAGAAGCGCCGTCCAGGAGATCCGGACCGCCTCCTCCGCCCCCCAGAGAGCCGAGACGGATTGCCCTCCCTCCAGAACCAGGAGGAGGGTCACGGAGGCGGATTCGGCCGCGAGAAGCCCCGCGACGATCAGGAGAATGAATATCTCGGAGCGAAGGAAAAGGCGGCGGCCGATCTCGCTCGCGGCGAAATACACCGCCAGCGAGGCGAGGAAAAACGACCCGGGGGGGCCCAGAATCGTCACCTCGCGGAACAGCGCGGGGGGGAGAGCGGCCACGAATCCGAGCGGGCCGGAGAGAAACAGCCCGGCGTAGACGATCACCAGGAACGAAACATCCGGCAGGAGGAACCACGGGACGACGCCGGAAAGCAGCCATACATTCGCCGCGGTCCCGGCGAACGACAACGCGAGCAGGACGAGGAGGGGTCTCACGGCTTCCCCTGCCGGAACGGGATGGCGGGACGGGACAACACGACCAGGACCTCCTCGACGGACAGGAGGTTCACCGCGCTTACCACCCGGATGATCAAGAAGAGCCCTTCGCGGGGACGGTCCACGCTCGCGACGGTTCCCAGAAGCGTCCCTTTCGGCATGCTTCCGTCGAACCCGGAGAAGAGGACCCGGTCGCCCGGCACCACGTCCTGGGTCGGGGAGACGTACTTCAACCGGCAGAGGTCCCCCCCCATCCCCTCGGCGATCGCCCGCACGCGGGTGCGCTCGACGATCACATCCGCGGCGAAACGGCTGTCCGTCAGGAGGATGACCTCCGAAAGGCCCGAGAAGGTCCTGTGAACGCGTCCGACGGCGCCGCCGGGGATGAGGACCGCCATCCCCGGCTCCACCCCCATCCCGCTCCCCGCATCGATGAATACGCCCTGGAACCAGGGGGAGACGTCGTGTCCCACGATGCGGGCGCCGATTGTCCGCTTCTCCAGGGTCTTCGAGAACCGCAGCAGTTCCTCGAGCCGCTGGTTCTCCAGCACGGCGTCGCGGCTCTCCTTGAGTTTCTCCTGCAACGCTGCCAGATCCTTCCTGAGCTCCGCGTTATCCCGGGAGACGTTCACCAGGCCGATATACCCCGACCACACGGAGGAGATCCCCCGCCGGAGGAAATCGACCGCCTTGTAGACGGGACGGAACACGGACGTCCCGATTTCACCCATCCCATGGTCGGGGGAAAACCCGGGGGGGCGGACGAAGAACTGGATTGCCGCCACCAGAAGAGCGGCCACGAGGAAGAGACGCCACCACTTTTGGAAAAACGCCTTCACCATCAGCCGATCTTTCCGGCGTGGTTCCCGCGCGAACCCGGCTTATCGAAGGGCAACCTGGCGCAGAAGGTCCAGCTCATCAAGAGCTTTCCCCGACCCGAGCACGACGCAGGACAGGGGGTCTTCGGCTACGGTCACCGGAAGCCCCGTCTCTTCCCGCAGCAGGACGTCCAGGTTCCGGAGGAGCGCACCGCCGCCTGCCAGGACGATCCCCCGCTCGTAAATGTCGCCGGCGAGTTCCGGGGGAGTTTCCTCGAAAACTCCCTTCACCGCGTCCACGATGATTCTCACGGGTTCGGAGAGGGCCTCCCGCACCTCGTCGGCGTGCAGGGTCAGCGCCTTGGGGACGCCGCTCACCAGGTCCAGCCCCTTCACCTCGACGGAATCGTCGAACCCGGGGAAGGCGTTCCCGACCGTCACCTTGATGTATTCCGCGGTGGGTTCGCCGATGAGCAGGTTGTACTTGCGTTTCACGTACTGCAGGATCGCCTCGTCCATCTTGTCCCCCGCGACGCGCACGGAGTAGCTCTTGACGATCCCGCCGAGGGAGATCACCGCCACCTCGGTGGTCCCGCCCCCGATGTCGACGATCATGTTCCCGGAGGGTTCGGTGATCGGGAGACCGGCGCCGATGGCCGCGGCCAGTGGTTCCTCGATCAGGTAGACCTCCCTGGCCCCCGCGCTTTGCGCGGACTCCCGGACGGCTCGCCGCTCCACCTCGGTGCACCCGTAGGGAACGCAGATGATGATCCGCGGGCGTACGAGCGTCCGGTGCTTGTGGGCCTTGCGGATGAAGTAGCGCAGCATCGCCTCGGTCACCTCGAAGTCGGCGATGACCCCGTCCTTGATGGGGCGGATGGCGACGATATTTCCCGGCGTCCGCCCGATCATCCGCTTCGCCTCGATTCCCACGGCAAGGACCTTCTTGGCGCCCCGGCTGTCCCGGTGAACGGCGACCGCCGACGGCTCCGAGCAGATGATCCCTTCCCCCTTGACGTACACCAGCGTCGTCGCCGTGCCGAGGTCGATCGCGAGGTCGTTCGAGAACAGACCGAGGATCCTGTTGATGAGCATCAGTTCCCTCCGGAAATACCGCTCCTGATCTGGGGACAAACGCTTGACGCCGTATCTTAGCAGGGCGTCACCGCCATTGCAAACGTTTGCAGCGGCGACGGAGATCCCGTGACGGAGATCCCGTTGCATTTCCCGTGAGGGGTAGAATAGGATAAACTGGTTTTATCTGACGTCTTCATTCCCACGGGAGAAATCAGCGCCATGCTCGACGTGCTTCGCCGGAACGCCGGTTCCTGGGCCATCAAGCTCATCCTTTCCTTCATCGCGCTCACGTTCATCTGGTGGGGCGTGGGTTCGTACTCCCAGAGCAGGCGCGACGTGGCCGCCACCGTCGGCGGGGAAAAGGTCTCCCTGGCGGAGCTCGCGGAGGCAACCGCAGGGCTGGAAAAAACGTACCGGGAGGTGTACGGAAACGCGTTCACCCCGGACATGGCCAAGGCGCTTTCCCTCCGCAAGCAGGCCCTGGACACGCTCGTCCGCCGGAAGCTGCTGCTCGCCGAGGCGGAGAAGATGGGGCTCGCCGCCTCCCGCGAGGAGGTTCGGCGGGAAATCGCCGTGACCCCCGCGTTCCAGGTCGACGGGAAGTTCAGCGAGGACCGGTACCGGAGCATTCTCGCCTACAACCGGGTTTCCCCGACGGAGTACGAGATTTCCAAGCAGCAGGAGATCACCGTCGGGAAGATGGAGGGCCTGTTATCCGCCTCCGCCCGCGTAACCGCGATCGAAGCTCGCGACCACTTCAACCTGATGTTTCGGAAGGTTCGTTTCCTCGTGGTCACCGCCGATCCCTCGGGGGTGAGGGGAGTCCCTCCCCCCGCGGAAGGGGAAATCGCGGCGAAGCACGAACAGACCAAGGAGACCTACCGGGTTCCCGCCCGGGTCAGGCTCTCCGTCGCCCGTTTTTCCCCGGAGACGTTCGCCCGGCAGTCGGAGCCTTCCGAGCAGGAGATCCTTTCCTTCTACGAGGGGAACTCCGACAAGTTCCGGACCGAGGAATCCCGTCTGGTACACCCCATCACGATCCCCTATGCGGCCGGGTCCCGGGAATCGGCCCGCAAAAAAGCACAGGAGGTGCTCGCGGACGCGGGAAAGGGGAGAAACCGGTTCGAGGAGATCGCGAAGAATCTGTCCCGGGGCAAGGGGGGGGCGACCTGGCTCACCAGGCGCGAGATGCGGGCCGAGCTCGCCGACGCCGTCTTCTCCGCGCCGGTGGACGAGGTGGTCGGCCCCGTCGACACCGGGAGCGGCTTCACCATCGTTCGCGTCAACCAGATCCGTTTCCCCGAAACCCTCCCCCTGGCGCAGGTCCGGGACCGCGCGCTGGCGCTCCTCAGACACGAGAAAGGGAAGGATTCCGCGGTCCTCCGGGCGTACGAGGCGCACGGGAAGGCGAGGGAATCGCAGGACCTGGGCGGGGCGTGCGAGCCGTACGGCGTCACCCTCAAGGAAACGGGATGGACGAGTGACGGGAAGGGCACCGACGTCCCCCCCGCCGTCGTCCAGGAGTCGCTTCTGCTCCTAGCCGGCGAAATCGGGCCGGTCAAGACGGTCGGGGACACGCATTATCTCTTTCGCGTGACCGCCAAGGAGAACTCCCGCATTCCGCCCCTCTCGGAAGTGCGCGACCGGATCGCCGCCGCCGTCGTGAAGGAAAAACGGGAGGCCGCCGCACGGGCGGAACTCGAAACAGCCCTCGCCGGTGCAAAAACGGCGTCCGACCTGGAACGGAATGCGACGAAGGCCGGACTGGCCGTGGCGACTACCTCCTACTTCACGCTGCTTTCCGGCCCTGTCCCCGGCGTACTATCGGAGGCGGGGGACATTCGCAGGGACCTGCTTCCTCTCTCGCCGGAGGCCGCTGTCTCCTCCAAGGTGTACCCGGCCGGCACGAAATTCCTGGCGGTCGCATTGGTCGGACAACAGCCCGCGGACCCGAAGGAATGGGAGGCCGGAAAGGATTCCTTCCTCCGGGGACTGGCGGAGCAGAAACGGGCCACTACCATCGAGGCGTTCCTCGCCGAACGCAGGAAACAGGCCAAGGTGGAGATCAACCCCGAAGCCTTGAAGTAGGCACCCCTTGACGGGCTTGGGACGCATCGCAGGGGCCGGAAGGGGAATCCGCTTCGGGCACGCCTGGCCCCTCTGGCTGCTCCTCGCTTCGGGTTTCTTTCCCACGCCCTTTCCCGCGGACGCCGGGGAGCGCGCCCACGTCCTCGAGGTGTTCGACGGGGACACGCTCCTGGTCCGCTCTGGTCAGGACGTCCGCACCGTCAGGCTCATCGGCATCGATTCCCCAGAAATGGGGCATCCCGCGAGACCCCGCGAGTTCTTAAGCGTGGAATCCGCAGCGTACCTCTCGGCCCTGTGCGAGGGGAAAGAGGTCCTCCTCGAACCCGGTGAGGAGGATACCGACCCGTACGGCCGGTACCTGCGGTATGTCTTCCTCCCCGCCCCGGACGGCAGACTCGCGAACCTCGAACTGGTCCGTTCCGGGCACGCCCGGGTCTTGCGGATCTTTCCCTTCTCCCGGCGCGAGGAGTTCGAGCGGGCCGAGGAAGAGGCAAGGGAGAACGGACGGGGGATCTGGAAGGACGGGGGGAGGGCGGAACTTTCCTGGCTGCGGGCAAGCGGCGCGGAACCCGTCCTGGTCTACCCCGCGAGCGGCCGAACGTTTGCCGTCGTCTACGGAGACCGGGGGAAGCCGGATGTGGAACGCGAGGAACTCGGGAGGACGATCAGCCGGATCGTGCGGCTACGCGCGGAGAACGCGGGGCCCGAGTACGCCAGGAAAGCGGAGGAGGCCGGGTTCCGGCCTCTGACGGAATCCGGGTCTCTCCCCGTGCCCCCCTTTCCCCCCTTCGGCCGCGGGGACGCCGCGGCAACCGCGGGGGAGACGGTCCCGTGGGATCAGGCACGCGCGCACGTCGGGCGCGAGGTAACGGTGGAGGGGAAGATCGTCCGGACGCACCGCGGGAAAAACATCCTGTACCTCAACTTCCACCCGAACTGGAAGAAATACCTGACCGTGGTCATTTTCGGGAAGGACCTCCCCGGATTTCCGGACAACCCGGAGACGTTTTACCGGAACAAGGCGCTCCGGGTCCGGGGCACGGTCACCCTGCACAAGGACAGGCCGGAAATCGTGGTGACCTCCCCCGCGGCGATCACGGTCGTCGGAGACACAGGGAACTGAGGGATTCGCCCCCCCGACGGAAAAGGGGCCCCTGCAAGGGCCCCTTTCCTGTATCGCAGTGGCTTGTTGTTCCCGGTCCGGCCGGAGATCCCGCGTGCCGGGTCGCCCGCCCCTACCCGCGGGCCTTTTCGGGCTCGACCGTCAGCTTGTCCTCCGTCCGTTCCTCCACCTGGATCCGCATCCTGTAGAAGGACCGCCAGACGAAGATCACCGACACGGCGAAGAAGGCCGCGGCCGCGATCCTGCTGGTGGACACGGGGAGCTCGATCGCCAGCTCGACCGCCAGCAGGCCGAACAGCGTCGTGAACTTGATGATCGGGTTCATGGCGACCGAGGAGGTGTCCTTGAAGGGGTCCCCCACGGTGTCGCCCACGACGGTAGCCGCGTGCAGCTC
Source organism: Deltaproteobacteria bacterium CSP1-8 (assembly GCA_001443455.1). Classification (GTDB taxonomy): domain Bacteria; phylum Desulfobacterota; class Deferrimicrobia; order Deferrimicrobiales; family Deferrimicrobiaceae; genus CSP1-8. The sequence goes on along the minus strand of LDXO01000003.1, from coordinate 96,038 downwards.
GGTCCCCTTCATGTTGAGCTCGGTTTCGACGAGTTTCTTCGCGTTGTCCCAGGCGCCGCCCGCGTTGGCCATGAAGATGGCCTGGAACAGGCCGAAGATGGCGATGGAGATCAGGTAGCCGATGAAGAAGTAATGGTTGACGCAGGCGAAGGCCAGGGTGGCGAAGAAGACGGCCAGGAAGATGTTGAACATTCCCTTCTGCGCGTACTGGGTGCAGATCTCGACCACCCGCTTGCTGTCCTCCACGGAGGCCTTCTCCGCTCCTTCGTCCAGGTTGATGTTCCGCTTGATGAACTCCACGGCCCGGTAGGCGCCCGTGGTAACCGCCTGCATGGACGCGCCGGTGAACCAGTAGATCGTCGTGCCGCCGGTGATGAGCCCCAGCAGGAAGACCGGATTCAGGATCGACAGCCCGGCCGAAACTTCCACCTCTCCGAACATCTTGGTGAGCACCTGGATGATGGAGAAGATCAGCGTCGTGGCGCCGACGACGGCGGTCCCGATGAGCACCGGCTTCGCGGTGGCCTTGAAGGTGTTCCCCGCCCCGTCGTTCTCCTCGAGGTACATCTTGGCGTTTTCGAAGTCGGGCGTGAAACCGAACTCCTTCCGGATGTCCTCGGAAATATTCGGGAGCGTCTCGATCGTGGAAAGCTCGTACACCGACTGGGCGTTGTCCGTCACGGGGCCGTACGAGTCCACCGCGATGGTGACCGGTCCCATCCCCAGGAACCCGAAGGCGATCAGGCCGAAGGCAAAGATCGCCGGGGCCGCCATGATGCTGGCCAGGCCCGCCGTGCTGACGGCGTACCCGATCGCCATCAGGAAAATGATCGCCATCCCCATCCAGTAGGCGCTGAAATTCCCCGCCACGAAGCCGGACAGGATGTTGAGCGACGCACCGCCCTCCCGCGAGGCGGCAAGGACTTCGCGCACGTGGCCCGAGTTCGTCGAGGTGAAAACCTTGACCAGCTCCGGGATCAGGGCCCCGGCGATCGTGCCGCAGGTGATGATCGCGGACAGTTTCCACCAGAGCGTCCGGTCTCCCTGCAGCTCGGGCACCAAGAGGTACGAGAGCACGAAGGTCATCCCGATCGAAACCAGCGAGGTCAGCCAGACCAGGGAGGTCAGCGGGTGTTCGAAGTTGAACTTGGGAGCGTCGCTGTACATGGCCCTGGCGATCATCCCGTTGATCCAGTAGGACACGGCGCTCGTGATGATCATCCCGATGCGCATCACGAAGATCCATACCAGGAGCATGATCTGGGTCACGGTGTTGGGGACCGCCAGGATGATGAAGGTGATGAGCGCGACGCCGGTGACGCCGTACGTCTCGAATCCGTCGGCGGTCGGTCCCACCGAGTCCCCCGCGTTGTCGCCCGTGCAGTCGGCGATGACGCCCGGGTTGCGCGCGTCGTCCTCCTTGATCTTGAAGACGATCTTCATGAGGTCGGAGCCGATGTCGGCGATCTTCGTGAAGATCCCGCCGGCGATGCGCAAGGCCGCCGCCCCGAGGGACTCGCCGATGGCGAAGCCGATGAAGCAGGGTCCCGAGTAGTCGCCCGGGACGTAGAGCAGGATGAAGAGCATCATGACGAGCTCGACGCTGATCAGCATCATGCCGACGCTCATCCCGGATTTCAGCGGGATCGCCATGGTCGGGAACGGCTTCCCCTTCAGCCCGGCGAAGGCGGTCCGGGAGTTGGCGTACGTGTTGATCCGGATGCCGAACCACGCCACGCCGTAACTGCCCAGGATGCCGACGATGCTGAAGACGACGATGATGACGACCTGGATGGTCGCGAAGTGGAGCAGGAACCCGAAGTAGACCACCATGATCGCCGCGATGAAGGCCCACAGGATGGCGAGGAACTTTCCCTGGGTGATGAGATAGGTCTTGCAGGTCTCCCAGATCAGTTCCGAAATCTCGCGCATCGACTGGTGAACGGGAAGGTTCCGGATCTGCGTGTACTGGACGAACCCGAAGACCATCCCCAGGATGCAGATCAAAAGCCCCCAGACCAGGAGCTTGTGCCCGGTGATCCCGAGGAACGACACGGTGGACAGGTCGGGAATCTTGAGTTCCGCCTCGCTCGCAACGGCTGCGGAAGCGAGGAACACGGTGAAGAGCAGGACCGCGGCGGACGCCAGTTTCGGCGCGACACGCATCCGCGTAACGGCACCACTCCTGTCCGGTCCCCGTGACGTCCGGGACCAGGCAAGAGCGAGGCCGAACAAGACGATCGCGAGCAAGGTGCTGACCATGACCCCTCCCTGTATTGGAGATTATGAAATGAGACGAGATTTCCGCCGGGAACAAATTGGTATCATGTGCCCTTGAGAATCTGCCTGGTTCTGTCCGTTATGAATAAAACGCATTGTTCATAGCATGGACTCCCTGGCGGGTCAAGGGAAAACCGGGTGCCGGGAGTTCCGGGGAGCACGTTCGGTCCCCGGGCAATCCTGCCCGGAGCCGGGAGTGATATAGTAGGAATATCATGGAGTTCAGGGGAAAACTGATCCTGGCGCCTCTCGCCGGGATTACGGACAGAACTTTCCGCCTCCTTTGCCGGGAAAACGGAGCCGACGTGACGGTCACGGAGATGGTCTCCGCCAGGGGGTTGCTCATGCAGCCCGCACGGACGGCCCGGTACCTCGAGTACGGGGAGGGGGAGCGCCCCGTCGGTGCGCAACTGTTCGGGGCGATCCCGGAGGAGATGGCCGAAGCAGCCGCCGAGATCCGGAGGCTCGGATTCGACTTCGTCGACATCAACATGGGGTGCCCGGTCCGAAAGGTCACGGCGGGAGGAGCCGGGGCGGCCCTTCTCTCCCACCCCCCCCTTGCGGGAAAGATCGTGAAGGCGGCCGTCGACGCGGCGGGGATTCCCGTCACGGTGAAGATCCGTTCGGGCTTCGGCACGGAGCCGGATTCGTACCTCCCGGTGGCGAGTGAGGTCTTCGGTGCCGGGGCAGCGGCCGTCACCCTCCACCCACGTACCCGGGGACAGATGTTTTCCGGCACAGCCGACTGGGGACAGATTGAGCGACTGAAACGGGAGTTCCCCGACCGCGTCGTGATCGGAAACGGGGATGTCCGGCAGCCGGAGGACTCGTGGAGGATGGTCTCGGAGACCGGATGCGACGCCGTGATGATCGGGCGGGCGGCCCTCGGGAATCCCTGGATCTTTTCCGCAATCCGCCGTGGGGTTGCCGTCGCGGCGGGGGGCGGCGCGCCGGGGACGCCGGACGGGCCCTCCCCCGAAGCCCGCAGGACGCTGATCCTGCGGCACGGGGAGGAGATGCACCGTCGCCACGGGGAGGGCGGGATCCGGGAGATGCGGAAGCATCTTGCCTGGTACAGCCGGGGGATTCCGGGCGCCTCGGCGTTTCGGGGCCACCTTGTAACGGTTCGGACTTGCGACGATTTCCGTTCGGCCGTCGAGCGATTCTTTTGAGCGAACTTTTCCAGCAGACGCTCGAATCCGTGAGCATCGGGATCCTCGCGTTCGACGGGGCGGGGAGGCTCAGCTACATCAACCCGGCCGCCGAGGAAATCCTCCACGGGTCGTCGCGGGCGTTCGCGGGAAAACATTACCGGACGGTCTTCCGGGGATCCCCCGGGGCCGTGCGGATTCTGCGGAAAGCCCTGGAGGACAACGCGGCCGTCACCGGCTACGACGTGGAGCTTCGGCTTCCCCGGCGGGCACAGGCGGCGGGCGACCCGGTCCCCCCATCGCTCCCCGTCATCATCGGGGCATCCCCCATGCCCGGTCCGGCGGGAGAGCCGAACGGGGCCGTCCTTTCGATCAAGCCCGCCGAGATCCTCAGCATGGTCGGACAGGAGGAAAGGGCCGCCGTGAGCGCCGAAGAGATGCAGACACTCGCCTACGGCATCGCCCACGAGATCAAGAACCCGCTGGGGGGAATCCTCGGCGCGGCCCAGTGGATGATGCGGGGGGAGGCATCCGAGGAGGAGCGCCGGGAGGGAACGCGGCTGATCCTGCGGGAGGCGGGGAGAATCAACGGGCTCGTGGAGAAGATGCTCGAGATGGGGAGGACTCCCCCGCCACCCCGCCCCTTCCCGATCCTTCCGATCCTCCGGGAGGCCGCGGAGCTTATACGCGCGGACGTGCGCGCCCAGAAGAAGGAGATCCGTTTCGATCTCGCCGCCGACCCGAGCCTTCCCGACGTTTCCGGGCACCCGGACACCGTGTTCCAGGCGATCGTGAACGTCCTCAAGAATGCCGCGGAGGCGATCCCGAAGAAGGGAACGGTGCGGATCGACACCCGGATGAACGTCAATTACCGGTGGGGGCGGGCGAGGGGCAGGATGCGGTCCTTCGTGGACATCCTCATCGCGGACGACGGCGTGGGGATGTCGGAGGGGGAGATGCGGAGGGCGTTCCTGCCCTTCTACACGACGAAAGCGAAGGGGACGGGCTTGGGTCTCGTGATGGCGCGTCAGTCGATCTCCCGTCACGGCGGGAAGATGGCAATAAAATCCGTGCGGGGAGAGGGAACGACGGTTACAATATCCCTTCCGGTCACCCCGGGGAAGAAAACGGTCACGTGAAGAAAGTCCTCATAGCCGACGACGACGAGAGCATTCGCTGGGTCCTGAAGAAAACGGTCGCGGGAATGGGGTTTTCGCCCGACCTGGCGGAGGACGGGGAGAAGGCGCTCTCCCTGCTGACGAAGAACACCTACGCCGCGGCTTTCGTCGACATCCGCATGCCCGCCATGGAAGGGATCGAGGTCCTCGAACGGGTCCAGGCGAGGAAATCCCCGACCCGGTTCTTCATCATGACGGCCGTCCGCCGCCCGGATGCCGCCGCACGCTCCACCCGCGCGGGGGCCGCCGAGTTCATCACCAAGCCGTTCGACATCGCCCATATCGAGAACCTGCTCCGGGAAGTCGCGAAGGAATCCTCCTCCCGCGAGCGGCCGTTCCGGGCGGAAGACCCCGAGGAGTGGAAATCGTCCCGGATCGTGGGGCGGAGCCGCGCCATCCTGGACGTGTTCCTGGGGGTGGGAAAGGTGGCCGACTCCGACGCCACCGTCCTGCTGCTGGGGGAGCGCGGCGTGGGGAAGGAGCTCGTCGCCCGCTCCATCCACGAGCTTCGGACCCCCGACGGCCCGTTCGTGGCGGTCAACGCCTCCGCCATCCCGAGGGACCTGCAGGAGGCGGAGATGTTCGGCTTCGAGAAGGGGGCGTTCACCGGGGCGGAGGCGGCCCGCGAAGGGAAACTGGAGGCTTCCGCGGGAGGAACCCTCTTCCTCGACGAGGTCGGGGACATCCCGGCCGACCTGCAGGCGAAGCTTCTCCGCGTGCTGCAGGAAAAGGAGTTCTCGAGACTGGGGTCGAACGAAACCCGGAAGTTCCGGGGGCGCGTCGTCGCGGCGACCAACCGGGACCTGCGGCGGATGGTCACCGACGGGAAGTTCCGGGAGGACCTCTTCGACCGGTTGAACGTTTTCCCGATCCGCGTGCCCCCCCTCTCGGAGAGGCGGGAGGACATCCCCCTTCTCGCGGATTTCTTCCTCCAGAAGTATTGCGCGATTCTCTCCCGCCCCCCCCGGTCCTTTTCGAAAGAGGCGCTGGAGGCGGTTGCGGCCCACAACTGGAAAGGAAATGTCCGGGAACTGGAAAACTTCGTGCAGAGACTGGCCGTCCTTGCCACGGGAAAACTCCTGCGGCGGGAAGAGGTGGCGCGGGAACTGGCCAAGGCGGACGGTGCGCCGGACCTCTCCACGGCACCGCTGGAGCAGGTCATCGAGGAGCGGATCCGGGAGTTCGCGGGCCGGCTGGGGGAAGCGATCGAGAGCGAGGGCGACCTCCACGGCTATTTTCTCCTGCAGATGGAGAGGCCGCTGATCAAGATCGTCATGGAGGCGGCCGGCGGAAACCAGAGGAAGGCCGCGGCGATCCTGGGAATCAACCGGAACACCCTGCGGAAAAAACTGACCTCCCTCTCCCTCCTGCCCCGGAAAAGGAAGTCCCGATAAGGGGTGACCGGGAGCTTCGGGCCCCGAAGCTCATCGCGGAGGGGGCGGGCGCCGTCTTCCTCCCCGCCATCGCCATTTCCGGGATCAGCCGGCAGAACGTCCGGGAGGTGAACCGGGCGGGGTCATCCGGGTTCCCGGTGATCCTGGCCGTCGAGTGCCGGGGGTTTCCGAGACGCTCTCCAAGGGGTTCCGGACCGGCGCGCGTCCCCGGGGGATCGTCCCCGATCCGGACATGATGGTTACGACGTCCCGTGCGGCATCCGGCCTGCCCGCGCGGGAAGCCGCCTTCCGCATCCTCGCGTATCGGTCCCTGTCCCCGAGGAGGGCGTCGATCTTGTAGGCCAGGGCAGGGAGGTTATTGCACCGGATGGCCACACCGTCCTCCAGGAGATGGTCGCTGTTCCTCTCCTCCTGGCCGGGGATGGGATTGACGATGACCATGACGAGCCCGCGCGCCAGGGCCTCGGAACTGGTGAGTCCCCCCGCCTTCCCCACAAGAAGGTCCGAAGCGGCCATCCAGGCGTCCATCTCGGTCGTGTACCCCACCACCCGCATCGGATGCGCGCCTTCCCCGAAGGCTGCCAGGCGACGGGCAAGCTGTGCGTTTCTGCCGCAGATGACGACGACCTGGAGGGGATGGCTCACCTGGTGGAGAGACCGCACAAGCGAATCCACCGGCCCGACGCCGAACCCCCCCGCGGAGACGAGAACGGTGGTCCGGTCCGGATCGAGACCGAGGCCGAGGCGGGCTTCCCTCTTCGGCTTTTGCACCGAGAAGGCGGGGTCGATGGGGATGCCCGTCACGTGAATTGTCTCCTGCGGGATGCCCAGTTCCGACAGGTGGACTTTCGTCTCCTCGCAGGCGACGAAGTACCAGTCCACCCCCCGGTACAGCCACATCGCGTGGGCGTCGAAATCGGTCACGACGACCCCGATCGGGACTTCCAGAATCTTCTTTCTTCTCAAGTGGGCGAGAATCTCCGCGGGGAGAAAATGGGTGCAGACGGCGAGGGACGGGTTCTCCTCCTTCAGAAGGCGGACGAGAGGACGCGTGTTGAGCCGGTCCAGGGCAAGACGCCGCTTCTGGAATTCCCACGGACGGTCCAATGCATCATAGAGCAGGCCGAGGAGGTGGGGCCGCCGGTTGACCAGTTCCACGTACAGGTCGGCGTAGATCTTCCTGAAGAGGGGATTCGTATATCCGAGAACCTCCACGTGGCGCGCCTTTCGGCCTGCCGCCGCGAAGGCGGACACGAGGGCTTCGGCGGCCCGGACGTGACCGGCGCCGGACGCGGCGGACAGGACCATCACGGATCCCCGTCCCTGCGTCACGGTTTCCCTCCTCCCCTTTCTCCTTCCTCCTGCCCGGTGTCCGTTCCGTTCCCCGTTCGATACCGGTGTACGAAGTTTTTCATCCGGAACCAGATGTCGTGGAAGCCGTACGCCTGCATCTCTTCTTCCGCCTCCTCCGGGGTCCATCCGTCGACCTCCATCCGGTAGACCGAGACGACCAGACCGGTTCGGTCCCGCCCCTGCCGGCAATGCAAGTAGACGGGCTGGTTCCCCGGGTCTGCCATCAGCGCAACGGTTTTCCGGACCGTCTCCGGATCCACATCGCCGTAGGCGTCCATCGGCAACCCGACGGAACGCATCCCCCAGGCCTCGACCGTCTTCTTCTCCCCGTTCCGGGAGCGGAGATTGATCACCGTGCGGACGCCCATTTTCGCGAGCGTCGCGTACCCTTCCGGCAGTGGCTGGGCCCCCCGGTATATTCCCGGGGCAACCCTTCCCACGTGGGAAAGACCGGGGAGGTGAACAATCCTCTCGGAAACCTTCGCCCCCTCCGGGAGATTCGGGGGGGCGCCGACCTCCCTGGCTCCCTGCGCAGCGATTGCGCCTCCCCCATCCCCCGAGCCCGCGCCTTCGCAGACGCCGGGAACGAGGAACCCGAACGCACCGAGGAGGAGGACCGCCGCGAAGGCGGCCAACCACCCGACTTCCCTCCGTGCCTTTTCCCTCATGCGGCCTTCCCTCCCTCCTGCCGGAGATTTCCGTCCCGCCCGGATTCGCGTACTGGTTCGAAAAGACACGAGGCGCTCCCACGGAAAGGGAGCGTGCGGCGATCTTTGGCGCTCCCCCGGATGCCCGGCAGCGGAGCGAAGGGGGCTACTCGTAGTCCCTCGCCATGTCCTCGAAACGGGTGTACTGGCTCAGGAAGGTGAGTTCGACCTTGCCCATGGGGCCGTTGCGCTGCTTCCCGATGATGATCTCGGCGATCCCCTTCTTGTCATCGGGAATCTCTCCCTTGCTGTACATCTCCTCGCGGTAGATGAAGAGGATCAGGTCGGCGTCCTGTTCGATCGCTCCCGATTCCCTCAGGTCGGCCATCTGGGGGCGCTTGTCGTCGCGTCTTTCCAGGCCACGGTTCAGCTGGGAGATGGCGATGACCGGGATGTTGATCTCCTTCGCCAGGGCCTTGAGCGACCGGGAAATCTCCGAGATCTCCTGCACGCGGTTCTCCGCGCTTCCCCGCGACGTTACCCCCCGCATGAGCTGGAGGTAGTCGATGATGACCATCCCGATGTTCTTGTCTTTTTTCAGGCGGCGCGCCTTCGCCCGCATCTCGAGGGCGTTCAGCACCCCGGAATCGTCGCAGTAGATCTGCGCCTCGGAGAGCCTCCCCACGGCGGCGACGATCCGGTTGATCTCGTCCTGGGCAACGTACCCGGTCCGAAGCCGCTGGAAGTTGACCCTCGCCTCCGAGCAGATCATCCGCAGCGCAAGCTGCTGGCGGCTCATCTCCAGCGAGAAGATTGCAACCGGCAAAGCGTTGCGAAGAGCGGCATGGAGGGCGACGTTCAGGGAAAAGGCCGTCTTTCCCATGCCGGGACGGCCCGCGACGACAATCATGTCGGACTTCTGGAACCCCGCCGTCAGCCGGTCCAGGTCGCGGAAGCCGGATGAGACCCCGGTGATCAGCTCCTTCTTCTCGTAGAGCTTCTCGATCTCCCGCATCGCCTCCTTCCCCATCTCGGCCATCGAGTAGTAGGAGGGCTTGATCTTCTCCTCGGCGATCGAGAAGATGGCCTGCTCGGTCCTGTCGAGGAAGTCATCGACCTCGCCCACGCCCTGGAACGCGGAATTCGTGATCTGCTGGGCCACGACGATCATCCTCCGGAGAATCGCCTTCTCCTTGACCAGCCGCGCGTAGTCGGCGACGTTCGCGGTGGTGGGAATGTTGTGGATGAGCTCGGAGAGGTAGGAGAGGCCCCCCACCTCGTTCGCCACGCCCCGGGCGTTGAGGGCCTCGGCGAGGGTCAGCTGGTCGATCGCACGGCCGCGCTCGTAGAGGTCCACCATGGTGGAGAAGAGCGTCCGGTGCGCGCCCTGATAGAAGTCGTCCGGGCGGAGGATCTCCACCACGTCGTTCATCAGGTCGTTGTTGAGCAGGACCGAGGCGAGCACCGCCTGCTCGGCCTCGAGGCTGTGGGGAGGGACCTTCAGAAGAGGAGTTTCCGCCGCTCCGTGCGACGTCAGCCTCGAACCGCTCATCGTGCCCCCCTTTCCCGGCAGGTGGCCGCTATTCCGCCACCACCTTGACCGAGATCTCGGGGACCATCTCCGTCCCCGCCTTGACCTTCACCTTGTACTCCCCGATCTGCTTGATCGGCTCGTCAAGCAGCACCATCTTCCGGTCGACGGGGACGCCGGCTCTCTCGAGCGCCTGGGCGATGTCGCGCGACGTGACCGCCCCGAAGAGCTTCCCCCCCTCCCCCGCCTTCGCCGGGATGGTGAGGAACAGGGAGGACAGCTTCCCGCCCAGTTCCTCCGCCGTCTTTCGGGTCTTCTTCGCGCGGGCCCCGATGACCCGGCGGTCGTGCTCGAGCGCCCGGAGGTTTCGCACGTCGGCCAAAACCGCCAGCCGCTTCGGGATGAGGTAGTTGCGCCCGAACCCGTCGGCGACCTTCACGACGTCGCCGGCCTTCCCGAGGGTTTCGACGTCCTCGCGCAGGATCACTTTCATCGGGTTCTCCCTACCTGACCTGCGTCGCCGTGAACGGTACCAGCGCCACGATGCGGGCCTTCTTGATCTCCACCGTCAGCTTGCGCTGGTGGGTCGCGCATGTCCCCGAAATCCTGCGGGGGACGATCTTGCCCCGCTCGGAGATGAAGTGCTTGAGCAGGTACACGTTCTTGTATTCGATCCGGAGATCCTTTTCCGCGCAGAACCGGCAAAACTTCTTCCGGACGTATCGCCTTTTCGGGCCGCCTCCGGGCCCGCCGCCGGGCCTGGCCGAGCCGTACCTCGGTTTCGTCGGGACACTCATCGTTTTTCGTTCGCCTCCTCGAATGATTTCTCGTTAGAACGGAATGTCGTCTTCCTGGGTGTCCGTCGGGGTGCCGCCCGGCTCGCCTTCGCTCCCGCCGCTCTTCGGGCCTCCCCCGAGGAACTGGATGCCCCCCGCCACCACCTCGATCTTGCTCCTCTTCGTTCCTTCGGACTCCCAGCGGCGCTGACGCAGGCGCCCCTCCACGAGCACGGGCCGACCCTTGGACAGGTACTCGGCGCAGGTTTCCCCCAGCTTCCCGAAGGCGACGATATCGAAATAGGACACCTCTTCCTTGAGTTCGTTGTTCTGCCGGTACCGCGAGTTGACCGCGATGGCGAAGCTGGTCACCGACAGGCCGGAGGGAAGGTACCGGATCTCCGGGTCGCGGACCAGGTTTCCCGCGAGGATCACACGGTTAAAGGCGACCATCGGTCCTCCTTCCCCTCAGGCGGTGGGCGCCCCGTCGGCGGGCCGGGAGGCATCGGGAGTCTCCCCGCCGTTCTCCGGGCCCGGAGGGCTTTCCTCCGCAACCGGAGCCGCCGCGGCCGGCTTGATCTCGTACTCCACGCGGGACGTCATGTGGCGCATCACCCCGTCGAAAATCTTGATGTTCCGCTCCACCTCCTCCACCACGCCGCGCTTGCCGGAATAGACCAGGAACGTGTAGTACGCATTGTGCTTCTTCCGGATCAGGTAGGCGAGCTTCCGGATTCCCCAGTCGTCCTGCTTGAGGGTTTCCCCCCCGAAGGAGGTGATGACCCCCTCGAGCTTGGTGAGAAACTCTTTGCGCCGGTCCTCGGGGAGTTCCGGATCGAACAGGATGGCAGTTTCGTACTTCGTCATCTTCCCTTTCGCCTCCTTTCGGCTGATCGAGCCCCCGGTCGCAAGCCGCCGGGAGCAAGGAGTATGTTCCCTTCCTTCCGCGTTTCAGGAAAGGGGTTGCCCGCGCCGCGCATTCCAGCGCGTCATCGCCTTGTCGAACCCTTCCCGGAGGATGTCCGCGACAGCCTCCGCGGCGGAGGAAATTCCGCCTTCGAACCGTTCCCGCAACTCCCCCGGGACCGTGCGGAGAACAAAATCGGCCGGGTCGACACCCGCGGGGGGACGGCCGATCCCGATCCGGACGCGGAGGAACTCCCCGGTGCCGAGTTCCTCCGTGAGCGAGCGGAGACCATTGTGCCCCCCCGTCCCGCCGCCGCGTTTCAGCTTCACGACTCCCAGATCCAGATCGAGGTCGTCGTGGAGAACGACGAGGTCGCCGGGGGAGCCCGCAAACCTCCCGTAGACGGGCGCCACGGCCTGGCCGCTTGCGTTCATGAACGTCTTCGGCTTGCCGAGGAGGACCGTCACCCCGCTTACCGGCCCCATTCCGTAATCGGCCTTCCCGGAAGGCCGGAGCCGGATGCCGTTTCCCTCCGCCAGGAGGGTTACCGCCTCGGCCCCCGCGTTGTGGAACGTTCCCGCGTAGCGCCGGCCGGGGTTCCCGAGGCCGAACACGAGACGGGAAGGGGGGGAGACGGTGCTACTTCTCCTTTTCCGCGGGTTCCGCCACACTGGCGCCTTCCACCGCCGCCGCTTCCTCCACGGGCGCCGCGCTCACGACCTCCTCGACTCTCGGGGCGTGTACGGAGACGATGGTGGTCGTCATGTCCTTCTCCACCGGCTGGACCCCCTCGGGGAACTTCACGTCCTCGAGGTGGAGGGAGTCGCCGATCTCGAGCGGCGTGACGTCCATCTCCAGAAACTCCGGCACATTGGCCGGGAGGCATTCGACCTCGAGGCTGCGGGTCACCTGCTCGACGATGCCCCCCTGCTCGATCCCGGCCGCCTTCCCCTTGATCCGGATGGGCACCTCGATGCGGAACTTCTTCCCGAAGGCAACCTCGTAGAAATCGACGTGGATCACCCGGTCGGTCCGGGGGTTCGTCTGGATATCCTTGAGGACCGCGTACGACTCCTTCGCCTCGGCCTCGTCCTGCACGTTCATCCGGACGATGACGGTCCCGCGGCGGGCGACGCTGAGGAACTTCTCCAGATCCCGGCGATCGAACTCGATCGAGCGGGTCGCAAGACCCTTTCCGTACATGATCCCCGGGACCTTCCCCCGGGAAAGCAGTTTCCGGGCGCCCTCCTTCCCGGACCCGTGGCGGCGGACCGCCGTCAACTCCATCATGGCCATTTCGCTTTCCTCCCGCTATACGAAGAGCGAACTTACGGAATCGTTGAAATGGATCCGCTTGATGGCTTCCCCGAGAAGGTTCGCCACCGAGAGTACCCGGATCTTCCTGCACGCGGTTTTCTCCCCCAGGGGGATCGTGTTGGTGACCACGAGCTGCTCGATCTCGGACTTTTCCAACCGCTCGATCGCCGGGCCCGAGAGGACGGGGTGGGTGGCGCAGGCGAACACGCGCTTCGCCCCGTTCCGGCGAACCGCGGCCGCCCCCTGGACCATCGTCCCCGCCGTGTCCACCATGTCGTCGAGGAGGACCGCCGTTTTCCCCTCGACGTCGCCGATGATGTTCATCACCCGGGATTCGTTGGTTCCCGCCCGTCGCTTGTCGATGATCGCCAGCGTGGCGTTCAGCCGCTTGGCGAAGGCCCGCGCACGCTCCACCCCCCCCGCGTCGGGGGAAACGATCACGATATCGTTGTACCAGTTGGCCTTGATGTACTCGAGCATCACGGGGGCGGCGTAGAGGTGGTCGACCGGGATGTTGAAGAACCCCTGGATCTGCCCGGCGTGCAGATCCATCGTGAGAACCCGCGAGACCCCCGCCGTCGTCAGAAGGTCCGCCACGAGTTTCGCGGTGATCGGGGCACGGGGGAGCACCTTCCGGTCCTGCCGCGCATACCCGTAATACGGGATGACCGCCGTGACCCTCTTGGCGGAGGAGCGCTTCAGGGCGTCCATCAGGATCAGGAGTTCGACCAGGTGGTCGTTCACCGGGGGGCAGGTCGGCTGCACAATGAACACATCCGCCCCCCGGACGTTCTCCCCGATGTCGACGTTGATCTCCCCGTCGCTGAACCGCTTCACCTCCGCGGCCCCCATGGGAACGGAGAGGAATGCGCAGATCTCCCTGGCGAGATCGATATTCGCGTTGCCCGAAAACATCTTGAGCCTGGTCACACCCAGTCCTCTGCTCGGAAAACCATCCGATGAATAAGGAAAAAATCATTATACCGGTTGGTCGTCCCGTGGCAAGGAGAAAACGAGAATGGCTGGGAGGGAAGGGGTCGAACCTTCATTAGAGGCTCCAAAGGCCCCTGTCCTGCCGTTAGACGACCTCCCAGCGCAACCGTGCGAACCAATTCCCCCGGCCCGGATCCTCTCCCGAGCCCGCGCCGGGCAGGCCGCCAACACGCGGAACGAAACTCCGCGGTCCGAAAGGAATGCTAGCGCGCCACGACGAGAGCGTCAAGCCTGCGGATCACCCGCTCGTACTCCCCCAGCACCGCCTCCTCGATCATCTGGCGCGTCTCGTTGTTCAGCGGGTGCGCCGTGTCGCGGTACGTGCCGTCCTTTTTCTTCTTGCTCGGCATCGCAACGAACAGACCGCTGTTGCCGTTGATGATCTTCAGGTCCCGGACCACGAAGCAGCCGTCGAAGACGATCGTCGCATATCCCTTCAGTTTCTCGTCGTCGGTCACGGGATAGACCTTCACCTCGGTGAGCTGCATCTCCCCCCTCCTCCCATGTCGTCAAATGTTGCGGGCAACGAACAGTCTCCGCCCGTTCCCGTTCCCCAGTCTCCTTTTCGCACTGCGGGCATCCCGTTCATTCCGGAACAGGCCGAACACCGCGGAGCCGCTCCCGCAGAGGCCGGCGGCCTCCGCCCCCGCCGCGAGCAACTCCCCCTTGATCCCCCGGATATCCGGCCGGACGTCTCCCCAGGCGTTCTCGAAATCATTTCCCACGGCCGACACCAGATCCCCCCATTCCCGGAAGGAAGGGGGAGCCACTCGCCCGGGGGGGCCGGCCGGCTCCCTCCCCAGCTTTTCGTACCCCTCCCGCGTCGGAAGCCCGAACGGGGGCTTGACGATCACCGCAAAGAAGGGAACCTTCCATTCGACCGGCGTCAGCAGGTCCCCGTACCCCTCCACGAGGGCGGGCCGGCCCATCGTGAAGAACGGTACGTCCGCCCCGACGGCGGCCGCCAGGGAGAGCAGCTTCTCCGGGGAAGGCGACTTCCCCGTCAGGGCGATCAACCCCTTCAGCGTGGCGGCCGCGTCGGAGCTCCCCCCGCCCAGGCCCGCCTCCGCGGGGATGGTCTTGCGGACCCGGACCCGGACCCCTTCCGGGCCGCCCGCCCAGTCCCGGTACAAGGTGGCTGCCCGGTAGCAGGTATTCCCGATGCCGCCGGGCACAGCGGGGTCGTCCACCTCAACGGAGATGCCCGCGGACGTCTCCTCCACGGTGACCTCGTCGTAGAGGGATACCGGAACCATGACCGATCGAATGTGGTGGAGACCGTCGGGACGCTTCCCGAAAACCCGGAGGGATATGTTCAGTTTGGCCGGGGCGAGGAAAAAAATTGCCGAGGATGCGGTCACACTCTGCCCATTTCAAACAGTGTTTTTATTTTACCCTACCCCTTGCACCTCCCTTTGTCAAGGCACCCGCGAACGCCTGCCGCTAGGCGGCTTTCCGGAAGGAAAAACCGGTTTTCCCGTCCGCGTCGACCAGGACGGTATCCCCTTCGCGGAAAACCCCCTTGAGGATATGGAGCGCCAGGGGGTCCTGGAGGTGCTTCTGGATGGCCCGGCGAAGCGGCCTCGCCCCGTAGGCGGGGTCGTACCCGATCTCCGCCAGCCTCTCCCGGGCGGCGTCGGTCACGGTAACCGAAATCTTCCTGTCCGCGAGGCGGTCGTTTACCTCCCGGAGCATGATCCCGATGATGATCGCCAGCTCCTCCTTCCCGAGGGACCGGAACAGGATGATCTCGTCGAGGCGGTTCAGGAACTCGGGGCGGAATTCCCGGCGGAGCTCTTCCATGACCTTTGCCCGGACGGCCTCCTCTCCCTTGCCGGAGAGTTCCTGGATCCAGTGGGAGCCGATGTTGGAGGTGAGGATCACGACGGCGTTCCGGAAATCGACGGTCCGTCCCTTCCCGTCGGTCAGCCGCCCGTCCTCGAGGATCTGCAGGAGGATGTGGAAGACGTCGGGGTGCGCCTTCTCCACCTCGTCGAACAGGATCACCGTGTACGGTTTCCGCCGCACCGCTTCGGTCAGCGCCCCCCCCTCCTCGTACCCCACGTACCCGGGGGGAGCCCCGATCATCCGCGCCACGGAGTGTTTCTCCATGTACTCGGACATGTCGAGGCGCACCATCGACGTCTCGTCGTCGAAAAGGAACTGGGCCAGGGCCCGTGCCAGCTCCGTTTTCCCCACGCCGGTGGGCCCCATGAACAGGAAGGAACCGATGGGGCGGCGGGGGTCCTTCAACCCCGACTTGGCGCGCCGGACGGCGTTGGAGACGAGCCGGACGGCGTCGTCCTGGCCCACCACCCGCTCGCCCAGCCGCTCCTCCATCCGCACGAGCTTCTCGATCTCCCCCTCGACCAGCCTCGACACCGGGATCCCGGTCCAGCGGGAGACGACCTGGGCGATGTCCTCTTCATCCACTTCCTCCTTGAGGAGGCGCCCTTCGTCCCGAGTGTCCGGGGACACTCCTCTCCCGTATCCCGGAGATGAATCAGGAATGTCCCCCCTCAGCGCCTCCGCTTCCCGCCGCAGCGTCGGGATTTTGCCGTATTTCAGCTCCGAGGCCTTCTCGAGTTCCCCCTCGCGCTCCGCCCGCTGCATCTCCGAGAGGGCCCGCTCGATCTTCTCCTTGACCTCGCGGCTCTTCCCGATGGCCTTTTTTTCCTCCTCCCACCGGGACCGGTACCCCGCCACCTTCCCTTGGAGGGCCGCCAGTTCGTCCTGGATGCGGACGAGACGCTGCCCCGAGGCGGCATCGGTCTCTTTCGACAGGGCCTGCCTCTCCATCTCGAGCTGGATGATCTTTCGTTCGACCTCGTCGATCTCGGTGGGGACGGAATCGATCTCGATCTTGAGCTTCGAGGCGGCCTCGTCCACCAGGTCGATCGCCTTGTCGGGGAGGAACCGGTCGGAGATGTACCGGTTCGACAACGTGGCCGCGGCGACGAGGGCGGAATCCTTGATCCGTACGCCGTGGTGCACCTCGTACCGCCCTTTCAGCCCCCGCAGAATCGCGATCGTGTCCTCGACCGACGGCTCCTCCACGAGAACGGGCTGGAAGCGCCTCTCGAGCGCGGCGTCCTTTTCCACGTACTTGCGGTACTCGTCCAGGGTGGTCGCCCCGACGCAACGCAGTTCCCCCCGGGCGAGGGCGGGTTTCAACATGTTGGAAGCGTCCATCGCCCCTTCCGCCTTGCCGGCTCCCACGAGCGTATGCAACTCGTCGATAAAGAGGATCACTCGCCCCTCCGCGGCGGCAATCTCCGAAAGAACCGCCTTGAGCCGCTCCTCGAACTCGCCGCGGTACTTCGCGCCGGCGATCAGCGCTCCCATGTCCAGGGCGAGAACCTTTTTGTCCCGGAGACTTTCGGGGATGTCCCGGGAGACGACGCGCTGCGCCAGCCCCTCGGCGATCGCCGTCTTCCCCACTCCCGGGTCCCCGATCAGGACGGGGTTGTTCTTCGTCCGCCGGGAGAGGACCTGGATCACCCGCCGGATCTCGTCGTCCCTGCCGATGACGGGGTCAAGCTTCTCCCGGCGGGCCAGTTCGGTCAGGTCCCGGCAGTACCTGTCGAGCGCCTGGTACTTCGCCTCGGGGTTCTCGTCCGTGATCCGCTGCGTACCCCGGATGGAGACAAGCGCCGAAAGGAGGACCTCCCGCGTCACGCCGTGACGGCGGAGCAGATCCGCGACCGGCCCCGGCTCGGAGGGTAAGGCAAGGAGGAAGTGCTCGGCGGAGAGGTACTCGTCCCGGAAGGAGTCCGCCTCGGTAAGAGCCCGGTGGAACAGGGGCTCCATCCGCGGGGAGAGACCGCGATTCACGGCTCCCGACACCTTGGGAAAAGAGCCGAGCAGGGCGTTCGCTCCGGGCAGGAGGCGCTGGATGGGCACCCCCGCCCGCGCGAAGAGGTCCGCCGCCACGCCCCCCTCCTGCCGGAGCAGGGCGACGAAGAGATGTTCCGGCTCCACCTGCGCGTGCCCCGCCTCCGAGGCGATGTGCACGGCGTCCTGCAGGGCCTCCTGCGACTTCACCGTGAGTTTGTCCAGAGAAATCATCGGATATTCTTACCGCTCGGTCAGGGGGACATTTTCAGGGGGGACATTCCTATCTCGAGTTCCATGTCTTTGGAGCGTCCCCCCTGTGCAGGAGTGTCCCCCGCCAGCCGACCTCTCGGGAAGTGTTTCCCTGACGGAGCTACCGGTTCTTCACCGCGAGGAAGAGCCGCCCCTCCCCCCGCTCCACCAGGAACAGGACGGTCTTATCGTCTTTGACCTTCTTGATCCGTGCATCGAACTCCCGGGAATCCTTGACGGGCATCCGGTTGATCGCCCGGATGACGTCCCCATCGCGGAAGCCGGCATCGTCCGCCGGGCTTCCGGGTTCGACCGAGGTGACCAGCACGCCCGCCCGGTTCGTGATGTCGAGATGCCGGGCCACTTCCGGCGTGATGTCCTGGACCGTGAGTCCCAGCCCCTTCGACAGGTCCGGCCCGCCGGCGCGCTTCTGCCCGGCTTCCGGCTCCATCTCCGCGATGGTCACGGGAATGGTGACCTCCTTGCCGTCGCGGACCACGATCACATCCACCTTCTTCCCGGGTTTCGTGGCGGCGACGATCTGGGGAAGGTCGTGCTCGTCCGTCACTTCCTTCCCTCCGAAGGAGATGATCACGTCCCCGGACCGAAGACCCGCCTTCTCCGCCGGCCCGTCCTTCGTGACGTCCGCCACCAGGGCACCCTTCTTCCCCGGCACGGAAAGCGTCTCCGCCATGTCCGGCGACAGCCGCTGGATGTAGACGCCGAGCCAGCCGCGTGTGACCTTTCCCTTCTCCTTCAGTTGGGCGAGGACCGATTTGGCCAGATGGATGGGGGTCGCAAAGCCGATTCCCTGGCCTCCCTGGATGACCGCCGTGTTGATCCCCACGACCTCCCCCACCAGGTTGAACAGGGGGCCGCCCGAATTCCCGGGGTTGATCGACGCGTCGGTCTGGATAAAATCGTCGTACGGCCCGGAGCCGATCACCCTCCCCTTGGCGCTCACGATCCCGGCCGTCACGGTGTGCCCGAGGCCGAAAGGATTCCCGATCGCCAGGACCCATTCCCCGATCTCCAGTTTCTCCGAGTCCCCGAGGGGGACGAACGGGAGCTTCTTCCCCGCCTTGATCTTGATGAGGGCGATATCGGTCTTCGGGTCGGTTCCGACCACCTCCGCCCGGAATTCCTCCTTGTCCAGCAGGACCACCGTGATCTCGTCGGCTTTCTCGACCACGTGGTTGTTGGTGAGGATGTACCCGTCATCGGAGACGATGAACCCGGACCCCAGGCTCCTGCGCTTCTGCTCCCGGGGGATGTTCCCGAAGAAGTTGTTGAAGAATTCCTCGAACGGGTCCTGCTGGCCAAAGGGGGAACGCAACCGCGGCCTGCTGAACCGCACCACCTGCGTCGTGCTGATGTTTACGACCGCCGGCGACACCTCCTTCGCGAGGGCGGGAATGTTCTCGACGGGGAGGGCCTTGCCCGGGGCGGCAGCGCCTGTCTCGCCGCCCTTCCCCTTCCCGCCCGCCCCTAAGAAGGCGCTGGTCAGGGGAGACAGGTTCAACCCCGCCGAAAGGATCAACCCGGCGGCCACCGCCGCGAGCACGAGAACGACCACCTTGCCTTTTCCGATCACTTTTCCTTCCCTCCCGGGCCCTGTCCTGCATTCGGCGCGGGAACCCCCGCCTTGACGGCCCCCACGTACACCATCCGGAGGTGATAGAGACCCTCCGAAAGAACGCCCGACTCCTCCTCGGTGAGGTTCCCCTTCGTCTTCTCCTTGAGGATATCGAGGAGGTCGATCGAGTCCTTGGCCGCCGGGAGGTTCACCGGGGACCGCCGGCCGTCCCCGGCCTGGACCATCCCCAGGTTGACCATCGCCCCCATCTGCAGCGACATCACGAGATCGAGGAACGACGGTCCTCCGACGGGCGATTTGCCGCCCTCAGGGCTTTTTCCCCTTTGGACACTTCCCGGGGCCGGGCGGTTCCCGGCATCGCCTTGCGGAGCCGGAGGGGGGACGGATTCCTCGTTCTTCCTTTCCTCCCTCTCCACGCCCCGCCGGTCAACGACCTTGAATCCCTTCTTCTCCTCTTCGGACATCAGGTGGGCACCCCCTCCGCGATGACGACCACCTCCCCGTTTTCCGCCTCGACGAAGAAGCGATCGGACTCCTTCCACCTGAGCGTGATCGGCATCTTCACCTTCTCGTCGATGTACCTCTTGAGGTAACGGGCCCCGTACTTCACGCTGAAGCCTGCTCCGGCCAGCGCGGAGAGGGAGGCGTCGGAGATAAGGAGCGTCTTGCCCGAGGCCGCCATCGTCTTCCGGATCGACCCGAGGTAGATCTCCGCGATCCGTTTCACCTCGTCGAACGTGAGCGGGGAAAAGACGATGATGTCGTCGAGGCGGTTGATGAACTCGGGGGTAAACCGGTTCTCGACCGCCTTGAGGACGCTTTTTTTCACCGGCTCGAAATCTTCCGTGCCGGTCGCGAATCCCAGGGGGCGTGTCAGCTTCGACAGTTCTTCCGCGCCCAGGTTGCTCGTCAAGATGATGATCGAGTCCGAGAAGTACACCTTCTTCCCGCGGCCGTCGGTAAGCCACCCCTCGTCGAAGACCTGCAGGAAGAGGCTGTGCACGTAGGGGTCCGCCTTCTCGATCTCGTCGAGAAGGACGACCGTATAGGGATTGTCCCTCACCTGGTTGGTCAGGATCCCCCCTCGTTCGGAGCCGACGATGCCGCGCGGCATCCCGATGAGCTTGTCCACGGCGAGTGCCCCGTCCCGGTATTCGGACATGTCCACGCGGACCATGTGGCGATCGTCGCCGAACAGGTATTCCGCGAGCGCCTTCGCCATCTCCGTTTTTCCGACGCCCGTGGGTCCGAGGAACAGGAGAACGCCGTCCGGACGGTAGACGTTCTCCTTCAAGGGGCCCTTGTTCAACCGAAGCGATTTCGCCACGGCCCGGATCGCCTCGTGCTGGCCGACCAGCCGCCTCGCGATCTTCTCCTCCAGGTCCCGGAACCGTTCGAGAACGTCGCGCCGCACGATGTCCGCGGGAGTCTTCGTCTCCTCGGAGATCACCCCGAGGATATCCGGGGACCTCACGGTCTTCTCCTCGTTCCCTCCGATCTCGACCCGGACGCACGCCGTGTCGATCCAGTTGATGATCTTGTCGGGCAGCCGCAGCGACCGCGCGTACCGGTCGGACATGGAGAGGGCGAACTCGATCGCCTCGTCCGCGATCTCCACGCCGTAATTGGTCTCCAGCCTCGGTTTCAGCCCGAACAGGATCTCCCGCGTCTCCTCCACCGTCGGCTCGTCGATCTTGACGACCCGGAACCGGCGCGCGAGGGCCTCGTCCTCCTGGATGATCTCCTTGAACTCGGTGACGGTCGTGGCGCCGATGATCTGGACCTCGCCCCGGGCCAGGCTCGACTTGAAGATGTTCGCGGCGTCGGAGGGGACGCCCATCGCGGAACCGGCCCCGATCATGGTGTGTGCTTCGTCGATGAACAGGATCAGGTTCTTGCGGTCCCTGACCTCGGCGATGACCTTCTCGATGCGGTCCTCGAACATCCCGCGGAAGACCGTGCCGGCCACCACCGTGTTCATCTGGAGATTGACGACCTGGTGGGCCCGCAGCCGTTCCGGGACCCTGTGCGGCTCGTACTCCAGCCGCATCGCGAGCCCCTCCACCACCGCGGTCTTTCCGACGCCGGGGTCCCCGACGATCATCACCGAATTGCTGCGGTCCTTGTGGCAGAGGTACTCGATGATCCGGTCGATCTCCCGGTCCCGTCCCACGATCGGCGGGATCTTCCCCTCCCGCGCGAGAAGATTCAGGTTCACCCCGAACGTCCGCAGGTTGGCGGGCAGCTCGTACCGCTTGCGGAACTCCTCGACCTTCTCCTCCCGGCTGCGCAGCTGGGTCGAAAAACGGGAAAGGGCGACGGCGGGGTCCACCCCGTAGTTCTTGAGAATCCGGGAGGGAATCGAATGGACCTCGTGGAAGATCCCCAGGAAAAGGTCCGCCGAGTCGATCTGGGACCGGCGGTTCCTCTGCGCCGTCTCCCAGGCCACCCGGAAGACCTGCTTCGTGGCCGGGGGGACCTTGAGCCCCACGCCGAGGTACTGGCGGGAGATGTTCAAGTGCTCGTTCACCGAGTAGAGAACCGCCTCGACGGAAAGCCCCACGGACGCCATGAGTTCCCGGAAGAGGGTTTTTTCCTGATCGGCGAAGGCGATGAACAGGTGCTCGAGGCCGAGGTAGTAGTGGTGACGCCGCTGCGACTCCTCGATGGAGGCGTTCAGCATCCGGTGCCCGGACTCGGAAAGCTTTTCCCGGTAGAACGATATCTCCATCATGGGGTTACCGACTCTCCTCTCCCGCCTTTCGGCGATCTGGCCTTCAGGCGGCCACCCGCATCGATCGCAATCTCTCCACCCTCTTTTCCACGGGCGGGTGCGTGCTGAACAGCGACATCATCCCTTTGCCGGACAGGGGGCTCAGGATGAACATGTGGGCGGTCGCCGCCGATGCCTCCAGGGGAACGCGGCTCGACGCAGCGGCGATCTTCTCCAGGGCGCGGGCGAGCGATTCGGGTCGCCCGCAGAACCTTGCGCCGCTCGCGTCGGCCTGGTACTCCCGCGACCGGGACACCGCCATCTGGACGAGCATGGCGCCGATCGGGGCGAGAATCGCCATCAGGATGAGACCCAAACCCCCGCCTCCCTCCTCCCGGTCTCTTCCACCGCCCCCGAAGATCGCGGCAAACTGGGCGAACCGAGCCAGCATCATGACGGCCCCCGCCAGCGTTGCGGCGATCGTCCCGATCAGGATGTCCCGGTTCTTCACGTGGGCCATCTCGTGGGCGAGCACTCCTTCCAGCTCGTCCGGGGTGAGGATCCTCATGATCCCCTGCGTCACGGCAACCGCGGCGTGCGCCGGGTTTCTTCCCGTGGCGAACGCGTTGGGGGAATCCGAGGGGAGGAGATAGACTTTCGGCATCGGAAGGGAGGCTGCAGTGGCGAGCCGGTGAACCATGGCGTGCAGCTGCGGCGCCTCCGCCTCGGAAACCTCCTGCGCGCGGTACATCCGGAGCACGATCTTGTCGGAGAACCAGTAGGCGCCGACGTTCATGAGCACAGCGAAGGCGAACGCCGTGAGCATGCCGCTCTGGCCGCCCACGGCGTTTCCGACCGCGACGAACAGAACGGTAAGAACGGCAAGCAGGAGACCGGTTTTCAGAGTATTTCCCATAGGGGTGTTCGCACTCCTCTCATGCGTATTGATTCCATTATAACCAAATCAGTTCCACCCGCCTCGCAAATTCGGATCCTCATATGCCGCCAGCCGATCGACAAGTGAGAGAAACTCCCTGGATTGTTCTTTCGGGACAGCCACATGCAACACCACGTACTGGTCGCCCCGCGACTGGGACCGGGGCGTCGGGACGCCCCGCCCCTTCAGGCGGAGCTTTCTGCCGCTCGACGATCCCGCCGGAACCGATACCGTCACCGGCCCGTCGATCGTGGGCACCGGGATCTTCGCCCCCTTCACCGCCTCGGAATAGGTGATCGGAACGTCGAGGTAGATGTCGCGCCCCTCCCGGCGGAAGTACGGGTGGGGGATCATGCGGAGACGGATCACGAGGTCCCCGCTTTTCCCCGGGCCGGCCCCCTCCCCTCCTTTGCCCGTGACGCGAATCGTGGAACCGTCCTGCGCCCCCGCGGGGATCTTGACCTTGATCCGCTCGCCCTCTTCCGTCATGCCCGCTCCCCCGCACTGCGGGCACCCCCGGCGTCCCGACCGTCCGGATCCCCGGCATGCCGGGCACGCCCTGGGCCGCCGGTACTCGAGATCCCGAACGGAGCCCTTCGCCATGTCGAGGAAATCGACCGGGAGCTCCATGGCAAGGTCGGTTCCCCGCCCGGCGGTCTGCGAGAAGCCACCTCCCCGGAGCAGGTCCCCGAACATGTCCCCGAGATCGAATGGTTCCCCCCGGCCAAACGCCCCGGGGTCGAAATCGGAACCCCCGGGCCACCGGTACGGGCCCCCTCCTCCGAATCCCCCGGTGAAGACCCCTTTCCGGATCGCGTCGTATTCCGCCCGTTTCTTCTCGTCGCCTAATACCTCGTGCGCCTCGTTGATCTCCTTGAACCGGCCTTCCGCGGCCTTGTCTCCGGGATTCACGTCGGGATGGCATTTCTTCGCCAGCCGCCGGAACGCCTTCCGGATCTCGTCGAAGGTGGCGTTTTCCGACACGCCCAACAGCTCGTAGTAGTTTTTCTTGGGATCCATCCCCTCCACGGCCGCCTTCCCCGGGAAAGCATCCCGGGGATCGGCATCGCTCCCCGGCTCCCGGAAACCGCGTTTATTTTACATCCACCTGGATCTGCTTCGGCCTGGCCTGCTCCTTCTTGGGAAGGATCACCTCGAGGACGCCGTCCTTGAACCGGGCGGTCACCTGGTCCTGTTCGACGGAAACCGGCAGCGAGAAGGAACGCTGGAAGTTCCCGTACGACCGCTCGATCCGGTGGTAGCTCTCCTCCTTGACCTCCTTCTCGAACTTGCGCTCCCCGCGCAGCGTGAGGATCCCGTCCTTGACCTCCACGGAGATCTGGTCCCTTTCCACGCCCGGAAGCTCCGCCTTGACCACGACGGAATCGTTGTTCTCGTAGATGTCCACGGCGGGGGTCCACATCCCCGTCCGGAGACCCTCTTCCCGACCGCGGGAGCGCGCAAGCGCGTCCTCGAAAATCTGGTTCATCCTTTCCTGGATGGCGGACAGGTCCCGAAACGGGTCCAGCCACCGTACGATCGCCATGGTTCTCCTCCTTTTCCCGCCCCGACTTATTTACGGGATCGGGGCGTATTCGTTATCGTTAGTCAAAAGTTATGCAGATATTTTGATCTGCCTCGGTTTCGCCTGCTCCTTCTTGGGCAGGTCAATCTCGAGCACACCATCTTTCATCCTGGCGATGATCTTCTCCGGGTCGACCGAGGAAGGCAGTGTGAAGGAGCGATGAAACATACCGTACGACCGTTCGATCCGGTGGTAGTCCTCCTCCTTGACCTCCTTGTCGAACTTGCGCTCCCCCTGCAGCCGGAGGACTCCGTCCTTGACCCCGACGCTTACGGCATTCTTGTCCACGCCGGGCAGCTCCGCCCGGACGCAGACGGCGTCCTTCGTTTCATAGATATCCACCGCTGGCATCCAGAGGCCCGTCCCCGTCATTTCCTCGACGCCTCGATCGCGATCGAGCAAATCGCCGAAGATCTGGTTCATCCGATCCTGCATTGTTCCAACATCCCGGAAGGGATCCGTCCAACGAATGATTGCCATCGATGTCTCCTTCTTTCTCCCGGCCCCGTACCGCGGCCGGAACGTCTGCTTTGCCACGAACGCTACTTTTTCGCGGGATCTTCGTACTCCGCGTCCACCACTTCCCCTTCCGCTCCCTTGCTCTCCTCCCCGGCGCCCGGCGAGGGGGGGGCGGAAGACGCCGCCTCCTTGTACATGTGCTCGGCGAGACGGTGCGAACGCTGCATGAGTTTCTCCGCGGCCTGTTTCAGGACCCCCTCGTCCTCGGATTTCATCGACTCCTTCGCTTCGGTGACGGCGGCCTCCACCTCGGCCGCCAGATCCGCGGGCACCTTCTCCCGGTTCTCCCGGAGCGTCTTCTCGGTGTTGTAAACGAGGGAGTCGAGGTGGTTGCGCGCCTCGATGACGGCCTTCCGTTTCCGGTCCTCGGAGGCGTGCGCCTCGGCTTCCTTGACCATCCGGTCGATATCCTCCTTGACGAGGCCGGTCGACGCCGTGATCGTGATCTTCTGCTCCTTGGCGGTCGCCGTGTCCTTCGCATTGACGTGGAGGATGCCGTTGGCGTCGATGTCGAAGGTCACCTCGATCTTGGGGACGCCGCGGGGCGCGGCCGGAATCCCCTCGAGGTGGAACCTCCCCAGGGTCCGGTTGGCCGCCGCCATCTCCCGCTCCCCCTGCAGGACGTGGACCTCCACGCTCGTCTGGCCATCGGCCGCCGTCGTGAAGATCTCGCTCTTCCGGACCGGGATCGTCGTGTTCCTCTCGATGAGCTTCGTCATCACGCCCCCGAGCGTCTCGATCCCGAGCGACAGAGGGGTCACGTCGAGGAGCAGCATGTCCTTCACCTCGCCGCCGAGCACGCCCGCCTGGACGGCGGCGCCCGCCGCCACTACCTCGTCGGGGTTCACGCCCTGGTGCGGATCGCGGCGGAAGAAGCTCTTCACCATCTGGATGACCTTCGGGATCCGGGTGGAGCCGCCGACGAGCACGACCTCGTCGATCTTGTCCACGGAGATTTCGGCGTCCTGGATCGCCAGCTCGCACGGCCGAAGCGTCCGGTCGAGGATCTCCTGGATCATCTGCTCCATCCTGCTTCGCGTGAGCTTGAGCTGGAGATGCTTGGGCCCCGTCGCGTCCGCGGTGATGAACGGGAGGCTGATTTCGGTCTCCATCACGGAGGAGAGCTCGATCTTGGCCTTCTCGGCCCCCTCCTTCAGCCTCTGAAGCGCCGTCCGGTCCTTCGACAGGTCGATCCCCTGGTCCTTCCTGAATTCCGCCACGATCCACTCGATGATCCGCTGGTCGATGTTGTCGCCGCCCAGGTGCGTGTCCCCGTTGGTCGACTTCACCTCGACGACGTTGTCTCCCACCTCAAGGATCGAGATGTCGAAGGTGCCCCCCCCGAAGTCGAAGACCGCGATCAGCTCGTTCTTCTTCTTGTCGAGGCCGTACGCGAGCGCCGCGGCCGTCGGCTCGTTGATGATCCGGAGGACCTCCAGCCCCGCGATCGCGCCCGCATCCTTGGTCGCCTGGCGCTGCGAGTCGTTGAAGTACGCCGGCACCGTGATGACCGCCTTCTTCACCTCCTCGCCCAGGTACACTTCCGCGGCTTTCTTCAGCTTCCCGAGCACCATGGCGGAGATCTGCTCGGGGGTGTGCTCCTTCCCCCCGGCCATCACCGTGGCCTTCTGGTTGTCCCCCTTCGTCACCCGGTAGGGAACGAGCTTCATCTCCTCGGCGACCTCATCGTACCGGCGGCCCATGAACCGCTTGATCGAGAAGACGGTGTTCTCGGGGTTCAATACCGCCTGGCGCTTGGCCACCTGGCCGACAAGGATCTCGCCCCCCTTGCCGATGCCGACCACCGACGGCGTCAGCCGGCTGCCCTCCTCGTTGATGATGATCTTGGGCTCCCCGCCCTCCATCACGGCCACCACGGAGTTCGTGGTGCCGAGATCGATCCCGATGATCTTCGCCATCTTGTCCTTCTCCTCTCTCCCGGATTCTTTCGTATTACCCTCTCAACACTTTCCATAGGAAACGGGCGAGCGCCTGCCCGTCCAGCGGCTTGGTGACGTACCCCAGCACGCCCACCTCGACCGCCCACATCCGCTGCGCCTTGCTGGCCTCGGCGGACAGGAGGAGGACCGGGAGCTGCGAAGCGATCCGCCCGATCTTCGCCAACGTGTCCAGGCCACCCGACGAAGGCGCGTCCATGTCGATGACGAGGAGGTCTGTCCCCCCGCGGACGGCGCTGACAAGACCGGCGGTGCAGTCCGTGAAGAGCTCCGTCATGGCCCCCGCCTCGGAGAGTGCCCCCAGAAGCGGACCCATCGGACCCCAGTCATCTCCTTGTGCATCCGCGATCAGAACCACCCTTCGTGCCACTTTCTCCTCCCTGGATCCCTATAGGAACCAATATCCGTGCCAAGGGGGAAGTCCCCGCACGGATAACATAACTATCTGTTTTTGCTAATTATATTTATCGGAGACGTTGCAGGATAATTTGCGGGTAAAAAAACCGCGCCATAATGACATCCCTGCTATCCCATCGGCGGCGTCATTCTGGCATAGCCCTTCTTCATGAGATCCCGTACTCCTTGACTTTTCTCTGGAGGGTTCGCAGCCCGATCCCGAGCATCTTCGCCGCCTGCGTCCTGTTCCCGTCCGTTTTCAGCAGGGCGGCCACGACGGCCTCCCGCTCGATCTCCTCGAGCGTCCGGGGCGAGGGGAGAGGAATCGGCCCAGACGGGGAGGGAGGGAGGATATTCTCGAGAATTTCCTGGGGGAGGTCCCCCCACTCGATCGTTTCGCCCTTGGCCACCAGAGAAGCGGTCTCCATGGCGTTGCGCAACTCCCGGACGTTTCCGGGCCACCGGTACGCGATAAGGGCGATGCGCACGCCGGCCGACAACCTCTTGGGCGTGATTTGGTTCTCGCCCGCGATCTCGGAAAGGAAGTGGCCGGCGAGTTTCGGTATATCCTCGCGGCGTTCCCGCAGAGGGGGCACAGAGATGTTGAACACGTTCAGCCGATAGAACAGATCCTCCCGGAAGGTCTTCCCCGCCACTTTCGCCTTGAGGTCCTGGTTGGTCGCGGCGATGATCCGGACGTCCACACGGATCACCTCCGATCCGCCGACCCGGATGATCTCCTTCTGTTCGATCGCCCGCAACAGCTTGACCTGCAGCGAGAGGGACATTTCGCCGACCTCGTCGAGGAACAGGGTTCCCCCCTCGGCGATCTCCATCAATCCCTGCCGGGTGGCGACGGCGCCCGTGAACGCACCCTTCTCGTGGCCGAAGAGCTCCGATTCCAGGAGACTTTCGGTAATCGCCGCGCAGTTGATCGGCAGGAAGGGCATCTCCCCCCTCGGGCTTTGGTCGTGGATCGCCCGGGCCACCAGCTCCTTCCCCGTGCCGCTCTCCCCCAGGATGAGAACGTTCATCCGGGTCTGGGCGACCATGTGGATTTTCCGGATCACCTCCTCCATCTTCCTCGAATCGGCGATGATCCGTCCCACGCCCCGTTTCCGGTCCCTCTCCTCCCGCAGGCGCCGGATCTCCCTGTCCTTTTTCTCGAGTTCCACGTTCTTGCTGCGCTCCTTGGCCGCTTTGAAGACAGCGGCGCGCAGCTGCGGGATCCCCACCGGCTTGAGGAGGTAGTCGGACGCTCCCGCCCGCACCGCCTCCACTGCGCTCTCCACGGTGCCGAACGCGGTCACGACCACGACCGGAATGCCCGGGTTCTCCCGTACCACGCGGCGGACCACCTCCAGGCCCGTGATCCCGGGCATCTTGAGGTCGGTCAGCACGACGTCTCCCCCCCGGGAGGCGAGGACCGCAAGCCCCTCCTTCGGATCGGCGAAGGGATGGACCTCGTACCCGTCCCGCCGCAACGCCGCGGCGATGCTCGAGAGGCTGTCCGGGTCGTCGTCGAATATGAGAACCTTCGCCTTCTCTGTCACCGTACCTTCTCCGGAAGCGGCCTCCCGGACGCCCGCTCCCGCATCCTGGCCTTGGACTGTTCCTCCGGGGGGAGGAAAATCGTCACCGTCGTGCCGCGCCCCTCACGGCTCCGGATGCCGATCTTTCCCCCATGCTCGCGCACGATTTTCCGAACGATGGGAAGCCCCAGCCCGGTGCCGTTTTTCCTCGTGGAGAAGAAGAGATGGAAGATCTGCTTCCGGTCCGCCCGGGGGATGCCCCGGCCGTTGTCGGTTACGCGCACGAACGGTTGTCCCCGCTCCGACCCGGTCGTCACCTTGATGACTTTTTTCTCCTTGTCCAGCGCCTCCTCGGCGTTCAGAAGGACATTGAGGAGGGCCTGCCGCAATTGCTTTTCGTCGGCGAACAGCGGAAGCGGGTCCGGGTGGAAGGCGGCGACCAACTCGATCCCCCGGCGGGCGAAGTCGACCTCGAGGAACCGGAGCGTGTCGGCTACGACCCGGTTCAGGTCCGCCACCACGAGCTCCATCGCCGTCGGCCGGGCGAACCGCAGGAACTCGGAGAGAATGTCGTTCAGGCGCTGGGTGACCCTCATGTTGGCGCGTGCCAGGGAGAGGAGCTCCTCTTTCCTGTCCGTGGCCTCTTCCGGCAGCGCGGCGAGCATCTCCTCGAGGATCTGGCTGTTGATGTAGAGGGCATTCAGCGGATTGCGGATCTCGTGGGCCAGGCCCGACGCGACCGCACCGAGGTCGGCTAACCGTTTCCTCGTCCCCGTGGCAGGCACGAGAAGATTCTACAACAATTTCCGCAAATTCCGCGACCGGGATCGCTGCAGCGCCGGCACCGTTTCCCTGGGCCTCCGGCTCGCGGGGGCTTCCGCATCCGCTACGCTCTCGACCTTCGCCCGCTCGCTGCCGGTTCCGCTCGCGACAACCGGGAACTCGCTCCACAGGCCGCTTCGCGGAACCCCCCGCATCGCCAAGGGGCCCCGTAGAGCGGCGACGCTGATTTCAGGCGCTAACCGGACGGACCGTGCGCCGCGGCGTTGAGCCGTTGTTACCGGCGAAGCTGCCGCAGGAGGGAGTCGGCCGGTCAGGCTCAGCGATACTCGACGCTCAGGAGGGGGGCGCTGATAGCCACATTTGGCAAGTCTTCGATTCTAACCAGTCCAATGGCGCCCGAGAAATCGAGCAGAAGACGAACCTGAAAGTCCGAAAAGCCTCGAAGCTGTGCCTCCTGCATCAGAGGAGTCACATCGAAAGTGACATCAAACCCTATATCGGCGGATGTGAAAAAAGTCTTGCCGACGACATTTCCCAGAGGGGGAGAATCATAATCCGACGATCGTAACCCCGAGAGGGGATATCGGACGAGGTCGATCAGGGTTGGTACGGAGGAAGCAAACAAAACGTCATCGACGAAAACCGTAATGGTCGCGGACACGATCTCTGCGTTTGCAGGCACCACGTCCCCCCCGGTCGATCCGCCGAGAGGGAAATCCAAAAATGCCCGAAATTCAGGATCGAAAGCCGGATCCAACCCGTTTATGCCGAATAGGAGA